>JABABK010000051.1 GCA_014238285.1 Hellea sp.
AATGCTCGGGGTGTCACTGCTTGGCAGCCACCTGCCAGTAATTCGGCTTTGCCTGAAGGTTCTTCACTTTATCAGCCGAATAAAGCCGCACCTGAACCTATAGATAAAATTGCTTCCCTGAAATCAAAAGCGCAAGCGGGAGATGTTTCCGCTCAGGAAAGTCTTGGGCTCAGATATTATCATGGAAATGGCGTGGCTCAATCCTATGAGGATGCCGCGCTTTGGATTGAAAAGGCGGCGATAGAGCGTGAATTAGAAGCCATGGTGGTCTACGCCCGGCTTTGGGAAAATGGTTGGGGCGTCCGTCAAAATGATGGGCATGCCAAATTCTGGTATGAGCAAGCGGCCAATCAAGGTAGCGCTGAGGCAAAGGCATGGGTTGATCGTAAGACGCTGTCTTCTGCGTCCGCTGTTACCGTAGCGCCAGTGGCCGCTGTTACGAATGATAACCGTAAAAAACTAGCGTCATATGATTTGGGATTGCCCGCACCAACTCCGGTTAATATGGACTATGTTAAAGGTCTTGGATCTGCCTGTAACCGCAAAGAAAGCTATTATTTTCAATACAAAGACCAAGTCAGTATTGAGTATTTGATGGACATGTTATCAGACTGCGCCGCGGCGATATCTGAGATCAACTATATCCAGAGGCAGAATAGTAACTATTTCGCCGTGACAGATAATATCTATGACACGATTGCTTTGGATATATCCAAATATCGAGGGTATACGGCTATATTTTCAGCCTATTTTGCGCTTCTAAACGCCGGAAATGATAATGATGATCTAACCGATGATATCGTCTGTAATATTTTACAAGAGCGATACAAACAGGCAAAGCTCAGTGAAGTAATCGATAAAGGCAATACGAGCCAGTCACAGGGCGAGCAGGAACTCATGGATCAAGCCTGTGTAAATTTGACAGATGATTATGATGAGCCGGGCCTTTTACATAAAATTGGCTCGATGGTTTACCGGGTCAGTGACGGTGATTATGACAAGGCCATTGCGCGCATCGTTACCCTGCAATCAAAATCTGGCCATGGTCCGTCGGCGCAAACCTTGCGTGATAATTGATACCTAAGGAATAGAGCGCACCATTTATGATCAGCACATCCTACACACAAAAACTTCACGCCTTTAAGGCCCAAACCAAGTGGACCGTCGAAGCGGATGGTGTGCGCTGGGAAGAGCTGGAAAAGGAAGAAAAATCCGGCTTCATCCGCCGCGAAGATATCAAATCTGTTCGGTTAAGGTTTGAGCCTAGCCGGGCGGAAACCCGCCGTGTTGGTCTTCATATTTACACGCCGATGGATCACATAATCACCAATATCAATTATGGCGGCATGTTGGATTTCGAGCTGCAGGCCGAACCGTTTAAGGCATTCGTATCCGCCTTTCATGATATGTTTCCAGACGATACGTCGACCATATTTCATAGCGGGTCTACGAAGGCTGCTTTTATCGGTAATGTGCTGGTTACTTTTTTTACGTTACTATTACTGATGTTCCTTGCGCCGATTGTTTCGATCACAGGTATTCCCGGCGGTACCAGTATTTTCCGGATTGTTATAATCCTGATTTTCCTGCCTATCCTTTTTAAGGTTTTGAATAAAAATAGGCCCAAGACCTACCGCCCTAACCAGTGGCCACGGGAAATGTTGACAAAGTGATTGCCACTTCGACGTTTAAGCCAGCCATTTTAGCCTCTGCGCGAACCTTTAAAATATTCGATGACCGGATTGAGAAATGGAAAGACGATGAGCTGGAAGATTCTATGGATCTGAACGCCGCGCAATCGGCGAGATATGTGAGCATGCTGGCGCGGGAGTATAAATTCAAACGTTTGGATATCGCCCGCGTAGGTGCCAAACCTTTTCAACTATCGATTAATGCGAGCTTTACCTCAACGCCGTCCAATGATCCGGATTTGGCGGGCTTTTATGATGCCGTCGGGAAGGTTTGCAGTGCTATGGAAACGGCAAAACCTCCGATTACGGTGACCTATGGCGAGACTGATAAAGTTACAAAAATCCTGTTCGGGATTGGTCTTGTGGCAGTTCTAGGCAGTATTGTTGCCATTGCTTTGGCCATTATAACTGACGTTCCAAAACACAAATTTATGAAGGGCAGTATTGCCTTTGGAGCGTTGTTTTTATTCGGCCTGCAAATTTGCTGGTCCTATAATCCATGGAAGCAAAAGGACGTTTTGACGTGGGCACAATTACGCACACGTCTTGAGTAAAGCTATTGGCAGCGCTTAATCTGAAAAGTCTGCGTAGGTTTCCATTCCGTTTCGGCGGGAACGAACTCATATAAAATGGCATCGAGTAGGTCACGACTGACAGGTTTTAGGCGAAGATAGGCATCTTCCCACTTTGGCGGGGTTAGGCTGAAATAGCCGTCTTCTGCTTTACTAAGGGTTGCGGCTCCCATGGTTTTTTCTGTGAACTTTCCCGTTCCGGCCTTTGATGGTTCGGGTTCAGAGACGGCCTCAAAAACATAGTCCGACGCTATCAGTTGAATGAAGCCTAATCCGTCTTTTGCGCTGCATCCGGGCAAAAATGCCTCATGGCTGAGCGTGCCCCAAACTCCTTCAAGCCAAGGCATAGTTGAGGCGTCCACAAAATCGGGTACTAGCGCGGCAAGGTCATCATCGAGTTTTTCGATCTTCTCATCCAGGGTTTCAGTTTTTGCCTCTTCCACGGTTTGCTTGTCGGGTTCACTGCTGCGCCCGGCGAGAAGGATTATAAGCCCGACAATAACGAATAAAAATGCGATGAGTTTTTTCATATCAAATCACGGACTGACTGGCTTATACATATACTGCCTTCACAGACTGCCAGTACCAAGGCCGCTCCAATTGTGCCGTCATTCACCGTCAAATTCCCTGGGTTTGACTGGGCCGTTGCAGGCGCCGCGCTTAAGGCCGTGCCGGCTAAAAGGAGGATTGATAGCGTCGTGTGTTTCATGAGCGTGCTCTAATTGGCCTTATTCGTCTTTTATGCAAATGGGTATGACATGTTCATCCATCACTTTTTTAGTGCTCTGGATGGAATCTGCTGGACCAAATCCGCTCCAGTCGGGGTTCAATTCGGCGACGTTGCTGAGTGCAACGGCATAGCCACAGAGCTTATCTGACGCCACGCCGCCATTTGAAACCATTTCATTAGCTATCAGCACATGTAAAATAGCGCTACCATATAGGCCAAAAAACTGATCATAGGACGCGCTATCTGTGGACCCGCTTTGATATTCTGCGAGCAAGGCATTGTATTGCGTAAGGCAAAACTCATCCACATAGGATGCAACCATTTTGTTTTCCATGGCCTTTAAACAAGGATCGCCAAGGCTTTTAGCTTTTGTGAGGAACGTTAAATCATTTGTCTGCGCCGATGCGGATAATACGCCAATTATCGATAAGCTGGCCGCCCAAAAGATTGCTTTGAAATTTCGTTTCATAAAATGCCTATTTGCAAACATCCGGCGCGGTATAATCCATACCGGCTATATCAAAATAGTTCTGACCCAGCGCAATATTCCGAAAGGCAGTGTTCGATAAATCTTTGAAAATATCAGAATTGGCCAGAACTTCATTTTTATAAACTTCATATGTTTTTTTATGGGAGGCGACAAAATCTGTGCCCGGTAAAATACGGTCTGAATTATATTCAAAAAATGCGGCATATTTGGCGCGCATATCTGGCTCTTGGAAATAATTGTCAAAGATTACCCGCCATGTAATATCGAGCATCAAATTGGGATATCGATCCAGATAGTCTTGCATTTTGGTGATATGAGTATCGGGATTTATAGAAGGGAGTTCTTTGGACAGACCCATATGAACCCAGACAATTTTATTGTCGGGATAGAGGCGTAGAACTTCATCCATCAAATAAGCATATTTCATGGGTTGATCGTCTGAGCCCAGGTCGGAATGGATTGATATGGGGATATCACGATCCCTAAGGATGGTCATGAATTCAGACCAGTCTGCAATCGCGCTTTGCGGTGCGGCGCTGTGATGATTGCCAAACAGGGCTTGTTTGACCAAATTAACTTCGCCCATCCATTTAAACATGCCGGGAAATTCTTCATCCATAACAGCTATTTGCGCGGCGACATTTTCAGGGTTGGCCAAATCAGGGAAGGTCATCGACATGGTCATGACCGTGCCTTCCGGATCACTATCAAGATAGTTAGAGGCATTGACGAAATCATTTTTCATGGAGGGTCGGGCAGGCGTGCCAATGCAGTCGAGATAATATTCACAGGTCGAATCGACTGGCAGACTTTGGCCTATGCCAAACACATTGACGAACAAAACGCCCGTATCGAGCAGGTAGGAATTGATCTCGTCCATAGACTTGGCGGCGCCGCCAAAGGGCCTGAAATGATTATGGGCATCGACCACAAATGTTTCGCCCATGACCTCGCGATCATAACAAACTTCACTGCCGGGTTTAAACATATCAAGAGTACGAGCGCTGGCGGGTAATTTTCCATGGGCATTCATGGATTGACTGTCCATGTTGGAATCTTCGATTGTGGCGCAACTGGCCATGGTAAAAGCCAGTAATCCGCTTAGGAATATATTTCTTTTTTGCATGTGATGTCTCCCCCCACAAATATGCCCATTATAACCAAATATACGGAGCCTATAGGCTCCGCATCATCAATATAGATGATCCCCGTAATGTTTTTTGATTTTGGTTGCGCCCAAATTATTGAGAAAAATATGTCTGAAATACTGGTTTTTGTCAAATATGGGGCGTTTTGAGCCTCGCGAATAGGAGGTCTGCGTATTTGCGGGTTCACTATGGTTTGGGAATATTCAACAGTATTATGGGGCTAGATATGTGATGGAGGAACGGGATGACCTATGAAAATTGGCAGGCCCTGATGCAGGCATTCGGTTTTTCTGAAAACGTGTCGACCTATGATGTCTTAAAAGCCGCCCATGCAGAACCCCATAGATATTACCACACATCCAGCCATATTTCTGCCTGCCTGCGTCACCTTCATTCAGTCCGGGGCGAAGTAGACGATTGGAAGTCCATTGCTTTAGCGTTTTGGTTTCATGACGCCATTTACAAACCTTTTTCTGCGACCAATGAACGGGATAGTACTGACTGGGCTATTGAGTTTTTGGAAGGGAATAATGCTTCTGCAAAGGATATTAATAAGATCGAAGATTTAATTATGGCCACATGTCATGATGCTAAAACCACCGAGAAGGATGCTCAAATATTAGTTGATATTGATTTGTCTATTCTGGGGGCTATGCCGGAAATCTATGATGTGTATGAGCGCAATATACGAAAAGAATATCGACGTGTGCCTAAGTTCATTTATCGTAAGAAACGCAAAGAGATATTACAGGGGTTTTTAGATCGCTCGAAGGTATATGGGACCGATCATTTTTCCAGGCTGTGGGAAGCACAAGCGCGGGAAAACCTCGCGCGAGCAATCGCATTTCTATAAGGCGAGATAAGACCCGCGAATCCGCGGGCCAGCTGTTAGCCTTTATTCGGTTTGGGTAATGCCACGGTACTAATCCCGTGAATAATGCCGTTAGATGCCTCAATGTCGGTTTGCTCAATCTTGGCGATGCGGCTGCCTGTATCGAGTAAGTAAACATCGCCTTCGGCCAGGATTGCCGTGAGAAAGCCGCCATTGAGTGTTTCGATATTATAGTTGCCACCTTCGGCTTCGATGTTATCCAGAAGCGTGTCAGAGTTAACCGACCCTTCGACGACGTGGTAGGTCAAAATCTTCGACAACGTGTCTTTATTTTCCGGCTTGAGGAGCATTTGGAGCTTCTCCTGAGGCAATGTTTCAAAGGCTGCATTCGTTGGGGCGAAAATTGTGAACGGACCCGCGCCTTGAAAGGTTTGGGTTAAGTCCGTCCTTTCTATGGCATCTGAGAGCGTGCTGAACTTAGGGTCGTTAGACAATGTTTGCGCGGCATCATCTTTTTCCAGGGCGCTATTATTTGGCCCATCGACTAATGGTTCTAAGATATCACTCTGAGTATCTTTAGCGTCCGTATCAGTTATAGGTTCTAGCTCTGGGGTTTTGGGTGTCAGTTCTGGTTGCTCTATGGGCTCGGGCGATGGGATCGTGTCTTGGTCGCCCGTTGCATCGGTCATGGTTTCAGGCGTCGTGATGTCCATTTTATTTTGAGGCTCTATGACAGGCGGGCTGTCTTGTACCTCTGTCTGGGCAATTGCCGGGCTCGTCATAACGAACATGGCAACCGTAATGAGCGCGATAAACCGCATAGGTCTCTCCTCGGTATTAGTGAAGTGAATTTGAATTTCACTTCTGGTTAGCAGATGCATTATGCACCCATTTTCCACCCTCTAGTGGTCAGAAATTGTGGTCCAAAACTGGCCGAATATTGCCCCCTCAAACGATCAGCTTGGTTATCTTCCTTTAGGTGCGTCTTCTCCAGATATGCGTTTCCGATTGGGACCTAGAGAAGACGCGGGGTTTCCCCCACAGGTCTGATGTGACTGAGTCATCTGGCGAAAAACGGGCGAAATTAGGGCAAGATTAAGGCTATTATGGTTAATTTTCGTTAACCCCTTTTGTCTTGCGTAAATCAGATGTTCCTCTATTGTTCTTCGCATGAACGGGATTCGAATATTGGGCCTGGACCCGAGCCTTGTCGCTTGTGGCTGGGGCATGGTTGAGATGGAGGGGACAAAGCTCCGCCATATCGCCCACGGCGTTATTCGGCCTAATCCCAAGGCAGAGCTGCATAGCCGCCTGCGCGAATTGTTCGAAGCGATTACGCAAATCATAGACATTCACGATCCGAATGAAGCATCTGTAGAAGAAGCCTTTATGAAGAATAACGCCGCAAGCGCGCTTAAGCTGGGTCAAGCGAGAGCTATTTGTTTATTGGCTGCGAGCTTGCCCGGATTAGCGGTCGGAGAATATTCAGCCAAGTCCGTGAAAAAATCTGTGGTGGGCACGGGCTCTGCCGATAAAATACAAGTCGCTCATATGATGAATGTCCTGATGCCGGGATGCGGCGTCAAAGCCGGCGACGCGGCCGATGCCCTCGCCATTGCAATTTGCCATGGTCACCGGGTGAGCGCGGCAGGGCAGGGTTACAGGATTAGCGCATGATGGTATTGATGAAACTTCCGCTCATCCCGGCGAAGGCAGGGATCCACGATCAAGAGAGGTTGATGATTTGTGGAAAGATGAAAACCGGAACAATAGCGTGGGCCCCGCTCTTCAGCGGGGTGAGCGAAAATATATTAGGTCTTAGATCTTGATCGGCATGTTAACAGGCACTTGCCTCGTTGCCGGAAGCGGCGAAGCCATTATCGATGTGAACGGTGTTGGCTATCTCGTCCAGTGCGGCTCTCGGACCCTTGGTAGTTTTGCGACGGGCGAAACCGTTTGTGTCCATGTTGAAACCCATGTGCGCGAACAAGCCATCACGCTTTATGGGTTTGCCAGTGAAGAAGACCGTGCTTGGTTTGTGCGGCTCCAGTCAGTTCAGGGCGTTGGCCCAAAAGCGGCGCTGGCTATACTTGATATTTTAAGTCCTGGCGAAATCTTATCGGCGGTTAGCCTTGAGGACAAAGCGACTTTTGCGCGCGCAAGCGGCGTTGGTCCTAAACTGGCCGGACGTATTGCCTCAGAACTCGCTGGCAAGGCCCCGCCATCAGGTAGAGGCATTGGCGGCGTGTTTGCGGCTTCGCCTGGAAAAGCAGAACAGGCGACCCCAGCCGCAACCGATATGCGCCTACGCAATGATGCGGTTTCCGCTTTGGCCAATTTGGGCATCGATCAATCCCAAGCCTTGCGAGCTGTCGCCAGTGCCTATAACACATTTAGTGAAGCGCCGGATCTTGATGATTTGATCCGAGTGGCGCTGAAGGAAATGAGCAAAGGATAATTAATACCGCTCATTCCCGCGAAGGCGGGAATCTGGCGCGGGAATGTTAAGAGGTCCCCGCCTTCGCGGGGATGAGCGGTAAATGTAATGACTGAAGAGCGTATCATATCAGCCGAAGGGCAAATAGGCGATGGCCGCGACAGAGCCTTGCGTCCGCTGAGCTTTGAAGACTTTGTCGGCCAACAAGGCGCGATTAAAAATCTCAAAGTCTATGTGGATGCGGCGGCGCGTCGCTCAGAACCACTCGATCATCTTCTTTTATCCGGCCCGCCCGGACTTGGTAAAACCACGCTCTCTCAAATTGTTGCCCGTGAGCTTGGGGTGAATTTCAGATCTACATCTGGGCCTGTGATTTCCAAGGCCGGAGATTTGGCGGCGCTGCTCACTAACCTTGAGCCGCGCGATGTGCTTTTCATAGACGAAATCCACCGACTTAATCCGGTGGTCGAAGAAGTGCTTTATCCCGCCATGGAAGATTTTGAGCTTGATTTGATCATCGGTGAAGGACCTGCGGCTCGCTCAATTAAAATTGATCTCGCGCCGTTTACGTTAATCGGTGCAACGACGAGAGCAGGCCTGCTAGCTACGCCGCTTAGAGACCGTTTTGGTATTCCGGTTCGTCTTGAATTTTATGACGCCGCTGAGCTGTCCAAAATAGTCTTAAGAAATGCGGGGAAGCTTGGCCTTGATATGACGGCTGATGGCGCGAGGGAAATTGCGCGGCGGGCAAGAGGAACGCCGCGTGTTGCGGGCCGGTTACTTCGCCGGGTTAGGGACTTAGCTGAAGATGCGGGTGCGACAAAGATTGACCGCACGGCGGCTGATGCCGCTCTGATCAGATTAGGCGTCGATGATATTGGCCTTGATAAACAGGACATGCGTTATCTTCACGCCTTGTGCGAAATGTTTGGCGGTGGCCCCGTCGGGGCTGATACACTAGCCGCAGCGCTCTCCGAAGCCCGTGACGCCATAGACGATGTGATCGAGCCTTATTTGATCCAGCAGGGTTTCTTACAGCGTACCCCCAGAGGGCGCATCGCAACGGCTAGAGCCTATGCCCATTTGGGATTAACCGCCCCTGTTCAACCAGCTACGCCCATGCTGTTTGACGATAGTAAATTAAAAGGGGATGAGGCCGGATGAGCAAGGATGTACCTACAATGGGCGTCATGCATGGCCGCGAACATCATTATCCCATTCGCGTGTTTTACGAAGACACTGATTATGCCGAACTTTGAATTATGTGGACTGGGCAAACCAAAGTATTGATCTTAAAAGATATTTTTAAGATATGGTCGGAATAGTATTAAAATATAGAGAGCAAAACTGGTAGCAAATGCATATAGAGTTATCTTAGAGTTTTTTCACACCAAATTGTTCAAGACAGGCGTGTCGTTCTCTCTCCCGCTCTAAAGAGACTTTGGCGTACGAGAAATAAAATTTGGTTGTATCTAATAACGAGCATGTCTTAATTGATATGATTTCAAGCCATTTGGCTAAAAAACATTTTCCCGATGAAGAACAAAGATCATTTGCCCTTTAATACAGTAACGCTATGGTGTCGGTTATAAGTTGGGAGCGCCGTGGAAATGACTATTTCTGAAAAATGGCTCACTATGATTTTACTCTGTTTATCTGGCAGTTTGATGTATTGGCTGCCGTTTTTTTCGGAAATACTTTACATGCCCATGATAAAGGCCTTCGGTTTTTCAAAAACGGAAATAGGCATTCTTCTAAGCACCTTTGGCACGCTATCCCTAATCGGATATCTACCAGGGGGGTGGTTGGCAGATCGCTTTTCACCACGGAAGCTTATTTCTGTCGCCTTATTGATTACAGCGGCTGGCGGTTTTGTTTTCTCGACAACGCCCTCTTTCAAAATTTGCGTTATTTTACATGGTATTTGGGGCATATCGACAGCCTGCATATTTTGGTCAGCCTTGATCAAAACAACGCGCAACTGGGGCTCAGAAGACGAACAAGGACGAACATTTGGCATCCTGGAAGGGGGAAGAAACCTGACTGAGCTGGTGTTAACAACAGCTATTTTAGCACTTTTTGCTTTCAGAGGTGGTGATAGCGCCGCTTTTTCTGAAACTATTGTTTTGACTTCCGTAGTTTTATTGATTTTGGCAATTCTGGTATGGCGGTGTCTCAGTGATAAGATATCCGTCGAACAGAAAAGCCCGCAACAGAAGCATGAGATCGATATCAGCACTGTCATAAAAACCTTAAAGCTACCTATGGTTTGGTTGATCGCGATTGTTGTCTTGGCAGCCTATGCCGGCATGTGGGGAACTATCTTTTTTACCCCATACGCGTCAGATGCCTATGCTCTAGGCGATGTCGGCGCAGGGGCTATCGGCGCGGGAAAATACTGGATCGCGCCCTTTGCCGCCATTGCAGCGGGGTTTTTCGCCGATCGAATTGGACCCGCGATAGCCGTCTTCATATTCTTCATCGTCATGACGGGCAGTTTTCTTGTTTTCGCCGTCATACCCGGAACACCGGATTTGTTCCTGCTTTTGGTTTTGAATGGCGGCCTGCTTGCGGGCGTGGCTTTCGCCCTGCGCGGAACGTATTTCTCACTTCTGGAACGAGGGGGCGTTCCATTGGCCGTCACCGGCATCGCAACGGGCATTGTCTCTGTGATCGGCTATACGCCAGATATCTTTATGCCGTATTTAGGAGGTGTAATTCTGGATACCTACCCGGGCAGCCGAGGCTATCAGTATTTATTTCTCATGGTCTCGGCTTTGAGCTTTCTAGGCTTAATAGCAACTTATGTTATTTACCGAAAAACACACAAAGCTGCTAGCACGTAGTAATCGCTTCCTTAAGTTTACTTATTGAATGTAATGTCGAGCGGCGCGTTTTCAATTTGCATCAGTTCTTCCGATGAAATTGCGGTCCAGTGACGTTCATTGCGTCGCACGATGTCTTCGTCCTGTTTGTCGTGCTCCCAGTTTTCCCGTGACAATCCACGGTGACGATCGCCAACAAACCCGTCCAGTTTCGCTTGCAAATATGGCGCGGGCTGTTTCCCGAGTTCGCCTTCAGTTCCGAGATGTACAGAAACAACTTTGCCAAAAAGCTTTTCCATCATGTTCTTTTAATAGGGTCCGGGTGGCGTAGCTTTGGCGCGCGCCGGGGCCCAGAATGGTTTTTTCATCACCGTACATTTGGCCATTTTGCTCAATTGCCGCAGCTCTTTGACATAGTTGATTTCTGCCCAAATATCACCGTCCAGATGCTTGGTTTTGATCATCGCCAGTGCAATATTGGCTTTTACGACCGGCGACCACATGGCCGAAGTCACATACCCGATTTGTTTCGTGCAGGCTTTGTCACTGTAGAGAAAAGATTCCTCCGCCGGTTTATTGCCCTGGATATCGAGCTTGGTTAGCATGTATTCCGTGCCTTTTTCCTTCTCGCGCAGCAAGGCATTGCGACCATTAAAATGCGGTTTTTTGAAGTCGACCAGCCAGCCTAGATCCAACTCGAGCGGCGTTTGGTCGTGCTGGAAATGGATGGTCTTGAGCGCCTCATTAAATTCCATTTCAGGCATGATAAACCCAGCCTCAAGCCGTGCCATATTGGTCGCCGTTTCGCCATAGGGCTGGATACCGAAGTCTTCTCCGGCCGCATAGAGCGCGTCCCAGAGATCCAGCGCCAATTTGGGGTCGATCCACAACTCATACCCTAAATCACCCGTAAATCCGGTGCGCGATACCATCAATTTTCCGCCCTTGAATTTGAAATGCTTGATACCAAAGGGCTTTAGGGTATCGATTTTGGAGAGGCCCATTTTCTTAAGGACTTCGCAGCTGGTCGGCCCTTGGAATGACAGGGCCGCGACTGTATCGGATAAATCTTTGATGGTGACATCTTTATAGCCGAAACTGCTTTTCCTGAGCCAGGCAAGGCTCGGACTGCCGCAGGTGAGCATGAAAATAGTCCCATCATCGATCATCCGTCCCTCGTCGGTGCACCAGCATACATAGGTGACCCGGTTCTTTCGAAGTTTGGAGATGTCACGCGTAACCATACGGTTGAGCATGGCCTCGGCATCCGCGCCGCTGATCTCATACTTTTGCATCGGTGTAATATCATAGGTGCCGCACTGATTTCGGATGCAAAAATATTCGTATTCCGCTTCATAATAACAATCCGCAAAAAGATATCCGTTCCAGCTTGACCAGGCATTGCGCAAATTAAGCGCCGACTGCCTAGGGTGGAATGGCGTTTCCTTGAGTCGTTCCCCGGCGAATGGATCTTTGATTTTACTCATCGTAACAATCATCCTCCGGAACCGTGTTTTTCCGTCTTAAGTCTTTCAGTATTTCCCGCGCCGCATTGGCCCCGCAGGCCGAAGAAACGCCGCCGCCTGGGTGGGTCGAGGATCCGCACATATACATATTCTTGATCGGCATTCGGTACTGGGCGTAGCCCGGGAAGGGGCGGTTAAACAAGAGCTGGTCAATCGTCAGTTCGCCCTGGAAAATATTACCTTCAGTGAGGCCGACCTCGTTTTCGATTTCATGGGGCGTACGGATTTCTGCATGTAGAATCAGTTTTTTAAAGCCCGGGCTATAGCGTTCAATTTTATCGATCACGGTTTGACCAAAGGCGTCGCGCTTTTCCGGTGTCCACGGACCGTCTGCAAGTTCGGCTGGACAGTATTGAATAAAGTTTGACATCCAGTGCTGGCCGGGCGGGGCTACTGTGGGATCCCAGGCGGACGGAATGACGGATTCGACAAACGGGTCCTCAGACCATGTGCCACGTTTCCAGCAATCATAGGCCCGCTCCATGGTCTCGAGCGATCCCAGGAATGCCTGCCCGCCGCGATTGATATAGCGGTTGTCAGGGACATTGGTGAATTTAGGCAGGCCGGACAGGGCGATATTGACTTTACCAG
This sequence comes from Hellea sp., assembly GCA_014238285.1. Taxonomy (GTDB): domain Bacteria; phylum Pseudomonadota; class Alphaproteobacteria; order Caulobacterales; family Maricaulaceae; genus JACOMS01. The sequence continues at coordinate 12,843 of JABABK010000051.1, forward strand.
ACGAGCCGCGGATTTTGAAGTTTTTCGCCTTGTCATAAATACCCGGCGGCAAATCTTTCTTGTCCATGACTTTGGTAAATGTCCGCTTGGCATCCAGGTTGGAGACCACAATATTGGCATGAAGTTCTTCATCGTTCTCAAGAATGACACCGACGGCTTTGCCGTTCGTTACCAGAATTTGTTTTACCGGAGCCTCGGTCATGATTTCACCGCCGGCTTCCTGTAAAGCGCCGGCTATGGCTTTTGAGATCGCGCCCATTCCGCCACGCGCTAGACCCCAGGCCCCGATATTACCGTCTACATCACCCATAACATGGTGCAGGAGGATATAGGCGGAACCGGGCGAATAAACGCCAAGCGCCGTTCCGATGATCCCGGGGCTTGCCATCGCCGCCTTGATCAAATCATCCTCGAAATAATCCTCGAGAAACTCAGCGGCGCTCATGGTGAAGAAACGGATATATTCATAGATTTCTTTTTGGCCTAACGTCCCGAATTCCCTGGCCAGGAAAATCAGTTCCTTGATATCGCGTGGCCTGAACGATGTCGGGTCGGGCGGCGTGCGTAACAGAGTCTTGCGGATCAATTGCGCATAGCGGGCCAGATCGGTCTGGAAACGGAACATGGCATCTGCGTCATGAGGTGAACGGGCCCGCAAATGATTATATTCCGGTCCCTCAGAATGGTAACTGATCAGGGTATCACCGTTGTCTGCAAAACCTACAGTTCCGAGATACGGCACCAAGACCAGTCCGTGTTTCGTTAAGTCTAGGTCTCGATGAATGGCTTGGCGCATCATGGAGCAGACATAGGAACAATTTGAGTACCAGAACCCGTTATGTAGCTGGCGCGACGCGGCAGCGCCGCCGATATAATCGTTTTTCTCGACCACCAACACGTCAAGCCCAGCCCGCGCCAGATAGGCCGCGTTGGTCAACCCGTTATGCCCGGCCCCAATGATAATGGCGTCATATTTTTTCATTTCAAAATCTCGTGCGCCGCATTGTGGCCGGGCCCGCCCATTATCCCACCTCCCGGATGGCAACCGGCGCTGGCCAGGTACAGGCCGGGTATAGGTGTTTTATACTGAGCGGCTTCATATGTCGGACGCATCATCATCATCTGATCGAGGGCGAATTCGCCGTGATGCCAATGCCCGCCTGTGACCAAATGGCTTTCAGCGATGTCGGCAGGCGTCAGCAATTCGGCATGGGCGATTTGTTTTTCAATCCCTGGGGCGTATTGAGACAGAGTTTTAATCGCGTTTTTAGCCAATTGGTCCTTGGCTTTCTTGGTCCAACCGCCTTTACGATTATACGGCACATACATGATATGGGCGGATAGCACGTGCTTGCCTTCCGGCGCGAGTGACTGATCCCGCAGACTTGGCAGCATGACTTCCATCACGGGCTCTGAAGAGGCTTCGCCGTATTTGGCATCGTCAAAGGCGAACTCTATCGCGTCCATTTCCGGCGCGATGATCATTCGTTCATTCGGGATATTTATGCCGTTGAAATCCGGCAGTCCGTCGAGCGCCAGATGGAGCTTGGCCACATATCCGTCACTGCGCAACCGGTTAATCCGATTGGTGAATTCGATCTCGAGATTGTCGACACCAACCAAATCCAAAAATGTCTGCTTTGGGTCAACCGCCGACACAATACGTTGTGCCTTAAATTCTTCTCCGTTTTGCAAAATAACGCCAACGGCGCTCAATCCGTTTTTGCTACGGTTCACCAGAACCTGCCCGACGGGTGCTGACGTGCGGATTTCTGCGCCAGAAGATGTGAGGGCGTTAGAAAGCGCGTTGATCAACCCGTCCATGCCACCGACAGGTAGGGCGTGAGCCCCCCTATGTTCACCGATCATCCGGAACAACATCATCAACACGGTATTGTTAGGTGAGCGCGGTGCCATTTTTGAGCCAATGAGCCCATCCCAGCTCAGCATGGCTTTCAAGATCGGATTGTCAAAATTCTCATCCATCAAATCACGTGCTGGTAATGATATGATCCGAAGAAGTTCGCGCATATCTTCCCGGCCCAAGCCGCGGATTTTCAATCCCATTTTCGCAAATGTCAGAACTTCAGAAAAACTGTTATTGCCTATAGGCGGAATGGTTTGTAGGCTGAATCCAGCCATCGCCTTGGCATAGCGTTGCATCATTTTAGTGTACCGGGCGAAGGCGTCAATATCGCTCTGTCCGACGCCAGTTACCTTCCCGTTTGCAATGCTCACATGCTGACCGTCCTCGCTGAGACCAACTGACTGCATCGGTTTGCCGGATTTAAATCCGTATGCCGCCAGATTTAAATCCCCCACGATTTTTGATGAAAACTGGTTGATCGTGTGAGCAACCGAAGCTTTAAAGCCTGGATGGAATTCCCGTGTCGACGCCAGACCTCCAAGTGTATCGGCCGCCTCCAGCAACAATACTTTTTGACCTTTTTTGGCAAGGTAAGCTGCGCAAACCAGACCGTTATGCCCGGCGCCGATGATGATTGTATCATATTGTTTCGTCATTTCGTGATGTGTGACTCCGATACTAATCGACTAGTTTGTGATCACGTTTTGACGGATTTTTTCTAAATTGAAAAGTTTTATTTTTTTATTTGCGACGGTTTTTGAACAAAAAGCCAAAAGAATGCCCTAATTACAGTGGTTTGTGTGAATGTATGCACAAAATTAAAAATCTCAAAAATTAATCCAATGAACTCTTGGCGAAATCCTTTTATTGTGTATAAATGTGATCACAAAGTTATAAAGGGGACAATTTTAATGGGCACTTATCATATTTCTAGAAAGATGCGGCTTGAAACCTGTGTGTCGATTGTAGCGATTTCGAGTTTACTTTTGGCGAGTCCGGTAACTGCTCAGGATGATCCTGACGATGATGAGATTATCGTCACTGCTACAAAACGGGCTGAGAGCATCATCGACGTTCCGCTTGCAATTACAGCCTATTCACCTGAATTTATAGAACGAACCAATATGAAAGACCTTAAATCACTGGTGAAATACACACCGGGGTTTTCAGGCGAAACGCCCGATAGTTTCCTCGATTTCATCAACGTTCGTGGTATTTCGACAAATGATTACGGGAATGGCGGTGACCCTTCGGTAGGCTTCTTCAAAAATAATTTGTATCAAGGCCGTACGGGTTCGGCGTCATCCGAATTATTTGATATGGAACGTGCTGAACTACTGCGGGGTCCTCAAGGCTTCCTGTTTGGCCGGAGCGCTATCTCCGGCGCTATTAGTGTCCATACTAAAAAGCCAGACTATAATAGCAATAATGGGTATGTGTCACTCGGAGCGGGTGAGCGCGGCATATTCAATGCCGAAGGCGCAATAAACTTCTCGACATCAGATAATGCTGCCTTTCGATTAGCCGGATACGCTAGTACAGAAAATGGCTTTGTTACCAATACTGCTATGCCCAACGCTAACAAATTTGGCGGTCATGACGTATATGCATTCCGGGCATCGGCAGCTTTCAAAGGTGATACATGGGATGCCAATTTAATGGTTGAATATGAAGACCGGGAACAATCAGGTACCCTTTACCGTCCAATTGAAGGTACAGCAACCGCAACCCAAACGGCTTTGTACGGCACCGGTTTCCTCCCAGGCCCGGATCCACGAACAGTTCATGCGGATATGGGGCTTGGCGCTATTGACGAGGCTGAAGTTTTGTCATTTGGCGCGGAGGTGAATGTCGATCTTGGATTTGCCACCCTGACATCCCTGACTGGCTATAAAGACTACGAATATGATTATTCAGAAGATTATGATGCGACGACTCTAGTCTTTTATGATTATGGCCAGGATCAGGAAGGCGACTATTTCCAGCAGGAATTCCGCATGTTGTCTGAAACGGAAGGTCCGCTGAGTTGGTATACAGGTGCATCATATTTCAGTGAAAATATAAATACAGTCTTTAGAAACCGCGCAGCGGATGACGTAATTTGCGGTGTTTATTATTACGCTTATTATGGGACTGCGGCATCTACCTGTCAGGGTCTTTATTACGCCTCTTACTATTACTATGGCTTCGCCACCCCGTCAGGTATACTCGATGAAACTGGCATTCTGGACGGAACGTTTAGTGGTTGGGCTGCCTACCTTGACCTGACTTATGCCCTTTCTGACAAATTGGATGTCAGCGCAGGTGTACGTTACCAGAAAAACAAAAAAAATATGGGCTTGGATGTTCCATTGCCAACGAGCGCGCTTGGCCCCTATTACCAATATGGGCTGACAACGGACGCTGAAGTGAGATCTACGGAAAGTTGGGACGATTTCACGCCGCGTTTTCTTGTTCGATATAAACCGAGTTCCGATACCACGCTTTATGCCAGCGTTTCAAAAGGTTGGAAATCAGGCGGCAATAACAGTTTTGGTGTGGATCCCGGAACTTGTGGTCCCAATGGCGATGGATTTGCAGCCGATGGCATAACTGTACTTAGTCAATGCGCTACGACCAATGATTATCGACCCGAAGAAATATGGTCTTATGAAACCGGAATCAAAGGCAATACCGCCAATGGACGGTTGCGTTATGATTTGACAGGTTATTACTATGATTACAAAGACCTGCAACTTGGATACTTTGATCGGGGCGCCAAAGTCGCAAATGTCGGCAAAGTAAAAGGCTATGGTTTAGAAGCCAGCATGCAAGCTGAACTCAGCGAAAACTTCGATTTCATTCTGGCTGCAGGATGGAACGAAAATGAAATCAAAGGTGCTAACTTCATTGAGCCAGGAAGCGATGGGAACAGGCTCCCGGGGTCTCCTGAATTAATGGCATCAGGCATGCTTTCATATCATCAAAGAATGGGCAATAATGGAGAAGTCACTGCCTCAGTTGATGCTGCTTTGCAGTCAGATTCATACTCAAATGGCCTTGCCAACCAACAAGAGGCAGAACTTGACGGTTGGTTCGATTCATCTGCACGCATTGGTTACAAACATGATAGCGGCTGGGGATTCACGGTCTATGTGGAAAATATTACGGATGAAGAATATTTTTACGGAGGCTATGAAGGAAGCGATACATTTCAGGCGGTTCATTTCGGGGTCAGCAGGCCGCGAACATTCGGGGCAACCTTTACCTATGATTGGGGTGAATAACCGTATTTCATAATCTTAAAAAAGGAACTGTCGCAGTTCCTTTTTTTGTGTCTTCACGATGACCAACAAGACTGTATAAATAGGCCAATGACAAATTTAAAGGGTACAGGAACAAAGACGCCCGAGTTCACAGACGTTCATGCTGTAAAATATCTCAAAATTGGATTTGAGGCTTTGCAAAAAGGTAATTTCAAAGACGCAAGTGCTGCTGCGAAATTGATACTTAAGTACAAACCCGAATTGGCGCAGCCTCATTTTCTGGTTGGTTTAATAGCCGTACAAATGGAAGATTGGGGCACGGCTCAACAAGCATTCGGGTCTGTCGTCGAACTAGACAAAAAGCACGCAGCAGGCTGGGCACAATTAGCGCGAGCACAAACACGTACGGGACACTATAATTCTGCCAATGAAGCTTTGGCACATGCCGAAAGATATGGATCTGAAGATCCTTTGGTCCAGGATCTGATTGGCAGTGCCTATGAGGTGATAGGCGATCAAAACAAGGCACTAACTTGGTATGAAAGAGCCTGTGCTAAAAATGACAGCCCGGCCTTTGAAATGAACCTGGGCAAAGGACTGATTTTTCATGGCAGGTTTAAAGAGGCTCGAAAATATTTCAATCGGGTTTTGGAAAAACGCCCATTTTTTACGCAAGCGCACTGGTTCCTCTCTAGGCTCGAAAAAGCGCGCGACGAAACCCATATCCAGGAAATGTTATCAGTGCTCGAGAAACTTCCTAAGAATACGCCGCAATCCGCCTTTTTATATTATGGCCTAGGCAAGGAATACGAAGATTTAAAAAAATGGCCTGAAGCCTTTAAAGCTTATGAAAGTGGCGGAAAAATCCGCCGGGCCAACATCACATTTGACGAAGAGCAGGAAGTGGAAATCTTCGAAGCGCTCAAACAGTCCTTCACAAAATCATGGATTAAAAATGTCGACTCTGGATATGATGATCCTGCCCCAATTTTTATTATCGGTCAGCCCCGTACAGGGACGACCCTTGTCGAACGGATACTCACAGCGCGTGATGACGTTCACTCTGCCGGTGAGCTTCAGCAATTTGGCTTATGCGTCAAACGCCTCAGCGGGGTGATGGAGCCTGGTGTCATGAGTGTTAATTTGGCACGCAATATCAGTTCGATCGATCCAAATACAATTGGCCAGGCCTATATTAACGCGACCCGCTCCCTGCGCTCCGATCTACCCCGTTTCGTTGACAAACTCCCGGTCAATTATCGCTACGCCCCCTTAATCGCAGCGGCGCTCCCCAATGCCAAAATCATTCATCTCACGCGCAATCCAATGGACAGTTGTTTCTCAAGCTTTAAGCAACTTTTTGCAGAGGCTTATTATCATTCCTACGATCAGGGCGAGATGGCCCGCCATCATCTTAGATACAGGGATTTGATGGATCATTATCGGGTCGTCCTCGGTGATCGGATGATCGATGTGGCTTATGAAGATGTGGTTGCAGATATGGAGACCCAGGCTAGACGGCTGGTGGATTATCTGGATTTAAATTGGCAAGATGCCAGTCTCGAATTCCACAAACAAAAAACGGCTGTAACGACGGCCAGTGCCTCCCAGGTACGCGAAAAAATCTATAGCGGATCTGTCGGCCGTTGGCGCAAATATGATAATGAACTAACTGTTATGAAGTCGATCATAGGAGAACGGTTGTCGATGGTATGATTGACAGATTTTCCTATAATCAACAGGCAAATCTAAGCTCTGTTCTTGGCCTCGTTTTTCATCTATAATGTGATCACATCTTCGATCGCGAGGATGCGCGTTTGATAAAATACGAATAAATGAGAAAGGAAGAAGCCATAGCTGCAAACACGGCCAGGATCGTAATTTTATCTCGGTGTGCAGTTTCCGGCGTCCAGATTTCGTATTTGCCAAGAGCATAAAGGGTATACATGACCAAGAGCATGGGGAGGAGCACTATGATAAATCTAGACAATCGTTTTATCAGTACATTCAATCCGTTTCCCATACGAGAAGCGTATCAAAATCCAGGTGGCGTGTACAGTCACGAGCTTCTGTTCCAATGGCATAAAGCATTATTCAAATGAGTGTTTATCTAAAAAACATACTTAAACACAAAGCGTTAAATGGTTGGGGCCTGTTTGCACTGATTTCCCTTCCCATGTCCGCATTCATCATAGCTGAAATTTTGCGTACGAATTTATCCACGGGTGAAGGCCTGTCCCACATGATTGGGTATTCGGTGCGTTGGGCTGTGCCTTTTATTTATCTTGTGATCGCAGCTTCTTCCGTGCGGATTTTGTTTCCCGGCCCGTTTTCCACTTGGTGGCTCAAGAACCGAAAATATATCGGACTTTGTTTTGCTGCCGGCATGGCATGGCAAGGCTTGTTTATTTTTATCATTTCAACGTTCACCCGTGACTACTATTTCAACGAAATTTACCTGTTCCGCGATGAGCTCGAAGGCACAATTGGATATCTATTCCTGGTCGCTATGGTCGTAACGTCATTTCATTTTGGTAGAAAGCACATCAATTCTGAGCAATGGAAACTGATCCAGAAAAGCGGTGTATATTTCCTCTGGGCTTATCCGTTCAGCGTTTATTGGTGGAACCTGTTCTACTATCCAACGCTTGACGGTGCAGAAGTACCGCGGTTGCTGGATTATGTATTTTACTGGGCGGGGTTTGCTGCTTTTGCAGTGCGCATCGCCGCATGGGGCAAACAACGCCACATGAAGTCGAGTAGCGCAGGAGCCGCCATCTCTCCCGTAGTTAAATTGCTGGGAGGTGCCCTTATTCTCGCAGGCCTTGTTGCATCGGCAACCGGTAAAACTTGGCGGGAGCCGGTTTCAGGACTTTTCACGGCACCCGACTTTTCCGAAGAAATGGTCAATTGGTTGCCCTTCTGGCCATTGGAGCCATTCCTGCCTCTGCTCGTCATAGGACTCGGCACTTTTGTCTTCACCCACTATGGAGCCGAAAATGAGCAAGTTAGCGCGAATATTTAGGAATATGAAACGGGGACAAACATGATAAAATCGATATACTCAAAAGCTCTATTACTTTTGTTGTTTATCTTGGTGTGTTCCCTCGCAGGAGTATCCACAGCGCAAGAAGAAGACAAAGAAATAAAAAAACCCGTCAAACCCAATATCGTCTTGGTTGTTATGGATAACTTTGGTTATGGCGAAGTCGGCGTGTATGGCGGTGGTGAATTGCGCGGCGCTCCGACGCCCAATATTAACAGTATTGCGAAAGAAGGATTTCAGTCTACAAATTTTAATGTCGAAGCCGAGTGCACGCCATCGCGTTCCGCCTTGATGACAGGACGTTATGGCATCCGCACCCGTCAACGCCCAGAAGGGCCGCCGCGGGGGGTTTGGTACGGTATTACCAAATGGGAAATTACGCTTGCTGAAATGTTGACGGACGCCGGTTACGAAACCGGTATGTTCGGCAAATGGCATTTGGGTGATACCGAGGGTCGTTTTCCCGTCGATCAGGGTTTCGATGAATGGATTGGGCTCCCGAGATCATCAGACCGTGCCTTTTGGCCCGATAGTGACAGTTTCGTTGAAGGTACCCATGAAAAGGCTGTGTTTACACACGTTATGTCAGCCAAGCGCGGTGAGAAGCCCAAAAAAGGTGAAGTCTTTGACCGGAAGAAACGGACGACGATTGACAGGGAGATAACCGACCAAGCCATCGATTTTATCAAGCGCAAAGCCAAGACAGACAAACCGTTTTTTGCTTATCTGCCATATACTCAAACGCATGAGCCTGTTGATGCTCATCCGGATTTTAAAGGTACAACCCGTAACGGGGCATTTGCGGACGTATTGGCGCAGACAGATGCTTATATCGGTGAACTGCTTGGGACCATTGATGAGCTTGGACTCAAGCAAGATACGATTTTCATTTTCACCTCGGATAATGGCCGTGAAGGCGTACCCCGATCCTTCGGATTTACCGGCCCCTGGCGCGGAAGCATGTTCTCTCCTTATGAAGGGTCTTTGCGCGTACCGTTTTTAATCCGGTGGCCAGAGAAAATACCAGCCGGACAGGTCTCAAATGATATTATCCACCAGATCGATGTCTTTCCAACATTAGCAAATTTAGCTGGTGGAGAAATCCCCTCGGACCGAACATTGGACGGTGTTGATCAATCCAAATTTCTAATGGGACAATCGGAAAAGTCGGCGCGGGAATCGGTCATCATCTATATTGGCAATGAATTGTTCGGCGCAAAATGGCGCAATTGGAAAATTCTCTTAAAAGAAATAGATGAAGACTCTTACGCGATTCAGACAATGGCTTATCCATCCATCTATAATTTGATTGTAGACCCCAAAGAAGAGGTGCCTGAGCTCAACTATCTGAATGATACTTGGGTAGATTATCCTTTATACGAAGTCCTTGAAGACCACGAAGCCTCCATAGAGGCCGACCCTGGTGCACCCGACCCTTAGTCAGATCCAATTAGGTAACGCCACTGCTTCTTTCCTCGTCGACATTGTCGATTATTCCACGACGGATTTGGTCATTTATTCTTCGCAGTTTCGAAGGACAGATTTGCGACGAATATTTTTGCGCGTTCTTTAAAATGCTGCTCCGTGAGGGCCGGGTCTGTCAGGCTTTCGAGCAGGAAGCCGCGAATAAAATTGACGAGAACGAAAGCGATCTGTCTTGGGTTTTTGTATCCTGACCGTTTTAATCCTTCGCTAAAAATACTGATCCCTTTTTCTTCCCACTTCCGGTAAAGCGCTGCCAGTTCGGGCCGGCGCGCCGCCACAAGAATGAGTTCCTGTTCCACGAGAGTCGCTCTTGCATCTGCAAGCTCAACAGAAACAACTTTTGTTAGGACGTCGACAATTCGGCGTTTTGACATTTTCTCCTCCGGCGTCCAACCGGCCTTCGCTTGCAGGTCCTCAAACGAACCGAAGTAATGTTCAAAGGATTTGTAAATCAATGAGTCCCGCGTTGGAAAATGATAGCTGACAACACCGTGCGATACATCCGCCTGTCGTCCAACGCTGCGGTGGGTAACCGCATCCACACCATCTGCAGCAATGACCTTTAACGCCGCATCCAAAATCTGACGGCGTTTTTTCTGGCCTGCACTTAACTTCATCCGGTTCCATTCCAATTATCCGACCGCCTCTCTCATGCTCATCATACGCAATTTGCAACCAAACGCAAATAAACTTGACATTTGTCCAAATTTCTAATTTTATGGCACTACTCAAAAGGAAAGGTCTTTTCATGACTTCCCCAAATCTCTCTGCTCAAATCAACAATGTCGGTTTCAAAGCCATCATCCTCGTCATTATAACGACTGTTATATCGTTTTTTCTTCCTCTCCACGCACCGGAACCAACGCAAGAGGCGGCAGCCCATTGGCTGATTAATGATATGGGCGGATATGTGCTCGGCTGGCTCAATTAGATCGTTGCTATGGTCGCCTTCTCGGTCGCATTCGCCGTTGCGGCCTGGCAAATATTTGATAACCACCCTCTTCGTGCCGTCACGTCATGGGTTTTTACCCTGATGGCGACCATGGCCTTTTTCATCGTCAAATTTATCAATGTCTGGTCGGTGCCGATGATGACCAAGGCCTTGGCGTCCGGGAGTGCCGAAAGCGCGAGCGCTGAAACCGCACTGACAAGCTTAGCCCCTTCCATTGCATTCGGTTTTGGCCCGTCATTGGATTATTTGGGCTTTGCGTTGTACGCCATTGCCGGTCTGGTCATCTGGCGGAAACTTTATGGCATTTCGACCCATTCAAAAATCGCCGCTATCGGTTTACTGCTATTCGGCGTTCTGTATTTTCTGGCCATCGCCGCGCCCTATATCAGTCTCCTCGGTCAGGCTGACATGGAAGACGCAGCCACGGTGACAGCTATACCTCTCTTGGTGGCGGTCATCGCCCTGTTCTTCCGTTTCAAAGAGCAGCGCAGGGCATAAGACTGACATGACGGGCAAAAAAACAATCTCCCGCCGAGACTTTCTGGACGGTGTCGCCGTCAGCGTCGCGTCTGCCGCGATTACCTCATCGGCATCGGCACAACTCCTTGCAGATCCTTTCGCTGAGCTCACACCCGAGACGGATATCGATAAATCTTACCCCCCAATTTTGACCGGAATGCGGGGCAATCATCCCGGTTCTTTTGATGCCGCGCATCCGTTGGCATGGTCCGGAGATGCCCCGCAAAGCACGACAGATACCGGTGAGCAATATGACCTCATCGTCGTAGGTGGCGGTCTCAGTGGATTGGCGGCCGCCCTTATGTTTAGGCGCGAGCGTGGCGAAGATCAGCGCGTGCTCATCCTTGATAATCACGATGATTTCGGCGGGCATGCCAAACGCAACGAATTTGAAGTTGATGGCAAATTGTTGATGGGTATCGGCGGCAGCGTCAATCTGGAAGCCCCGAGTGATTATAGCAAGCCTGTTAAAAGACTATTGAAAGAAATCGGTGTTGATTTTGAAGCGCTTGAAGCGGCGATGCCAGCAGACGAACCCATGGCAACATTTGGCGGCGAAAGCGGATTTTTCGTTAAAACAAGTGCGGATACAGGGCATATGATTATTGGCGAATGGACGACGGCCTTTCAAGGCCGCGGTGACTATAAATCCCTCATCCATCAAATGCCAATTCCAGGGGCGGAACAAGGACGGATACTCAAGCTTATCGCGGGCGACTGGGACTATCTTGTCGGCTTGTCTATAGGCGAGCGGATGAAATATCTCAAGACCACATCTTATCATCGCTTTCTGCAGGACAAAGTTGGGTTGGCGTCTGACAGTCTTGCGCTCTTTGATTCAATGCTTCGCATCCTTTTTGGTGCGGGCGGGGACGGCATTTCCGTACGCGAAGCGATTTTGACCGGTGCACCAGGCCTTGGGTCGGTAGGTTGGCCATGGGCCATAGCACAATCCATGTTTTTTGACCCGGACAATCCTTATAAATCCCTCCTTTTTCCGGATGGGAATGCATCGCTGGCGCGGCTTATGGTCCGAAATCTGATCCCGGACATCGCGGCGGGCAATTCCATGGACGACATCGCTGCGGCGAAGTTTGACTATAGCCAGCTCGACCGGGATGGCTCCCGCACCCGAATACGCTTGAACAGCACCGCCATTCGCGCCAAGCAAAAAGATGATGAGGTCATTGTCAGTTATGTCAAAGATGGCGCACCCTACAGCGCGAAGGCAGATCACTGTATACTAGCCTGCTATAACTCTATCATTCCTTATCTCTGCCCCGAACTTCCGGACGCGCAGAAAGAAGGTCTGAAATACGGCGTAAAAACACCGTTGATCTGGGCCAATGTTGTGCTCAGGAACCGAACGCCCTTTGAGAATGCGGGTGCCAAGCTCTACCAGTGCCCGAACAATTTTTTCAATGTTGTGACCCAATCTCCATCAACGCGTTTGGCGGACTATCAGGCCCCGGATAATTTGAATGATCCCATGGTCGTTTTCATGATGGGCTCGCCCGTTCCGATCAACGAGCCAGGCCAAACGG
>JABABK010000052.1 GCA_014238285.1 Hellea sp.
TTAATATTTAAGGTCCCGGCTCAAGGCCGGGATGACAGATTGGCTAACATTGTTTTAACGAACATAACTGTGCAAAAACTGAGTCCAACGAGCCGCTTTACCCTCTTTACTTTATTGACTACATTCATCCATAAAAAGGAGATAAGCATGAGTGAAGAAAATTTCGTTCCAACCTGGCGAATTGTTTTAGCGGCTATTTTGGATTTTTTTATGGCATTTGGCCTAAGCGGGTTTGCTGTGGCATCAATATTTGGCGGCAAGACCGAGAACGGGTTTGAGCTCAATGGATTGCCGGCCATTCTATGCCTTCTTTTGGTCGGTTTATACTTCTGGGCATTTCCAAAGTTTTTTGACGGTAGAATTTGGCAGCGAATTCTAAAAGCTGTTCGCTAAACTCAGCGCCGCTTTGCCGCAAACCCGGCGAGGGTCAAGAGTATCCGTCCGACAATGGCCTCCCCTGGCGCGCCGGCGGATTTGAGTTGTTGTTCAGCCGTAAGCGTTTCAGACAAAGCGTTGTGCAGGGCCTTTGTCGGCCAGATGCGTAGATGATTTAAAAAGGCCCGTTCTTGCATTCGGAAAACCGGAGGGCGTAGAGACTTGATGGCGCTTTGGGCCCGTTCGCCGGATTGCATATGGGCGTGGGCTTCGAGTAGGCGCGAGACATGGCGCTGCAGAGACAGCAAGATAACGGCGATATTGACCTTACCGGCGATGGCCCGTTTGAAGGCATCATCGCATTTAGCCGTCTGCCCGCCCATGGCGCTCATGATGATATCGTCGATGGAGGCCGCCTGGGCGCCGGCGGCGAGTATTTTGACGTCCGCCACGCTGACCGTTGCGCCGGGCTCTTGACCATATCCTTTATAGAGGATCATTTTTTCAATTTCGTTTCGAGATAGCGCTCGGTCGCCTTCTAAAAGCGGTACCCATAAATCGAGCGCGTCGCGATCAATAGAGATTTTGCTTTCAGTGAGATCACGCCTGACCATATTGGCAAGGTCAGCGGCGCTGTCTTTATAACAGCCAATGGCGGCAAACCGGCCGGCAGCTTCAAAGGCTTTACGAATGGCTGACCGCGTTGTCAGGTCGCCCGCTTCGACCACAAGCTTGGCAGCGGCCTTGTCGGGATTGACGTCGAGATTTTTGATGATTTTAGAAATAGCGGCGCCGGAGCGTTCATGATCAAGGCGAAGCCGAACCAGACGTTGATCCCCAAACATCGAAAGCGCCGACATTTCATCGGCGAGCCGCGCTGGGTCACTTGTTAGATCATCAGACGTTAGGATGGTTGATGAAAACGCGTCATCGGGATTGTCAGAGAATTTTTTAATCAGGCCTTCAGCCCGTTCTTTGGCAAGGCCTCGATCAGGGCCATATAAAAGCACGCCGATCATGTCACCGGGAGGGTTGCTTAGAAAGTTACTGACGCGGCCGCCCGTTATCTTCATTGAGCGATCTTCATAGAGCTATTTTCATGGCGTTACTTTTATTGACGGTTCCGTATAAAGTCTTCGATTTGTTCTTCCGTATATCCCTGCTCAAGATATTTTTCTTTTAAACGTTCAATCCGTTCTTCTTCATTAAGTTGACGGGCTTTGGCTTTACGGTCGGGGTTTTTATAATAAGCGGCCATACGTATTATAAGCCGATCAGCGACATCTCGGGAAACTTGATCTGTGGCCGTTTTTTCAGCTGAAATACGAGCATAAGGATCAGGAGTAGAGCCAAATGTTGAAATGGCTTGAACATCGCCTTTATCGAGAGTTTCCCCGGTAACGCTATCGAGCAGAACATAGTCTGCGCTGACGACCATGTCATACCGCGTCGCCACATCGTTGGATGTCACCCCGTAACGCCGGCGTGTGGCTTTGGGTTCTATTTTTAAAACATGCTGACCATTATTTGAGCCGACCCGGTCCAAAAGATGTTGCTGAATATAATAACCGGCTTCCCGGTCATATATGCGCTCTGGCTCTATCAGCTCCACCCTAATGTTTCTAAGGGCCGACGTATCGCCAATATTGGCCGGCGCGTTCATGGGCGTGAAGCCGCAAGATGACACGGAGGCGGAAACAAGGAGCGCGAGTGAGGTAATGAAAAGTTTTTTGATCATGATGCTACTATATTGATTATCCGGCCCGGGACAACAATGACTTTCCTTACAGTTAATCCATCCAGTGTGCGGATGACCGCCTCGTCTTTCATGGCCAGAGCCTCTATGTCGTCTTTGGACATATCAAGGGGCACAGAAATTTCGCTGCGGCGTTTGCCGTTGATTTGGATGGGCATGGTCACGGCGTCTTCGGTCAGCATGTCAGGGTCAGCCACAGGCCAAGGCGCGTGATAACAAAGACCTTCGCCGCCCAGTTTTGACCAGCACTCTTCGGCCAGGTGGGGCATGAAGGGCGCAATGGCGCGGATTAAAATACCGAGCGCTTCGGCTTTTGCCGCGTCATTGGTTTTATATTTACCAAGGGCGTTGGTCAGCTCGTAAATCTGGGCCACCGAAGTATTGAACCGAAACACATCAATACCGTGGGTGATTTTTTCAATGGCTTTGTGAGCGTGTTTTTTCAAATCAAGGGCTGGGCCAGAAGCATCCCCGGCAATTGATAGAGGCCCAAAGTCTGATTGGCTCTCGCTAACAATAGCCCAGACTTTATTGGCAAAACGCCAAGCGCCGATCACGCCGGCTTCGGTCCATTCAACATCTCGGTCCGGCGGGCTGTCGGACAAGACAAACCAGCGCGCTACATCAGCGCCGTAACCTTCGATAATGTCATTAGGGTCAACGACGTTTTTCTTGGATTTTGACATTTTAACAATGTCGCCTTTTGTGACGATGGCGCGCGTGTCGATATGAAGAAGCTGATTACCATCTTCGATCACATCGGCCGGCATAACAAAATTATCATCCGGGTCCGTAAAGACGGCGTGAGTGACCATGCCTTGTGTGAAGAGCCCGTCAAAAGGCTCGCCGCTGCGAAGATCAAGCAATCCGCAATCGCGAAGGCCGCGGGTGAAGAAACGCGCGTAAAGTAGGTGCAAAACTGCGTGCTCGACGCCGCCGATATATTGATCGACCGGAAGCCAATCGCTCGCGATTTTTTTATCAAAGGGTTTATCATCTGGCTGGCCATTACCTTGTCCGCCAGCAAAGCGAGCGAAATACCAAGAGCTATCGGCAAATGTATCAAGCGTATCGGTTTCGCGCCTGGCTGCTTTTCCGCAAGATGGACAATCAACGTTTTTAAAGGTCGGATGACGGTCCAGCGGATTGCCCGGCTTGTCAAAATTAATATCTTCGGGCAGCTTAACCGGCAGATCGGCCGCGGGCACAGGTAAGACGCCGCAATCATCACAATGAATAACCGGAATAGGGCAGCCCCAATAGCGTTGGCGAGAGACACCCCAATCGCGCAGGCGATATTGGACTTTTCGATGACCTTGGTAACGCTGCCCAGACTCTAACTCCTCAATACAGACTTTGATTGCTTGTTCCTTAGACATCCCATTTAAGAATTCAGAATTATAGAGTGTACCGTCACCAATATAAGCTTCATTAGCAATTTCAAAGGTATTTGGGTCTTCGCCTTCTGGGAGGACAACGGGAACAACAGGAAGGTCATATTTTCGCGCAAAGTCGAGATCACGTTGGTCGTGGGCGGGACAACCGAATATCGCGCCAGTGCCATAGCCCATCAAAACGAAATTGGCGATGTAAACAGGGAGAGCCTCTTGAGTGAACCAGTGTTGTACTTTTAGTCCGGTATCAAAGCCGAGTTTCTCGGCCTTTTCGATGGCTTCTTCAGTAGTGCCAATTTTCGCGCATTCCGATATAAAGCCTTTTACACCGGTTCGATGTTCAGCAAGTAATTTACTGATTGGATGGTCTGGTGAAATCGCGATAAAACTGGCCCCGTAC
The DNA here is from genome assembly GCA_014238285.1 of Hellea sp. Taxonomy (GTDB): domain Bacteria; phylum Pseudomonadota; class Alphaproteobacteria; order Caulobacterales; family Maricaulaceae; genus JACOMS01. Next base: position 3,926 of record JABABK010000052.1, read on the forward strand.
AATGTATCTGGCCGTGTAGTGAATACGTCGATTTTATAGTTCTCAGGATCTTCTCTACCTTCAAGCTCTGAGATCGTTTCATAAGATTTTTTCTCATAAAACTCTTTTGACTCGCCAGTAGTAACATCGACTATCTGCCCAGACCCGCTTTCAAACAAGAAATGAATAACGGCACCCTCACTCCGGCCAATCCAATTGGCTTGCATGGTGCGGACTTTCTCGGGCCAGCGTTCGAGGCTATCGAGGGACGTCAGCAAGTCTTCAGCATAATGTGTGATTTTGAAAAACCATTGATCGAGCTCTTTTTGCTCGACCAGAGCGCCGGAGCGCCAGCCGCGCCCGTCAATGACTTGCTCATTGGCCAGAACCGTATGGTCGACCGGGTCCCAGTTGACTTTGGCAGTCTTGCGGTAGACCAGATCATTTTCCCAGAATTTGAGGAAAATCGCCTGTTGCTGTTTGTAATAAGCTTCGTCGCAAGTGGCAAATTCACGGGACCAATCGAGCGCAAATCCAAGCCGTTTAAGCGGCGCTTTCATGGCGTCGATGTTTTCATAGGTCCAGCCTTTGGGGTGGACGTTCTTTTCTATGGCGGCATTTTCCGCCGGCATGCCAAAGGCGTCCCAACCCATAGGGTGCAGGACATCAAAGCCATTGGCTTTTTTATAGCGCGCGATGACATCACCCATGGCGTAATTTCGCACATGGCCCATATGAATGCGGCCGGACGGATAAGGGAACATCTCTAGCGCGTAGTATTTCTTGGCGCCCTTATCATCGGCGCGAAACACGTCTTGATCGTTCCAGATCTTTTGCCAGCGCGGCTCGACTTCGGCAGCATTATAACGGCTCATGTCATCCTCATTTAATCACGAAGCGGGTCTATAGCATGGCCCGCGCTCAACGCTAGAGATTTAACGCCAAATTTAAGGGAGATTTATTGTTCTGGTTGAGATCGATATTCACGGGGGGAGACACCGAACCACTCTCTAAAAGCGCGCGAAAAAGAACTTTGATCCCCGAAGCTCAGGGACTGCGCGATTTGGGCTAGGCTCATTTTTTTATCGGCCATGTAAATTTCAGTCAGTTCGCGGCGGCACTGGGCCAGTAATTCTCTAAAACTGGTTTTATTCTCAGCCAGGCGCCGTCTTAAGGTCCGTTCGCTCATGGCAAGCTTATCGCTAATGCTCCTAATGCTGACGGGCCCTCCGATAAGGTCACCCTTTATCTGAGCTTTGATGTTGTCGATTAAGTTGTTTGGATTTTGCAAATTGACCAGCATTTGATCCATTTGGACCCGCAATCTTTTGACCATGTCAGGATTGCGGGCCGGCAGAAGCGTTTTTAGGGCGTCCGTATGAAATTCAATCTCGTCATTTTGGGCGTTAAATACGATGTTTGGCCCAAAGACGCTTTTGTGAAGGTTTATGTTTTCAGGGGGCCCGTGACGAAACCGCATGGCTTTAATGGGCGGTTCATTGGTCCATAATAGCCAGCGCCCTATGGAGGCATAACCTGCAAACACAGCTTCGACCATAAATTTATGGCGTTCAATATCGTCATCATAAGGTTTCCAAATACATTTGGCCGAGTCGTTGTCGATAACGAGTTTAGTTGCGCCGATTTGCTGAATTAAAGCCTGGTAAGTGATGTTAAGTTCCATGGCGTCTTTAAGTGTATTGCAAAAGCCTAAGGCATAAATGGCGTCAATACTGCGCTCCGGTCTGAGGTTAAGCCCGAACCTTAAGCCAATGGCAGGATCGCCCGTTTTCAAAAACCCGGCCTTCATGACGTCTAGGAGTAGCTGGGTTGGATAACGCCGCGTTCTGACATCAAGGCCTTTTATGCCGCCGTCTGGCAGTTCGGGCATTTCTGATTCCAAGACACCAAATTGCAAAGCGCTTTGGTAGAATGACTTCAAATAGGCCGAGGAAACTGTTGGGCTGATGGTCAATTATGTGGCTCCGGATATAGACGGGTCGAATGGCCGACTTTGTCAAGGTTAAGGGCCGAATACAAATGGTTTTTGGCCTAAATTGTCATTAATTGAGTCCGAAATGTGCAAGAAAGTAGAAATATCAAGTGATAATTGTGCTATATCTTATCATTAGGCTAATGATAGAAACACCCCTTAGGGTTAAAGCCGGACTTTCGCGGGGCGTGAGTCCGGTTTTTTATTGCTTGATTCATAAAAATTCATGTAAATCGACCTCATGCTATACCGACGCGTTTCACAACATATTAAAGACCAAAACTGGGTCGCCATCGCGATTGATTTTTTAATCGTTGTATCGGGCGTATTATTAGGCCTGCAGGCGCAGCAATGGATTGAAAACCGTGATGGCCGGGAAAACTACCATTTAGCGCTTGAGCGCCTTGAAACAGAAATGTCTGCGAACCTGCAAGGCCTGAAAGTTGTCGAAGACGAACATCGAAAACGTATGAAAAGTGTTACAGAAAGTTTGAGCGTTCTTCAATCTTGTTCTGATGATAATCAGGCATCCGAAAAGGTAAATGCTGGCTTGTTGAGGCTGATTGGAACAATGGGTTTGTCTCTTCGCACCAGTGCATTGGAGGATCTAACCGCTAACGAGGCCTTGCTAAGGTATCAAAGCCCAAAAGAACGACAGAACTTAAAAAACTTGCTTTTTACGCTTAATCACACCCTCAGAGAAGCCAGCTTCGTAGAAACATTACCGCTAGAGGAAAGGTTTCAAGACAATCCGATAATATCAATCGGAGAGGCAGAAATGTCCGAACGAACTTATGTGGGGAAAACATGGACATCGGTGAGGCGGGAGCTTTTTTTAAATGTGCCAGTCTCCCAAGCCTGTCAAAACAATGAGTTGATAAAGTCGTTTTACTATTGGGAAAGATGGCAAGGTGAACTCTTCGCTATAACCGCTTTAGCGACGAGTGAGATCGACCCCGTTATGGATTGGCTAAGGGCTCAATAATAATACACCTAATTAGGAGCCCGCACAATGTCTGTGCAAAACTTATTAATTTCGCCCTGAAAACACACGACCATTCATGTAGTACAGTCAATCAGGCGAATCTTCTGACCTCTAACTGATTTTCGTTCCAAGTAATTTCCAAGTTATATCGACGAGGAAATTATGAGAAAATTACGAATTCTTAGCGGGGCTGTAGCCGTTTTGGCCTGCCTACCCGCATTGGCGCAAGCCTCCACACTGGCAGAGCTTGAAGCAACGGTGGCAGCCAATGCTGCCAATGATGCCTTTGTTTTAAATTCACTTCTGTTTTTGGTGGGCGGATTTTTGGTGATGTGGATGGCCGCTGGGTTTGCCATGTTAGAAGCGGGCCTAGTTCGCAGTAAAAATGTCTCCATGCAGTGTCTGAAAAACATCATGCTTTATTCTGTCGCTGGCCTGATGTTCTGGGCGATCGGTTACGACATTCTATATACGGGTGTAGATGGCGGTCTTTTCGGCGGCTTTAGTTGGTCTGACGGATCATTTGGTTATGATTGGCCCGGCGCGGGCGCATCGACCGGCGGAGACTATTCCGTTGCCTCTGATTGGTTCTTCCAAATGGTGTTTTGCGCCACAACAGCCTCGATCGTATCAGGCACTGTGGCAGAGCGGGTGAAGTTTTGGCCGTTTATTTTGTTTGTGGTTGTCCTGACGGGCGTGCTTTATCCGGTTACGGCATCCTGGGAGTGGGGCGCAGGTTGGCTTGACGCGCGCGGTTTCTCTGATTTTGCAGGCTCTACTCTTGTTCACTCTGTTGGCGGCTGGGCGGCTTTGGCTGGCGCGATTGTGATCGGGGCCCGTAAAGGGAAGTATACCAAAGATGGCCGCGTCGTTCCGATTTTGGGATCAAGCATTCCGCTGGCAACGCTGGGTACATTTATTCTTTGGCTCGGCTGGTTTGGTTTTAACGGCGGCTCGCAGCTCGCTATGGGAACCATTACGGACGCAGCCGATGTGTCCAAGATTTTCGCCAATACCAATTTGGCCGCAGCAGGCGGCGTGGTCACGGCAGTCATCTTGATGCAGCTTATGTATAAGAAAATCGATGTGACCATGGCGCTCAACGGTGCTTTGGCCGGGCTTGTGGCGATTACCGCAGAACCTTTAGCGCCAAGTGCTTTATCATCCATTTTGATCGGCAGTGTTGGCGGGTTGATTGTGGTCTTCACAGTACCGCTTCTGGACAAGTTTAAAATTGATGACGTTGTGGGTGCTATTCCGGTTCACTTGATTGCCGGTATTTTCGGAACATTGGTTGTGGCTTTAAACACACAAGGCGAAGGCATGAGCATGCTCCAGCAGTTTGGCGTTCAGGCGCTTGGCGTCGCAGCCATTGGAGCCTTTACCTTTGTGATTAGCTTCGCGCTTTGGACTCTAATGAAAGTGACCATTGGCGTCCGTATCTCCGAAGAAGAAGAATATACAGGGTTAGATCAGGCCGAGATAGGCGTGCCTGCTTACCCAGAATTTGTTTCGGGTTAAATCCGAAACCTATAAAGGCCTTCCTTACGCATTTTTTAATGCGCAACTTTCCGCCCCGCTCTCGCACTTCTATTGTGCAAGTCGGGGCTTTTTTGCCTTAAATTAGGGCGCGGCTCTACCTGAGCTTAATACTGATACATCCTGACTCCCTGTCTTTGCCTTCGTGGATTACCTCGACGGCAAGTAAATGCGAGGGAATGAGATGAAACCACTAGTAAAATTTTTGGCGTCTGTGACGGGCGTATCATTGGGGCTTTCCCAGTTAGTCTCTGCTCAAACGGGGGCCGATACTGCCGCCGTGAACTCTGGCGATACGGCCTGGATATTAACCGCGACGGCGCTGGTTTTGTTTATGTCTCTACCGGGCCTAGCCTTGTTTTATGGCGGTCTTGTAAGAGCCAAGAACTTTTTATCAGTTCTGATGAAAGTCTACGGCATTGCGGCATTGGCTTCCATCATCTGGGTGGTCGCCGGATATTCCATCGCCTTTGGCAGCGGCAATGCCTATTGGGGCGGACTGGAAAATCTGTTCTTAAATAATCTGGGCCGGGATGCGGTTAGTGGAACAATCCCAGAAAGCGTATTTCTGGCCTTTCAAATGACATTCGCGATTATCACGCCAGCGTTGATTGTTGGCGCATTCGTTGAGCGGACGAAGTTTTTGCCCGTGATGATTTTCTCCGCGCTCTGGATATTGGTTGTCTACGCGCCTGTTACCCACTGGATATGGGGCGGTGGATGGCTCGCGGATAAAGGCGTGATTGATTTTGCCGGCGGTCTTGTGGTCCACGCAACAGCGGGCGTCTCCGCGCTGGTTTACGTGTTTTTACTTGGCAAACGTAAGGGTTTTCCAAATGAAATTACGCCGCCGCATCGTCCGGCCATGGTCATGATCGGCGCTTCCATGCTTTGGGTTGGCTGGTTTGGATTTAACGGTGGCTCAGCTTTGGCTGCTGACGGTTCAGCGGGAATGGCGCTTCTTTGCACACATATTGCCGCTGCGATGGGCACCATGTCCTGGATCGTGCTTGAAAGCATTTTTAACAAAAAGGCCACATTGGTCGGCGCGGCCACAGGCACGATTGCGGGCCTTGCGACGGTCACGCCAGCAGCAGGCGTCTTAGGCCCAGCCGGCGCAATGTTGATTGGTCTGGCGGGCGGCGTCATCTGTTATTATGCGGTGAGCCTCATTCGGGTGAAACTGAAAATAGATGACAGTCTTGATGTGTTTGCGGTCCACGGCGTCGGCGGCATGCTCGGTATTTTAACATTGCCGTTTCTATCATCAACCGTTCTTGGCGGCACAGGTGAGGGTGACTTTATGGTTCAGCTGACGGGCACGGTTGCCGTCGTCGCTTGGTCGGCTATTGCCAGCGCGATCATCCTGTTAGCGCTAAAAGCCATATTCGGCTTACGGGTTGATGAGCAGTCCGAGATTGAAGGGCTTGATTACGCGCTACACGGTGAGTCGGCTTATAATTAGGGCATTTCTCATTTAATGAGAAATGCCCTAATAGAATTGCCCTACCCATAATCGCGGGCCCTTATAAGGGCCCGTTTTGCGTCTCGCCAAGGTCTGCTTTAGAATTTTTACGAAAAACCTATAAGCGGATCAGTAAATCTACCCCCGCCATTAGGGCGATAATTAATCCAATCATGGCCACACTCAAGACGCCGCTTCTTATCCGTGATACAGTTCCTCCCTTGTGAAAAAACCAAAAATACATCCAGATGACAGTCCCGCAAGTTGGGACTATAACAATCTTGTACATCAATGATGCAATTTCATTGCTGCCTGTTGAAAGGCGGACCAAATCTACAACGGCCGTGGTTAAAACCAACCAGGAAACCAATGTGGCCATTACATAAAACGCAGCTCGAAGGCTTACCCGAAGTGTCCAGTCTTGGCCGGCCCAGGGTTTCAAGACCATGCCTAGCAGTCCAAAAAGAACGGCAACGCCATAGATCGGCATAATTGTCGCGACAATCTTCCAGATATCACCATCCGCTGCGGCGGATTGCACAGATACAGCAAGGTCTGGCCCAATAAACGCGCCATTATTGCTTATTGTCTCAGGTGTTGCGAGTACGGCAGCAAATATAAAGGACACCATTAAGGATAAAGGAAAAAAAGCGCCAGGTGCCAGTAACATTCCCACACGTCCATCTGGGTCATCCCCGTCTAATAAATTTGTTAATCGCCATGGCATGACGATACAGGTGAAGAACGTCGGAATTACCGCAATTGCAGACATAGCAAAGTTAGTCACAAGCCTATCCAGCCCGCTTATCGCATTTGGTTTTTCTAAATCTAAGCTAGGGCCGGACATTTTCCTTAATTCTCCAATTCCATTTTTTTCTGGTACCTAAGAAAAAGGATAATCATAGAGTTTGTAAGGATTTGCAATAGAGCGGGTTAAAAGCAAGTCACCCCACCCCAACCCTCCCCATCAAGGGGAGGGGGTAGATGGAGCAAAACCAGGCATTGGAAAAGGGTTGTATATCTAGCCATGCGGACATATTAACGGCTCCATGAAAAATATAGCCGTACTCATAGTGTTGGCAATGCTGGTTGCATGTGGTTCAACACCTCCTCAAATCGTATCTGTCAATGATGTCACACTTAATTATATCATTACGGGTGAAGGCCCGCCCTTATATCTATTACACGGCGGAATGGAGTCGCGCGAGAGCTTCAAAACGCAAATCCCCGAGTTTTCAAAACGTTTTACCGTTGTTGCCCTCGATAGCCGAGAGCAAGGGCGTAGCGGACGAGCCGACAAACAAATTTCCTATGAATTAATGTCAAAAGATGTCGTCGCTCTTGCGCAGCATTTGGGTCACGCTCGTATTTCGATTATGGGCTTAAGTGATGGCGGGGTAACGGCCCTTACGACGGCAATCAACAATCCTGAAATCGTCGACAAGTTGATCATACTTGGAGCTAACTATCATTACGACTCCTACCCTCCTGAAACTAGAGAGTTCCTCGCAAACTACAAATGGGATGGCAATACCGACCCCAACCAGTATCCAGGAAACTCTATCAAACATTATATGACGGGACACAGCGATCTTACAGAATTTGGTGATTTGCTAGACGAAATGTCAGCTATGTGGTCGACCAGTCCGACATACACTGTATCTGATATCGCAAATATCAAGTCCAAAACACTTGTTATCGTCGGTGATCATCAGGATATGGATTTGAGCCATACGCTATCTCTGTATAATGCTCTGCCGAATGCCCAGCTTTTTGTCGTTCCCAACGCAACCCATTACGCGTTGCAAGAAAAGCCAGAGCTTATAAGCGCCGTAGCACTTGGTTTTTTGAATGAAAAATAATTAGGGTCGTAATGCAGCACGGTTCTTCGTTTCATGGCTTGACGTCGATAATCCTCTGGCTAGTCTTTACCTATGACTGATATGACACCCGAACAAATTAGTGCTGCGCTCGAAGCGGGCATTATTAATGAGGCTCAAGCCAAAACCATGATGGCCAGAGCTGTACGCGGACCTGCCATCGAAGATGAAAATCAATCTGTGATTGGCAATGAAGATGATATGCGGTTTTTCCGTAGCTTCTCTGATGTTTTCATCTCAATCGGGCTTGGGCTTTTGTCTCTAGGTTTATTTGCGAGCACGATGTTTTTAGCCGGCGGAGGCGTTGCGTTTCTGGTGCCTGCGGGCATCATGCTGGTTTTAGCAGAATATTTTGGCCGCCGAAAACGACAACATTTACCGACCCTCGTAACAGCCCTGTTCTTTTTATGGTTCACGCAAGCTGGTGTTGCGGGTTTGATCAAGAGCCTCGGTTTTGGCGGTGATATCACGGTCGCCTTTGTGACCTTATTGGCCATGCTGGCGTTTTATTGGCGGATTAAATTACCATTTTGCATGGCCTTAATAGGTATATCCATATTGTATCTCGTATTCGCAATTTTAATGCGGCTCGCGCCAGATTTAATGAAAGCCAATATCGGTTGGGCCTTCTTCCTTGGCGGGATCGCCACATTAGCAGCGGCCATTATGTATGACGGCAAAGACCAACACCGGACGACGCGGTTTGCCGATAATGCGTTTTGGCTTCACCTAACGGCCGCGCCTCTTATTATTCACGGGCTTGCCATTGAATTTGTGAGTACAAAATCGACAACCTTGTTTGATGTCATTCCGGCGGTTACGCTGGATAAGGGCGACGCCGCCATCATCATGGTGCTGGTGGGCGTTATGGCCGTATTCGGCCTTGCTATTAATCGGCGCGCGCTTCTGGTTTCATCCCTAGGCTATGCCGGTGTTGCGATTGGATTTTTAATGAAAGGCACCGGCCTTGATATCGGGTCCGTCGTCGCTCTGACATTTGTGGTCCTTGGCGCGGCAGTCATGTTTCTCGGCGTTGGTTGGCATCAGGCGCGTAACGCACTGATTAAAGTTCTGCCAAAGTGGAAAATGTTTCCGCCGCCCTTTGATGCGGGGTTTGGGGGTTAGGTGACGTCCGAGGTTGGTTAGGCGAGAGGCTTAAAACACTCAAAATAAGCTGTTGATTACAAGGCTGACCGTATGTGAGGCTGAGAGAATAGACATTTTGCCATATTCGGTTTAACTATCGTCTTGAAATTTGTTTTTGGATATCAAAATGGCGAAATTGCATAGAGGCCGTTTGGACGGTGTTTGGGGGATGTCAACATTCTCATTTAATGACCTGCATGCAATTGCTGATGAATACGAAGCTCTAATTAAAGACCCCGACAACGAAGATGATCCTAAATGGTTGCAGCGTCGCGCCAACAAATACCGCGCACTTGCGGAAAAAAAAGAGAAAGCTGTTTGGCACAAGTTAAACCAGTAAGAACAGCTCTATTTCAACCTAATTGATAAAACTGAGCGGCTTAAAATCGCCCAATGTAAGACACGGGCTCTAAGCCCGCCAAAAAGAGGGCGTCAATAAAACCAGCGCTGTAATAATCTCTAACCGCCCGACAATCATGGCGACCAAAAGTACCCATTTAGCCGTGCTGGGCAAAGACTCATAGGTTCCGGTTGGGCCGATAATATCGCCTAGGCCAGGGCCAACATTGGCGACCGCGCTGCCTGCGCCAGACCAAGCTGTCATGGTGTCGAGACCCAGCATTGATAAAATAACCGCCGTGGCGGCAAAGGTCATGAAGAATAAAAAGAAGTAACTCATCACCGAATAGACAACAGTTTCGGATAACGGCTTGTTGCCATAGCGCAGGGGGATAACTGTATTAGGGCGGGGCATTTGTATCAGGTAAACCCGCAAGGCTTCAAAGGCGACTTGGTAGCGGAAAATTTTGACCGAGCAGGCTGTCGAGCCCGCGCATCCGCCGATGAACATAAAAATGAAAAACGCGGCCACGGCAAAAGGGCCCCAGCTATTATAGTCCGCAGTTGCATATCCTGTTCCGGTCACCACTGAAATCGTGTTGAAAGCTGAAAGCCGAAGCGCCTGAATTTGAGGTAAGTCGGATGTAAGCCAAAGACTACCTGTGACCATTATGATGAGTGAAAAAATTACGACCAAAAATGTACGGGCTTGCGGGTCTCTTATTGGGGCAGACAATCGGCCTGTTGCCATTAACATGTAAATCCCAAATGGCATGGCGCCTGCGAGCATGAAAACCATGCTGACGATATCGGCACCGTTATCCATAAAGCCGCCCATGGAAAGATCAGATGTGGAATAACCGCCGGTTGAGACGGTTGTCATAGAATGAGCTGCGGCATCAAAAGGACTCATACCTGTTGCGAAATATCCAAGGGCGCAAAGAAAGGTCAGGCCCAAATATGTTCCGACGATAAGGGCGGCGACTCGGGTTGGGCGGACGAGAATTTTTTCGCTAATATCCGTGCTTTCATTTTTAAATAGCTGCATGCCGCCAACTTGCAGCATAGGCAAAATGGCCATGGCTGTCGCAATGATACCGATGCCGCCGATCCACTGTAAAATAGCGCGCCAAAACAAAATGCCGGCGGGTTGGTCATCAAGCCCGGTCATAACCGTCGCGCCGGTTGTGGTAATACCTGAAGTGGCCTCAAAGATGGCGTCGGTCAGACTCATATCGATCGGGTCCATCAGAAACGGCACAGCGGCAAATATGCTGAGCAAAATCCAGGACAGCGCCGTCAACATGAAAGCGCCACGCGAGCCAAGGCGCATATTTTTAGAAAAAGTTGCCACGGCCATAACGCCGCCGATTAAAGTTGTCAGAATGCCAGAGATAGCAAAAGCGGGCCAACTGCGAGCTGATATCATGCGATCTGACAGAGTGGTGTCTGATAATACCCGTTCAGATAAATCGCGGTTGGATATTATCAGATCAACAAACATGGGGACGAACATGAACACGCCAAGGCCTGCCAGCATTAAGCCAATAATAAAAAAGACGGGACGAAGATCCAGCATTTGGCCTGCCTACAATGAGGCCCACAACGGGGCAAGGGGGATGAAAAGAAAAAACCGAATGACAAACCCCAATGATTTAGGTCATAAATGATCCTTGAAACTCAATAATAAATGGAGCGTCTATGTCTTGGTCTGAATCTTTTAAGTCTGGTTTCAACCGCAAATCTACGGCGGAGCAAGCCACGGAAGGTGTGGATTTAACGGGCCAGACAATTTTGGTAACCGGGGTGGCGTCAGGACTTGGGTATGAATCCATGCGGGTCTTAGCAGCGCGCGGCGCTCATGTGATTGGGATAGACCGCTCGCTGGACGCGGCGGTGGCGGCTTGCGGCAAAATTGAGGGCGATACGACGCCCTATGGCTGTGATCTTTCTGATCCAGATTCAATCGTGGTTTGCGCCAATGAGATAACCGGTAAATTTACATCGCTGGATGTCATCCTGACCAATGCCGGGATTATGGCGCCGCCTCTGGCTCTGGTTCACAAATATAAACAGCCGCTTGAAATTCAGTTCGCGGTGAACTTTCTCGGACATTTTATTTTGATCAACCGCTTGATGCCGCTGGTTATGGCTGCGCCCAAAGCTAGGCTGGCCCTCGTTGCCAGTGAAGGTTATGTTACCGCGCCGAAAAAGGAAGGCATCGCCTTTGATGATCTGGATTGCGCCAACGGCTATGACGCGCTCACGGCCTATGGCCAATCCAAACTCGCCGTCATGCTCATGAACAAAGTTTTGACGCGGCGGCTTAAAGATACTGGCGTAACGTCAAACACCATACATCCAGGGGTTATTCGAACCAACCTTGCGGGTGATACAATCGATTTTAAAGTGAAGCTGATCTCGATGTTTGCAGGGCCTTGGACCAGGACGATTGCCCAGGGCGCCGCGACCCATTGTTTCGTGGCGGCAAATCCTGCCCTTGACGGAATAACGGGTATGCATTTTGCTGATTGTAATCCCAAAGAAGCGACAGGCCACGCAACAGATGAAGCGTTGGCGGACAAGCTTTGGGAAAAGGCCGAATTTCTGGCGCAGGATTATTTGATCGACTCGAATGTAATGTAAGAGCGGGTCTTAAGGGATGAAACCAAAACAATCATGCCTTGATAAAAACCCCGCTCATCCCGTTGAAAAACGGGATCCAGATTTCCTAATTTTCCCCGTCTTATGACTTGTCGAGAAATGACGAAAAGAGTTTCGGCTGGATCCCGTGTCGTGGCACGGGATGAGCGGGGGTATGATGTTTACAATCCTTTATAGCATTTCGCATTTAATTATACTCACGAAGTCCTCAGAAAATGGGCAACTTCGCCCAATTTCTGAGTCTGCTTTAATGCGAATTGCTCTAGTGATTGGCTGAGCAGCCATAGCTGCCATGTCTGTGAAACCCAGTTGGGCGTGTCGTAGGGTATGGCGATACATAACGAACGGGCTGAGCGTAACTTGTGGTATAGCCTGTATTATAACTGGTGTTATAGCTTCTGGCGCTTGGCACCGTTTGGTATGTTGTCGTGCCTCCATAGCTCGAACTTGGGTAGCTAGAAGTCGGGTAGCTGATAGTCTGGTAAGTTGGTGCGCTTTGTTGATTGCTTGGATAGGACACCGTCCCTGTGGAATAGGTCGTGCCATTTGTCACCGCGCCAGTTCCGTAATTCGGATCACTATAGACGGGGTGATTGCTATACGTGACTTGGTCCGTATAGACCGTGTTCACCGGATAACTAGATGTTGCCGGGTAAGACGTCGTCGACCCATAAGATGGATAAGACGCCGGATAAGATGAAGTCGATCCGTAAGAAGGGTAGGGTTGCGTTTCATAGACAGGGTCACAGTCAATGGTTTTATCGGCGATACCAGCGCCGGCAAGGCCGCCTAGAACCGCACCGATCGCGCTGCCTTCTGTCCGCGCGCCATTACCCGAAACCTGAGATCCGAACACGCCGCCAACGACAGCGCCTGCCAGACCGCCGAGAATTTGACGATTATCTTCTTTATTTTTACAGGCCTGATGGGCGTAGCCTGAATTTGAATATGTAGACTGAGCTTGCGCTACGATTGGTAAGCCAAAAGTAAGAGCAGTTGCGGCAGTCATTGTTATTAGCTTCTTCATGGTAACCTCCTGATTAAAGCAAGGGAACCATAAGAAGGTCCGAATTAACTGGAAGTGAGAGCGTTTTTCATCTGGGGTTCATGAATGCTGAGTGGGGGAAACAGAGGTCTCTTTTGTTAAATTTTCTTAGTTTTCGTAATAATAAAACTCTTGGAATAGATTGCAAAATTTATTAATTGGGACTCCACTTTTGTATTGCCTTTGTCCATAGTTCGCCCATGAGTTTAAATTATGGTTTTGTAGCATACATTGATGAAGCGGGTGACCCAGGACTAAAGAAGGTAATTCCATTGGACAAAGACGGAGCTAGTGAATGGCTGATTTTGTCGGCAACACTAATTCGAACAGAGCTTGAAAAGGATGTTCCACAATGGGGAAGAGAGTTCCTCTCTCAATGCGGGGGAAAACAACAGAACTTTTTTCATTTCCGAAAAGCAAATGATAACAATAAACTCTTTGCTTGTGAACGCCTGTCGGCTTTGCCCGTTAGAAACTTTGTCGTGTGTTGCAATAAGAAAAATATGCGTGGATATAACAATCGGTTAGCAGCAAAAAGGAATGTTGACTTAGATGCCCATATTAAAAATGCAAATTGGTTTTATTATTGGGTTGCAAGAATTTTACTCGAAAAAGTAACTAACTTTGCCTCTTGGTATGCAGATAAAAAGGGGATGGAAGATAAACATATTAAGTTTGAGTTTAGTCAACGAGGTGGCATTCGATATGATGAAGTTTTGGCGTATATGCAGTTGTTACGAGAGAACGACCATTATGGTACTCAAACTATAACCTATGATCAAATAGATTGGTCAGTTGTAGATGAATGTCTGATAGAAGTTCATCCTCACACCCACCGAGCAGGATTAATAATGCCCGATATTGTCGCTAGTTCATTTTATATGGCTTGTGATAAGTACGAGAGAGGTTTGCCGTGCCAACCACAACAGGCATTTCGGTTAGGCCCTAGAATGGCTAGAAGATACGATAATAGAAAATCTACGGCTGCTGGGTTCGGGGTAAAACTCATGCCAAACCATCGAACAGCAAAACTAGAGAGTGATCAGCAACAAATTTTTAAAAAATATGGGTATAAATTTAAATGAGAGCCCCGCAATGCGGTTTCTTGTGATCTTTAGCCTAAGCACCAAATTTTATAGGCGTATCAACAAGCTGCTTTCAGGAGTCCCTACGGCACAAATACGGCGGCTCTCTTACCAAACTATATAGAAATATTTCAAAATGTCAATAAATTACTTTAAAATCAATGGCTTAACCGCTAACCTATTGATTTAGAGTCACTTTTTATTAATTTCTCTATTAGTCTACGCCTTGCAGTTCATTGGAGTATCAGTACGTACTCGTCGATCTTTTTTGTTAGAATTAGGAGTTTTGTAGTTTGCAGTAACTGGAATAACGTTTCTCCGTATTAGAATTTCGGCTGGCTAAAATTCCGCCCCAACGGCATGTAAAAATGCCCCATTTTTATTGAGCCATTTTTTGGCCCGCTTATAGTCCGGAAATATTTGCGCGACGACTGCCCAGTAAGCTTTGCTGTGATTGGCTTCGATCATATGGGCGCATTCGTGAGCGGCGACGTAATCGAGCACAAAAGGCGGAGCGGAGATCAGTCGCCATGAATAGGAAATATGGCCTTTGCCTTGGCGGGTAATGCAGGACCCCCAGCGGGAGGACGTGTCCCTGACCGATATTTTCTCCACTTCCATGGCAAGGCTGCGGGCGTAATGATGGGAGGATGCTTCGAGTTTGGCGCGGGCTTCGCGGATAAGCAGTCTTTTAACCCGTCCTGCAAATGTGCCTTCGGGGGCCGGGACAATAATTTGGCGGGCTTCGCGATCAACCGCGGGCCGACCTCGGGTGCTCGGATGGATGAGGGTAAATATTTCGCCTTCAAATAAAATAGGCGCGCCCGGGTAAAACGGCTGAGGCGGCGGCAGGGCTTCGAGCTGGACTTCAATCCACTCTTTTTGTTGTTGCACAAATTTCATAGCCTTGGGCAGAGCCCGAATGCCGGGCACGGTGACGCTGACTTCCCGGTCACTGGGTTTTATTTTCAACGCGATACGTTTGGCCCGGTCGGAATCCCTGTAAATCACGCGCGGATCATTAGGGTCACGATATGGGAGTTTTACTTTTGTTTCGCTTTGCAACCTGTTATGGTGCGGCTTGAAATTTATTTTTGATAGGAAACTCGACATGATTAATATCCGTCTTACTGTTTCAGCCCTAGCGCTGTCTAGTGTTCTGGTACTTGGAGCTTGCGGTAAAAAAGACAAGGGCGACGGCGTAAATATGCCTGAAATAGGCAGCCTAAGCGTAAAAACAGCCGATGCCGGCGTGATTGAAAACCTGCTTAAAGTCAGCGACCGTAAAGTCGGTGACGCTGAAGCCGAGCAAGCCCTAAAAGGGCTTGGGTTTGAAGACGATGTATCTTGGGCGTCTAAAAAAGGTAAAGCTGGCGATTATCACTACAAAAATCTGTCATTTAAAAGTGATGATGACAAAGATGTTGTTATCGCCGATGTCAAGCTCGACGGCGTTCATATGGAAGGCGACGAAGCCACCTTTGATAAGATGACATTGACCGGTGTTAAGCTAAGTGACGACGATGTGAGCGGATCGATTGACCGCTTGATTTTAAGCCAACCTCACCCGGCTATGGCGGCTAGAATTCTAAACGGTATCAGCCATATAGAATCACTTGATGATCTGGATATGGATATTGAGCTTGAAGATGGAGAGTTTGGTTTTGGCGCTATGCTCCTGCAAGGTCTCGACATGAAGAGCGGCGACGGCGTTATGCGCGTGAACACGTTGGGCTGGGGCCAGGATGATACGACGGGTAAAGGCGCATTTGTGGCCAAAAATATATCCTTTACGGGCATGGATAAGAAAAATGATTTTCCCGTCACTATGTCTCTTAAATCTGCTTCGGCGCGGGATATTGATGCCAGGGTGATGAAAAAGATGCAGGACGGGGCGAAAGGCAATATGGCCAATGGGTTTAACCCTTTGCAATCTATGTATGGCAATATTAAAGTGGAAGACTTTAAGTTATCCGCGGATACTTTTTCAATTAATCTAGAAGGCATCGCTGCAAAGACGACAACCAAAGGCAAAATCACGACCGAGCAGCAAATCTTAAAGCCTTTAACCATCAGCTTTAACGGCAAGCCCTCTGACCCTCAAATTGGCAAAGCGTATAATGCATTTGCCGATATGGGGTTTGACCATATGGAATTTACCGGCGGCGCAACAAAAATCATGAACGCCAAAACCGATAAAATGACCGTTAAAGATGCCAATTTTGCCCTCAAAGACGGCTTTAATCTTGCCTATGACCTTAAAGCCAGCGGCCTTGGCGCCATGGCAAATGCATCCGATGGTGACATGTCAGACGCCATGGATGATATGACCATTGAGCAGATGAACCTGAGATTCACGGATTATTCCTTCGTTGATAAAGCCATTAAATTTGCGGCTAAAATGCAAGGATCAAATGCGGCCTTGATGCGGATGCAGGCTAAAGGCGGGCTTATGTTGTTACCCGCTATGGGCGAAACCCCGGCGCAAAAACAGTTGCTGTCAGACGTGGCGACTGCGGCGGGCAAATTCATTGATGATGGCGGTACGCTTGTTATTGGCGTGAATCCTGAGACTCCTATGTCTGTTAGTGAATTACAAAGTATGGGCCAAAGACCTGATAAGGCGATGGACCAATTAGGCATTACAATTTCGCATCAGCAATAGAATTATTGTAAACAACGTCGCCCGTTCCTATGTGTAATAGGGGCGGGTTTTGTTTACACGTTTCTTGAAACATGGCTAAGTCAACTTAAAAGCTATTCTGAGTATAGAGGGTATTATGAAATTCAAACAAACCGGTTCAATCGCTGTATTGATGTTCGTTATGGCCACAGTTGGCTGCGCTAAAAAGGACGCCGCGCTAGATAAACCCGTGACTGAAGGCTGGATCAAAGCTCATGTATCGTCCGAGCTTCCAAAACGTGACATCAGCGAGGTTGACGCCCAAAAGGCGCTTGAGAAATTTAAGCTATGGGAAGCCAGTGACGAGATAAGCTGGGATGAACGGACGGGCAGCCATGGCAATTATGTTTTTACAAATTTGCGCTCTAGCGAAAAAGATTTTTCAATAGAAAGTGTTAAAATTTCTGGCCTGCGAATGATCGATGAAGATGTCGCTTTCGCGGATTATTTTGAACTCACAAACCTGTCCGCGACTGACCCAAATGATGACGTCGTGGTGAAAGCTAAAACCATACAATTCTCTTTTCCAAAGGCTGAAGAGATGATTGGTGTTTTCAAGGGAATTGAAGAAGCGGGTATTGACAGCGCTGCATTGAATTTCCAAAAGATGTTCAAGAATAATGATCTCAACTTTACCATGGGTGAAGGCTATATTGACGATCTATCGATCAAGGCAGACGAAGCTAATTTTACCATAGATTTTGCTGGGTGGGCCGAAGAAGAAGGTGATCGAAAAGTTTCCATGCTCATCAGTGATATTGACGGCAATGTCAGCGAATCCGGCAAAGCGCCTGTTATTATCTCGCTAGACCATTTGTCCACGAAGGGTCTCGATCTCGAATATTATGACAAAATGCTGGCGAACAATATTGCCGGCATGAATCCTTTCGAACCTCAAGTTCAAAATGTATTGATCGATAATTTCAAAGTAGAAGCGGATAGTTTTTTCTTGAATATGCCGAAATTAAAATCTTGGTATACGGAAAAGAAAAACGGCAAGTTTCACGCCATAACGCAAATGCCATCTATGAAACTTGGTTTTGTCGGCGAGCCTGAAGAGCCAGGCTTGAAACAATTTAAAACGACTTTGGCTGAGCTAGGTTATGAGACCATGGATTTCTCAATTGAAAGTAAGGGCTTGCTGGATGAGACAGCCGATTTAGTGGATGTTGAGGTGTCCCGAATATCCATGAAAGACGGGTTTGACTTGAATTTTGATTATAAAGTTTCCGGGATTAAAAACATGATGGAAAACTTGGGTCAGTCGATGGAGACTATTGATTACTCTGATCCATCATCTTCTACGGCGAATGCTGAAATGATTGTCAGCGCCCTAAAAGCCCTAAAGCTTCATAATTTAAGTTTTGAATTTGACGACAATTCGATTCTGGACAAGAGCTTTAATCTCGTCGCCAGTAAACAAGGTGTTGGCGTAGACCTTATTCGCCAGCAGGCAAAAGGCGGCGTCATGATGTCGACCATGGCCGCTCAAAGCGAGTATCAAGCAGAGCTTTCGAAAAGCTTTGCCGATAACCTAGTCAAATTAATTGATGAAAGCGGGAAGTTTAAGGTTGAGGTAAAGCCCAGTGATGATCTTGATATAGGTAAGTCGATTACGGATTATATGACATGGAAAGAAAAGCGAATGGCATTTATTCAATCCCAAATGCACGATGAGTCCGTGACCGAAATTACTGAACCTGAAGCCTTTGATGTCGATGAAGTGCTAAGGGCGTTGAACATTGAATTTGAACATAGCGCGGAAGAATAAACATTAGAACGTTTTATAAGACATTTATTTATTACGGCTGTTGATAAATTTTAACCGTCTCTCGATGCATTATTCCCCCTCCCCCTTGTGGGGAGGGATAAAGGGTGGGGGGACTTGCTTTTTCGCAAGAGACTTTTTTGCCAATATTCAGTGCAATTATCACCCCACCCCGACTTTCCCCATCAAGGGGAGGGGGATAGTCCTAGCCCGTGGTTTTCTTATAGGCAGCCAGACGGCTTATGATGTCTTCTGTTGTCGTCTGATGGGTGAAGACATCGGCAAAACTACCATCTGAATTCATCAGAAAGATCAAGCTGACGTGATCAACCGTATATCCAGCGGCTGAGTCCGGATCATCGGCTTTTTGAGAAAATATTTTATAGGCGGTTTTGGCCACGTCCACCTGCTCTTGAGAGCCGGTTAATCCCATAAGTCCTTTGGGGAAGCCGTTATTGGTCACATAGATTTTTAGAGCTTCAGGCGTGTCTCTTTCAGGATCAACAGAAATAAAGATAGGCCGAAAATAAGATCCCTTGGGGTCGACCTTAGCCAGAGAGGCGCCCATTTGCTGTAAAGCCAGGGGGCAAACATCTGGGCAAAATGAGAACCCAAAATAAATCAGTTGCGGTTTTCCCTTAATATCGTCTTGTGTCGTGATTTGCCCGTTTTGATTGATGAGTTCAAAAGCTCCGCCAATATCGGCTTGCCCGCTGACAACCACTTTGCCGGATTGACCTAGCGCAGGCGAGTTGTCAGCTTTTTCGCAAGCTTGAAGCGCCAATATAGCTAGCGCCGAAATCGTAATGAATTTTAAATGCCGCATGCTATGTCTCTTTATATATGCCTTTGGATTTATGCCTTTGGCGAAAACTAGAATTACTCTAAAGATGAATTGTATTGAACAAGACAGATAGAAAGTCCATGGCTCAAAAACAACGCGCGACATTATTTCCCTTTAGAAAACTCAGCGCCAATGCGGGTACGCAGCCCTTATCACAAGCCCTATCAAGGCGAATGTCAGGACGTCTTCGCCGTTCAACCATTGTTCTTTTGCGCTGGATGGCCATCGTAGGTCAAAGCGCAGCTTTACTATTTGTTGTCTTTGGTCTGGGATATGAGCTTCCTGCACTTCAGTGCTTTTTGGTCATTGTCTTATCTGTGATCGTCAATTTAGCTGTTACCTTTGCCTTGCCTCTGGATCGCCGAGTTGATGACCTAGAAGCCGTCGCCCACCTTGGGTTTGACCTCATACAACTCGCAGCCCTCTTGTGGCTGACGGGCGGAATGAATAATCCATTCGCGCTATTATTTTTAGCCCCTGTTGTGACGAGCGCGACGACGCTTAGCCGTCCCGTTGTGGTCTTTTCTGGAATATTAGCGGCCTCGATTTCTTTTGGTCTGGTTTATAATTTTCAGCCATTGCCGTGGCAACCTAGAGGATTTGAGCTACCCTTTATGTTTCGGCTTGGCAGCTGGGTCGCGCTTCTTGTCGGCATGATATTTACATCGCTTTATACTTGGCGCTCGGCCCGGGAATCCCGGCGTATGTCAGAAGCTCTCGCGGCCACCGAAGCTGTTCTCGCTCATGAACAAAAATTATCAGCGCTCGGCGGATTGGCGGCTGCGGCTGCTCATGAACTGGGTACGCCTCTGGCAACAATTCGTTTGACAGCTAAGGAAATGTCCAGAGATGCTAAGCCCGGAACGCCCATGGCTGAAGACATTGAGCTTTTATTGTCGCAGACGGCGAGATGCCGGGATATTTTAAAACAGCTGGGGCAGCGCGGGGATGAGGGCGATCTGATCCATGATAATTTATCCTTTGATGTTCTGCTGGAAGAAGCGGTTGAGCCTTATGATAATCTCGAGGGAGCTGTCACCATCGATATTGAGCTGGACGGGGAAGACCATCCGCCCATGATCCGCCGTCAGGCCGAGCTTTTATACGGCTTAAGAAATCTAATAGAAAATGCTGTGAGTTATGCCCGCAGCAGCGTTGTTTTAACAGGCGGCTGGACCGATAACGCCATCCTTTTGACCATTACCGATGACGGCCCCGGCTTTAACGCCGCCGTGAGGGATCGCTTGGGGGAGCCTTATGTGTCTGGCCGCGCTGAAAAATCAAAGGCCGGCGGGCTTGGTCTTGGCCTTTTCATATCCAAAACCTTGCTAGAGCGGACCGGCGCAACCGTAGAGTTTAATAATCGCAAAGCGGGCGGCGCGATTGTGACGCTTGTTTGGCCTATAGATGCCATAAGGGCCGGCAATAATAGGTAAGCCATCCTAATTTGGAGCAGAAATTGCGATTTTTGCTGACTTTTTTATGAAGATTTGGTTATATTAGCGAAAGCGCTAACAAAGGACGCTCAATGCCTACGGAATATACTCTTCCAGACGATAAAACGCTCATGATTTTAGATGATGATGGACCGTTTCGAAACCGTCTCGGTCGCGCCATGGAACATAGAGGCTTTGACGTTACAACCGTCGAGTCTGTTGCCGAAGCCATGGCCTTGGTTAAATCTAATCCGCCAGCCTTTGGCGTTCTTGATATGCGCCTCGAAGATGGCAATGGCCTGACCGTTGTCGATGCCCTTCACCAGGCGCGCCCGGATTGTAAAATGGTCATGCTGACCGGTTATGGCAACCTCGCCACGGCGGTTCACGCCGTTAAAGCTGGCGCGGTGGATTATCTCGCCAAGCCTGCTGATGCCGATGATGTTTGTAAAGCGCTACTGGCCAGTGAAGGCGAACGCCCCGCCCCGCCGGAAAACCCAATGTCCGCCGACCGCGTCCGCTGGGAACACATTCAGCGCGTCTACGAGCTTTGCGGCAAAAATGTCTCCGAGACAGCCCGGCGACTAAATATGCACCGCCGGACATTGCAGCGTATTCTGGCGAAACGCGCGCCGCGTTAATTTAGAGCCATACCCTTACCTGAACTTTGCTCCTATACACCCATCTGTCATCCCGCACTTGATGCG
>JABABK010000053.1 GCA_014238285.1 Hellea sp.
CTTTGGCTAGAGGGTCAATAATAGCTTCATCGTCATCTGTTGAAACTTGGATTAAACACAGGATGGAGTAAAAAGTCGACTCACGCAAAAACTCCGTGTCCACACAAAGAAAGTCCTTGTTTGCAGCGCGATCGCAAAAAGCGGCTAAGCCTTGCGTTGTAGTGATGACATCTAAATTCATTAGCGGTTGCCTAGTCTTGCGCGCCCCGCTTGTCACCTCCTAATAGAGGGTTTTTATTAACCCGTCACTCGCATTCTCAATTAAATCTAGAACTTTTTCAAAGCCTTGAGGGCCGCCATAGTAGGGATCTGGGACTTCTCTTATGCTCGTGTCCCCATAGGATAGGAATAGTCTAACTTTCTGCTGGCTATGTTTAGGGGACCGGTTGAGGAGTTCTTCATGATTCTTTTGATCCATGGCGAGTATAAGGTCAAAGTCTTCAAAATCCTCAGCTTCGATTGGCCGGGCTGTTTGCCCTGCAAAGCTATAGCCGCGAGCTTCACCCGTTTCGCGGGCGCGGGAGTCTGGCAATTCGCCTCTGTGCCAACCGCCTGTTCCGGCGCTATCAATGAAGACATCAAGGCCCGCTAGATTTGCCTTATGCCGAAAGACAGCCTCGGCTGTAGGCGAGCGGCAAATATTTCCAAGGCAGACAAAAAGAACCCTCATGAAAATATAACTATGTGTTTTGACATAGATTAGGGTTAGAACAGCTCATGACAAAAATCAAAAACATTGTTGTCCTGACAGGGGCCGGGATATCTGCTGAGAGCGGGATCAAAACTTTTCGCGACACGGGCGGATTATGGGAAGACTATCCGGTTGAGCAAGTGGCGACGCCCCAGGGCTATGCAGCTGATCCGGATTTGGTGCACCGGTTTTATAATGCCCGGCGCAAAGACTTAAAAACGGTAAAGCCAAATCCAGCCCATGAGGCCTTAGCGCGGCTTGAAAAGGGACTGATTGAAAAAGGCGGATACATGACGCTGATTACTCAAAATGTTGACGACCTCCATGAGCGCGGCGGCAGTGAGAACATCATTCATATGCACGGGGAGTTGACATCACAGTGGTGCACGGCCTGCCAGCACAAATTTTATAGCCAAGGTGAGTTCACGCCAAAATCCATTTGTCCGAAATGTGATGTCGCCGGAAAAATTCGTCCGGATATTGTTTGGTTCGGGGAGATGCCCTACCGAATGGATACAATAGAGCTGGCCGTTATGAACTGCGAGCTATTCGTATCCATTGGCACGAGCGGTGCGGTCTATCCAGCCGCAGGCTATGTGCAAATGGCCAGAAGCCTGGGCAAGCAAACCTTAGAGATCAATCTGGAGCGTTCTGAAGGCTCTCACCATTTTCATGAAACACGGCAAGGCAAGGCTGGCAAGCTCGTGTCGGTTTGGGTAGATGAGATTTTAAATGGATAATGTAATAGTTTGGATTGACGCGGACGCCTGTCCGGTACGCGAGGAGTGCTATAAGGTTGCCATACGGCACGATGTTCCGGTCAAAGTGGTTTCCAATAGCTATATGCGCATATTAGAACACCCTCTGATTTCGCGGGTGATTGTCACGGACGGCTTCGACGCTGCCGATGACCATATCGCAGACAACGTATCGGCAGGCAGTATTGTGATTACGGCTGACATCCTATTGGCCGACCGCGTGTTAAAAAACGGCGCGGCAGCTATGTCGTCTAAAGGTGATCCCTGGACCAATGACAATATCGGTTCAGCGATTGCAACGCGGGCTATCATGGCCGATCTAAGAGCAGGGGCACTCGGCGAAAATATCGGCGGGCCTAAACCGTTCACTCATGTTGATAGGTCCAAGTTTTTACAATCCCTTCATAACGTTATCGAAAAACTGAAACGTACTTGATCTTCTGACTTGCATTACTTGTTCCTTATTGATAAACAATAAGAAAGGAGTCCTCATGTGGTATAATCCCGGAGACGTCATCAGTGTTCGCGTTAGCGCGCTTATCGTTCATGAAGGTATCATGACCGAGCATGGCCGCGTGATTTCAAATTCTCGTAGACGCGGCGGTGTTTATGAAGAAAGCGTGCGAACATTCGCCGAAGGCCGCAAAGTCAGAAACCGCGGTGCCCTAACCGGCGTCAATCCGAACATGGTTCTGGCGCGGGCGCGCTCTATGATCGGAAGGGGTTATGACCCGGTAAATTTTAATTGCGAACATTTTGTCCGCACGTGTTATGGCAAAAGCCCTCATAGTCCGCAAAAGCGTCTCGCCATTGGTACCGTGGCCTTAGCCGCCTTGATCGCTGCGCTTTAGCCGATCTCTGATCTACTATGCCAACTAATCCGGTCCAAACACTTCGCGTGCATGTATTAGGGGCTAGCGGTTCCGGTACAACGACATTTGGGCGGGCATTGGCGTCACATCTTTCCATTCCGCATCATGATACTGACGATTACTATTGGCTACCAACAATTCCGAACTACCAAGATAAACGGCCTATACCTGATCGATTAGCTCTAATGGAGACGATGTTTCTGTCGCGCGGAGAGTGGGTGCTTTCCGGTTCTCTCGTTTCATGGTCTGAAACCATTATTCCTTATTTCGATGTTGTCGTTTTTGTGAACCTTAATAATGATCAGCGTCTTGCCCGTATAAAGCTCCGAGAAGAACAGCGCTATGGTAAACCTACCATCATGCCGGGCGGTGAAAGACATGAGGCCTTTAAAGCGTTCATGGAATGGAATGCGTTATATGAAGATCCGAATTTTGAGGGCCGTAGCCGTGTGACCCATGAGCGCTGGCTTAAGAGCCTTAAGTGTCCCGTAGTAAATGTAGATAGTTCGAGTATGTCAGAAATTATGGTTTCAGAAGTTTTGCTTAAGTTTCAACGACTAGGGCTTCCTGCGGCCATCTGACCAATCGCAAACCGAGTATCACCCACCATATCCTATTATAGGAAAAGAGGTGTATTATGGAACTTCGAACTCGACCAAAGCCCAGAACTGTTGATCTGGATATTCCTTTGGATGTACATGTAACGCCCCAATCTATTTCTGACAAAATTGCCTATGGCTTTGTCCGGTTCCTACGGTTTTTCGCTGATAAGTTCTTCGCCAAACGATATGGCCACCGCGCCGTCGTTCTTGAAACTGTTGCGGCCGTCCCCGGCATGGTCGGCGGTCTTTGGCAGCATTTAACAGCGCTTCGGAAAATGCGTGACGATGAAGGCTGGATCAGGACACTTCTAGATGAAGCCGAGAATGAACGCATGCATCTCATGACTTTTATCGAGATCGCGCAACCCAATGGATTTGAGCGGTTTTTAATCGCGACAGTGCAGCTGATTTTCTACAATGCTTTCTTCTTCCTTTATCTGTTTGCGCCGCGCACAGCCCACCGTGTTGTCGGTTACTTCGAAGAAGAGGCGGTCATCAGCTATACGCAATATCTCGCCGAGATAGATGCAGGTACGCATGAAAATGTTCCAGCGCCTCAAATTGCCATAGACTATTGGCAACTTGGTAAAGAGGCGACCCTAAGAGATGTTGTGATAGCTGTCCGTGCCGATGAGGCCGAACATCGAGACGTTAATCATCACTTCGTTGATATTCTGGATGAACGTAAACGGGCTTAAATAACAAAACAAAACTGTCATCCCGCACTTCCTCATCCTGAGCCTGACGAAGGAGCCGGGACCTTAAGTCTTTATCGTCAATATTTTAGGTCCCGGATCAGCGGGCTTCGCCCTTGTCCGGGATGACAATACAAATTTAATTGTCGTAAGCGAGCCTAAATTCGCCAGGGCGGGAAGCGGCGATTTTCTCCGCCGTTGAATATGCGGATACGATTGCCTGATGGATCAAGAATATCCGCTTCGGTCCAGAGATAGGATTTGAGTTCTGGTTTAGTCATTGGTGCGATGCCTACGTCATTTAAAAATGCCGCCACATCATCGACTTCGAAGTAAATCAAAGGGCCATCATCCCAAGCCTTCCAATCATCTGCAACCCCGTGCAGGGAAAGAGTTGAGGGGTCTGCGTTCTCGCCTTGTGGAAATTCAAACCGCACATAACGCGGCGCGCTATCGACAATTAGCGTAAGGCCAAGCTTTTGATAAAATGCAATGCTTGTCGCCATATCTTTGGCACCGAGCGTAACTTGATTGAGGCGGATGTTGTGGGTCATTGGATTACTTGTTTTTGAGGCGGGAAATAACAGATTGTCATCCCGGCCTATGAGCCGGGACCTTAAATGTTTACGGAAATATTATAGGTCCCGCATCAAGTGCGGGATGACAGAAATACTTATGTCATCCGGCGTTCGAAGTTCTCGGCGATGGCTTCGAGATAGGCCTCGGTCGTGAGCCAACCTTGCGTATCGCCCACTAGAAGTGCTAAGTCTTTGGTCATTTGGCCGCCTTCGATTGTGGTCTTGACCGTGTCTTCGAGGCCCGTTGCAAATTTGATCAGAGCTTCATTGTCATCAACGCGGCCGCGGTGGGCAAGGCCCCGTGTCCACGCATAGATAGAGGCGGTAGAGTTTGTTGATGTGGCTTCACCTTTTTGGTGGTTACGGTAGTGACGTGTCACTGTGCCGTGAGCCGCTTCAGCTTCCATGGTTTTTCCGTCGGGGGTCAGAAGGAAGGATGTCATGAGGCCAAGAGAGCCAAAACCTTGCGCGACAGTGTCAGACTGAACGTCGCCGTCATAGTTTTTACAGGCCCAAATATAACCACCGGACCATTTCATCGCGGCCGCGACCATATCGTCGATTAAGCGGTGCTGATATTCGCCGCCAAATTCATCGAACTGGTCTTTATATTCGGCGTCAAAGATGGCTTGGAAGATATCTTTAAACCGTCCATCATAAGCTTTTAGGATTGTGTTTTTAGTGGAGAGGTAAACAGGCCAGCGGCGCTGAACCCCATAAGAGAAACAAGCGCGGGCGAAGTCTTTGATTGAATCGTCTAGATTATACATGCCCATCAATACGCCGCCGCCTGGGAAGTCGAAAATTTCTTTTTCAATTATAGTCCCGTCCGCGCCCTCGAACTTCATGGTCGCTTTGCCAGGGCCAGGGACAACAAAGTCAGTGGCTTTATACTGGTCTCCAAAGGCGTGGCGGCCAATAACGATAGGCTGGGTCCAGCCCGGCACAAGGCGAGGGACGTTAGAACAGATGATCGGCTCGCGGAAAACAACGCCGCCCAAAATGTTACGGATCGTGCCATTTGGCGATTTCCACATTTTCTTGAGATCAAACTCTTCAACGCGCTGCTCATCCGGTGTGATGGTTGCGCATTTAATGCCGACATTATGTTTCTGGATGGCGTGGGCTGCATCGATTGTAATCTGATCATCCGTGGCATCACGGCTTTGAATCGATAGGTCATAGTCCAATAGATCGATGTCGAGATATGGGTTTATGAGGCGATCAATGATCATATCCCAGATGATGCGGGTCATTTCGTCCCCATTCATATTTACAACTGGATTATTTACCTTGATTTTAGCCATGAGAACCTCTGGATACTTATTGTTTTTGATTTGCGGCGCGTTTAACAGAACATTCCGTGAGAGGAAAGAGACAAAATGGGCGGTAGCGTCAAAGATCAGCTTGGTAGAATACATAAAGCCGAAACGCCTATTGGCGCTCCGCCAGTGGTGATTTTGGTAAATCCTCAGCTTGGCGAAAATATTGGCGCAGCGGCGCGTGCCATGCTCAACTTCGGGCTGACAGAATTACGGTTGGTCGCGCCTCGTGATGGCTGGCCTAACCCGGCTTCTGAGGCAACTGCTGCTGGGGCTATTGACGTTTTAACCCATGCCAATGTTTTTGAGACAACGGCAGAAGCCGTGGCAGATTTGAAATACCTGTTGGCCGCAACGGCGCGCCGCCGAGAGCTTGAAATTCCTGTTATCGGAACGGGCGAGGTGGGCGCGACTCTTAAAGCTTATCAAGCCAACGGAACTCTAACCGGCATATTATTTGGCGCTGAAAAAGCTGGTCTGAAAAATGAAGACGTTGTGCTTTGTAATAATATTCTGACCTATCCGATTAATCCGGCCTTTCATTCTTTAAATCTCGCGCAGGCCGTCGGCGTGTTTAGTTATATTTGGGGATCTGCTGAAGGCGCGCCGCCGCCAGCGGTATTTGATGCCGCTCCAGCAGAGGCGGCAAGCCGCGAAGACCTGGTTCGTATGTTTGAACATTTGGAAGAAGAACTCGAAAAGGCAGGCTTCTTTTTCCCGGCGGATAAAAAAACACTGATGACGCGAAATATCAGAGCGCCTTTCACGCGAGCAAATATGACCGCTCAGGAAGTTCGCACATTTCGCGGTATTATTAAGGCTCTTGCTAAGGGGCGGGGCAGAGGACAGAAGAATGACTAAATATATTGCATACGTAATGTTACTGGCGACATTTTATGGCGGCTATGCGTTTTGGCACCCCGGAATGATTTTGGTCTTTGCCCTGATCGCGACTCTGATGTTTGCATCCGCACGGCGCGCTTCAGTCCGAAAGCAAGATAGAGGCGGCCCAGTCAATGCTGTTTTGGACGGATTATTCCTCTTTGTCTTGCAGGTAATGATCATGTTCTTTGTCTATAACTTAGGGTTATTGATGACTAAGTTCTTGAATGGGTAACGAAAAATTCTGATCTATGCATTTTTGCATGCCTCTAACGGCAATCCTACTGGTTCTAAATTTGGCACGTAATAACTATATCTGTCTCATCAATAAAGGAGACCGATATGACTACTCAATTTAATGGTCGTGAATTTGTAAACCAAACCGTTCGGACATTTGCACCGACATTTGAAGGCGCTCAAGCGCGACGCGAACGCCACTCTACTAATGTGATCATGCGTCGTGAAGCGCGCCGTGATCGCCGCGCTAACCGCTCAATTTAAACCACCGCTCATCCCCGCGAAGGCGGGGAACCGGTTTAGGTTTTAGTCCGTTGCAAGATCCCCGCCTTCGCGGGGATGAGCGGATGTTAAGAATATTCGCTAATTCACTTTTCCCCTAAAAGTGAGGTCCACCCCGCTAGGGATGGGCCTTTTTTTATGGCTAGGCCATGCTCTGTGAAATGGGCGGCAACTGTATCGGCCTGTTCGTCTAAAATACCGGACAAGATGACATGGCCATTGGGGGCCATAGAGCCAATGATATCAGGCGCTAGCTCCATAAGGGGCCCGGCCAATATGTTGGCAAATATTAAGTCAAAGGACTTTCCGGATAGTTCTGGGCTGTCAAATCCATCGGCTTGATAAGCTTGAACCAGGGCAGATACTTTGTTTTGCGCTGCATTTTCCAAAGTGACTGTTACCGCATCTGGATCAATGTCAGTGGCTAAAATATTTTGATCAAGCGCTTTAGCAGCTCCGATGGCTAGAGTGCCCGCGCCACATCCCAGATCTAAAACTTGGTTGAAATTTCTATCCGAGCGTAACAATTCGTCAAAGATCAATAAGCACCCTTTTGTCGTACCGTGATGGCCCGTACCAAAAGCTGGGCCCGCCTCGATATGGATAGGCCACGGAATATGAGCTGGTATTTGTGCTTTGTCATGAGCGCCGTAAACCCAAAACCTGCCAGCTTCTACAGGGGGTAGGCCTTTTTGGCTCAGAGACACCCAATCTTCATCAGGTAATTGTGTGACAAAGGCTTCGAGCGTATCTGCCAAGTCGAGAGATTTATGGCATTGCTGGGCTTCCGCTTCAGTTTCATATAAGGCTTGAAGATGGAATATACCTTTATCAGGGTTGTCTTCGAATATAGAAACCGCGAGCGCTTCCATATGGCTTTCAAAGCCGAGCTTATCCGCTAGGTCAAAAATTTGCGATTCTGGGCCGCGAATAAAAAGAGCGTAAGGCTGAAAGGTCATACTGTTCTAATCATCGTCGTCGTCCGCTTCGGCGAGGCAGTTTTCTTGATTGAAATCACCGTTATTAGCGCCGCATAGCATGAGCAAGACGAGTTCTGGCTCAGCGACATGTTTGGAATGGGCTTGCAAAGGGTCGACGAAATTTTTGATCACGCTGATGATCGGATCAGCGAATTCAAGGCGGATATCGACGAAATCAAATCCAAGGTTTTTACTAAGCTCTTCGCGGGCGTGATAATCAAATGCCGGAACAGGCCCATCACCGGAAATATATTGACGGTTCCACAGGTTTTGAAAAAATGGATTAACCTCATAGGATAAAAAATCATTGATTTCTGAGAAGGCGACGACTCGCGGCCGAGTTTTTTCAGGGTTGTTTTGCGCAAATTTGGCGGGTTCTTTAGATAGGTCACTCAAGGACAATAAGGCGATCTGATTGGCGAGCATATAAATTTCGGTACCCGCAATCATATCATCTAAAATTGTCGATTTTCCATCCGTAAGCGCTTCTCTCATGACATCAAATGTAATTTTACTGCCGAGGCTTTCGCTGACAAAGGCAAATTGATTGGCGGTAATTGATGACGCATTCGTCGCGTTTTGGCAGGCCTTGAGCGCGGAAATTTCTGGACCTTGTTGTGCAAGTGGATAGCCAGCCGCATCTAGGCGGGCAGCGCACATGGCGCCTTTGACGGCGTTTCTGATTTCCTGACCGGCTGGGCCAAGATACATGACGGCGTCAGAAAATCCGTAATTGACCATTTCGTCTTTGAGGCGGCGATTATATTTTCGGCGAAGCTCTGCCAGTCCGCGAAACGGGCCGATATGATCATCCTGCCCAACATGGGGATCTTGGAGGCGGTCCCAAAATATTTCATCCCAGAAAACGCGGTAAACGACATATTCCAAATTATCTGTAACTTTTAAGGTTTGCCGATCCATGCAGACTAATTTGTCAAGTATGAGCTCTACGCCAGGAATGACCGTTTGGTAGATAATCGGCTCGGGACCTGTGGTGATATCAAGTGAGTTTCCGGTTCTTTTCGGTTTGTCTTCAGACGC
The DNA here is from genome assembly GCA_014238285.1 of Hellea sp. GTDB lineage: Bacteria > Pseudomonadota > Alphaproteobacteria > Caulobacterales > Maricaulaceae > JACOMS01. The sequence continues at coordinate 8,941 of JABABK010000053.1, forward strand.
GGTTACGCCGCATTGAGATGCCAATACATTGCCTTGAATTTCAAGATCGTAAGCCTGCGCAATGCCTTCCAAAAATCGTTCAGCGAGGGGGTCATTTTCAGGATCTTCGGTCCAGCCAATACCGTGGACGTAGAATATATTGACCCGGTTCAAAGCTTCGCCGTCGACAGAATTTGCCAAAAATTCCAAACCTTTAAAAGACCCATCATTATTCAGGTCTGCGCTAAGGCCATTGATCTGCATGATCTTAAGTTTGTTAGGATTGGAAGAGCAGCCGAGCAAGATAATGGCAAGGACAAAGGTCAGAATTAACCGCATGAACATTTCAAACTTTCTCTACAAATCCGTCTAAGACTTTTTTCTCACTAGACTTTTCAAAAGCCACCGTAAGTTTTGCGCCGTCTGCGGACTTAATCGTACCATAGCCAAATTTTTGGTGAAAAATACGTTCGCCAACTTTAAAATTTGTGCCTTTGTTTTTGACAGGCTTTCGAGTCGCCGTGCCAGTAATCACTGTAGCAGACTTTTGACTTTGTTTATAGCGTTGCCATCCCGGTGAGGTTCTGGAGCGTTCGAAAGATGATACAAAACTCTCTGAAACCTCTTCAGCCATGCCGCGATTATAACTATGATCATAATAACCCGTCTCGGCTTCTGCTGTAACGTGCTGGGGTGGAAGTTCATCAATAAAACGAGACGGAATACTGGATTGCCATGACCCGTAAATTTGGCGGTTGGCTGCAAAGTAAATTTTGGCTTTTTCGCGGGCCCTTGTGATCCCGACATAGGCGAGGCGTCTTTCTTCTTCCAGACCAGCCAGTCCGTTTTCGTCCAATGACTTTTGGGACGGAAACACACCTTCTTCCCAGCCTGGTAAAAACACGAGAGGAAATTCTAGGCCTTTAGCGGCGTGCAGCGTCATAAGACTGATTTCATCTTCTTGCGGCCCAGATTCCACATCTAGTACTAATGAGACATGTTCTAGGTAACCTTCAAGCGTGTCAAATTCACTGATCGCTTGCATGAGTTCTTTTAGGTTTTCGAGCCGTCCTTGAGATTTGGCGTCTTTATTATCGCGCCACATTTGCGTGTAACCAGATTCGTCAAGAACGCGCTCGGCAAGATCAACAGGCTTTAAAACGCCTATGTCGGCGCGCCAACGTTTGGCGTCTAGAAGAAATGCTTTTAAAGCGCTGCGGGCTTTCCCTCTGATTTCGTCGGTTTTGACCAGCTCTCTTGTGGCGTGCTCCAAGCTGACATTCATGCTTCGCGCTGCCATTTGCAGCTTTTGGACAGAGGTCTGCCCGATGCCGCGCTTGGGCGTGTTGACGATGCGCTCAAAGGCCAGATCATCTGTTTCGGATAATATGATCCGCAAATAGGCGTGAGCGTCGCGAATTTCCAGGCGTTCGAAGAAGCGCGGTCCGCCGATGACGCGGTAGGGCAGGCCAAGCGCAATGAAGCGTTCTTCAAAGGCTCGCATTTGCCGAGATGCTCTGACAAGAACGGCGACCTCATCATATAGGCGGCCCTGACTTTTCCAGTTTTCAATTTCATTGCTGATCATACGGGCTTCGGCGGGGGCGTCCCAAACACCGGTAACGGTCACAAGCTCGCCACCCTCTAGGTCCGTCCAAAGCGTTTTACCAAGCCGGTCTTCATTGGTCGCGATCAGACCAGAGGCGGCTCCAAGGATATGTTCGGTTGAGCGGTAATTGCGTTCAAGCTTTACGACTTTTGCGCCGGGAAAATCTTTTTCAAACCGTAAAATATTATCGACTTCCGCGCCGCGCCATCCATAGATCGATTGATCATCATCGCCGACCACACATAGATTACCTGTGCCTTGAGCCAGTAAGCGTAGCCATAAATATTGGCAGACATTTGTATCCTGATATTCGTCGACGAGAATATAGCGAAATTTGCGATGATATTTCGCCAACACATCGGGGTGTTTCGTGAAGATCGTGAGGTTGTGCAGAAGCAAGTCGCCAAAGTCGCAAGCGTTTAGGACTATTAGGCGATCTTGGTAGATTTTATAAATTTCACCGCCTTTGCCTTCCGCAAATTTAAACGCCTCCTTGTGTGTTACTTTGTCGGGCGTGAGACCTTTGTTCTTCCAGCTATCAATGAGCGACGCCATGTAACGGGGTGTCCAGCGTTTATCATCAATGTCCTGACTTCTAATGACTTGCTTTATAAGCCTGATTTGATCGTCCGTATCGAGGATGGTGAAGCTGGATTTCAAATCAACGAGTTCTGCGTGAATACGCAGGATTTTAGCCGCTACCGAGTGGAAGGTTCCAAGCCAAGTAAGACCTTCAACGGTTTGCCCGATCAAGCCTCCAACGCGTTCGCGCATTTCACGGGCGGCTTTATTGGTGAAAGTCACAGATAATATCTGTGACGGATAGGCCATGCCGCCTTCTAGGATATGGGCGAGGCGGCAAGTCAGGACGCGGGTTTTGCCTGTCCCTGCGCCGGCTAACACCAGGACGGCACCTTCTGTGGCGATAACCGCATCTTTTTGCTCAGGGTTAAGGCCTTCTAGATAGGTTCCGGTTTGCGGCGTGCGAGTCGGCATGGCTTGCAGGCTGATGGAACCGCTTTGCGGCGGAGGCGGTGCAGGCCTATAGGAATCAGGGTTAGACATAAGGTGAACATATAGAGGAAGATTAAGAATTCTACATGTAAATCACGTAAAATTGACTGTGATATTCGTATTCTGTTCATCTAACATGCGATAGTTTCTTGATAGAAATATGTGGCACGCTTAACGTCGAGCCAAATTTGAAAGAGTAGATAGATGAAATTGAAACCTGTTTTGTTATCCAGTGCTTGTCTGGTTATGGCGGCTTGTAGTGGAGGCAGCAGTACTGCGGGCGGCGGCGCGGGCGGCGGAACGGCCGATCTTACGGCGCCTACAGTATCATTCTCTCCAACTACTTTGACCGTCGAGGGGCTATCTACTGGTGCCTCGACTTTGGCTGCTTCCGATAATGTGGGGGTAACATCTGGCCCATCGGCAATCTGTACAAATGGCGGAACATTCGCCAGTAATACTTTTACTGCGCCTTACGTGGACGTACAGACGACTAGCGTCTGCACGGGGACTGCCAGAGATGCGGCGGGCAATCAGGGAACTGCAAGTTTAACTGTAACGATTACACCGGGGCCAGACACCGAGGCGCCCTCGGTAAGTTTTGAGCCGCCAACTCTAACAGTGGCATCCGGCGCGACGGGAACGTCAACAATTACGGCCCTTGATAACCGCGCGGCACCGACAATAGCGGTGACCTGTACCAATGGTGGTAGTTTTGACACTTCAACATTTACAGCGCCTGATGTTACAACTGATACCACGAGTATATGTACCGCAACCGCGACAGATGCTGCTGGCAATAGCGAAACGGCTGAATTAACTGTTACAATAACACCGCCTGATACAACGTCACCGACAGCATCATTTTCGCCGACAACGGTCGCGCTGAATTCTGCTCAAACGGCGACGATGACTTTAACATCTGCTGACAATGTTGGTGTAACATCCATAGACGTTGTTTGTGATAATGGCGGGTCATGGGCGAGCAATGTTTATACAGCCCCGACGACGGAGACCGATGTTACAGATACGTGTAATGCCACGGTTTCTGATGCAGCAGGAAATGAAGCGACTGCATCATTTGTTGCGACGGTTACAGGCGTTGTAGCTCCAACAACAGTAAAAATAAGCGGTAATGTTACGTTTGACCTTGTACCTCTTAATACATCAACTAGCGGTCTGAATTATGCCGCTACAACCCAAAGTCCTGTACGAGGCGTCACGGTTCAGGCTGTGAATAGTGGAGGAACTGTTCTTGAAAGCACAGTTTCTGACGGAAGCGGAGATTACACGCTTGAAGTTGACCTAAACACGACTGTTCGTATCCGCGCGTTAGCAGAGATGGTATCCTCATCCGGGGCGCAGTGGGATGTAAAAGTTATCGATAATACCAATAGTGACGGCCTCTATTCCATGCAGGGCAGTTTAACTGACTCTGGCACTGTAGATTCCGTACGAGACTTAAATGCTGCGTCTGGTTGGGGCGGCAGTAGCTACACTGGAACGCGAGTTGCTGGGCCATTTGCGATTCTTAATCCTATTTACGACGCTTTGCAAAAAGTTGCGGCAGCAGACAGTGATGCAAACCTACCTGCCGTTTCTTTTAACTGGAGTATTAGAAATACGTCGACGAGTAGCGGCAATCTTGCGACTGGAGCGATAGGGACATCCTTTTACTCAAACGGTAAAATTTACATTCTCGGTGATGATGACGTTGACACCGACGAGTATGATGATCACGTTGTCGTTCACGAATGGGGACATTATTTTGAAGATAATATGTCTCGTTCAGACTCTATTGGTGGTCAGCATGGCGGTGGCGATCGGCTCGATCCTCGCGTGGCTTTTGGCGAAGGGTTCGGTAATGCCTTGTCCGGGATCATGACAGACGATCCGTTTTACCGCGATAGCAATGGGGCCGGACAAGCGTCTGGTTTCTCAATAAATGTAGAAGGCAATACGAATAACCCGGCCGGTTGGTATAATGAAGGTTCAGTTCAGTCTATATTATATGATATTTATGATAGTGCCGCAGACGGTCCCGATAATATAGCAGCTGGATTTGCGCCGATATATAATACGCTTATATCGGATAGCTATAAATCAGCTTCGGTTTTCACAACTATTTTCCTTTTTGCAGACCAATATAAAACGCTTAACTCTGGAGACAGTGCTGGCGTGGATGCATTATTATCGGGCCAGTCAATTAGTGGCACGGGCGCGGAAGGTACTGGCGAAACCAATAGCGGAAGCCTTGTAAATTCTCTCCCTGTCTACAAGGAAGTTACTTCGGGTGGGGGCGCGCTAAATATTTGTTCTCGTAACGATGCTGGTACGATCAATAAATTAGGTATTCGGAATTTCATAAAGTTCACACCAAGTGCGACGGGCTCTCATACGTTATCTATGGTTAAAACGAGTGGGGGCACATCTGATCCCGACTTTGTTATATATAATGCGGGAAGCAGAACTGCTGCGGCTGATTCCGGTGCGGCTAACTCTGAATCTTGGACTGGAACATTACAAGCGGGTGTGAGCTATGTCATAGACGCCTATGAGTTCAATAATATCGATGGGACGTCCGGTGATTTTTGTTTCAATTTCACAGCATCAAATTAAGGAGTAAGTTATGAAAAATGTTATTAAGCCAATTATGGTCTCAACTTTTTTAGCCTTATCATTGGGAGCATGCTCTGCTGCTACTGAGCAGGCTGATGTGACGCAAAAAGTTAAAACTAACCACTCCACACCCGGTGTCGCTCCAACTGGTTACAGTAAACCTTCTGCTGCCATTGATTTCCAGCATGATTTTTCCGGCCGTAGCACGGTTGGCGCAACCCAAATCGTTACCATGAAAGTTATGGATCGCTATCCTGGAGGCACTGTCGATATTTCCGTGATGCCGAGTGAGGGCGTAACGGTCTTTAAGAATAATACTCAGCGTTCGTTTAAGATGGGTGGAAATGAAAACGAATTCCAACTTCAATTTCAGGCCAATAGCGAAGGCGTTCACCGGATTAATGTTCTAGCGAAGGCAACCTTATCCGATGGGCAAGTCATCAACCGTAGTTATTCTATGCCGATCTATGTTGGGGATCAATTTCAGCCGACCAAGGGTTCTACGAAGAACCGAGATTTGAACGATGCAAATCGACAGTTGCAAAAAGAAAGCTCAAGTGGCTTAATCGTTATGGAAGCGGAAGAAACGATTACGACGTCCGATTAATCTAACCGAGCAACAACCTGTTTTAGAGCCCAAACTCTGAGATAAGACGCTAGGCCTGACCGGCTTTTTTCAGAAACACGCTGGTCATCCAGCTGAGCGAGTAGTCCCGCGATGGACTGCTCCTTTTTTTTGGCTTCGTTTTCAATAACGATCCAAAACTCTGGTTCAAGCGCGATTGATGTTCTGTGACCGTGGAGGGATAAAGAGCGTTTCTTCTTCACTCATTGTCTCTTTTGTGGTCATCAACAGACTTTTGATGCTTTTGTTCCGAAAGCTTGTCTCGCCGTTTTTCTGATTTTGTTCGCCCAAATTTGACCCGGTTTTCGGCAGCCGTTTTCTCTTTTTTCTGCTGCGCAATAGCTTTTTTAGCTTTGCCAAATTTTATGACGTTTTCATTCATCAGCGAGGTTTGATCATCAGTTCAGGACGAACGACTTTATCAAATTCTGCCTCGCTCACAAAACCAAGACGAACCGCTTCTTCGCGTAGGGTTGTGCCGTTTTTATGGGCAGTTTTGGCGACTTTAGTTGCGTTGTCATAGCCAATAGTCGGGGCCAGAGCCGTGACGAGCATAAGCGAGCGGTTTAGTAGATCAGCAATACGGTCTTCATTGGCCTCAATGCCGTTGACGCATTTGTCGGTAAAGGCGTTAGCGCTATCTGACATCAGCTGAATTGATTGCAGCATATTATAAGCCATGACCGGTTTGTAGACGTTAAGTTCAAAGTGCCCCTGAGATCCTGCCATGCTCATTGTCGCGTTATTGCCCATGACTTGTGTGCAGACCATGGTCAGCGCTTCGCACTGTGTTGGGTTTACCTTGCCTGGCATAATGGATGAGCCGGGTTCATTCGCAGGTAGAGATATTTCACCAAGTCCAGAACGAGGGCCGGAGCCAAGAAAGCGAATATCATTGGCAATTTTAAACAGGCTCATGGCAACCGTATTGATTGCGCCGTGCGCCGATACATAAGCGTCATGGGCGGCAAGGGCTTCAAATTTATTAGGCGCGGTTTTAAACGGTAGCTTTGTGTATGAAGCAACTTCTTCGGCGAACATTTTAGCAAAGCCAGGCTTGGCGTTTAGGCCCGTCCCGACAGCCGTGCCGCCTTGAGCGAGAAAATAGAGCTCTTTAAGGCCGCGCTCTACGCGTTTAATGCCATTATCCAGTTGCGCCACATAGCCAGAGAATTCTTGCCCAAGGGTTACGGGCGTCGCGTCTTGTGTGTGAGTGCGGCCGATTTTGATGATTTTTTTAAACTCTTGTGCCTTATCGTTCAGAGAGTTTCTGAGCTTGCCTAAGGCAGGTAATAGATTGTGATGAATTTCCTCCGCCGCCGCTATGTGCATGGCGGTTGGGAATGTGTCATTAGAGCTTTGTGATCTGTTGACGTGATCATTGGGGTGTACAGGTTCTTTGGAACCAATTTCGCCGCCTAGCATTTCGATTGCGCGGTTAGAGATAACTTCATTGGAATTCATATTGGACTGCGTGCCTGAACCGGTCTGCCAAATTGATAAAGGAAAGTTGTCATCCAGCTTGCCTTCGGCAACCTCGGAAGCGGCTCTGACAATCGCTTTGGTGCGTTTGGCGTCGAGATTGCCAAGCGATTTGTTGGTAAGCGCAGCTGAGCGTTTAATAACGCCGAGGGCCCGAATGATAGAGGCCGGCATAATTTCAACGCCGATTGGGAAGTTGATCAGGCTGCGCGCTGTTTGCGCCCCGTAATATTTGTCAGCAGGCACTTTGAGCTTGCCGAAACTGTCAGTTTCAGTACGCATTTTGGTCATGATAGTCTCGTAAATTTAGGTAGGTTATTTTTTGCGAAAAGCATCGAGGCTGACAACTTTGTCGGCTTCGTCTTCAGGCTTTTCTTCGGCAGCCTTTTTGCTAGCCTTTTTCGGCTTAGCTTTAGCTTTAGGCTTACTTTTGCTTTTACTTGATTTTGCTTCTGGAGCAGGCTGAGGCGCGGGTTCCAAATGGGCGATAGGCGCCGGCTCAGCAAGCGGCTGCATTTCACCTGGCGGTTCAAACTGAAGCGCAAAGCCAACGCTTGGGTCATGGAAACGAGAAATAGCTGTATAAGGAACTTTAAGATATTTCGGTACGCCGCCAAATTTCAACGTGACTTCGAAATGGTCGTCATTCGCCGTTAAATCCCAATATTGATGCTCAAGGACAATCGTGATTTCTTCTGGGTATTTTTTCGCCAGGGTTTCATCGACTTCTGCGCCGGGGAAACGGGTCAAAAAAGTGATGTAAAAATGATGAGCACCGGGCAAGCCATCTTCACGGATAACGCGCCGGATAGCATCTCTGACAACGCCGCGCAGAGCGAGTTGTGTCATTTGTTCGTAATTCATCAGGTCTTGAGCCATATCCCTAGATTAAATCAATGTGGGCGCGGGTCAACAAGCATTCGTGGGTTTCGTAAATATTTCCGAGGTAATTCTGGTGTAATATAGAGGCAAATTCAGTTGTCCCTATTTACTCACGTCAGAATCCCGTGCACAGAGATTTTATGACCCCACGTTCCCTCTCTATTCCTAAAAATCTAAAGACATTTAGCTTGGCGAGTGCCTTTTCTGCCTTTATTTATCCTGCTTTGGGCTTGATTTTACTGACGACAATGATTCTGATTGGCGGATTTGCAAAGTCTGTTGACCTTGTCTGGTGGTATCTACCGCTTGGTTTGATGACGGTTGTACTGACTATTTTGGTTTGCAATGCGGGCATCGGGCCGCTTCACCGTATTATGCAGCATAAAGCGGGTGTTATGAAAGCACCTGCACAATTTCTCACAATGCTCAATCTAATGATTGCGATGCAGGGTAAGGTTCAGGACTGGGTTAACTATCACAGCCAGCACCATAGATTTGCTGACGTGCCGGGTGATCCCCATAACCCTGAAGAAGGCCGGTTTTGGGCTTGGGTGGGCTGGATCATATGGCGTGATGAAAATGATATGAAACGCCCTATGGCGCTGTGGCTAAGAGACAGGCCCGTGATTGTTTGGATGGATAAGTTTTATCACCAACTTTCGATAGGCATTCATCTGGGTATTCCGGCCATTATATATCTCGCTGTGTGGCTGTCCGGTGGTTCGTTGTTTTTAACGGCTATATTGCATGCTTGTTTCATGATTGGGCGAGCCATTCAGTTTCACGCGACAGTGTACGGAATTAATGTTCTGGGGCATTTGCCAACACCTAAATGGGCCGATTACACAATGGCCATGCTAACAGGGGGCGAGGCTTTCCATGACCACCACCATGAAGACCCGCAAAGTATTTTGCATTTGCCGCGCAAGGGTTTTTGGAACCGCATATTTGATTATAACGGCACGCTTATTTTGATTTATGAGAAATTAGGTTGGGCAAAGGGGCTAAAAATAGCCCCTCGCTTTGCTTGATTAATTCGCTTTACGCTGGATCAGCCTCTATGAGGCCCGTTTTACCCGCAGCCGCTACCATTGCTTCTTGCAGCTTTTCAAAGGCGCGCGCTTCGATCTGACGAATACGTTCACGGCTAACTTTGTAAACCTGCGCCAGTTCTTCGAGGGTTTTAGGGCTATCAGATAGGCGTCTTTCGGAAATTATGTGTTGCTCACGTTCATTAAGATCCGACATAGCATCTTGCAAGAGATCCATACGGGCGTCATGCTCTTGGGTCTTGCCTAAGACAGTTTCCTGACTCTCTGTGTCGTCTTTGAGCCAGTCTTGCCACTGTGCGCTGCCGTCTTCACCACCGATAGTCACGTTTAAAGAGGCATCGCCGCCGTTTAACATACGGCGGTTCATTGAAATGACTTCAGACTCTTTGACGTTAAGATTGGTGGCGATTTTTTCGAGATGTTCAGGCCTTAGGTCGCCGTCTTCAAGAGCTTTCATCTCTCCTTTCATACGGCGCAGGTTGAAAAACAGCTTCTTCTGAGCCGCAGTTGTACCCATTTTGACAAGAGACCATGATCGCAGGACGTATTCCTGAATGGCGGCGCGAATCCACCACATGGCATAAGTGGACAGGCGAAAACCTTTATCCGGATCGAATTTTTTGACCGCTTGCATAAGACCGACGTTGCCTTCGGAGATAACTTCACCAATGGGTAGGCCGTAGCCGCGATACCCCATGGCGATTTTAGCTACGAGACGTAGGTGGGATGTTACCATTTTTTCGGCCGCTTCAGTGTTGCCATCCTCAACCCAGCTTTTGGCCAGCATGAATTCTTCATCCTTTGCCAGCATTGGATATTTGCGGACTTCAGACAAATAGCGATTTAGCCCTTGTTCAGGTGACAAAGCGACTGACAGCTTCATGTTTCCTGAATAGGTTGCATCAGTGACAGATGTCTTTTTACTGACTGCTGTCTTCTTGGTCGGCTTTTTCGCCGGTAATTTTTTTTCGGTTTTATTTGACATTAAACCCTCCAGAAGATCCCATATAGGAAGGTTTTCCAAGAAATAAAGACGTGGAATATGAAATATTATTCACTTTGATCGAGCCCATGTAGGGCTAGCTGAAGTTCAGCAAGGTCTTTAGGAAGGTCTATTTCGAAGAACATCTCTTCTTTGGATATAGGGTGAATGAACCCCAGAGACCTTGCATGGAGTGCCTGACGTTTAAAGATTTTTAAGGCATCGCGTAGGATGATTTCACCCTCATTTTTGGCCGTATTAAAGGCGCGGTGCTTACCATATAGTGGATCGCCGACGAGCGGGCAGCCCACATGCGCCATATGTACTCGAATTTGGTGAGTTCTACCGGTTTCAAGCCGGCACTCAACTTTTGAAAATTGCGCGGTTCCAATAGATGCCTTTGGCATTTGGCCAAACCCTCGAATTAGATTGTAATTCGTGACGGCGTGGCGGCCATGTTCGCTAAATTCCATGTCGTTCCAAGTGCCTTTGACGACAGCTTGTTTCTTACGGTCATGAGGGGATCGAGCCAGTCGGCTTTCAAGGCGGCCCTCTTTGGGTTTAGGAAACCCGCGCACAAAACAGACATAGGTTCTATCGACACTATGTTTGGCAAATTGCCGGGACAGATGTTGGTGGGTCTTATCGTTTTTAGCCACAACCAGCAGGCCAGACGTATCTTTATCGATGCGGTGAACAATACCAGGTCGCATTACGCCGCCAATACCAGAAAGGCTATCCTTAGCATGATAGAGCAGGGCGTGGACGAGGGTTCCTGACCTAGAACCTGGCGCAGGGTGTACTGTCATACCTGATGGTTTGTTGACGACTATAAGGTTTTCATCCTCAAACTCGATGTCGAGGGGGATGTTTTCAGGTGTGGGCGTATCGTCAACCGGCGGGGGTACTAAAATAGCGTACTCAACTTCTGCCTTTATCTTGGCGGAAGGGTTGTTTATGATGTCGCCATTGGCACGAACCGAGTCAGTTTCAATCAATACCCGAATCCGGCTTCTTGAGAGTTCTGACCGATCAGCAAGCCATTTGTCGAGACGTTGTCCCGTATCTTCAAAACCCGCTTGATGTATTTCAAAATTTCCTTGCATTTCATCGTCTTAGACTGAAACGAAATGGATCGCAATCACTGTGTCCTTTCGGCAACAATATTCAAAAAGTTGTATATGGCACTTGAACCCTTGCTATTTAAGCGGTACGCCAAATTCATAAGAAGGCGCCAGAATATGGCGCTGGGGAGAATACCTAATTTCAACCACCTATTACGGGGAACTTATGTTCAAGAAAACAATACTATTATCATCATCTATTACTATGGCTTTGGCTGTATCTGCGCCTGTTATGGCCCAGGATTATGAAGATGAAATCATCGTGACGGCCACGAAACGTGCACAGACCTTGCAAGAAGTGCCGATTGCTGTTTCTGTCACATCCGCCAAGACTATGGATCGAGCGAAAATTCTCGATATTGTTGATCTACAATCTGTTGTGCCATCATTGCGTGTGACGCAATTGCAAAATAGCGCCCAAACAAATTTCACAATTCGCGGTTTCGGTAATGGCGCGAATAATGCCGGTATCGAGCCATCTGTTGGTGTGTTTATCGATGGCGTTTACCGCTCTCGTTCAGCAGGTTCCATTTCTGATCTACCTAATCTCGAGCGCGTCGAAGTTCTTCGCGGTCCTCAATCAACATTGTTTGGTAAGAATGCCTCGGCTGGTGTTATCAGCGTCGTAACAGCGAAACCGAGATTTGAAACTGAAGGCTTTGTCGAGGCCGGTTTTGGTAATTACAATCAACAGAGTTTAAAAGGTTATGTGACCGCACCGCTGAGCGACGATATGGCGGTTAGCTTTGGGGCCAGTACAAATAATCGCGACGGTTATTTTGAAAACCTTGAAACAGGCGTTGATCTAAACCAACGAGATCGTTGGGCAATCCGTGGACAATTCCTTTATGAGCCAAGTGATAATTTTTCATTGCGCGTTATTGTTGACAAAGACAAAATTGATGAAATCTGTTGCGGCGTAGCGAATGTCGTTGCTGGTCCAACAGCAGATATTATTACAGGCGGTGGTTTGTTAACCCAAATTGGTTTACCTCTTGCTGATCAAGGCGGTCTTGGGGCTAACCTTGTTCCAAATGATCTTTACGCTTATGAAGGTTATTACGACTTTGACCCAACCAATAAGATTGAAAACCAAGGTGTATCGCTTCATGCTGATTGGAACGTCACTGATGAAGTTAAGCTAACGTCTATCACATCATTCCGCGGTCAAGAAGTCGATTTTGAAGGTGATGTCGACTTTACTGGCGCAAAACTTGTCGCGAGTAACCGTCAAATAACCAGCGCTGATAGCTTTACGCAAGAATTGCGCGCCAATATTGAAGTAGGCGACAAAGCTAACGTTATGGTTGGTGGTTTTTACTTTAAAGATAACCTCGTAACGGATACCTCACTGTTTTACGGTGATGATTTCCGGGCCTTTGGTGATTATAATGTTTACTTATTGCAAATTGCTGCTTTCAATGCAGGAACTGCTGGACCGCCATTCCCTCTTGGTGGTGCTCTGGATCTTGTAGAGGTGTTTTCACCTCCAGGTACAAGCTATTTTGCTGCAGGCCAGGGTTTAGAGGTTGGCTTTGATCAAAAAAATGAAGCATTATCTTTATTTGGTCAGGTTGACTTTGACGTTACAGATCGCCTGACAGCAACAGGTGGCTTAAGTTATGTTAAAGATGAAAAGACAGTTACGTCACGTTCTAGTTCGACGGATCAGTTCTCCGCTTTAAATCTTAACACATTTCTTGGGGGAGCTGTTTCAGCGTTGATTCCACTTCAGTTCTTACCGCCATTTATGGATTTCCCAAATGCGGTAGAAGGTAATACATCTAACGATGACAAAATTACTTATACAGCACGATTAGCCTATGATGTTAAAGATAACCTCAATGTCTATGGATCCGTCGGTACTGGCTTTAAGGCGTCAACTTGGAACCTTTCAAGAGACTCACGTCCAACGGCTGCTGATCTTGTAACAATTAATGCTCAAGGTCTTGCTGTACCGAATTTGTCTTCAGGTACTCGTTTTGCTAGCCCAGAAAACTCAACGGTTTACGAACTTGGTGTAAAGGCCAAGCTTGATCGTGGTTTCGTTAATGTAGCAGTCTTTGATCAAACGATTAAAGGTTTCCAGTCTAACGTTTTCTCAGGAACAGGGTTTAATCTCGCCAATGCTGGTAAACAATCAGCCAAAGGTATCGAAGTTGATGCAGCATATTCACCGTTTGAGGGTTTTAACCTCACCGGCGGTCTTCTTTTGATCGATCCAATTTACGACTCTTTTGTAGGCGCTTCTGGCCCCGGTGGAACAGTGGTTGATCTTAGCGGCACAGAGCCAGCTGGTATCCACAAGACAAGCTGGAGCCTCGGCGGCGTTTATGACTTTAGCCTTGCCGGTCATGACACTTATATTCGTGCTGATTGGATACATGAAAGCAAAGTACAGGCGATTGAAAATGTGACTGAAGCTGAAGTTGGCTCCAATGCATTCCGTAAAGTTGACTCTATTAATGCCAGTATGGGTTTTGATGTAAATGATCAGGTTAGCTTACAGCTTTGGGGTCGTAATATATTCAACGACGAATACCCGCTACAGCTTTTCCGCTCAGTCGCTCAAGAAGGCAGCTTTAGTGGATATCCAAACGCGCCGCGTACTTATGGTGCGTCGCTACGTTGGGACTTCGACTAGATTTATAATAAATACTTGAAATTAAAACCGCCTTTCGAGGCGGTTTTTTTATGCTCTCTTTTGGGCTTTTGTCCATTTGCGCCAGATCAGGAATATCTTAGGCCCTTCGACCAGATAGCGTTTCCATAGGCGGCGCGGTTCGCTAAGCAATCGAAATAACCATTCCATACGAATTTTTTGCATCCATTTCGGTGCGCGCTTTGTGCGGCCACCGAGAAAATCCAGACTAGCGCCAACACAAAGACCAAGTCCCATAGTTTCGTCCATTTCCACGGCCGCTTTAGCGATCATTTCTTGTTGCGGGGAGCCAACGCAAATAAAGACATAGCGGGCAGGGTTGTCACGAATGAACTCGGCGCATTCTTTGATGGCGCCTGGTTTATGGCGTAGCCCCATCGGCGGCATCAGATGATGGACTTTGCTAAGGCCATATTTGGCTTTGATTATAGTGACGATTTCTTTGTCTGCGCCGATGATCGTGATCGGATCGTTAGGCGTAATGACATTGTCAAAAAGCTGTTGGGTTAAATCAGATCCCGGCACGGCTTTTAAAGGAATGTTTGAACGGCTGGCTAGAAGCTCAAGAATACGGGAATCACAAACAGATAGCCAAGCGCTGTTATATAAAGGTCCGTAAACATCGGGTTCTTGAGACAGGCGAACGATATGATCTACATTTGGCGTCACAAGATAACGAAAGGGCTTGTCTATCGTCATCCATTTTGTGCGGCTCAGTGTTTGCACAGGATCAAGAGGGTGAAATTCTGTTCCCATAAACTCATAAGAGCGCGGCATGAGACGCCAATCTAACACCTGTTTCTTGCTATAAATTTCTGCGCCGTCGTGGATTTTATCATCCACTTTGAAACTACTGTTATTACTGCTCATAATTCCCGCCATTTTTAGGCAAGCTTATACGATAGAATAATTAGGATTGGGTTTACGGCGGTTTCAGGCTAGCGCGCGAGCTCTTTCATGGCGCTTTCTAGGCCTGAAAGCGTCATTGGGAACATGCGGTCGATACCGATTATTTCCTGAATCATTTGGGTCGATTGGGAATATTGCCAGTATTTTTCCGCTGTTGGATTAATCCAAATAATATTGGGGTAAACTTCAACAAAGCGCTGAAGCCAGACCGCGCCAGGTTCATCATTCCAGTGCTCGACCGAGCCGCCGCGTACGGCAACTTCATAGGGGCTCATAGCGGCATCGCCGACAAAGACGACTTTGTAATCTGACGGGTATTTATGCAGGATATCCCATGTCGGTGTAACCTCGCGCATACGGCGGATATTATCTTTCCAGACATGCTCATAGAGGCAGTTGTGAAAATAGAAATATTCGAGGTGTTTAAACTCTGACTTCGCCGCTGAAAACAAATCTTCCGCCTGTTTGATGTGGCTATCCATGGAGCCGCCAATATCAAACAGAGCGAGCACTTTAACGGCGTTGCGTCGTTCGGGGCGCATTTTTATATCCAGCCAACCTTGTTTCGCTGTGCCTCTGATTGTTTCGTCTAAATCAAGTTCTTCGGCTGCGCCTTCACGGGCAAATTTACGGAGGCGGCGCAGAGCGACTTTTATGTTGCGGGTTCCGATTTCCTTGTCGCCGTCAAGGTTTTTAAATTGGCGTTTATCCCAAACTTTAACTGCCTTACCATGACGGCCTTCTTTTTGGCCTATGCGGATACCTTCTGGATTATACCCATAGGCGCCAAAAGGAGATGTGCCAGCCGTGCCAATATTTTTATTTCCGCCTTCATGGCGTTTGTCTTGATTTTCGAGGCGCTCTCGAAGGGCTTCCATGATCTTATCAAAATCACCGAGGCCTTCAAGCTCTGCCATTTCTTCCGGGCTTAGATACTTCTCTGCCATGGCTTTGAGCCAGTCAGATGGGATTTCGCCTTCTGCCATACCGAATATATCAGACAGATAATCCATACCGCGAAAGACATGACCAAAGACTTGGTCAAATTTATCAAGGTCACGCTCATCTTTAACGAGAGCCGCGCGAGACAGGTAATAAAACCCGTCGACACTGTCTTCTGTGACGTTTTTATCCAGCGCTTCCAGCAGGGTCAGATATTCCCGTATAGTGACTGGAATTTTGGCGGCGCGGAGTTCTGTGAAAAAGGTCTGAAACATATTCCAGACCTAATCAGTGGAGGGGGTTATTGCAAGCTTATGGTT
>JABABK010000054.1 GCA_014238285.1 Hellea sp.
ATGACTGGTGGAGCCGCACCAATAACAACTGAAAACGTTAAAGCGCCTTCAAAACCCGTTAGCAAAAGAGTCTTTTCAGTATCATTGAACATCTGTCTGTAAGATCGCATTTTATTTCCTCGTCATGACAATAAGCGCAGCGCCAACAATCAGGCCAAACGCTATGTTATTTGCTGAGACCGAAAGCCCAGACTGTAATTCTTCGGCGCTCCCGCTGATTTGGTCGCCTAGCGCGTTTAGGTCAAAATCAATGTTGATAATCGGCTCAACGCTAATGTTGTTTTCTACATCGGTGGTCGTGTTGACCTTGGTTTTTTTGCCACCGAAAATTCCGCTAAAGAGGCCCATTAAAACACCCCTATTTTATTACCTTTTTGACAATGATAGACGCGCCAATAACGCCAACCGAAACAAGCGCTAGTTTTGTCGCGCTATCGGTTAAGCCTTTGGTGCTGTCAGCGGCAACCTTTACGGCAACGCCGGAAACGCCAATTCCTAAAATCCAAATGACGGGCAAAACTAAGGGCATTATTTCTTCCCTTTCAAAACCAATGCAAGGCCGAGCATAGTCACGCCCGTTGCAACGCCCAAAAGGATTAAACGCTTGTCAAATTCGTCTTCATCATCATCAGGCCGGAATACGTCAGAAACCCCAGCGGAAACAGCCGTCTTAACGACAGTGCCGCCAAGGAAGCCAAGCAGTCCCAAAGGAATAGGCAAAAGAGGCGATAGGCCGAACATTATTTTTTGCTCGCAAAGTAAACGCCAGCGAGAAAAATCCAAATCGGAATAGGACGCATTAGAAACTTAACGAAGTCAAACCCGTCAATCCCGTCACCATCAAAATCCAGCTTACCATCTGGCGTTACGTCAATATCAAGTCCGGCAAAGTCTATAGGTTCTCTCATGATTTTTTCTTCTTCACTGATAAAATAACTAAACCCGCAAGGCCGAGCAGAACGCCGCCCATTATTAACGGGTTATCAAATAGCGAGGGACTAGCGCCGCCCGCTCCTGCGTATTCAAGATCGCTACGGGATGAACCGCCAAACGGGAAACCGCCGCCGCCGCTTTCCTCATCATGTGTCTGAATTGTCCCGTCTAAATCTTGATCTTGGAAACCATCGTAAAGGCTCCCAAAGTCACCGCCTAAAGTTACGGCAATATTCGGATTAATAGAGAGCGCATTAGCCAAAGAAACATTCGTGTTTACCTCTGTTTTATCGCTGCCAAAAAGGCCAGCAAGCATGGGAAGCGCCATTAATGGAATAGCCATTATTTACGACCTCCAAACCTAGCCAGAAGAACAACAAGGACTATACCGCCAGCGGCCCAGACCACGACAGGCGAAAGCCCTGCGCTCCTAATCCCCTCATTAACAGGGCCAATATTGATCGGCATAATAATGGGCACTCTTCCGTCAGGCCTTGTGCCTTGGCTCTCATAAATCCCGTCCGTTAAGCCGGGAATAAGCATGTCCGCGCCTTCGTCAATCGGCGTACCATCTGAGTCACCACTTGCCGCCAAATTCGGCGTTAATGGCCCTGTAGTGGGCGCAACTCTATTGCCGTGAAGACTTGGAGGTATAATTGGGAAAATGCGAGGAACCCCGTCAGGGTGCTTGTCCGTTGATACGGGAATACGGGTAGGCCTGAAATCTTTGTCTACAGTATTCCACCTTGGCCGCGCGCCTATCTCATTATGGTCGCCCCAAGTATAATCTGGTTCGCCGTCAAAATATTCACTATCACCGCGCCGCATTATGAAAGCTTCAGGTAAATAGCTAAGCCAACAAGACCAAGCCCGCCGAGCGCAAACATTTGAAAGTTGCGGGCGTTGTTCTGTTCTGCAATGCGGCGAATTTCAAGGTCAGCGCGAAGCCTGTCTTGATCGCTCTCGTGGTCGAGATATGCAAGGCCAGTGCGCGAAACAATGCCGCCAAGTTGAGTAAGCCACTTCATAGTAAATCCTGTAATTAAAATCATAGACGGAGCGCAAAGGCTCCATCTTTATTTGGTAACTGCCTAGCGTTCAAGCTCTTGGCGGTAACGCTCCACAATCACGCGAATACGGGGATTGTCGCCCGTCACAGGAACCTTAACGTCAGCGAGTATTTCCATATCGTCTTTGAAAATATGCTGCTTAGGGTGCGATGATGACTCAAAGCTGTTAGAAAGCGGGATGTACAAAATGCCCGGATAATAATAGTAATCCGTGTCGCGGCGATGATCTTCTAAAAGACCAAGCACAGGCGCTTTAATGTGTTGCATCTGGCCTTGGCGAATTTCGATATTCGTCCCGAACATTTCACCAGACAAAGTGCCTTTATCGACTAGGCCGATAAGATAAATCGCCTTGATGTAGCTACGATTAGTTGTGTTCAAAATCCGCGCGATTTCAACACTGGCTTGATCTTGTGAAATCTTCGTTTCAGTAACATCGAAGTGACGGACAAAGGGGTCAATCCGGCGCGCTTTTTTACGGTTGGTAAATGTTCCATCCGCTCTAGTTTCAGGTTGTCCAGATCGGTCACGAACTTTAACCATCTTAATCACGGGAGAAAGGTAGTTTTTAAGTCCTCCTTGGAATACCTCGATTTCGCCTGAAACTGTCATATCATTTGGCGTGTCATAAAGGTCTGAAATAGTTCCCCAAGTTACCTCAATTTCAGCACGTTCAATTTTTCGCTCATTGCGGAAATCCATACCCGTTAGCCAAGGGTTATCTGAATTTTTCAACAGGTGATCGATATTGAAGTGGAAGTTAATTTTTCCACTAGCAAGCGGAGGGTTAGAGAAACCAAATGGCAAGCCACGACAATCAGCCGTATGAACCGCCATAAGCTCAGGCCCAGAAATTCGAAGTGTGTCATCACTACCGTTTAACGTAATACGAACTTCCTTAATCAGCGCTAGGCACTTGCCGTAAAGATCATTCCCAACTGGCGGTGTGCCGCCGTCTGGTAGGACAAAATCAAGCTGCATATGCAAGCCAGTATTTGTGCCAAATTCACCAAGGCGCATAGGTAGCCGCTCGACGTGGTTGTTTGAAAATTTGAGAGTACCGATGCCACTATAAAACCGCATTACAGTGTTGTTAGTCTCGCGGTTTTTCTCGCGCTGCCTACGCTTTTGAGCGCGGCGCTTTTTCTTCTGTGCGGGCGTCATTAGGTGTTACCCCGCGCTTTATCGTACATTTCTTCGACGAATAATTCCCAAGCCGCCAGCGCTGCCAAGGTAACGAAAAACCCTACAGCGGTTTTCTGATTGATGTATTTTTTCATTTGCTCGAAACTCCTCTTGAGACTTGAAATAAACTTCACGTCTCAAAAGGCAGATTTGGCAAATATTTGCAACCACGTTAAAACCCTATATTTTCGTTTAAAATCAAAGGTTTGTAAAATAGTTGCTAAATCGATAAAGGCGGCATTTCTTGCCACTTTTGGCCTGTTTTCTTCAAAATGTAGGAATATTTGCCTAGTTTTTTAACGTGGTCAACAGCGTCTGGCCCTACATGGCGCTTGATAAAATCGGTATATGTAGGCTCATCGCCGCCAAAATATTTAAACTCTTGCGTCCCATTTCTTAAATCAAGATTGATTGAAGCTGGACGTAATGAAGTCCAATAAACAGGCACCAATAAATGCTGCAAGCCTCTACGAAGTACAGCGTCTATAGGTTCCGGCAATGCTCCCGATTTGGGAATTAAACTATCGGCCTCATCAGCCAAGAGCGCGCACCGCTCAGGTGCGGCAATGGCAACGCGGCAACATAACGTAAAAGCCTCTAAGGGCGTCACGCCGGACAATTCAGCACCGCGATAACAGATCGCCAGCTTGCGGCGTTTATCTCGTGTACGGATAACCCTTGCAAGCTCAGCCGGTTCATAAATTACACTTGCGTTTTTTGCTAATGAGTCTTGATGATTTATATCAACGCGGATGATTAATTTCTCGCCTTTGCTGTCATAAAGCGCCGCTGCCGTTTTGCCGGAAGCCTCAAAGCCAAGATAGCCCTTCTTCAAACATTTCTCACTGCTCATGGCTGCACTTCCTCAAAAGGTTCTTCAAGTTCTTCAATGTCGTCGACCACGTCAGAAACGGGCCTTTCAGCATCCCTACGCGCTTGCTTTTTTTCAGAACGTTTTCTGTTCATCATTTCAAAAACGCGCATTCCCCAAGCCATGCTCAGAGTGGAAAACAGCATTGTCAATTCAGGGTGTTTTCTGCCCATTGCTGGCAAATATCTTTGGGCGCACATATCGACTAAAGCCCCTACCTGTTTTCGCTCAGGTTCGGTTGTCGGACTGCATTGCCATTTCTCACAGGTTTTGTCTGCAATCATACCGTAAGCACCACCAATAAAATCGGGGAACATTTCAGGGTTTAAATTGGGCATTTCAACGGCTGGCTCCTCTTCTAAATCGCCATTAAATTCCTCTTCAAATTCCGGCTCAATATCGTCTAGAGTTGGCTCGACCTTAGAGGCGGCTTCAAGCCGCATTTCAGCTTCAATAGATTCTAAAGTTTCTGGCTCTGGCAAGCCTCTTGGTTGTTCTGATTTATCGGTCATATTAATAATCCCACATACTTTCTGTTTCGGGTTCAGGTATTTTTTCTTCTGCTGGTTTTTCCAGCTCCACTTTGGGCGGTTTAACGTGTTTCGGCTTTTTTTCCGGTATTGGTTTAACGTGTTCAGGCGCGGGCGGCTCGTCCGGCGTAGGCGCTTCAACGGGTTCTAGCTCAGGCTCAGGCGGTTCATGTTCCTCAGCTAATGCCAAGGCTTTTGCTTTTGCTGGAGCATACCAAAATTCAATTTGTTTAATCATGGCCGCCGCCGCGACGAGGCCTTGGGTTTTGCCCTGAGTACCGCAACGAACTTTGCGCACATATCCAGTGCAGTAGTAATACAGCCAGCCAGCCTTGTTAACTTTAACCGAGACATTGCCGCTGCAATTCGGGCATATGAAAACACCTATAGCGCCCTCGCCGTTTTTTGTCGGTAAGGCCAAATATGGCCCCTTTGGTAAATTATCACCTCTTGGCATTTTTAAGCCTCCTTTGTTCTGAGATTGATATATTTGTCGCGTGTACGCCGCCGCGATTTGTTGAACTTATCAGGCTCAAACGTCATTCTTTTCGTGACTAGATCGCTAATCATGGACAAAAATTCGTCTTTGATTTCGTCCGTATCGCTAAGCCCGTTAGCCTCGCAAAGGCCTGCCATTATGCCGAGCATTTGGCCTTCGTACATTTTAACAAGATCGTCTTTTTGAGTTGCGCTAACGCGGCCACGGACTAGGCCGGATACATGGTCTATAGACATTTCATCAAATGCCTTTTCCGCTAAGTCCCAGAACGTATGATTAGCAGCTCGTGATCGATTGCTATCGTTCCCGTCAATGTATCTAATGCAACCGAGACTATCTTTTATGAGATCACCAAAACTGTCATGAACATCATTTAAATCTTTAATGTTCCATTCTCTTAAAAACGTCCGGCCAAAGCGAAATTCCACTCGCCAGACATTCGGGCAATCCTCTTTGTCTTTTCCCCAAACTTCAAACCAATCGCCGCGCCGCTTCGCGACTTGCTCGGTGCGTTTATTATATACGCAAAGCTGTCTTGAACCGCGCCCGCCAAGCGTGACAGTTTCAACATATCGCCCGCCTAGAATTGAAAGATCATTTGTTTCTAAATCCACGTTAGAATAAAACTGGCGGCGCTTCATTTTTGAGTGATGGACAAATTGCGCGGGTTCAAGCTGGAAGGCTTTGCGGCGCGGCGTTCCTTCTGCATCCATCCTTATATCGACGCAAAAATCAACGTCCGAAACACTTTCTTCAATTACAACCGCGCCCATTGCATAGAGGTCTGCATAAATTTGCTTGTGAGCGGCGGCAAATCCACTTTGCGCCAGATACAGCGCCGACACTCTAGCGCGCAAATTCCACTGTGAGCTATCGCCGGACTTCTTGGCCTGATATTTGATACCGTCACGGCCCGTATGAAACTGGAAAGAATAGCCCTGTTTTGCGCTAGTGCCCTGTTGCATGATATTGAAATCAACGCCGCCGATTTCCTCACCTACATCATGGCCCGCCTCGCCAGCTTGCACCTTGATCTTATCTAGGCGCTCTAACGTGGAGAATGGAAGTTTCCCCATTAAAGCCACCGTCAACCCGTCACAGCCTTTGTGCAAAATGTCAGGCTGGAAATTCATGTAAGAAAATCATTCATGTATGTTCTATAGGGGGGGTTTACTATGACCCCCCACAGGCCTCCAGAATGCTATCAAAAAGCTGATCGTTTCCGACCTGGCTGCGAGGCGTTACATCAAAGCCACTGAAACTATGGGCGCTCTGGGGCGCGTATCCGTCAAATTGTGAGTAATCTATAGGCTTTGCCTTAGATCGCGTCCTGACCACGCGGTCAGGCTGCGCAGAGGCCGTTAAAGCATGTTCTCGCTCCACATGGAGCCGCGCCCGCTCAATCGCGTCTAGGCCTCTCTCAAGGCCTTCAAAAGTAACTTTAAACATGGTTGACCACGTTAAAGCGTGGATAATGTCCGAAGCGTATTCATCATCGCTTGCGAAGACGGTAGCGATTAGATCGCCACGATAAAAACCCTCGGACCAAATCCGAGAGCTTCTTATTATGGTTTCCCAAGTCAGCATTTAAAACGGTATTTCGTCGTCAAGATTTGCGCTTGCTGGCGCGTCTTTTTTGCCGCCGCCGCCGCTGCCCCAAACTAGATCGTAATTGCTTGCACCTTTTGGCTTGTCGCCTTTATCGTCGCTATCGGGGAAGCCTCTAAGCCAAAGCGCCTTGCCCAACTTATTTTGAATAACAGGGCTTTCAATTACCATTCGCAAATACCAATTTGACGCGGCGTTTTTGCGTTCAAATTTGGCATTGCCAAGACTGGCCCAATTACCGTTACCGTCACGAATTTTGACCTCATGAGGCCAAAGCTTGCTACCCTTTGGGACTTCACGCGGGCCAATAGCAATCGCGCCGCTGATAACGTCCGGCACAGATAAATGGCCCATATAGACCGTTTTTCCGTTACCTACTTTTTTTTCTAAAGCTCCGTAAGTTTGAGACATTACGAAGCCCCTTTTTCAGTATTTTTCTGAACATGAGGTGGGACTGCATTTTCTTGAGTTGCAGCAAGTAAAGAGTTGTAGACCTCCGTTCTTGTTAAGCCCTTTTCAAGACTCTTTTTCGCCTCACGTTCCAATGCCTTTGCAAGCCTTAGAACTTCTGTCATTCGCTGTGTATTTGTCATGTTGTACCCTTTTCGCGGTTGGTTGGATCAATCCCCTTCGGGGAGAAAACATAGATTTTGAGAGGGAACGAAAACCTTGGCCTATATCTTCGGGCCAAGGCTCCCGCGAGGGATTGTAAAAATCCCCTCTCTAAAACCCTTGCAGCGTTTTCAATTCTGCAAGGGGAAACTGATTAAAGGTTTGCGCCTTCCGGCTCAGGATTTTCAGGAGCTTCCGGCTCAGATGGCGCTTCCGGCTCAGACGGTGTTTCCGGCTCAGATGGTGCTTCCGGCTCAGATGGTGCTTCCGGTTGCGGCTCGGCTTGAACATCGTCAATAATGTCTTCAAGAGCATCTTCAACGACATCCGGCGTTACACCTACCGCCGCGCTCATCACGTCTATAATGGTTTCATCATCCAGACCTTGATCGCGCGCTCGACAAGCAAGGGCAGACGCAAGCGCGCCGAGGACTAAAATTTTTCTGGTATTTGACATTGGTTTTCCTTAGAAATTTGGCGCGGATTTAGACCCGCCGCACCGAAACGAGTTTAGTTAATAATTGGGTTTTTAGTCCTATTTGTTAACTTTTGATTTGCATCCCGCACCGACTCACCACATTCAACAGGTTGTGAAATTGGAAAAAATGGAGAAGACGATGCAGGATGCGACGGGACAAATCCCGAATTGGATATATCTAGGTCTTGGAGTGGCCATAGGGTGGTGTGTTCATGGCTACATGAAGCCGAAGCCTCGCCACGTGATTTATGAAGATCGGACGCGGCGCGGGCCTTTGCAGGTTGCTTTTGCGAACGTGACCCAGCCCAAAAAGCAGCCGCCAAAGCCAAACCCGATACAGCACCCGCGAGAGCGCCTAAAGCAAACGTCCGGTTCACGACAAACCCCACGTAATAGCCATAACGATAGCAACAGCTAATCCCGTGCCAGCGGTTATAGACGCCAGCGTTAAAAAAACGATTTGCTCTTTGGTGTAGTTGCGAAATTCAACGGGCACTACTGGACGTTCCCGCCAACTATATAAGGTTGGTCGTCGTCGTCACGCTTAACGGTTAGGCAAAGATGGACGTAACCCGTAGGCCCTGCTGAACGATCAATGGTAATGTCGAAACTTGTTGCATCACACCGGACGATCACGTGAGCACGTGGAAAGTCACAAGCTTTCATGTGGAGCGCTAAATCTTTATTGAACCTGATTGCAATTTGGTCACCGTTTGAAAACGGCAAATCTTCGCTTAGGCTCTCCGCTATCCACGTTTTGATAGCTGATACAAAACCACGCGGTAAAGCCGTGGCTTGCGGGCATTCAAATAAATGGGGTAGATTGTCGTTGGAAGTGTTCATAATAATACTCGAACTGGAAGATTGATGACGGAAAGAATTGAACGGCTTGAAGCCCGAACTATCGCTATGGAGGCACTGCTAGTGCAGGTGTGCAGCCTCCTTCTTGACAAGGTGGATGAAGCGGACACGGCGTTTCAGTGCTTGGAAATGTCTCTCGATAAGATCGACAGAGTCCTTGAATTTGACGCTCATACATCTCGCGTAACTCGGCTTCTTGACCGAGCGAGAGTGGCAACGCCTTCCGACTCCACTTGGGAGCAATACCTCGAATTTTTGAAATCACGCCGTTAAACATTTTCACTCCTTTGGCCGTAACCGCCTCGCTAAGTAGTTGACACCGTGCGAGGCGGCCCGTGTTTCCGGCCAAGGAAAATGATTGTTTTTGTGGGGTTATCCGTGGCCGATTTAATATCCACGCTCCGTGAACACTGTTTCGGCTGAGGTGATTTGGATACCTTGTCAACTCCCCGTGGCCATGATAAACCGTGCCTATGTTGACACTAAATGATTATCTAGAACGTTGTAAAAATGCCACAAAATCGCCTAGCGATAATCAGTTGGCTATTAAATCAGGCATTACTCGTAGCGCCATTTCAAACTGGCGAGTAGGCCTAAGAACCCCCGACGATGAAGCGATATTAAAGCTGGCTGAAATTTCAAAACTCGACCTTGACGAAGCGCTTTTATTGGCTTCATTTTGGCGGGCAGAAGGTCGCGTAAAGGCCCGATATAAGGCTATGATTATGGCGCGAAATGCGGCGGCGACGATAGCGCTAAGTTTTGGCCTACTAGCATCGCCAATCGGCACAAGTCATTCAAATGCAACAGAAATTTCCGACACTATGCCAGTCTCGGCCGAGGAAATGTTTATTATGAGAAATAATATAATTAAAAATAGATAATAACCCTATGTTTTATTGTATTTTTCTTTCATAGCGTTGATGGCTAAAAGTAGTCGTTCGGCTGGTTCTGTTGGGTAATTCATGACGGTTTCATCAAGTGGCACTAAAGAATCCCGGTCAATTTCAATCCACATAGCGCCAGATCCGGCGACGGATTCTTCGATGCAATCAATATGTCTTCCGGCGGCGTAGGCCTCAAGCGCTTGGTCCAAGAAATCAACAATCGTTTTCGCCGGATCATCGGTTTGAAATTCATATTGGGCGTAGAATTTGGCAGAAGTTTCATCCGCTACGGGATTGGTAAAACGCCTCGCCGTTCGAAACCCCATAGCTTTTGATAAATCAGGTAAATGCGTATGGCTGTACCAGCGATTAAACTCAAGCGCGCGGGCAGAATCCGTGCAATTTGTGAATACGTTGAGGCAAATCTTAACCATCAAACCCTTTATCCGCTTTCAATAAAATCGTGTTAAGAGGGGCCAAAAGCAGGTTTAAAGCCAACCTCAAATGATAAAATGGATTTCCCATCCGCGTCAGGGTCTTCAAGTCTGATAAGCTCAGGTTTAACCCATTTACCCTTAGGCTTTTCATCTTTTCTTTGATCTGCTGGCATGATTCCCCTCGTTCAGAATAGCAGTTTATCCGAGCCGCACTATGGCCGTATAGGTAATGACAAGAACCATAATCTATATCAATACGGCAAATATAGCGGTCAATTATAACTGCGAGATATGGCGCAGTCATTTCCAACGGTTTTTAAATCGTATTAAGAGGGGCCCGCAAAAGTGACAGGCTCTCCTAATGTATAAACAATTTTCCCATCCGCGTCATAGTCTTTTTAGCCTTATAAGTTCAGGTTTGCCCCATACACCCTTAGGTCTTTCATCTTTTTTTTGATCATCTGACATAGTTCATTCCCTTCGGTATTGCTCAAAAACGCTATAAAATATCGAGACTATAACATTTGCCTCGTTTACGACTTCGATTCCAATTAATTGTATTAAGAGGGGCCAATACTATAATTGAATTCATAAGTGGCGCCAATATAAGGCTTCCCATCCGCGTCACGGCCATCCAGTTTTATAAGTTCCGGTTTAACCCATTTTCTCTTAAGACTTTTATCTTTTTCAAGTTTATCCGCCATGGCCCCTCCATTATTTCGCTCAAAAGAGCAGAACAATGTCGAGACAGTATCATTTAGATACTGGAGGAGCAAGATGTGAAAACTCATCATAATAGGGCTTAAATTCAAGTCTAAACGCGGCCTCCTTATTCGGACATTATTTCCAGAACCATACCATCATAAGCGACAGAGTGTGTTCCCGGCAACTCGGCTAAAAGCGTTGCATAATCCATATCAATGTGAAGATTGGTCAGAACGCCCTGCTTTGCGGCTGATTTCGCGATCCATTGCACAGCGCGGTCGGCGTGCGCGTGGGTTGGATGCTCGTTATATCGAAGCGCGTCCATAACCCAAACATCAATATTTTGAAGATTTTCTATAACATGCGGCGGAATACTCCACACATCCGGCGTGTAGGCCATCTGGTTGTTGAACTTAAAACCGAAAGCCGGCGTTGGGCCATGGCTGATCCCCAGGACATCAACGTTGATCGCGCCGCCCGGTCCGTCAACTTTGATGTGATCACCGTCTTGAAATAAAGGCTGGAGCTCTAGAATTGGCGGATGGACCCGTCCTTCTGGCATTTCAAAAAGGTACGAAAATCGCCCTGCAATATGGCCTTTGGTGAAGTCATCCATATAGGTCGGGATGCGGCTTCGCATGCGGTAGGCAATCGCCCTGACATCATCAATGCCGTGAGTTTGGTCGGCATGTTCATGGGTGAACAGCAACGCATCGATATGCTTGGTTTGCGTGCGCAAGAGCTGCTCTCGTAGGTCCGGCGATGTGTCGACCAAAACAACCGTTCGCTCAGCCTCTGGAACCATTTCAGGTCCCTCTTCGTGGCTTTGCCACTGCTCTATGAGCACCGAGCACCGAGTACGCCGATTTTTGGGCTCGGTAGGATCACAAACGCCCCAATCCCCGCCAACACGCGGTACGCCGCCGGACGAGCCGCAGCCTAGTATCGTCATGCGAAGATGGGTGGTCATTGGTTTGGCCTATCCGCTTTTTCAAAAAGCGTGAAAAAAGCATCCGTTGTGCGCTTGGCCGTCTCTTCTAAACTCCACCCTCTTATCTCGGCCAGTCTTTCAGCCACTAACGGCACCATAGATGGCTCACAGCGGCGTCCTCTATGAGGCACGGGCGCGAGATAAGGACAATCCGTTTCGATGAGAATACGGTCTTCCGGGATCCATTCGGCAATAGCACGAACGTCATGGGCGCTTTTAAAGGTGATAATGCCGGACATGGAGAAATAGCAGCCCATTTCAGCGGCGGCGCGGGCCAGACGCTCACCCGATGTATAGCAATGCAGCAGCGCTTTGAACGGTGTCTTCTTCATTTCGCGGGTCAATATCTCTTCCATTTCATCATCGGCATTTCTGGAATGGATAATTAAGGGTAATCCACTGTCACGGACCGCTTCGATATGGGCTTGAAAATTATGTATCTGGGCGTCGCGATCAGAGAAGTTATAGTGAAAATCCAGCCCCGTTTCTCCTATCCCGATGACTTTGGGGTGGTCTGTGTGCTTTAGGAGATCTTCTGCTGTGATATCAGGATTATCTTTGGCATCGTGCGGGTGGGTCCCGACACTAGCCCACATATTATCAAATACTTCAGACACCTTGAGAACTTCTGGCATATCTTTGATATTGCAGCAAATATTGAGCATGGTTGAGACTTGATGTGCGCGAGCGGCGTCAACGACCTCAGTGAGATCCCCCGCAAATTTTTCGCCGTGAAGATTGACGTGACTATCAACAAACATCATGCGGCTCTTATAGACAACACGCGCATTCACACAAGGCAATTGCAGTTTGATGCGTTTGATTGTACTATAGCAAATATGGAACCTATCAAAATACGTGCCCGGCGCGTTGAAGTCCTATGGCAATTGGGGCTAGACGCTGAAAATCAACATAAGTTTGAGGAGGCATACCGTATTTATACCGAAGCTCATGATCTGATCATGGACTGCGCCCGGCTGCATCAAAAATCTCACGAGAAGCTTCGCCGGGTCAATTTCCAATTAGGGAATTATGGTGAACTTATTGCCGATTGGCTGCTGCACTGCTTTGCGCCTTTAGGCATATTTGAACTCGTCGCCTATTTTGCCAAAACAGATGCTTTTGGCTCTGAAATTTGTCTGCGCAAGTGAGGGTTACTTCACCAAAAAACTAATACGGGTTCGAAGGTCAAGCTCATCAGTATCCATGGGGCTGTTTTCATAAAGCTCGAACGGATGCTGTCCTTTGACCGGCCGGATTTCTTTCGAGCGGATCATATTATGGGCCGTCGACCAGGCATTGCCAAGATGATGATAAGGGCCTGTATGGGTCACCGAATGTATTCGTCCGCCCTGTTGCATGCCCGAGATAAATCCATCCAGCAAATCTGAAGGGGTTTCGTGACATGTAATGGCGGCTGTATAGGACACAACGCCCTTCACGAAATCATATTTATAATAAATACAGATCAGATCTTTGGCATTGTCTTGGTTTTCACCGGCCCATTGTCCCAGCTGGGTGAAATCCGCTGTCATAACATCCGCTATTTCATCCATAGAGATGGTTTTCTTCAGGCCAATATATGGCCCGCCTGCATATTCGCTCTCGCCCGTAAATTCAATTTGAGAGTGGACTTTGCCATCTTCGGCGTAGTCTTTGAGCAGATTAAGGCCACGCTCATAATCCATACCGATAAACGCGATCATCATCTTTTTCATGAAGAACATGAAAAACGGTAAGGAGCTGTCCATAAACCATGAGAGTTCTGTGCCGCCATCTTTCTCAGACACCGTCATCCATGTTTTAGCCGTGGATTTCCAAGGCTTGAGGAATGTCAGGTCAAAATCAACGCGTTTGTTTTTATCTTCGCGAATGACGCGCAGATTACCCGAGCCGACACGCTCTCCGTCCCAGCTGTAAAACTTGCCGCCATCTTCCATATTAACGGTCGCGTCCGGTTCCATAATCAACCACGGCGACCATGCTGTCCATGTGCGAAGATCTGAAACAATGTCATAGACCTTGCTCACAGGTGCATTGATGATTTTAGACTTTACAACATGAATCTTGGGCATGCAGATCTCCTTATTAGGCAGACCTTATAGACGATAACATGTCCAACATCACGGCTTTTTTGTCCATGTTAAGGGCTTGCTCTCGAGATTGTAAATGACAGCATTTCTGCCAAAGGCCTTCCCAGACATCAGCAGATTTTTCAACGGGTAGCGGTTTAAAGGCGCCGAGCCATTCGCCCGTGGCTGAGAAACGCGCCTGAGTTTGAATCACGTCCTGTAAGGCTTCCCAGAACAGATTGCGCTGCGCCCGAGCGCCTTTAGGCGCCAATCCATTGGCAATCATTTGATCGAGCCGTGCATCCGAATTACCAAGGCTTGAGATATAGCGCGTCAGCGGGCCTAGAACGGCGTCACTATTGCTCACAAGCGCTGAGGCTTTACCGGGGCCGCCGCGTGATAATTTGGTCGCTGCGCTGATAATGTTGTCGCTGGCATCTGAATGTCTGCGCCTTAGCCACGATGCCAGCTCTTCCTCTGCCACAGGCCGGAGCTGTAGATTGAGGCAGCGTGAGCGAATGGTTGGTAATAAACGTCCCGGATTATGAGAGATCAGGATAATGATAGCCCGATCCGGCGGTTCTTCCAGAGTCTTCAGAATGGCATTTTCCGAATTACGGTTCATCTCGTCTATGGAATCTACCAGGCAAATACGCCACCCGCCCTCGGAAGCTTTATGGGTGTAAAACTCTGATAGCTTTCTGGTTTCAGCTATAGGGATTTCAGAGCGTAGCTTTTTGGTTTTAAAATCATAAGGACGACGCAGAAGGAAAAAATCACCATGGCCAAGGCTTTCAACGCGTTGAGATACCGGATCATCGCGCGAGATATCAAGGCTATCATCCAGTAAAGAACGGCCGCCTAATAGCCGCCGGATCATACGATAAGCCAGCGTCGCTTTCCCAACACCCGGCACGCCAGAGATCAACCAGGCGTGATGAAGTCTATCTTGATTGAGGGCTTGAAGGAATTTTTGCTCGGCCTCTTTATGGCCGATTAGATCATAGGTTTCCCGGGGATGAACGCAGCCGGGCGCTTGGTCTGCTTGAGGATATTCTTCTGGCTCACGCGCCATCAGTTAACTGGCCCGCAAGGTCCGGATATTTTTGGGTTATGGCAAACAGGATTTGCGTATGAACCGCGTCTCGGCTGGCATCAGCGTTGATCGTCCGAAAGCGATCAGAATTTTTCTCGGCGATATGATGAAAAGCATCGCGCAGAACTTTGTGGAACTCAATGGATTCCGCGTCAAAACGAGAGATCTCTTCGCCCCGTGTTTCCACACGCTTCATGGCCATCACAGGGTCCATATCAAACAAGATGGTAATATCGGGCTCAAAGTCATCTAAAACCGCCTTGTGGACGGCTTCTACGCGATCCTTACCCAAGCCGCGCGCATAACCCTGGTAAGCCATAGAGCTGTCCGTGAACCTATCACTAATGACCCAGACGCCGCGATCAAGTGCGGGCTCGATCAGCTTTTCAACATGATCAAGACGCGCCGCATACATAAGTAAAAGCTCGGTCAATCCTGACCAGCGTTCTGATGTGCCGGATAGCACCAAGTCGCGAATAGCTTCGGCGCCAAATGTACCGCCGGGTTCACGCGTTAGAAGCGTTTCGATCCCGGCATTGTTCAGTGCTTTGGCCAAGCGTTCAGCCTGAGTTGTTTTACCGGCTCCTTCGCCGCCTTCAAATGTAATAAATTGTCCGCGCATATTAGCCTCTGATCATGTTTACAAGTGCGCCAATGGCTCGGCCAAAAGCAGATTTACGTTTAACATCGCCCGCTGCATATAAGGGCACGATTTGTTCCTTCAAGCCAGGCGCTGTGATAACAAGATCAGCCAGATGATCGCCCTTGGCAATCGGTGCGGCATGTTCCGTCGCCATGCGAATTTGAACTTTCATCCCTGACCTCACGCCGCGGCCAAGACCGACTTTGACGGCGTCTTTTGTCACAAGATCAACTTCGGCCTGTTTGCCCATATAGACTTTGGCAGACCCGATGGTAGCCTCTGCTGGATAAAGGCTATAAACGCGGAAACTATCAAAAGCCGCCTGCATCAGGCGCAGACCTTCATTTTGGCGCTGCATCTTACTATCAAGGCCGTTGAGAACGACGATACGGCGATCTTCACCGCGCTTTGCAGAAGCCACCAAGCCGTAACCAGATGCTTCTGTGTGGCCGGTTTTAAGACCATCAGCGCCTTGGAACTTCCCTAAGAGCGGATTTCGATTACCTTGGGTAATACCGTTCCATTTAAAACTACGCTCTGCATAGAGTGGATAAAACTCGCTATAATCTCTGATCGTGCGCTGGGCTAACCTTGCCAGATCATAAGTGCTGATTTTGTGGTCTGGATGAGGCCAGCCTGTAGAGTTTCGAAATGTCGCGCTTTCAAGGCCAATTTCGCGCGCATGTTTTGTCATCATATCGGCAAAGGCTGTTTCTGAGCCCGCTATGCCTTCAGCCAAAACGATACAGGCATCATTGCCGGACTGGATAATAACCCCGCGTAATAGGTCGCCGACCGAGGCAGTAGAGTTCAAATCGAGGAACATGGTGGATGAGCCAGATTTAGCGCCGCCGCGCCGCCAAGCTTCTTCGCTGACATTAAACATGGTGTCAGTGGTTATCGATCCGCTGCGAATACGGTCAAACACCATTTCAGCGGTCATGATTTTTGTCATGGATGCTGGCGCAATCGGCTTGCGCGCATCCTTTTCAAAAAGCACCATCCCGGTTTCATAATCCATAATGACGGCGTAAGGCGCGGGCGTTTCAAAACCAGAAGACTGAGCTCGCGCGGTTATTCCGCTGAATAACGCGATAAGAATAAAACTTAGACAAAATATAGAATTGCGAAACACAGGCGTCCTTTGCCGTCAACAGAATCAAAAAGGCACGCCATAATGGCGTGCCCGTTAAATTCCACAGCTTGTCTCGAAGGTAAAGGGCAAGCTATGTCATTTCACCTCTTTAGTTGCCCCTTTATTCGCCCAGGGCCGGATTATTTGGTCCAGCGAATAAGAAGCTTACCGGCAAAATCACCGCCTTCGGAAAAAGCTGTTTAAAATGTCAACGCTCGCTATTTACAAGTATTATCGGCCCACTTTTGATCATCAGAATAGCTCCCGCCAGCAAAATCTTTAACGGCTTCATAAAAGGCTGTCGCAGCGGGCAGACAATAAACAGGATTATCATGTCCACACATATTCGTCATGTTAGCCAAAAATTCAGCGTCACATTCATATTTACCTTTACCAAGCGTAGAATAACAAGCGTCATGCATATCACATGCGGCTCTAAATTTCGTGGTATACCCGCCTATATCAATTCCTCCAGGAACGGAACAACCATCAGCCCGACTATCTGCAACTGTTTGCCTAGAACAAGTCCCGGAATCTCCAACCCTGTGAGGGACCATATCAGAATGTCGCGGCCCTTCATCCGTGCATCCTTCAAAAAGATTAAGACTTGTCCCCTGCCAATAATAGCTTCCAGTATTATTCACTGTCCCATCAATGTAATCTGGACAATCTGCATAAGCCAGAGGAGCGATTACAAACAACGCCCCCCCAATAGCTAACTTTAAAGTATTTTTGATTAATGTTTTCATATTTACCTCCCAATGAATTATCAGTGCTTGTCAATTTAAACTCAAAGAACAGCTCAACAAGCTGAGAAATTTCACACCTTGACAGGCAATTGACGCAAACCTTGGCAAGTTTAATTTATTTTGTTAAACGCCTTCGCAATGATATGTTCTGCGGGGAGGCAGATAATTGGGCGCAAATTTTGTAACATCACAATGTATAGCGGATGACCGCGAGACACTCATGCAGTGCCAAGGAGCTGATGATGGTTTTCACGCAATCACGAAAATATTTAAAGAATTTGGATTTACCCAGACCACCTATTCATATGGCAGTGTGGTCAACGCGCCAGGTCACAAGAATGACCTTAAGCTTGAAAAAATCGTGACAACCCATTCAACTTTGCAAAAATCCCGCTATGATTTTTATACAGGCGAATATAATTTTCGCCGCCTATTTGATGTGGACCCGGCGATTACGCCATTTCACCACGGCAATGACATACCCTTTATATCCGGCTTGCATTTTTCCGAGAACGGCATGCTCGATCCGGAGCCTCAGGCTCAACAATTTGTTGAAATGAAATCAGACGCTATGGGTGGTGCCCAGCTTGTTTTTCCAGTCATGACACCCGCGACAAGCCGGGTGCCAAGTGGTTCCATCACCGCCAATTCCGATCTGCAGGGCCTTAAATTGAAAAAGGCAACCCGGCAAATCATGAGCATCATGCCTGAACTCATTGATATATTTGTAGAAAAGGCAGCACCGTTTACAAATGACTTAATCGTGGAAGGCTTTGGTGTAACTCCGCGCGAAAAAGAATGCTTGCAATATATGGCCAGAGGATACCGCACCATAGATATCGCTGATCAATTAGGCCGCTCCAAATCCATGATTGATAAACATGTCATTAACGCCCGTAACAAATTACAGGCCAGATCTTTGGCAGAAGCTATTGCGAGGGCGCTGCAGTTTAAGATTATTGAACTTTAATCACCCAAATCTAGACTAATTATTTGCTATAAGTCTATGAATTTTATATTTTACTACGACTGAAAGCTAGAATATAGTTTAACGGTGCTGAACTCTAAAGCATTTTGCATTTAATAATATTCACGAAGTGTAAAAAAAGCGCGTCCAAAAAGACGCGCTAGCTAATTCTTATAACTATCTAATTTTTCTATTCTTCGCCGTCATAATAGGCAGGGATAAAGTCCGGATGATCTTCC
Source organism: Hellea sp. (assembly GCA_014238285.1). GTDB lineage: Bacteria > Pseudomonadota > Alphaproteobacteria > Caulobacterales > Maricaulaceae > JACOMS01. Next base: position 18,569 of record JABABK010000054.1, read on the forward strand.
AGCGAACCATTTGATCTTGCCATATGAATAGGGCCTTTGATGGTTAGGGTCGTGACGCCTTCTTCAGGCGTATCTTCAGCAGACTCCGGAATAGGCGGCATGCGATAAGCATCAGCACTTTCTGTTTCTGGTAACATGATCCCAAAACCATCGGCGTTACCACCCATAATATTTGGCACAGAGAAATGGTTCTGATTAGGCGCGGCCACATAGCTTGGGGCTTCACTGCCTAAATCTCTTAAGGGCTGATAGCCGGGCGATGATGGCTGCGGGCGTTCTGCCACTTTCGGCATAACGGGTTGCGGTCTCACAGGCGTGATTGGCGCTGGAACGATTGGCACTTGAGCTATTGGCTCTGAGCGCTCCGCGACCTGAGCCGCTTCTTTCTGCGCAAAAGCTTTTCCTTTATCGCCAGCATTAGCAGGGCCAGCATATTGGACACGGACTCGGCCAAGACCTTTACCCGTTATACCGAGCTGACCAGCAGCGGCTTGCGACAGATCAATAATCCGGCCATCAATAAATGGGCCGCGATCATTAAGGCGGACTTTAATAGATTTGCCTGTCTCAAGATTAGTCACATAAACATAGCTATTGAGCGGCAGTGTTTTATGAGCGGCTGTCATGGCGAATTTATCATATGACTCACCATTGGCTGTTGGCTTGCCATGGAACTTATCACCATACCAAGAGGCCACGCCGGTTTTATCATAGTCAGGATTGTGACGGGGATGATATGTCTGGCCGGCGACTTTATAAGACTTACCGACTTTCATATGGCCATAAAGCTCACGATCAATATTCGATAGATCAACTAGCTTTGGACGAACCGTTGGCTGGGCCGGACGTACAGGCATTGGCTGCGGAGTAGCTAAAGGAGAGGCTTGCGGACGAATAGATGGCAAGCTCGTCATAGGCGACGGCGCGGCATCTGGCATTCTTAAAGACGCAAAAGAAGAGCTGCCCGCACCGACCTTATACGTTACCGGAGCACCCTCTGTCACTTTCATGGTATTAGTTGTTGAACAGGCAGCAAGCCCGCCCATAAATCCAACGCTAACCGTTAGTATGGTTAATTTTTTTAAGGTTTTGCTATAGCAAAAATTCATAATTCACTCACCCTAGTTCAATCAAAAGCCCCACATTCAGGGCATGAGCTGTAGCGTCTTGACGCACTTATAGCTCTTCATTGCCTAGTAACGTAAACAAGCAAGTTTAAATCCAAGTTAGATAACAGACTTAATGACCGATGTTTTTTCAGGGTTATTGAAGTCTTAACAACCCTGCGGCGCAAGCCGTTACAGCAGCTATCAGGGTTACAATGTTGTTAGGACGACGTTTGGCGCTAAACTAATTTCATTTTTTTCAAATCAGGGCTTGATAGAAAAACGAAAACCCCCTATCTCCGCGCTGCACCCGGGCGGGTGGCAGAGTGGTTGAATGCACCAGTCTTGAAAACTGGCATAGGTGTAAGTCTATCGGGGGTTCGAATCCCTCCCCGCCCGCCATTCCTTGTGGCAACGGATACTTAAGACTACCCTTGTCTCTTGATTATAAATTTGAACTAAAACCAAACTCTTTAAAGCGCCCTAGTCTACCAGCTAGTCTAAACGGTACAATACAACGTCCAAAGCTGCCTTCAGGGTCAATTCTTTCTATTGTAAGCCGCAATGAATATTTTGGATTAATTTGTCGACTGCGGATCGTTAGTCGGCCAAATGTTGGGTTGCTGAACTCCGTTTGGTTCGCGGCAACTACGCCGTTTTGATCTTCAACATACAATGTTAAACGAACGTTGAAATCAGGGTTGTCTTCACTGGCTGGATGATAAAACCATAGCCATAACCATTGAATATTAGCCGGTGCCACCCGAAAAGTCATCTGCTGGGTTGCAGCCGTTACATTGTTTGAGATCGTTTTGAATGCCGGACCTTTTGGATATGCTTCGCCTCGCAGGCTAGGATAGGATGTCATATTGGACCAATGCGTAAAAGCATCATCAAAGGCTGCTTCGCTTTCAGCAAAATCATCCGTATCAACACCTAGGGTAGCTGGATAATACTCATCGTCATAACGCCCATTCGTATAAGTTCCCGAGGGTTGATTTGAAGGCGATGGGCCACCAAAAAGGTAATTAGGAACTGCGCTATTAAACGGCAATTGCGTTACGGCCCAGAGCCTCAAATCACTGATATAATCAGTACCTGCTATAACATCAGGGAGAGCAACTAATCCAAGTTCTTCAGTATGCGATGATTTATATGTCATGTATACTGTATAACATCTATTGACGATTCACGCCCGTGATCCAGGTTACGCTTTACAAATAATCGGACAGATCAAATGCATATACATGCCCCGTATACTCAAGTAATGCTCACCAATGCCTTTAGTAAAAAATACAGCGGATAAAATAAATATATTCCAACAGATCGTAACACGGTTAGGATTTCCGGCTGTCATGACAACGGCGCTTCTCGTTACATGGTTTGGTTTTACACACTATAACATCCCTCACTCACTTGCGGGGCTTTTAGCTGTGCTTTTATTCGGGTTTATCCTTTTACCTATTCTGGAGCGTTTTAACCCTTACCGCCGAGAGTGGAACAAGAATGACGGCGATTTCGTCACGGACTTTATTCATATCCTCCTAGTCAACAATGTCGTTGTCGCATTAGAAAAAGGCTTCCTGACAGCCGTTCTTATTGGTTCGACGGCTTGGCTAGCCACATCCATTGGCGGGCAAGCTTGGCCCAGTCAATGGCCCCACCTCGCACAATTATTCCTTATGCTGATCATCGCGGAGTTTGGCCGCTACTGGATCCATTACGCCGCCCATAAAGTGCCGTGGCTGTGGCGGCTCCATGCGGTTCATCACAGTCCCAATCGTCTTTACTTCTTTAACGCGGGAAGGTTTCATCCTCTGGAAAAGATACTCTTTCAACTGCCAGAGGTCGTGCCGTTTATCATCCTGGGCACGAACATCGAAACCATCACGCTCTATTTTACCTTTAACACGATCCACGGTATGTTTCAGCACTCCAACATCAAGCAAAACCTTGGCTGGTTGAATTATATCTTCTCCCTGCCCGAGCTTCACCGCTGGCATCATTCCAAGAAAATTGAAGAGTCTGATCGGAATTTTGGTAATAATTTGATCATTTGGGATATTGTCTTTGGCACTTACTTTAACCCCAAGGATCGAGAGGTCGGCGAGATTGGCCTGCTCAACACAGAATACCCCAAATCCTATATGGGTCATTTAAAAGCGCCATTTGCAAAACGCGATATATCAAAGCCAATCGGATATAAAAAACATTGAAACCGCCCTCCAAACGCCCCTAAGACCGCTACGATCTAAGGTGGTTAAGTCATAGCGGCCACCCACATGGCAAGCCATATTAAGGGCTTTCAAACTCCACACTAAATATATTATTAAGCTACTAAGAATTGTGGTTAAGAAATTGTTTTTACTGTAAAAACCTAGTCATAGGCGTTAGTTGATACCCATTCAGGCAAAGCTGTAAACCCTTCATGCCATTTGGTCAGTTTCGGCGCTATTACTCTCCAATCTATATGCCCGGCTCGAAAATCGGCGTAATCAAGCGCGCAGATAATCGATATCGTGCCGAAGCTCCAAACATTGGGTAAATACTGAACAATATCATCAAGGTATTTGACCGTATTGGTTATCGCTGTGTCGTGGCGCTCGATGATCGCGGGCCAATGCAGGCTCTCATCCCTGACCACTTCATAGCGGCGATTATAAACCACCTCTGAGAGCCCGTCGCCAATTCGGTGGGCACGATATGCTTTCCAGCGTCCCTCGCCTGTAGACGGCAACCACGGCTCTTTGAGGCTATCAAGATATTCACAGATCAAAGGGCTGTCATAAAGCGACACATCAGGATATGGGCGCTCCAGACACGGTATCTTACCAAGCGGGTTGTCACCAGCAGCATATCCATTCGCGCCAGCTTTAGGGGCTTCGACTTCTTTGACGTCTAGTCCTTTGGCCCGGATGAGGATCCGGCATTTACGAGCAAACGGCGATAAAGGTGAGTGGTGTAGAATCATGGGAGAAGAATACACGGATTGGCTTGCGATTCCAAATCTTACCTAAAGCCCCTGTCATCCCGGACAAGCGGAGCACTGATCCGGGACCTAAAATATTCCCGGCAGCATTTAAGGTCCCGCATCAAGTGCGGGATGACATTAAACTTTTCCAAACCAAACATCCACAATCCCCAAACAAAACTTACAAGTGACAGACTGTCACAACATTATGAGAAATAAAGGGGTGGCACACGCGACATTATGAGAAATTATCGCGATTTCATATGAAATCTTTTATCGATGAACGGTATTTTTCCGAAAAAATTTCACAATTTTTTTTCCAAAATCGACCATCTTTCACCAGTAAAATAATCAACAAAGTCGTTAAATTTTATAATCTCAAATGACATGACTAATATGAGATATATTAGAGAGAACCACAACAAAACTCGAACATTGCCAGATGTCTGACCAACAGCTGAGTTAACAATAATTCCTAACGGCACATAAATTGAAGCCCAAGAAAATACGATAATTCTAACAGGAACCAATCTTTCATCCAAAGGATCTGGAATATAGTCGGAAAATGAATACTTTCCTCTTATGTTCAAAATAAGAAAAGGTATGACTACAGTAAATATAAGGTATTTTGACAAGTCCTGCAAAGGCAATAACATTGTCAGCGTCGTAATAACTAAACCCAACTTAGTCACGATTAATAACCGAAACATAATTTGGATGTTTTTTTTATACTTCACAAACCTAGACCTTAGCCGGCTCAATCGTCACGCTGATCCCGCAGCCACAAGCATCAGTCTGGTTTGGGTTATTGAATGTAAACTTGGACTCAAGTATTTCGACTTCATAATCTATGTGTGAGCCAAGGATAAACAGCACAGCCTTGGCATCGACAACGATCTGAACGTCTTTATCTTCGACCAGTTCATCGAGCGGCGCGATTTCGGAGACATAGTCCATGTCATATTCCATACCAGCACAGCCGCCATTTTTGACGCCGACGCGCAAATACCCTTCCCCGCGTTCGTCGAGGATTTCTTTGACGCGCGCCGCTGCGGCATCGGTCAATGTCACTAATTTTGGTCTAGGTCGTCTGGCCATTTTAGTTTCCGTTCTTTACCATCCTTCGTCAGGCTCAGGATGAGGGTTTGTTTACTCAAGTA
>JABABK010000055.1 GCA_014238285.1 Hellea sp.
TCATGAAGAGGTTATGTTTCGACGACTAGAGAAAAAGATTGTGTCAAAACGAATTTCAGAAGGATTCCTCGATAGAGGTGATGCGGATGTAGACGCATTCATTAAATTTTCGTTGAGTGTTCAGAATCGTAGGAAGTCAAGGATGGGGCATTCTTTAGAAAACCATTTGTCGGCTCTTTTCGACATCCATGAAATTCGTTTCAATTCGCAAGTGAAGACTGAAAAGGGTAAGAAACCAGATTATATTTTTCCGGGGAAGGAAGAGTATTTTGACCTAGGTTTCGAAACTTCAAGATTGACGATGTTAGCTGCCAAATCTTCATGCAAGGATAGGTGGTCTCAAGTCCTGCCAGAAGCAGAACGAATTAAACAAAAGCATCTCGTTACGCTGGAGCCCGCAATTGCGGCATCCACAACTGAGACTATGAGGGAGTCCAACCTACAGCTCGTTGTTCCGACCGATATTCAGTCATCTTATAATGCGATTCAGCAAAGCTGGCTTTGGAATGTTTCCGATTTTTTGAGTCTCGTTAAGTCTCGTCAAGATGATCGATAAGTTATCCAAAGAACATCGCAGTTGGAACATGTCCCGTATAAAAGGAAGAGATACCAAACCGGAGCTACAATTTAGAAAGCTTCTACACAGAGCAGGGTTTAGATTTCGTCTGCATGATAAAACTATTCCCGGCAAGCCCGACATCGTTCTTAAGAAATATAGATCGGTAATATTTGTCCATGGATGTTTCTGGCATCGCCATACTGGATGTAAAGAAGCTGCTATGCCCAAATCCCGCACTGAATTCTGGAGTGATAAGTTTACCAAAACAGTCGAGCGGGACAACCATCAGCAGGAGGAACTCAACGATTTGGGTTGGAACGTGATCATCGTTTGGGAATGTGAACTGAAGAAAGATGCTGATGCTGTTCTGAAATCTGTTGCCAACAAACTGGCTGCAGGGTTGACTTCCTAAGTCAACTCATCCTCGCGCAGGCGGGGACCCAGCCTATGGCCACTGCGGGGATAAACATTTTCTGATTGTCAACTGGCACACGGGAAAATCGATGATTTCATCGATTTTCGATAGAAAATTTCACCGTGAAACTCTCAAAATTTCTCATAATGTCGCGTGAAATCACCAATTATTTCTCATAATGAAGCGACTATCCGGCTCTTGTAAGATTTGTGGGAATTTTCTCTATGAACAAATATCCCAAACATCTGAGACATTGTTTTTGGATTAAAGCCTTAAGTCAACACGCGAGCCACCCGCTCATCCCAAATTTAGTTTGGGATCCAGTCCGCGATGATAGTAACGGGTATCCGGTTTTGAAGAATTGTTGAAATGGTTACGTCTGGATCCCAGCCTTCGCTGGGATGAGCGGGTGGGGTGTCAAATAATCTGCCTGTCATCACGGCCTAGCGTCGCACGAGCCAGGATTTCTTCCTTGTTGGTTTTGAATTGTTTATCCAATTTATATCCGCAATGAAAAGGTTCGGACTCATAGGTTGCCTGTTGATCGGGAAGACATGGTATTGGTTACGCGCGAATTGGAACAAAAAAAGAACAAATAAGGCTGGACGATATTTAAAAACAACGATAGTTCAGCCCCATGAACAACCTATCCCTATACCTCCTCACCGTCCTGATCTGGGGGACGACCTGGATTGCGGTGGAGTTTCAGATTCCGACGTCTGGGGCTGGCGCGGCGCCGGAAGTGTCGGTGTTTTATCGCTATGTGATTGCAGCTTTGGTGATCTTTATTTGGTGCCGGTTTCAGAAGCTTAGCCTGAGGTTTAGCGGCGGCGCGCATTTGGTGTTTATGAGCCTGGGCCTGTTGTTGTTCTGTCTCAACTATATTTGTGTTTATGTCGGGCAGGGCTATATTACCTCGGCGTTGATGGCTATTATATTTTCGACGGTCAGCTGGATGAATATTTTTAATGCCCGGATCTTTTTTGGCACGCGCTCGGGTTGGCGGGTGATCATAGGGGCGGTTGTCGGCATGTTCGGTCTGTGCTTGATGTTCTGGCCGTCTATTCAGAATTTGTCTTTGACTGACGCCACGGTCATTGGAGGCTTGATTGGCATGCTCGGGGCGTATTTTGCCTCGCTGGGGAATATGATATCGCAGGCCACGCAAAAGCGCAATTTGCCGGTTATGGAGACCAATGCCTGGGCGATGTTTTATGGCGCGTTGTTTACGGGATTGATTTGCCTTGCGCGCGGGCAGAGCTTTGTTGTGGATTTAACGCCGAGCTATGTGATCTCACTGTTATATTTGGCCGTATTTGGATCGGTGATTGGGTTTTGGGCTTACCTCACTCTGCTTGGCCGTATCGGTGCCAACAAAGCCGGATATGCGACCATTGCATTTCCAGTGATCGCGATTTTAATCTCGGTCATGTTTGAGGGGCTAGAGATCACGCCCGCCTTATTAATCGGCATGGTCCTGGTTTTGGTTGGTAATTTATCGATCCTGCACAGGAAGACAGAGGCGGCTTAATCTTGCCGAATATCGATAATAGATTTCATATGAAATCGCCAAAATTTCTCATAATACTGGTGAACGTGTCCCGCGTAGCGCTCTCGCACGTCTAAATTCCTTCCAAAAATGACCCTTGCCCTTTACCCGTCCTTAACGCGGAAAGGATATCTAACCGTAAAAGCGCACAAGAATAGCGCGGCGAATGTAAATTGTAGTGTGACGGGATGGACGCAAAATCGAGTAAAGAATTATCGATTGAGCAGCTTCGGCTACTGGGCGAAGCTATTGATAGTTCGCCGTCGCCGCTGACGCTATATAATGAAAAGTTCGAGTTGATTTATGCCAATGGCACGTCTCGTGAATTATGGCCTGAACTGCATGACGCATTTTCTAAAGGTCTGGGTTTACACAAGGCTGCTCATGAAGCGTCTCTGGTATTGTTTCCGGGCGCCCCGCCAGAGGTGATCAAAGCAGCGACGGCCTATGCCATTAGTACGTTTGAGAGCTCGGAGCCTGCCGAAATGATGGCCAGTGAAGGGCGCTGGATCGAGCTCACGCATCACCAAATTGCCGGTAGAGCCATTGCCGGAATGGGCACGGAAATTACGGATTTTAAGAAGCGCGAAAAAGACTTAAAGCTTGCTAAAAAGACCCAAGAAAACTTGATCGAAGTGTTGGAATATGGGCTGCTTGTGGTCGATGATGACGGTGTGGTGAAGCTGTTTAACTCGGCCTATGAGAATTATTGCCGATCGTTCAAGATCGGTATTAGGCAGGGTATGTCCATAAGGCAGCATATAAAAGATTTTTTTGATGCTGAGAATTTTGCTCTGCCGGGCGTCGATTTTGATAGCTGGTTTGAACAAGTATATGCCGAAAAATTCGGCAATGACGATATGTGGAAAGAGGAGTTTCATCTCTCTGATGGGCGGCATATATTGCGCCATCAACATTACCGCAAACATGTTGGCAATATTGTCACTATCACTGATATTACCGAGATTAAAAACGCGCAGTTAAAAGCGGAGTCGGCTGAGCGTAGTAAGTCGGAATTCCTGGCCAATATGAGCCATGAAATTCGTACGCCCATGAACGGTGTTATGGGCATGGCGCATTTATTATCCCGTTGTAATCTTGACGAAAGAGAACAAGGCTTTGTGGAAATTATTCAGCGCTCCAGCCAGGCGTTGATGACGATTATCAATGACATTTTAGACTTCTCCAAAATTGAAGCTGGTAGGGTCCGGCTTGATTATGCGCCGTTTGATCTACGCGATTGTATTGAGGATGTGGTGGCACTGCTCGCTGTTACGGCCGAGGAAAAAGGCGTTGATCTGATTTTCAATATGCAGCCGGACCTGCCGCAAACCTATATCGGGGATGTGGGTCGTCTTAGGCAGATCATCACAAATTTGTTCGGCAATGCCGTGAAGTTCACGCCCGAAGGGCATGTGTCTATCGATGTGCAGGGGGAGCAAGTTGGCGGTATGTCAAAGCTCGTGATCACTATCAAAGATACCGGCATCGGGATACCGGCGGATAAGATTGATAATATCTTCGACAAGTTTCAACAGGCCGATACGAGTGCGACCCGTCAATATGAAGGCACAGGTCTGGGCCTGAGTATTGCTAGAAGGCTCGTCAATCTCATGGGCGGTGATATCACGGCAAAAAGCGAACTGGATAAAGGCTCTTGCTTTACAATAGTGTTGTCTTTGGCATCGGCCCCAGACGCGGCAATGTTTGAGTTCAGTTCTACGTCGTTTTCGGGCTCAAAAGTTCTGATCATTGATGATGAGCCAGCGCGCCGAAAGGCGTTAGCCGAACAATTTTCGAAATGGAACTGTAAGACGGTTCCGGTGAATTCGTCTAAACAGGCGGCCTTGGCTCTGGAAATAGCGTGTCAGAAGAAAATCCATTTTGACGCCATTATCCTGAATAAAAACCTGTCTACGGAAAATGTAGAGACGTTCATATCAGCGGTTAAATCACAGCTTGGCTTTCGGAGTTTGCCAGTCTTGATTCCAGCGTCAGGCAAAATGATTGATTTGCAGCTACGTCTAGAAAAAGAAGATCTTAAGGCCTGTTTTATTCGTTCTTATGATGAGGCTGAATTGCGTCCGACTATTGAAAGTCTTTTAAACCAAAAACCCGCGGCAGAGAATAATATCATATCCTTGACGTCGCCCGTTTTGCCTAAGATTAAGTCAGGAGCCGTCGATGTTTTGGTTGCTGACGATAATGAGCTGAACTGCCAATATTTCGAACATGCTTTGCAAGAGCTTGGCGTTAGTTTTAAAATTGTTGATAATGGCCAAGACGCCATTGAACAATTTACGGCCCTGTCACCGAGCCTCATTCTGATGGATGTGACAATGCCCGTTTTAAACGGTTATCAAGCGACCCAGGAAATCCGCGTTATCGAGCAAGCTGACGGTTTGACTCCAACACCTATCCTAGCCCTCACGGCCCGCGCCATGGAAGGCGATCAAGACCGCTGTCTAAACGCTGGTATGGATGGTTATTTGGTCAAGCCTCTGTCGGTTGATGATCTCGAGCGGACGCTGAGGCAATGGGGTGTTATTGACACAGAGTTGGTAGAGAAAGAAGCTTTGGCTTAACGCGCTTCGCAGGTGTTTTTAGGATTGCGCTTGTTTAATTTGATCCCCCAAAAACACCGCCATATCATCGGTGAAATAATTACAGTGGATCAGGCTTTTGGCGAGCTCGCCTTGTTTTAGAATTTCGATCAAGGAGCTGTCGCTAGTGGCCAAAATACGCATGATTTCGGTGCGGTGTTTGAGCATGGATTGATCACTAGCTTGTTTGCAGGCGTCCAGGATATCGGTGATTTCAATGTGAGTTTCATTGAGCTCGGTAACAAAACTCTCCGGGATATTGGGTTTTGACAACACGCTGAGCCGAGCATAACCATCCTCGCCGACACTGGTTTTACGCAGGATGTTATTGATTGGGCGGCTGATGAGCCAAGAGAGCGGTTTTTTGAAACCCAGTTGAATGATCAGGTTGGCAATCATTACAGCGAGCACGACCGTGAGACCAAGACCGATCGTTTCTGCGCCAAAGGGCAGCATCTGACTCAAGGCCTCTTCCGGGTTATGAACGTCACGGAAATGCGCGAGTTGGCGATAGCCCTTTTGCATAGAAAGCCCAACAAATCCTATTATTAGACCTGCACTAATAAAGCGAAATAGGCTGTTAAAAATACTGACGGGAAATGCAATTTCTGTATTGGTACTGAGCATCGCGATCGCTTCGTCATCTTGGCGCCAAATTTTGGTCATCTTGAATTTCGACGGATTAGTATAGTTAAATACGCTGCGGTGACGTGACTTGATAATTGGCCAAAATATCAGGCCAAAGGCGGCGAGCCCTGTCAGAAGCGCGGCCACTGGCTTGGCGAAATAGGCGTTAAAAGTTTTAAAAAACTGGGTGAGGTCCGGTGTTATCTTAACATCATGAAATGGAATGCCGTAGAGAATATAGAGCGAGTGTCCTAGGCCAATAATCGCGGCGATTGTCAATACCGCTAAAAAGAACACTATGTTCGGTATGATAGAGCCAAGCGTTCGAAAAATAGAGGGTCGTTTCTTCCAGATAAAAGGCGTGCCGAAGCTGTAGAGGTCTACATCGTTGGGCACAGGGGCATTACGCAAGCTATCAAGCGCTACATTGCCGCCATGGCTGTGGGCTATGACGACGAGTTTGTCGTCAGGCGCTAAAGGAAGGGTCCCCAAATGCTTGCGCAAATCTTTGGCGGCCTTGGCCCGGTCTGATTGTAGGTTTTTTCCGCTCCAACCAAATTCATGCCAACTGACTCCGGGTAGGCTCGATTTGAGGGTCTTACCAAAACTGGATCGTTCGCAATAAAACTCTTGGTCGGCGGCGCGGTGGTCATCAAAATATTCGCGGCCGGCAAAAGTGCCGTGAACGGTCACAATATGGATATTTTTAAAGTCGTCTGACATAGCGACTGATTGGTCTAAATCGCTGTATTTGGCAATCCTGATAATTCAGCTATACTGTTATATGAAAAAGGAGACCGGTATGGAGTTAGGCGCATTTTCCGTTAGTTTGGCTGTTAAGGACATTCACAAATCAAAAGCTTTTTATGAGGCTTTAGGGTTTTCAGTTTTTCATGGCGATATAGATCAAGGTTGGTTGATCCTCAGCAATGGGGATAAAAAGATCGGGCTATTCCAAGGTATGTTTGAGAAAAACATTATGACCTTTAATCCGGGCTGGGACGCAGATGCGCAGCCGCTCGAAAAGTTTGACGATGTAAGGGATATCCAAAAAAGGCTGCAAGCGGCGGGGATTGAATTACAGAGTACCGCCGATCCTGACAGTTCGGGCCCTGCTAGTATCACCATGCTTGATCCAGACGGAAATTCAGTTTTAATTGATCAACACGTTTAGGCCGGTATAATGAAGCCGCCTTTTTGCGCGATGTGTGGAAATAACCTTCGTAATGACGAGAGGGAATTTGAACTCCTATATTTTAAACTGACGCTCGAAGAAGAAGCCTCGAACCAGCGCATGCGCGATAACCGCAGGGTTGGTCACCCCGCAGGGGCCTATTGGTTTTGCGCAGATCATACGGAACAAGCCAAAACGCTGACGCATTTACATATTAAAGAAGCCAAAGCAATCATGGAACAACCGCCTAAGCCCCCAAGTTTGTGGGAGCGGTTTAGGGCGTTGTTCGGTAAAACTAAATAGGGCCGGATGTCTGACTACGTTCCCAAAAATGGGGAGGCGGAAGCCGTCGCCAGACACCCTGAGCTTGCCCTTAAGCAGCTTGAGTAACGGCTGCCGAGCTTAGCATTGAGTCTAGTTTTCCGGCGCGATCCAGAGCAGCGAGATCGTCTGATCCGCCGACGTGATAATCACCGATAAATATTTGAGGCACGGTACGACCGCCGGATGATTTTTGGATCATTTCGCGAAGACGATCTGAATCCAGACTGACGTCATATTCCGTGAACTGTACGCCTTTAGCTGTCAGAAGCGCTTTGGCGCGTGTGCAATACGGGCAATAATCTTTGCTGTAGATAACGATATTTGAAGTCATGGTGTTCTCCTGTTGGATTAAGCGAAAAGGATAGAGCCATCAAAGAAGGCTAGGTTGATAAAAAATGCAGTCGTGCCCAGCATCATGCTGATGGTCAGGGACTGTGATAATATTTGTGAATTTTCCATTTTGTCTCTCTCATGTTTCGAACAGTTTTGAGAATTGGCCAGCGGCAAAAGGGGCGCAGCTGCTGGCTTCTCGGGGTATTTAAGTCTATGCTTTGGTCAGATCTGCAATGCCAAGAGGCACATCAAAGCGTTCACACCAGATATAGGCTTGGGCAAACTCAGCAGGGGTAAAGCTGGCGGGCAAATTATAAACTTGTTGACCTTTTTTGTTTCTCAAACCTGAGATTTTGTTGGCGACTAAAAATTTGTTATTATTACCAAGCGCGACAACTGGGTCAGGCGCATTGTCGAGGAAGAAGTCTGATCCTAGGACGAGTTGATATCCGGTTGACGTTTGGACGATTTCGACACTGCCTTTGGTGACGTGATCTGACCGTCCGCTAAAATTGCCCGAGGCGATGGATTGCTCGGTTTGAACAATAGTCTGTTGGCTCGTGTTCGCAACGTCATCCGCTGCATAGACGTTCAGGGCTAGCGGGCTTGATAGGGCAAATACGGCAGCTGAAAAAGTTATGGCCTTAATCGCTATTGTTCTAAAATTTTTCATGAGTTTGACTTTCTTTATTATTGACCGTTTGGTCATTAATTGGGTATAAGGGGTGGCGTTTCATGCCGATGACCCCTGTATAATCAATAGGAACCAATCGGTCAACTATTTGTCGATCACAGTTTTGTGAGGAATAAAAATGTCTGATAATGTCGGAAGACCCAGAGAGTTTGATGAAGATCAAGTCCTGAGCGCAATCATGACCTTGTTCTGGAAACAGGGCTATGAAGCCACCGGGCTGAGCGACATAATGCAAGCTACTGGCTTACAAAAAGGCAGCCTCTATAAAGCCTATGGCAGTAAGCGCCATATGTATGTGTGTTCGCTTGAGCACTATGAAAAGCAAGTCGTCGATGGGGCGGTTGAGAGTTTGACATCCTCTGATGTGAACCCGCGAGATCAATTATATGGTTTTTTATCGGCGCCGATTGACGCTGTATGGAACCAAAGAGATCGGCGCGGTTGCTTCCTTTGTAATGCATCGGCTGATGACGCCGCTATGGATGATGAAACTCAAAGATTGATTTTGCGAGGATATGCAAAGCTGGAAAAAGCTCTGACCGTTCCAATCAAGGCCCTTCATCCTGGTTGGCCAAAAAGCCGTGTTACTCAGTCTGCGCAGTTATTGTTGTCATTATATTCTGGTTTACGGGTCATGGCTCGCGCGTCAGTTGACCGCAATCGCCTAGAAGGCGCTCGCGATGCTGCTATGGCAGTTATAGATGGACCCGCTGGATAGGTTACCCGCCATATATCCAATCCATTCGGCCTCGTACTATGCTAGGGGCTAACTTCCCGCCGAGCCACATTGGGCCATAGGTCGCGAATTGGGTAAGGGCATTGCGGCGGTGGAATATTTTCATATTCGCCCGTGACGCCGATTGAACGAGCGACGTCCGTTGATAGCGAGCTGATTGGTAGGATTGCAGCGCATCCCCAATCTTTTGATCCGGTTTTGATATTGCCTCAGAGAGGGTATAAGCATCCTCAATCGCCATTGCCGCGCCTTGGGCGAGGAAAGGTAACATGGGATGAGCACTGTCTCCTAGCAAGGCTACTCTGCCTTGTGTCCATTGGCACAGAGGCGGGCGGTCAAACAATGCCCATCGGTAAAGGTCATCGGGCTCTATAGCCTCTATCAATTCGGTGATAATAGGATGCCATCCCGCATAGTCGGTCTGTAAATCGGTTTTGTCACCTTTTTCCTTCCAGCTCTCGACTTGCCAATCATCTCTTTCAACGACGCCGACGAAATTTATCAAGTCATTGTCCCCCTCGTTTGAACCTAAGTGATAGGTCACAGCATGACGACCTAGGCCCATCCAGGCGCAAGCGGTCTCTGACGGAAGCTCGCCTTCAATAAGATCTTTGTGCACGACAGCGCGCCATGCAACGTTTCCCGTAAAGCGCGCTTCATCTGGCCCTAGCATTTGAGTTCTAACAGCCGAGTGAATTCCGTCGGCCCCGATGAGTATATCGCCGGAATGATCTTTCCCATTTGATAAGGTTAGATTGACTGATGTTTCGGCGTGCTCGTACCCGCTTACGCTTTGTCCTAATTGAGTGGCTCCGGGCGCAATGTTTTCTACAGCGGCTTTTAATATATCAATCAATACGGCTCGGTGAATATGGATATAGGGCGCGCCCCAATGGCCAAGGCTTTTATCATCTAATGGGATGTTAAATACCGCTCTCCCGCTTCTGCCCATACGGGTTTCGATGGCTTTTGGCGCGAAGCCTTTAGCCAGGATTTTATCTTCCAGCCCAAGGTGTTTTAGCACTTTCATGGCGTTAGGGGAAAGCTGAATACCAGCGCCTGTTGCAGTGATCTCTGGGGCTTGTTCAAACACTTGAACATCATGGCCTGCCTTTGCGCAGGCTAGGGCTGTCGTTAGCCCGCCAATTCCGCCGCCAGCAATGAGAATTTTTAATGCCATTTGGTCTCGCTCTTTCAAGGAGCTTTTCTGACCTAAGCTGGTAATAAAGGCAATGCTTGCCTAATGCGCTATCCTGACTTAAAGTCCGCATATAAAACAAATTGCATAATAAAGAATGGGGAGGGACCCGAATGTCCTCGAATTTATCTAAGGTTTTAGAGTCTCAAAGACAGGCGTTTAATCAGGCGCCTAATTCAGCCTGGTCAGAGCGTAAGGCTAAGCTAAAAAAACTGGGCGAGGTCATCAAGACACACGAAGCTGAATTTCAAAAGACTATCTCTGAAGATTTTGGCAATCGCGCCTATGTGGAAACCACTCTTGCCGAGACTATGGTCATTCAGGGCGGAATTTCTCACGCCCTCAAACACACCCCGAAATGGATGCGTACACGCAGCGCGCCGACGGCTATGCAGTATAAGCCCGGCAGCAATAAAGTCGTGCCGCAGCCTCTTGGCGTCATCGGGATTATAAGCCCGTGGAATTATCCACTGCAGCTGGCCGTTATGCCGCTCATTGGCGCTTTAGGTGCAGGTAACCGCGTCATGATTAAGCCAAGCGAATATACGCCTAAGTTTTCGGACTTGCTCAAGGAAGTGTTGGGCAAAGTCTTTTCCGACGATGAAGTCCATGTTGCCGTTGGCGGCGTTAAAGTTGCGCAGGAATTTTCATCCCTGCCATTTGACCATTTAATATTTACCGGTTCAACAAATGTTGGCCGGATCGTGGCGCAAGCGGCCGCGAAAAACTTAACGCCAGTTACCCTAGAGCTAGGCGGTAAATCGCCGACCATTATTGATGACAGCGCGGATATGGCGACGGCCGTTGCTCGCATCACAAACGGTAAGTTATTAAATGCTGGTCAAACCTGCGTGGCGCCCGATTATGTTCTGATGCCATCGGCTAAAATTGATGCTTTCTCTGATGCTATGATTGAGCAGGCTGAAACGTTTTATCCGAAATTTGCCGGAAATGATGATTACACATCCATTATTGCGGATAACCACTATGCGCGGCTTCAAACACTGCTCGAAGATGCGGAAAACAAAGGCGCGCGCATTCGCACAGCGGGGGATGATGATAAGCAACAGTTGGCCAAAGAGCGCCGGGTGCCTCTGACGATTGTGACGGACACAACGCCGGATATGAAAATCATGCAAGAAGAAATTTTTGGTCCGCTATTACCAGTGGTTGCTAGTGAGAATCTCGACGACGCTCTGGACTATGTCCAAAAACGCGAACGTCCGCTGGCGCTTTACTGGTTCGGTAAAGACAAACGCAAACAACAAAAGGTTTTAACTCAAAGCATTTCAGGCGGCGTTAGCGTTAATGACGTGGCTTGGCATGTGATCCAAGAAGACATTCCGTTTGGCGGCGTTGGCCCATCAGGCATGGGCGCCTATCACGGTGAAGATGGATTTAAGACGTTCTCCCATATGAAAGGCGTATTTTTCCAAAGCAAGTTTTCAGCAGGGAAAATGCTGCATCCACCTTATGGCCCCAAGACGGAGAAGCTTCTGAACATGATGAAGAAGATGATATAGGGCGTTTTGATGTCTGAAGAGTATGATTATGTCATCGTCGGTGCGGGGTCGGCTGGGTGTGTCCTAGCCAACCGCTTATCAGAAGACCCCAATGTCTCCGTCTGCCTCATAGAAGCAGGGAAATCTCATAAAAACTGGACTGTCTGGGTGCCAGCAGCACTTTTGGCGAACGTACTTCTAAAATCTAGGAATTGGGCATTTGAAACGGTCCCGCAAAAAGCTCTGAATAATCGTAAAGGATATCAGCCCCGCGGTAAAACTCTTGGCGGATCTTCCTCGGTCAATGCGATGATTTATATTCGCGGTCACAAAGAAGACTATGATGAATGGGCAAGGCTTGGGAATAAAGGTTGGTCCTATGATGACGTCCTGCCATATTTTAAAAAGAGCGAGCACCGAGAAGCTGGCGCTGACGCGTATCACGGTCAGGGCGGGGAGTTAAATGTAGCTCCTGTTACGAGTCCGGGATCAATCAATGAAGTATTTCTGGAAGCGGGACGTCAGCTGCAACTGCCCAAGACAGACGATTTCAATGGTGAAATCCAAGAGGGCCTTGGCATGTTTGAAGTGACCCAGAAAAATGGCGAACGCTGGAATACGGCGCGGGCTTTTTTGGATGAAATCATGGATAGACCAAACCTCACCGTTATGACGAAAACTCTAACAGAAAAAGTTCTGGTGGAGGATGGCCGAGCAACCGGTGTAAAAATTCGAGCAAAAAGAAAATCTCGAGAAATCAAAGCCCGCCGTGAAGTGATTTTATCTGCCGGAGCTTTTGGATCGCCGCATATTATGCTGCTCTCTGGTATTGGTGCGAAAGATAAACTCGAGCCGTTTGGTATAGATCAAGTCCATGACCTACCGGGCGTCGGTGAAAACCTGCAAGACCATGCTGACTATATCCTAGCTTATGATGCTGACGTGAAAGATAACGTTGGATTTTCCCTCGGTGGCTTTTGGCGTATGGGCATGGAATCTCTTAAATATATCCGAACGCGAAAAGGCATGATTACGACCAATTATGCTGAGAGCGGAGGATTTGTTTATACGGATAAAAAATTGCCATCGCCTGATATTCAATTTGTTTTCGTGCGCTCCGTTGTGGATGATCATGGCCGCAAACTCCATTGGGGGCATGGATATAGCCTACATGTATCTGTTCTACGGCCCAAGAGCCGAGGTAACCTCTCCTTGCTAAGCGCCGATCCGGCTGCTGCGCCGGCGATTGATCCAGCCTTTTTAGAAGACGAGCGTGATATGGAAACTATGGTGGCCGGGACGAGAATCGCCCAGCGTATCTTACAAGCACCTGCCTTTGATAGTGTTCGTAAAAAAGTTTTCTATGACGCCGATGCCAAGGATGAAGAAGTCCTTCGCGCTGATATTAGAGCAAGATGCGATACTCAATACCATCCTGTCGGGACCTGCAAAATGGGTCATGACGATATGGCGGTTGTTGATGATCGTTTGTTGGTGCATGGCCTTAAAGGCCTTCGCGTGGCGGATGCGTCGATCATGCCGAACTTGAACTCAGGCAATACCAATGCGCCGTGTATTATGATCGGTGAAAAATGCGCTGATATGATCAAGGAAGATCATAAGGCAGCCTAGTAAGCAGTATCGAGTGAGGAATAGTATGAGCCGTTATATTGGTTTGGCGTTGATAACGCTTTCTTTGGTTCTTGCGAGTTGCAAGGAAAATAGCGCGGAGGTCACTCGCGATAACTCTGAACCTGTTGCGGTCAATACGCTCGCCGCATCAAACGCCGTTAAAGCCAATAATGCTGACGTTTCAAAATATCTCGACTTTAATGATAAGGCTGATTTTGAAGCCGCAGATCGCGGTTTTATCGCCAGCTTTCCTGAAGGCGTGATCAAAGACGCTGACGGGAATGTGGCCTATGACTACGGGGTCTATGATTTCCTAGAAGGGGCTTCGCCTGACACGGCTAATCCAAGCCTTTGGCGACAGAGCCAGCTTAACGCCAAGCATGGTCTCTTCAAAGTCGTTGACGGAATCTATCAAGTACGCGGATATGATTTATCCAATGTGACCTTTATCGAGGGCGCAACTGGTTGGATTGTTGTTGACCCACTGATTACAAGAGAAACGGCTAAGCGATCCTTCGAGCTGGTTAATCAAGAGCTGGGTCAGCGGCCTATATCCGCCGTCATCTACACCCATTCGCACATCGACCATTTTGGCGGGGTTAGGGGATTGTTTGAGAATGACAGTGATATGTCCGGCGTTGAGATTATCGCGCCGATTGGATTTACCCGCGAGACGATTAGTGAAAACGTCTTGGCTGGGAATGCCATGAGCCGCCGCGCTGCTTATATGTTCGGTGGATTATTACCGCGCTCACCTGAGGGTCAAATCGGCGTTGGACTAGGCCAAGGGATATCTAACGGAATGCCGGGCATGATCCGCCCAACACTGATTGTGGACGGCACAGGACAAACCGAAACTGTCGATGGCGTTGAAATGGAGTTTATTCTGACACTGGGCGCCGAAGCGCCAGCTGAGTTCATGTTCTATATGCCCAAATGGAAAGCCTTTTGTCAGGCCGAAATTATCAATCGTACGCTTCATAATATGTATACGCCGCGTGGCGCCAAGGTTCGTGACGGGCGGCTGTGGAGCCAATATATTGATCAAGCGATTTATATGTACGCCGATAAATCAGAGGTATCCTTTGGGTCTCATCATTGGCCGACTTGGGGCGCAGAAGACATAACGCGTTTCTGGGAAGGTCAGCGTGATCTTTACCGCTATATCCATGACCAGACGCTTCGCCTCGCTAATCAGGGTTATACCATGCATGAAATTCCGCAGCGTTTGAACTTGCCCGATGGCATTGCTAAATCATTTTATAATCGCGACTATTACGGCACGGTCAGCCATAATGCCAAAGCGCAATATCAGCTCTATTTCGGATATTTTGACGGTAATCCAGCAAATCTTGATCCGCTTGGCCCTGAAGAGGCAGGTAGAAAATTCGTCGCCTATATGGGCGGCGCTGACAATGTCATTGCCAAGGCACAAGAAGATTATGATCGCGGCGAATTTCGTTTTGCGGCGACGGCCCTTAATAATGTCGTCTTTGCTGATCCGGATAATAAGGTAGCGGCAAATCTATTGGCCGATATTTATACTCAACTCGGATATATGGCGGAGAGCGGTTCTTGGCGAAATTTTTATCTGACCGGAGCATCAGAGCTTAGAAACGGAATTCTAGATTCGCCAACACCCAATACGAGTTCCATTGATATGGTTCGGGCTGTGCCATTTGATCTGTTCTTCGATCTAATGGCCGTTCGGCTTAACGGTCCAAAGGCGGCCAAGAAAGATCGCAAACTTAATTTCGTGATTTCCGATACGGATGAGAAAGCGCTTTTAATTATTAGCAATGGAACGCTCCATCACCGCATGGGCCATTCGGATGACGACGCGCCGACCTTTAACATTACCAGCGAGGGGCTCGTGGCCTTGAACGCTAAGCAAAAAACATCGGGTCAGTTATTGAAGGACGGCAGTGCTAAAATTGACGGAAACCCACTGGCCGTAAAAGGGTTCTTTGATCTAATCGAAGAGCCGCCTTTCTGGTTTGAGATTGTGCGGCCTTAATCACGACTAAATCCGTGCATACTGGCGAATGCCGGTATCTCTTGAAGAATGCATTAGGATTCTGGATCAAGTCCGGAATGAGCGGCGTGGTTGGACTGTTATTCGCCCGCCAACGGCCGCTTCTCACCGTCTAGAACCACGCCCCATACGCCAATGGTTGGCCAATCTTTTGCGTCCATTTCGAGAGGGTTTGCATCCAAAATTGTGAAGTCCGCTATTTTATCAATGGCGATAGACCCCAGCTCGTCACCCAAGCCAAGCGCTTTGGCGGCGTCTAGAGTGATGGCTTCGAGAGCGTCATGTGGTGTTAGAGCTTGGTCCGGTTGATAGATCCCGCCGGACAGAGTTTCGCGGGTGACGTGCCTGGATGCAGCGAGTAACGGATTAGGCGGTGCAAGCGGGGCGTCAGAATGTATGGTGACGATACCGCCTTTTTTTGAAAGTTCGCCAAGAGGACTGATACGGCTCGCGCGGTCAGGACCTAGCGGCGCGGCATATTCATCGCCCATATAGTGCACATAGTGGCTCGCCGCCGATAGAATAACATCATTTTCGGCAGCCATTGTTGTGTGCTCTTCTGAAAATAAACCGCCATGTTCAACAACGAGGTCACTATTGAGGCCTGTTGTGTTACGGACCTTTTCAAAGGCTTTGAGAGTTTCAGTTTGGGCCTGATCGCCATTAGAGTGAACATGCGCCGAAAGGCCAGCGTCTAGATATGGTAGCATCGTGTCAAACAGCTCACCGGGCTGCGTGACCCAAAGGCCTTCAGTGCCTTTGGATTGACCCGACAAATAACCAGGAGGGGATAGGCGCATGGTTTGGGAATAAAACGCGCCGTCCGTGAAAAACTTGACGCGAGGTAAAACGGGTGCGGGCGCGGCGCGGCGGCCTTTGACGAGTTCATTGATGACCTTCGGCGCTTCTTCGCCAAATTCAGTTGTGAAGGCTCTATGTTCGGGAACGAGATAAAGCCTGAAAGCACTTTTTTCTTTTGACCAAAAGGCACCGATTGTAGCGTTTTCATTTTCTCGTCCAAAAATACCATAGCCGAGATCAGCCGTGGTGGTGATACCGGAGTTGCGCATGATGGCGAAATATTTGCCTAGGCCGCGGCCGATATCTTGGGGACGGAATACGTCGCCAGAAATTTTGGCAAAGATAAGCATGGCGGCGTCTTCATAAATTCTGCCTGTCAGCTCACCGTCTTCATCCAGATCAATGCCGTGGAAATTTTCTTTTAGCGCGGGCGTCGCGCCAATATAGTCAAGCGCTGCACTATTCAGATAAAAGTCATGGCCTGAAAAGTGCCACACGATAAGCGGTTTATCAGGTGATATTCGATCAAGAATTTGTCGGTTCAGGTCACCTTGAACCAGGTTATGAAATCCGTAGGCCATAACGACCTTTTTGTCTTCCGGCGTCGCCGCAACAATTTCAGAAAGGCGCGCATGGAATTTTTCAGGTGTTTCATATCCTTCGGTCATCCCGTCAGGCATGGCCATAGGCCAAGGCGGGGCGAAGGGCTGTGCGTAAAACAAACCGCCCAAAAGAACATGCATGTGCGGGTCAATCAATCCGGGTATGATGACTTTATCTTCAAAACTATTATCGAGCGTCGCACCGGGGAACATATTGGTCAGATAGATCACAGACCCAACTTCCGTGACAATGCCTTTGTCGACCGCAACGGCAGCCACTGTTTTGGATGTTTTATCCATAGTTATGACGGCCTGGGCCGGGTAAATGATGGTGTCGGGATATTGCCGTCTTTCTGTGCAGGCCGTGGAAAGTACCGTTATCGCCGATAGCAAAAGCAGGGATTTGATTCTCATAATGATCTCTTTTTTTTGTACTATAGAGAGGCCTTGCGATGGGCACAATAATAACCTAAAATGAATTAAGTTCATTAATAATGAGGAAGCCTCATGAAAAGCCCATTTGAGACCGAAGAGCGCGCGGCATTTCGCGAAACGATCCGGAACTTCACTGAAAACGAGATCATGCCCTATGCCCATGAATGGGATGAGGCCGGGGAAGTGCCGTGGGCGCTACATGAAAAGCTTGGCGCGCTCGGAATATTTGGTTTCGGGATTGATGAAAAATATGGCGGGCTTGGCTTTGACTGTCCTTTCATGCGGTCAATCGTGGCGGAGGAAATGGGAAAATGCGGCTTTGGCGGCGTACCGGCGGCTATTGGCGGGCGCGGTATTTCGCTTGACCCGATCCAGAAAATGGCCGCCCCGGAAATCCGTGATCGTGTCCTCGAAGATATCGTCATGGGCCGCAAAGGCTCAAGCCTCTGTATCACAGAACCAAGCGGCGGATCGGATGTTGCGCGCCTGAAAACAACAGCCAAGCGTGACGGTAACCATTTCCTTATCAACGGGTCTAAGACTTTCATTACGGGCGGTATGGAATCGGACTATTTCGTCGTCGGCGCGCGAACAGGCGGTCCGGGTCTTACGGGGATATCTCTATTCTTCGTTGAGAAAGACACGCCGGGCTTTTCCCGCACGGCGCTAAAAAAGAAAATGGGTTGGTGGGCGTCCAATCAGGCGACGCTCTATTTTGATAATGTCCGCGTACCAGCGACTAATTTGATGGGGCAGGAAGATTATGGTTTCATCGCCATTATGCAGAACTTCAATAATGAGCGTCTAACGATTATTGCGTGGTGCCTCGGCATGATGAAAGCGGCGCTGGAAGATAGTATCTCATGGGCCCAAGAGCGCGAGACCTTTGGTAAGCCGATGATCAAGCATCAAGTCATTCGCCACAAAATAGCTGATATGTCATCGAAAATTGACGCGGTTGAAAGCCTGTTGAATATGATTTGCTGGAATATGGAGCAGGGCGATACGCCCATAGCCGAGCTTTCCAAAGCCAAATTCTTTACCACGAAATCTCTCGAATTTGTCGCATCCGAAGCCATGCAAATTTTGGGAGGAGCAGGCTATCTACGCGGCTGCCGCGTCGAATGTATTTACCGCGAAGTCAAAGTCCTCGCCATTGGCGGAGGCTCCGAAGAAATCATGCGCGACCTAGCCGTACGGCAAATGGGGTTGTAATGAGCCATATTTATGACGAACTGTCTCGTTTTATCTGGGTCTCAGGGTGCGACAGTTGGTATATCCGCATGATGGCAAAATCATTATGCTCTATCCGGGCAATGCCAACAATTTGCGAAGGAACACGCAAGGGTGGGTGTTGAGAGTTTTTATGATAACTGACGATTTTACTTGGAAACCTATTTAGATTCGTTTTGATACGAACCCAGCGCTTTTTAAATCGATAACTAAGGCGTCAGCTGCTTGTGTGTCTTTAGCTGATACTGTCATTTCCGTTCCAGATAAGCAGGAATCTATAATGTGTTTCGCACCACCAAGACCAAGGTTTGAATGTCTTCTGACTAACTTAATTGCTTTGACCGCATTTGCGCCCTGCCGCCATTCAGATAGCAATACTTGCAGACTTGGTTCTTTGAAAGGGTCACCTCTTTCTTCATAATTTTTCACGTAATATTCTGTTGAATGAGCTGATCCTGTTTGAACTAAAACGCCGTTTCTTTTGTCCACTAAAATCGGACCATGTCCAACAATCATATCAAGTGGATTATTGGACTGAATGTATTTGGTGCTTTGATAGAAAAATATATAGCAAAACTCGCTCTCAATAGATTTATCAAGAAGTAACCCTACCTTAGGATCGTTCGTAACATTCAATTGTCGTGTTAAGTCTTCCGCAATCTCTTTCGCTTTATTCAAATCCAACATTTTTAACTCTTAAAACTCTTTATGCCCCATCAATCGACATGGCCAATACCCGGCTGATATAGGATAAATCCTTAGCACTCTCTTCTGCCCATTCATTGAAGGCTTGCTGGATAGCGCGTTTAGCTTTCTTGGATGTAGCGGGTTTATCGATGATGTCGGCGTGTATCAGGGCAGCAGTTACATCGCTGGATAGGATGAAACTGGGAACGCCGGAAAACCGCAGGGCGTAGCTCGCGGTATTGGTGCCCAGCCGTGATCCGTGTTTGTTGAGGTAATCGAGCAGGCCAATGTAATCGGATTGAGGCCAACCTCTGATAAAGGCGTCAGCTGATCCTTTTTCGGCAGCCATAGACTGGATCATCTGCGCGTTTTGAGCGACGGTTTTTATTTTCTGTGGATTCCGGACGATAGCTTTATTCGCGGTGAGTTTTTCCATATCATCCATATCCAGGCGCGCGCAGCGGGATATATTGAATTTCCAGAAATTTTCTTCAAATCCGTCCCATTTAGTCTCTATAACTTTCCAGCTAAATCCGGCTTGGAATACGCGTTTAGTAAACTCGGATAACCAGCGATCATCGCTTTTGGGCTCTGGGTTGTAAGGGCCCGTATTTTCGGTTAGCCGTTTTTCGAGAGCGTCTTCGCTGCCATGACGCTGGGCCGCTCGGTGATAAATTGTCGAAAATTTTTCCATATTTCAACCTATCCACTCATACTGGTGAAGGCCAGTATCTATTTTAGCCATGGCAAGAGATTCTGGATCAAGTCCAGAATGAACGGGGAGGTAGTGTTAGACTAGCGCGGCCTTTCCAACAAGTGATCGATTAGGGTTAGCGCTTCTGGGCTGGCCCAATCAGCTTCGCCGGTGACGCGCACAATCTCGCGACCATTTGGATCATAGATAATGGATACGGGCAGACCCATGGTTCTGACTTTGGCGTTGAGGGAAAAACTTTCATCATGCCATGCCACCAAATTATCGAGTTTATGTTTTTGAAAAAATTTATCAGCATCTTCCATATCTCTATCCATTGAGATGGTTACAACCGCAAAGGCTTCGCCGCCGCGCTGTTTCGCTAATTCATTAAGAGATGGCATTTCTGCGATGCAAGGCGGGCACCATGTGGCCCAAACATTGAGGAGGACATATTTACCGCGGAAATCCCGAAGCGTCATGTCTTCGCCGAATGGGTTTTTGTAAGTGCCGCTTGGCTGGATGGGCGGGGCATTTAGAACTTGCAGTCTTTCTATGGATTTTACGCCAAAACGATCCAAATCACTTTTAGGCGATTGGCAGGATTGCACAAACACTACAAATGCGGCTAGAAGGCCGATCACAATCATTAGCTTTATGGCGCGCGATAGGGAAATAGTTTTCATGGGCAAGACATCTAACACAGGCAGCAAATCCGCCAAACAAAAAATGTGGGGCGGGCGCTTTTCTGCCGCTCCCGGCGAATTGATGCAGGCGATTAATGTTTCTATCGGTTTTGACCAAAGAATGGCCGATCAAGATATACGCGGGTCTATCGCCCACGCAGCCATGCTGGCTCAGCAAGGTATTATTACTCAGCAGGATCATGACGCGATAAAAGCAGGCCTATTGGCGATTAAGGCCGAAATCGCAGAAGGCGTATTCCCGTTTTCGGATGAGCTTGAAGATATCCACCTCAACATTGAAGGACGCCTCAGAGAAAACATTGGTGAAGCGGCCGGGCGGCTTCACACAGGGCGGTCGCGCAATGATCAGGTTGCAACGGACTTCAGACTTTGGGTGCGCGACTATCTTGATCACTTTGACGCGCAATTATCAGATTTGATGCAGGCATTACTTGGTAAAGCTGGCGAGAATACGGAAACCATCATGCCCGGCTTTACCCATCTACAAAACGCGCAGCCCGTGACTTTTGGCCATCATATGCTGGCCTATCTTGAAATGTTTGCGCGGGACCGAAGCCGTTTCCAAGATTGCCGTAAGCGTATGAATGAAAGCCCTCTTGGAGCGGCAGCACTTGCCGGAACACCTTATCCGATTGATCGTGATATGACGGCAAAGGCGCTGGACTTTGATTGCCCGATGGCCAATTCACTCGACGCCGTTTCGGCCCGTGACTTTGCCCTAGAAGCTCTATCTTGTGCGACCATTTGCGCGACGCATTTATCTCGCCTGTCCGAAGAGATTGTTATTTGGACCTCGGCGCAGTTTCAGTTCATTAAGCTTTCTGATGCCTTTACCACGGGCAGTTCCATCATGCCGCAAAAACGTAACCCGGACGCGGCGGAACTGGTCCGGGCCAAAGTCGGCCGGATCATGGGCGCGCTCACATCACTGACCATAGTTATGAAGGGGCTTCCATTAGCTTATTCCAAAGATATGCAAGAAGACAAAGAACCTGTCTTTGATGGTTTCGATGCTTTGTCTCTCGGACTGGCAGCGATGGCTGGCATGGTGCGCGACATGCGGCCCAATAAAGATAGATTAGCCGAGTCCGCAGGCGCGGCTTACTCGACGGCTACAGATTTGGCCGATTGGTTAGTTCGTGAACTTGGTATGCCATTTCGAAATGCCCATCATGTCACCGGAACTATTGTGGCTTTGGCTGAAGGACAGGGCCTGACCCTTGATGCGCTTGCGCTGACTGATATGCAAACGGTTGAACCGCGTATTACGGATGACGTTTATTCTGTGCTCTCACCCCTGGCATCTGCCAGCTCGCGCACATCTTACGGCGGGACGGCGCCGAGTGAAGTGGCGAAACAGGTCGCGCGCTGGGAAGAGTTGTTGAAATAGACTTCGCTCATACCGCCGAAGGGCGGTATCCACGCACAATTTGTTTAGTTACATTATTTTAAAAAACCAGACTAACTGAAGTTAAGGCGTGGACCCCGCCCTTCGGCGGGGTGACCGAATTTTCGTTTTCCTCACCGCCTTTAAGGCTTCCAAGTCATCCACATCTGTAAGCGTGCGTAAATAATACGGCGTCTGTCCAAGATTGCCCGCCATGTCTTCGAGAGCATCTTGCGTCGACCATCTGACAATCTCAAAAACGTCGGGCTTTATAGGCCCTATAGCGCCAATGAGCCAAAATCCGCCATCATTGGCGGGGCCAAAAACTGGGCGACTGGGTGTGATGGCGGTGAACGCTTGATTGATATCGGCTGAGGTGATTTGCGGGCAATCACTACCAATGACGATGGTTTTGCCTTTGGAGGAAAAGGCCTGAGCGAGACGGGGTGATAGAGAGCCGCTCACTTGAGGGTATTGCGGAAGGCCATTCCATGTGGGAATTTCTCCCAGCCAATGCCCCGGCGTTACGGCCAGTATGGTGTCCCATTTATCACTGGTGACGTTTCGAAGAAGCTGCGCGGTCATAGCCCGGTAAAGGCGCTGTGCATGGACAACACCAATATCGGCGGCCAGGCGAGTTTTTGCTTTGCCCATCAGCGGGGCTTTGACAAATATAATCAGTTGATTTTTGTGCATCTCCCATCCGAATAATCAATCGGCAGGATAACCGCAAGCCCTCCGCCTTTCGTTCTTAAATTAGTCGTTTGTCCCTGATAAACTCGGGCCATATGAAGGAGCGGGACGCCTTTATAAGTATAGACTCTGACATCGAATTTTAATTGAGTGCCTTCAAGCGAGCTACCTATAGCTCTTAAGGGGGGCGTAATGAATTCCTGCGCCACGTAATTGCCCTGCGTGATGTGTGCCCAAACTTTTTTCGTGAGTTTTGCCCCGCGATAAGCCGCGCGGCTACCAAACCCGTCTTTTGGTTTAAAGAAATATTGGCGACGATTTTTCCAAAGCTCATCATGATTGTCAGGGTGAACTTCAATCGTTTTGGGGATCAAAGATAACGCCTCAATCTGTGATGTCGTGAGTCCAAATTCACGCACTTGTTTAGGATCCGACAAGATCGCCAAATTGCGTTTGTCTGCGAATAAGGCATGATGTCTTGGGGCGGGCGTAACAACGGCTATATCATCCATAAAAGCTTTCTGGAGGATGAGATTGTCTGAAGATTCTAACATGAAATCTGTACTACGATTATAAATCAGATCAATTATTTTGCCCTTCGCCATAAGTTGACTGTCTCTTAT
The DNA here is from genome assembly GCA_014238285.1 of Hellea sp. Taxonomy (GTDB): domain Bacteria; phylum Pseudomonadota; class Alphaproteobacteria; order Caulobacterales; family Maricaulaceae; genus JACOMS01. The sequence goes on from JABABK010000055.1 coordinate 23,244, forward strand.
GCTAAGACTTTGGCTATCCACTATAATGGCTTCGATATTATGCGCCGCGAACATTTCAGCCGCGAGAAGTACATCTGGATAGTGAAATTGTTTTTGTGGGTTTTGATCGACAATCGCAATGGTTCGTAGGGGAGTGTTTCTGCCAGCCAGCCGCCATTCGGATTGAAACATGTCTATGAATACTGCGATAATGTTTGGGTCTCCAAGGTCGATGGCTTGCATGAGGGCTTCGACAATAAACGCCCCTCCGGCATTGCTATTAACTTCTATGAGCCGTGGGCCATCATCTGTCATATGAAAATCATACCCCATAAAAGCGCCCTGCGTTTTAGGTTGAATTTGGTAAGCTAGGCTTGACTGACGGTCAA
>JABABK010000056.1 GCA_014238285.1 Hellea sp.
GTGATGAAATCAATCTCTATGGGAATGGATAAGGTCTATACCCTTGAAACGCCGCTCATGCATGTCAGCAAAGCGGGGGCTTGGAAAATAGCTGAGGAACTTGGCGGTCAGGCTTTGATAGATGTTATTTTGGAAGACACCCATACTTGTTATCTGGGCGATCGCGGACAGCGTTATGATTGGGGCTATGGCTGCGGGACGTGTCCAGCTTGTGATTTGCGGGCAAAAGGTTGGGGCAATTATAAGGCGGGGCTTTTTAACCGATGACTTATTCCGTCAAAGAAATTTACCTGACAGTACAAGGCGAGGGCGCGCAAACCGGATTGCCGGCTGTCTTCTTGCGTTTTGCGGGGTGCAACCTTTGGAGCGGACTTGAGCGTGATCGTAGTTCAGCCGTTTGTAAATTTTGCGACACAGACTTCATCGGAACTAACGGCCCAGGCGGGGGTAAGTTCAAGACGGCGTCCAATCTAGCCCAAGATTGCTTATCCCATTGGCCCAAAGGCGATATGACGGGCCAGCCTTGGGTGGTATGCACGGGCGGAGAGCCATTATTGCAGCTTGATGATGATCTTATCAACGCCTTGCACGAAGCAGGCTTTAAAATCGCCGTGGAATCCAACGGAACTATCAAAGCGCCAGAAGGCATTGATTGGCTCTGTATCAGTCCCAAAGCCGATGCACCCTTAGTTCAGATATCAGGACAAGAACTTAAGCTCGTCTTTCCTCAAATTGAAAACCAGCCGCAAGATTTTGCGCAGTTAGACTTTGAGAACTTCTCGTTACAGCCGCTCGATGATGAAAACCAAAGTCTTAATATGCAGTCTGCGTTTGATTATTGTATCGCTCACCCGCAATGGCGTCTCAGCGTACAAACTCACAAATGGCTTGGCGTGCCTTAGAACCTTATGTCTAATCCAGCGACTTAGCCGTCTTTTTCGCAAAGCGATCAATGGCATGCCGTGCATCTGACCATGTGCTGCCATATGCTGCGTCGTGAATATCACTTTCATACCAAGCATAAGATAATGTGCCAAGAGATGCGCCGGAAGATGAGATAAGTTCACCTTCAAAGGCTGCGCCGCCGAGGCCATAGCTTCGCATGGAAAGGCCTGAACTTTTAGACATTTGGTGGAAGGTCGGACGGGTAGGGCGCGCATCTGTTAGGGTTATACGTAAGGTTTGCGTGGCATTATCGGAAACAGAAACACCGGATTTAGATAGCTTTTCTGCCATGCGAGTTTCAAGACGTTCGGCAAGTTGGTTGAGGTCTTTGTCGCCGTAAAATCCATTACCAGCAAAGCCGTCATTAAAGCTTCGGATACTGCCCCGATCACGGCGGTTTTTAGGGAGGTTTTCCCCGCGCCATGCTAGGTCTTCGCCAATGATAACTTCGACATTGACGGAAGTACTAATGGGCGCCTGCAGGTTTGACTGAAATTTTTGAGAGCTCTTGGCCAAAGCTGGCGAGGCGATTGCTAGGCTAGTCGCTAAAATAAGGGCTGCTTGAATATTCCGCATCATATCCTCCATCATAGGTATGCGGGATATTATAACATAATTGGATCGCGGCTTCAAATTACCTTTTCATAAGGTATTGGACATTATCCAATGGCGTCGACAAACACTTTGATGACGTTTTTAGCGCCCTTATATTTCAGCAACTCGTTCTGTAACTGGGCCGTTTGAACGTCGCGATATACGGTTACGACTTTGCCAGAGAGATCGACCATCTCAGTCGTAATCCGGACGACACGAGTGGTTGTGCTAAGCGCGGCGTCAGTAACATGGATAGGGACAGAACCGACATAATAGACGCCTTTGCCAGCCATGATTATGCCTTTGCCCGCAAGCCTCGTGCCGCCATACGCGAGTTTACCTGTACCGTAAGCAACTTTACCCGTTGTTTTACCGACGGCATAGGCGCCTTTAAACGGAGCTGAGACGACTTTTCCCGTCGTCTTGCAGCCTGATAAGGCAAACGCAACTGCAGCAATTACAGAATATTTTAAAAGTGTCTTAGACATTATGTGATCCTCAAAGATGAATTCCCGTATCATGGGGATTTTCACTATTCCAGCCCGCTATACAGTTGAAACCTTACCTGATCGTTATTTGTCAGAGTTACCTGATAGTTACCTAAAGCGGCGTTACTGACCTTCGCGCCGCCAAGCTAACGCTAGACAGGCCATAGAGAGGGCGAAGAATAAGAGACCGGGCGCTAGCGGTGTCCGCCTTGAATTGCGGGTCACGAATTGATTGTTTTTGACAAGCCCCATCCAGTTGTCGCCGCTCGTATTTGCGCCGCGTTTGACTTGCCGAATAGCAGGTAAGTCAGCGGAGTTTGAGATGAGGCCGCCTGTCAAATCTGCTAGTGGTTTCAGTATTTCAGTTGTGGGTGTTAGATTACCATATTCTTTTGGATTTAAGGCCCCAATGGCTGTGACTGTGTTCACGTCTCCGGATTTGAGGATATAGGCGCCTTGGCCGCTGGTTTTACCAATGCCGCGAAAAAGACCATCGCCCGTGTCTTTGAGTTTAATGGTCTCGGCAGTCCCGTCGGGCTTTTGAACAACAACTTTTTGTGCTCTATCACCGAGTGTTTGGCGTTCAATGACAAGCTCATCACCGATGACTTGCGCAGTTAGTTTTTCGGCGTCGAGATCTGGTTCACCCAGGAGCCAATGGGCGAGGCGTCTGAATAGCTCGCTATAAGGACCGCCGCCGTCATAACCGCGAGCCCATAGCCACGCTTGGTCAGACAGTAACATGCCAACACGACCATCTCCGACTTTCTCCATGATGAGCAATGGTTCTCCGGCTGGGCCTTCCATAAGGACGTGACCACTGATGACATCGCTTTCGATGATGCGAAACCAATTGCCCCAGCTCTGATCTTCTTTACCGGAAAAGGCAGAGGTGACGGGATGTCTACGGCCTTTATCGGTCAAGGCTGGCTTATACGCGTATTCAGCAATGTCGCCGGTGGGGCGCGCTGGCAGTACAGCGGCGAGGGCAGAGCGGTATAGACTGGCTTCGGACGCAAAGGCTGGCCCTGTTGCAATCAATAGAGCGCCGCCATTTTCAACATAGGTCGCGATATTTTGGATATAGTAAGGTAGCAGGATAGGCGAGGCTCTTCCGCCCCTGCCGGGAACACGTCTTCGCGCAAATTGGTCAAAAATAATCAGATCAAACTCGTCGAGCTTTTCTTCGAATAATTGCCGCGTCGGGAAGGCGATCAGAGATAATTCATTGGTCGAAGCGTTGGTGACTTTTACGCCCGGCGTTGTCAAAATAGTAAAGTGAACCATTTCGACGGCGGGGTCGCTTTTTAAAAGGTTACGCCAAGCCCTACCGCCTCTATGGGGTTCACCCGTTACCAGCAGAACGCGCATATGATCGCGAATACCGGAAATTTCTGAGACGAAAATATTGTTTTTAAGAGTGAGTTCTTCAGGGGCTTTCACGACTCTTAGTTCAACCGTATTTGTGCCGCGTCGCTCAATTTCAATCGGGATAGAAACCTTATTACCGATGGTGGCTGGAAAACGCGCAATCAGTTCGCCATTGACCCTGATTTGAATGACGGCTGTTTCGCCTTCATGGCCGGGGTCTTCAACTTTTACTTCAAAGTCAGCTTGTTCACCGACAAGACCAAAGCGCGGCGCGACTAACGCGCTTATGCGGCGATCACGGCTTTCTTTATCGTCCAGAATGATCGCGTGAAAGGGAATGTCTTTGGGGAGTAGGCCTTCGGGGTTTTCCGGGATATCGTGGATTTGCCCGTCTGTGATGGCGATAACACCCGCTAGTCGGTTCTGCGGCAGGCTAGATAAAGCCTCAATCATTTGTGTGGCGAGCTTAGTGCCGTCCTGATCATCACCGCTGCGAACTTCTGTGATTTCCAAGTTTTCAGAATTAGCGAGCGAAGCTTTCAATTTCTGCGTAATCGCTTCGATTTTTTTATCACGGCCCCCAAGGCGCGCGCTTTCGGATGTATCAGTGATGATGAGAAGCTCATCTTTGAGGGCGTCTTTTTCTTCTTCAACAGTTTGCGGGTTAAGGAGGGCGAGCGTTAGAAATAAAACGGCCAATATTCGAAGGATAAAACTGCGAAGGCGGCTAGCGCCTGTCAGGACCGCGGCGAGAATACCGAGAGCGGTCAGGGCCGCAATAATGTTCATTGAGACCAAAGGGTCAAAAGCGATATTAGGAAGCCAGGACATTATTCCTCCTCCTGTGTTTCATCGGTTTTGGTATCAGCGCCTAAATCTTGAGGTTCCTTGCGTTTTTGCCCAAGTCTTTCAACCAGCGCTGCCGAATGAACTTGATCGGCTTTGTAATTACCGGCGAGCGTATACATAACCATATTGACGCCAAATCTAATAGCCATTTCGCGTTGTTTAGGAATGTCGCGCTCAAGTTCTGCTAGCGGTTCCCCGTCATCAGTTTGGGCCCAGGCGGCAGCCCAATCATTACTGCCAATGATGACGCTGGATACACCGTCTCTGGCGACGCCATTGTGATTTTGATCGACCCAGACACGGCCATTGGCCCAGCGTCCGGGGTATAAATCGATGAGATAGAATGTTTTATTGAGGACATGGTCTTCAGGCACTTCTTGAAGGGATGGAATGTCGAGCTGTTCGGTTACGCGCTTCAGGCCGGGGTGAGGGTTTCCGGCAAGCAAATCCTGATCGCCGCTATCCTGCGTGTCGAAAATAATTGTGCCGCCGCTGGACATGAAATTATTCAGTGATGTGACAGCCTTATCGCTCAGCGGTGCTGCAGCACGTTCGATAGGCCAATATAGGAATGAATATAGCACGAGGGGGTCGGATTCAGGATCGATAGCTCTTACGCCCATAGGTTCTATGGTTGTTCGGTTGGTTAGGGCCGTAACTAAACCATTCATGGCCGCCTCGCTCATTCGGTCTGTGCGGGCATCACCGGTTTCCACATAGGCGAGGTGCAGACCTAAGGCGTCGCTAAATTGCTCAGTGTCCTGAGCATCTGCCATTGGGCTCAATATAAGACTAGAGGCTAATAGTAGGCTTGCGGCAGTTGTGGCTTTTGCGCCCGGTTTAAAACGGCGCATTAAGCTGCTCATTCGGCCTGATGACAGGATCGCAAAAATTGCATCAAGAGCCAACATTAATAGCGCGATTGAAAGCAAAAGTCCGCCAAGATTGTTATTGCGGGTCTCGCCGTAACTTGCTGATGTCATGCCTTTAAGGTCTTTTATTGACTTATAGTTTTCAGGATTAATATCCATGTTAAGCGCCTTGCGGCGGGGGCCCTGGCGATAAAGACCGGGCGGGTTTGAGCTTGAAATAATTGTGTCTCCAAAACCGTCATTGGCGATGGGTTTAGCGAATATTGTTGGGCTAATGAGACGGCCATATCCGTTTAGGATGCGTTCGGGTGCCCAGTCACCGCTTGTGACATTTGCCTTGGCAGGTGATGTCTTGGCTAGGGTCAACAGACGTCTTAACATTTCCACATAAAGGCCACTAACAGGAAGGTTAGACCATTCGGGGCCAGCTGTGACATGGAATAAAACAATGCGGCCAAAGCCGTCTTCTTTGGTTGTCACCACAGGTGATCCGTCAAGCAGTCGTGCCCAAGTCCGGCTATCAGTTTCAGCACCTGGCTGTGCCATGACTTGTCGTTTGACTTTAATGTCATCTGGGATGGATAGTCCAAAGAAAGGACTTTCCGGTGTGAACGGCGATAAGTTCTGCGGCTCTTCCCATGTCAAAGCACCGCCAAGTGCGCGGCCGCCTTCACGCAGGCGTACAGGTAAATATTCGTCAGAGCGTTTGGCGAGTTTGGGGCCTGCAAACCGTATTAATAGTCCGCCGTTTTCAATAAAGGTCTTAAGCTCCGGACTGTCATCTCTGGCGGCATCAGGCATGACGATGATGCTTGGGGCGAGAGGTAGAATTTCTTCGAGGGTGCCGCGGTAAACATCAGCATAAGGTTTTAGGGCCGTTTCGGCGTAAAAAGGTTCAGATAGAAGCGGACTGCCGCTATCTCGGCCTTCGGTCAGAACACCAATGAGTGGCCGACCCCAACTATCATCGAGTAACTTAACAGAGCCAGCAGAAGGACTGTCAGCGGCGCGAAGCGCTGTGATTTGGCTTCGTAGTTCGCTCGGAAGTTCGATCAGTGTATCGGATTGGTTATTGCCAGGTGTGAACGTAATAGAGGCGCGGGCTAGAATTCGCCCATCTTTACTATGGGCTGTAATGTCGGTTGCCCGCAATCCATTGCCATCAGGGCGGTGCCACACAGTGCGAAAACCATTGACAGTTTCAGATAAAATGCCGGGAATAAGGGGTAGAACATTACTGGGCGGACTTAAGAGAAGGCCTTGAGACCCTTTTGATAATTGATCGGCTAGCGTCTGTTCTGCTTCTGGCGATTGCCCTGTGCCAGCGGACAACCAAATCACATTGCTCTTGGATAGGTCAGCTGTTTTGATGGTTTTAGAGATGTCTTGAGGCGAGTTGTTTAGAGCATTGGGCGTAAGCGTCTTAATTAACCGCAAAGCGTCAGAAGGATCAATAAATTCGGCTTTGTTTTCCGATGTGGTTGTCAAAACCATGACGTCGACATTTTTGCGCCGCGCATCAGTGATCCGGTTTTCTGCTTCTTTGGTAATTTTAGGCCAGTTCGGCGCGGCGGCCCAGCTATCATCAATGACGAGCACTAAAGGCTTGGCTTCGATGCCTTCGGGTTTGGATAGCAAAGGTTGGGCCAGCGCTATGGCGATAAGCGCCGTTAAAGCGAGCCGGAATAAAAGGAGCCAAAGCGGCGTGCTGTTAGGTGTTTCTTCTTCGGTCACGACTTCGCTTAAGATACGAAGCGGCGGGAAGATTTGCTGCAATGGCTTGGGCGGTGTTATCCGCAATAACCACCAGACTAGCGGCAGTATAATCAAACCGAGCAGCGCAAGCGGCGCTAAAAATGTTAAAGGTCCCAATGTCATATGTCGGTCTCGCCGCCAATAGCCATGTATAGGGCCGTCAAGGCAAGGTTTGGCGATGAATTAGTATAATGTGTGATCATCGGCCAACCCAGACGTTTGGCTATATCGGCAACGGCGTGTCCGTGGGCTTCAAATTTTTGCTGATATTCGGCTTGGGCGCGTTCAGCGCGGCCGACGATAAACGGCGTTTGCTTGGACGCTTCCTTTGCGTTTTGGGGCCACTGCATTTCGACGCGGCCTTTGTATGGGAATTGCTTTTCTGCGGGATCGACCAAGCGAACGAGCACGGCTTTGACCGGGCGGCTGGCGAGGCGAGTAAGCCGTGCTTTCCAGATATCCGGGCTTTCAAGAAAGTCAGAGGAGATAACGATTTGGGCATGGGATGGTATAGACGCGTTTAGATTTTCCGCCGGGCCTTCAGATTGGGCCAATCTTTTAGCTACCCGTTCTAATCCAAGCCGGCCTGCTCTTGGGCGTTCGGTTTCGCCGATAACAGCGCAGCGTTCACCGCCGCGCATCAAGAGACTTGCAAGCGCCATACAGATGACACTGGCACGGTCTTGTTTGCTGGGTAGTTCATTGCTGGAGCGCCAATTCATGCCCGGATTGCCATCGCGCCAAAAGAACACTGTATTGGCGGCTTCCCATTCATTTTCTCTGACATAGATTTGATCGCCCCTAGCTGACCGACGCCAGTCAATAGCAGATGCGCTGTCAGAGCTATGATAATTGCGGTATTGCCAAAACGTTTCGCCCTGTCCGGCGCGGCGTCTGCCATGTACACCTTGAGCGACAACGGCTGCAACTCGTTCGGCTTCGGCGAGGAGCACAGGATAGCTGGCGGCTAGTTTCTCCGAAGCACGCCTTAGCTCAGTTGGATTTTGAACGGCGGATGACACTTAGGCTATGGAATCTTTTAACTGATCAATAACTTTATCAAGCGTGACACCATCGGCACGGGCTGCAAAGGTCAAAGCCATACGGTGTTGCAAGACAGGTTTTGCCAGTTCAAGTACATCATCAATCGAAGGCGCGAGGCGGCCATCCATGAGAGCTTTGGCGCGACTGGTCAGCATCAACGCTTGACCAGCACGAGGGCCGGGACCCCAAGCCACTTGTTCTTTAATATTGGAAATCGCGGATTGATCCGGACGGGCATTGCGAACAAGCGCTAGAATAGCATCGACAACCCCCTCGCCAATCGGAAGCTCGCGAACCAGCTTTTGCATGTCGATGATCGCTTTGGGGGTCAGAACCTTAGATGCTTTGGCTTGTTTGGCACCTGTTGTCGCGACAAGGATTTGTTTTTCTGTTTCCAGGTCGGGAAAGTCCACATCGATTTGAAGCAGAAAACGGTCAAGTTGCGCTTCGGGCAGAGGATAAGTCCCTTCCTGCTCAATCGGGTTTTGAGTCGCCAGAACATGAAACGGTTTTGGCAAATCGTAATGCTGGCCTGCCACCGTGACGATATGTTCCTGCATGGCTTGCAAAAGAGCCGATTGTGTTCTGGGGCTGGCGCGGTTAATTTCATCGGCCATTAAAAGCTGGTTGAAAATCGGGCCTTTAATAAAGCGAAAGGATCGTTTGCCTTTGGCTGTCTCTTCAAGAACCTCAGACCCGATAATATCTGACGGCATAAGATCTGGTGTGAACTGGACTCTATTGTCATCAAGCCCAAGTGTTGTACCGATGGTTTCAACCAGTAAAGTCTTGGCAAGGCCAGGAACACCAACAAGAAGGGCATGGCCGCCGGATAATATTGCGCTTAGGGATAAATCGACGACATTGTCCTGCCCTAATATAACCGTTTGAATATTGGCTTTAGCTTTGGCCAGTTTTTCACTGGCGGCTATGGCTTTCTTTTCGAGGGCGGCGGAAATGGTGTCTGTCATACTATCTCTATTGCTAAAACTTGTGATATGTTTTGTTATGGCGGCACTACTGGAATAAGTAGTAAAAATCGATAAGAAAATGTCTATGAAAGAATCATTAAAAAGCAGCAAACATGGGATTTGATTTATCAGAGATCATTAAAGCCGCCCGATCACAGGGTGACGGTGTTGGCGAACGACCTGTTGACCGCTGGAATCCCGAATTTTGCGGGGAAATGGATATGGTCATCCGGCGCGATGGATCATGGTGGCATGACGGCGCGCGGATTACCCGCCAGCCCTTGGTGAAATTATTTGCCTCTATCCTGCGTAAGGATGAAGACGGCGAAACCTATCTCGTGACACCGGCTGAGAAAATCCAGATCAAAGTGGAAGCGGCTCACTTTATAGCTATACGCGTTGATATTGAAGGCGAGGGCGAAAACCAGCGCGTTTTCTTCACCACCAATATGGATGAAATCATTGAGGCCGGACCTGATAGAGCCATCCGGGTCGAGATTGATCCTGTCACTCAAGAGCCCACGCCTTTTGTGACCGTGCGCGGTAGGCTTGAAGCTCTAATGGCTCGTCCTGTGTTTTATGAACTGGTTGAAAATGGCGTGAACCGCGAAACGGATGAGGGCGAAGAGCTAGGCATTTACGCTTCGGGAACTTACTTCCGTCTAGGCATGCTCTAATGAGCGATATGATACCGAAAATTACGGCGGCTTTATTGCCCCTGCCAATTTCTGATGGATCGGACGGGGTCAAACGTGAAGGTCAAAGGCGCGCGGCTGTCTTGATGCCGATCGTCATGCGTGATGATTGGCAAGTCATTCTGACCCAAAGGCCAGAGACTATGTCCAATCATGCGGGCCAGATTAGCTTCCCGGGCGGCAAGATCGAGCCGGGAGAAAGCGCGCAGGAAGCTGTGCTGCGTGAGACTTGGGAAGAAATTGGCGTTGAAGCAAAGGATATTGATCTTTTAGGGCGCTTGCCGTCTTTTAATGCCGTATCAGAATATCGCGTAACGCCTTATGTTGGTATCGTCTCGCCAGACGCGCAGATCGTCCCGGAACCTTGCGAAGTTGCCGAAGTTTTTGAAATTCCGCTATCATTTCTGATGAATCCGGATAATCACAAACCGCGCGATATCTTTTTTGATGGGCGGGAGCACCGTCTTTATGACATGCCTTATGAAGAGCCAGATGGCATCCACAGAAACCTTTGGGGTATGACAGCCATGATGATTTACAGAGTTTACCAGAGAAGCTTTACCCATGAAGCTTGATCCCAAAGAGCATGGCTGGCTGCAAGATGAGGGCGCCGTTAAGATACTGGCGGCGCTGCCAAAAGGCTCGACCCGCTTTGTTGGCGGTTGTGTCCGCAATGGCATTATGGGTGAACCCATTGGCGACATTGATCTCGCAACGCAGTTAGAACCAGTTGAAGTGCAAAACGCACTGAAAGAGGCTGGCATTAAAACTGTGCCGACGGGGATAGCCCATGGAACCTTAACGGCTGTCGTTAATAAAGTGCCTTATGAAATTACGTCTCTACGCAAAGATGTCGAAACAGATGGCCGACGCGCGGTTATCGCTTTTACCAAAGACTGGGCCGAAGATGCGGTCCGCCGGGATTTTACCATAAATGCGCTTTACGCAGATGCCGACGGAACAGTTTTTGACCCAAGCGGGCAAGGGCTTGATGATATTAAGGCGCGCAAGTTCAGGTTTGTCGGCGAAGCTGATGCCCGCGTCACCGAAGACTATCTCCGGATAATGCGCTATTTTCGGTTTTTGGCCTGGTATGGCGAGAAAACAAAAACCGACGCCGAAGCTCTGCGGGCTTGCCGCGAGAACCGGGCAGGGCTGAAACAATTATCTGCCGAGCGTGTTTGGATGGAGCTCAAAAAATTTCTCTCGGCACCCAATCCGGTTCGCGCCGCGCAAATCATGCTGACCCATAAAATCCTGACTTTGGTTCTGCCCGAAGCTAGCAATGTTGAAGGTCTCGAAAGACTGATTGAGCTAGAGACACGCGAAAACCTGACCATCGATCCAGAGCTTAGATTAATGGCCATGTCAGGCCGGGATGAATTTGCCCTCGCTGGGCTGGCGAAACGTTTAAGGCTTTCAAATAAAGAAAAAACAAGACTACTGGCTTGGGGCGGTAACCGCGTACCTTTCGCGCTTGATATGGTTGAACGTGCTTTGAAACAGGGCATATATGCCAGCGGCCCGCAAACGTCCTATGACCGCATGATGATCCGCGCCGCCGGTGAAGATGATGTTCTGCTGAGCGGCCAATGGGTCGCCAAAGCCCGTTTCGCCAAGGAATGGGATATTCCCGTTTTTCCTTTAGTGGGCAAAGACTTGCAAAAGGCGGGCGTCAAAGACGGGCCAGAAATGGGTAAGATATTACGCGCGCTTAAAGAGCTATGGGTGCGTAGCGGGTTTGAGGCAGATAAGACCAAATTGCTGATGGCATTGAGTTTGTTGGACCAAGGTTAAATACAGTTTTGAGTAATATTTTGCTTAAAACAATGTGTTCGCGTGGTTAGAAGTGATTAAAAAATGTGCTTTTGGGGATGAATTTCCTCTTTTTTTACCTTGTAAGGTAGGTTTTTGCCCGGTTCGTGCGGGAATCGTTTGACAGTTTTGAATCAATGTTCAATTAAGGCGCGTCTTTGTAAAATTCGGGAGGAATATGTAGCATGACACTAATGAAAAAACTCGCATTGCTTGGAACCAGCATTGCTTTAACGACCGCAATGGCCGCGACAGCACAGGCCAAACCAAGCGCAAAATCTCAACAAGTATTCGATCACTGGACGGCAGAACGCATCGCAGATGCTCAGCCTCGTGATATGGTCATTGATCATCGTGGACTTGGTTATGTGAAGGGCAAAAATGGCCAGCTAACACCGCATGGTCACACTAAAAGACCAGAACTAACCATGAAAAAGACCAAAGGTATTGTGCCTATGGCAAAACCACCAAGTAATGGCGACTCTACACCACCGACAGTCGTAACGCGCAGCCCTGCTGATGGCGCGACAATTAGTACGACACCGACATTTTCTGCCGTTGTCACAGATGCGAGCGGCGTAAAAAGCGTCGTATTCAATATTGATTATGGTGGACAGGTTTATAATTTTGACGCGACAAATGTCGGTAATGACACTTGGGAAGCCAGCCTTTCCGGCTTCACCTCGGGATCAGGAACCTGGACTGTAACAGCGACTGACACAACGAAACGGGGTGGTAATTCTTCAACGACGGGCTCCTTTGGGTTTTCAGTCGATGGCACACCGCCACCACCGCCATCTGGCGATGTTGTGACCAACTCACGTTGGGATAAGGGCGGCGATATTCAAACCTCAACGGGTCGCCTTTTTTATGAAATGATTTCAGCACGTCGCGGAAAACGTTACACTTGGTCTGGTTATGTTTGCTCTGGTACTGTTACGAATGACGCTGCAACAGGCCGCTCGGTAATTATTACGGCTGCGCATTGTGTTTATAATGATGAATACAAAGCCTTTGCACGGAATGTTCTGTTCATTCCAAATCAAGATCAAACAACCGGTTCAGGGACAGATTCAGATTGTACAAATGACCCTCTAGGGTGCTGGACTGCGGACTTTGGTGTTGTAGAGGAAAACTGGACAACCAGAACATTCCCAAGCAATATCCCGTGGGATTACGCCTATTACGTTGTCGATGATAGCGGCAGCCATTCAGGAAATGGATCAAGCGGATCGCTTGAGACAGTTGCTGGCGGATTTGACGTTAGCTTTGCAACGCCAAATCATGATGATGGCAATAGTGGTCCGGGATCGTTAGATTGGACACACAATCTTGGATATTCTTATAGTGACGATCCGTTCTTTATGTATTCTGCAATGGATATGGAAGAAATGGATGCCGCCAACTGGTGGCAGCCTCAGTCCGATCTTTCTGGCGGTTCTTCAGGTGGTCCTTGGATTCAGCCTATGAACGAAGCAAGTGGCAACGGTCCAATCATCTCTGTTAATTCATGGGGTTATACAAATGGTGATCCTGGCATGGCTGGTCCAAAATTGAGTGGTACTACCGCTCAGTGTGCATTTGATGCCGCACGGACAGCACCGATGAGCACTGGCAATAATGCCGATGGCGAGCAAGGTGTTGTGGTCGATCCAAGCGGTTGTTAATTAATTAAATAACTGAATTTTGAAACCGCCTTTCGGGGCGGTTTTTTTGTGCATGCATCTAATTTAAATAATAATTTATGTAACCTTGACGTTACATTTTAAATATGCTTTATTGTAACCTATAGGTTACATGAGGTTTTTGATGCAAGACATTGTCGATAAATTTTCGCAAAGACGTATTTTACTGATGGTTATTTTAGCGAGTACGTTTTTACTTTGGCAGATACCCAGAATTGAGCTGATAGAAAATTCTAACTTTGGCGTCATTGGCGAGAGACTTGCGGGTATAAGCCAGATTATTTGGTCTTTATCTATGTTGGCCCTAGTGGTTATGGGGCGAAAACACATTCCGAGAGCTTCGCTAGAAACTCAGGCCATGCTGGAAGATGAACTGGTTAAATCAAATCGGGCCAAAGCTATGGGAACGGGGTATTTTAGTCTGATGGTCTTTATTGGTCTCTTGTTTGCCATAACGCGATTTATGGAAATTTCGGGCGCGGATTTAGCTCGGTTAATGATGGCGATTGGTGTGGCCGCACCTCTATATGCATTCGCTTTTTTGGAACGCCGGAATGCCTGATCATAAAGAGCTTCGAAATAGGCTCAACGGATATCGTAAGGAGGCTGGCTTGACGCAGGCGGACCTTGCCAAGCAAGTTCACGTCAGTCGTAAAACCATAAATACTGTCGAAAACGGCGTGTTTATTCCGTCGACCATATTGGCGTTAAAATTAGCTAAGGCGCTAAACGTTTCTGTTGAAGAATTATTTCAATTACCAGATTAACGTGGAATTTAATTTCCTAAGGCCATTTCACCACAGGCGGCATGGATGATAGGATCGTGTTGACATTACCGCCAGTCTTTAGGCCAAATGTGGTGCCGCGATCATAGAGTAGGTTAAACTCCACATAGCGCCCTCGCGTTATGAGCTGTTCTTCACGGTCTTCTTCTGTCCAAGGTTGGTGCATTCGGCTTCGGACAATATCAGTATAGGTTTTTAGAAAACCTGTTCCCACGTCTTGAGTGAAGGCAAGATCAGCCTTCCAATCCCCGGAATTATGCCGGTCATAGAAAATACCGCCTGTGCCGCGAGGTTCGTCCCGGTGGGCAAGGTGAAAATAATCATCACACCATTTTTTATATTTATCGTAGTCAGCGCAGTCGTGAGAATCGCAAACGGATTTCAGGCCTTTGTGAAAGGCTATGGCATCAGGATTTTCCTGAGTTCTATCTTTATGTTGCGTTGGCGTAAGATCCGCGCCACCGCCAAACCAGTCCTGGGTCGTCACAATATATCGTGTATTCATATGAACAGCTGGGATATGGGGGTTGACCATATGGGCAATCAGGCTGACGCCCGCGGCCCAAAAGCGCGGATCATCTTTGGCCCCGGGCACGGTCTCGCGCATTTCGCCTTCAAATTCACCGTGGACCACAGAAATATGCACGCCGCATTTTTCAAACAGGCGTCCTTTGAGCATACCGCCAGTGCCGCCCCCCCCACTATTAGAGCCATTTTCTTTACGTGACCAATCTTCAAAACTAAATTTACGCCATGGTCCTTTGTATAGATGCGTAGGCGCTTCCATTTCGAGGGTTTCAAACTCAGCGCAAATCCGGTCTCTTAGGGAGCGGAACCAAAGGGCTGCTTTTTCTTTTTTTGGATCGAATGTCATGAATGGGTTATGGGGGATTAGGTGCTCGAACTCAATTGTGTTTTAGCTTGACGAAGGATGGGGAAATTCAGTCATTTGGTCAAGCGTCATGCGGGCAATGTCCTTGTTTGTCTGAGAGCTTCATATAGCCCAATGGCAACACTTGTGGCGAGGTTAAATGAGCGCACATCCGCCGACAAAGGAATGATGACGCGCTGGCTCACTGCCTCGTGGACATCGTCTGGAACGCCTGCGCTTTCACGGCCAAATAAGAGATTGTCATCCGGCCTAAAGTCGAAATCGGGCAGGGGCATAGCGGCTTTGGTTGAAAAAAGAACCGTACGTGCCTGATTCGAAGATTGAAATGTGTTCCAGTCCACATATCGGCGAATGTCTTCTGGATTGCCATAATCCATAGCGGTGCGGCGTAGGCCTTTTGCTGTCAAAGGAAAGCCGCAAGGCTCGATAACGCCTACAGGCACCGCAAAACAGGCGCAAAGGCGCATGATAGCGCCTAAATTTTGGGCAATATCCGGTTGATATAATGTGACACGCATAGTGCGACCTTGGGTATAATTGTTTTGGTTAAGAGGTTTGCTAGTCTCTTGCTATGGATAAGGCAAATAATACTGCCCCAATGTTGGAGATAGAGTCTTCGAGACGGGACTTTATCTTTACTGCGACAAAAGTTGTTGGGGCTTTGGGCGTCGGAGCGTTATCTTGGCCCTTGGTTGCCCATATGAACCCTGCAGCTGATCGCAATCAATTGATTCCCTTCCCTGTGGATTTGACTAAAATTCCAGAGGGAGCTCAGTTAAAATTACTCATCCAAGGCCGCACCATCTTTATTCGTCATCGCAGAGGTGAGGAAATTAAAGCTGCGCAGGATACGAATATTAGTGATCTCAGAGATCCTGAAACAGATGATCAACGGTTGGTACCTATGCCCGATGGAACTCTTAATCGGAAGTTCTTAGTCGTTGTTGGTCATTGTACACATTTTGGATACGTTCCAGTAGGCGAACAAGGCCTTAAACACGCGAGTGGCCGTTATGGTGGATGGTATTGTCCGTGTCATGGCGCAAATTTTGATACATCTGGACGTGTAAGAAGTGCTCCGGCTCCTCGGAATCTTGAGGTTCCTTTTTATCGATATGCTTCGAAAACAAAAATCGAGATACTTTACAGACTAAAATATCATGCATATCCAAAGTTGCTGTTTCCCGATTGCGGCATCATTGCGGCGTTGTGCCGCGATTAAAAAGTGGCCTTTTGACAGCAAAATGTTTATTACCACACGCAAATAAAGACGCAAACTTAAGAAAGGGATGAGCCGTGTCTAATCACACAAATACCTCCCACGAAAACATTGATGAAGACAAGCGCGATTTTATCTATATCGCAACTGGCGCCGTAGCGGCTGCCGGGGCAGCAGCCCTTGCTTGGCCTTTGGTCATGCAAATGGGCAAAGCTGCTGATACATTAGCCGCTGGCGCAATTGAAATCGATTTGTCAAAAATCTCAGAAGGCCAACAGCTTAAAATGTTATGGCGCGGTAAGCCGGTTTTTGTTCGCCACAGAACATCAGGCGAAATCGCCGAAGCTGAAGCGGTTGATGTAGCCGATCTTAAAGACCCGCAAACGGATGATCAGCGCCTCGTCGCGACGCCGGGTGGTAAACTCGATCCAAAATATTTGGTCATGGTTGGTGTTTGTACGCACTTTGGTTGTATCCCGGTTGGTGAGCAGGGCAAAGTCGACGCGCAAGGTCAATATGGCGGTTGGTACTGCCCATGTCATGGATCACATTATGACACGTCAGGCCGGATCCGTAAGGGACCAGCGCCGAAGAACTTGGAAATTCCTCCTTATGAATATCTTTCAGATACAGTGATCAAGGTCGGTTAATCATGAGCGGACATCCTTCAACATACGAACCTAAATATGCTGCTTCCAAGTGGCTAGATAAGCGACTGCCGATTATCCGGATGGGTGCGGATTTTATGACTTACCCAAGTCCTCGTAACTTGAATTACTGGTGGACATTTGGCGGTATTCTAAGCCTTTGCCTCGTGGCCCAAATTATTACAGGCATTATTTTGGCCATGCATTATGTCCCTCACGTGGATATGGCTTTTGATAGTGTTCAGCGCATTAAACGCGATGTACCCTTTGGTTGGTTGATCCAGCCAATGCACGCTGTTGGCGCGTCTATGTTCTTCCTCGCCGTTTATACTCATATGTTTAGAGGGCTTTATTACGGCTCTTACAAAGCTCCGCGTGAGATGGTCTGGATTTTTGGCTGTGTGATTTATCTTTTGATGATGGCGACAGGCTTTTTGGGCTATACCTTACCTTGGGGACAAATGTCTTTCTGGGGCGCAACCGTGATTACAGGCTTCTTTGGCGCTATTCCTATCGTTGGCGAAAGTCTTCAGCAGTGGTTACTTGGCGGCTTTGCTGTTGATAATCCGACGTTAAATCGCTTCTTCGCACTTCATTATCTATTGCCATTCGTGATTGCCGCTGTTGTTGGTCTGCATGTTTGGGCTATGCATCATGCGGGCCAAAACAATCCGATTGGTGTTGAGCCAAAATCCAAAGAAGATACGCTGTCTTTCCATCCATATTATACGGTTAAAGACGGCTTTGCCGTGGTCGTATTCTTGCTGATCTTTGCTTTCTTTGTTTTTTATCAGCCAGATGCTTTGGGCCACGCTGATAACTATATAAAAGCCGATCCAATGGCGACGCCGCCACACATTGTTCCGGAATGGTATTTCTTACCGTTTTACGCCATCCTTCGCGCTGTCCCGGACAAGCTCATGGGTATTCTTCTAATGGTCGGCGCGATCGCTGTTCTGTTTATCTTGCCTTGGCTTGATACATCCAAAGTTCGCTCTATGCGTTTCCGTCCTGTGACACGTCTATGGTTCATCTTATTTGTAATAGCCTGTTTCATTCTTGGATGGCATGGTGCTCTTTCACCAGACCAGCCAGTTATGGGCGTGAAAAGTGTTTGGTGGTCCCGCGCTGCAACGCTTTATTATTTTGCATTCTTCCTTGTGATCCTCCCGGTTATGGGTTTGATCGAGAAGCCTAAAGAATTGCCTGAATCCATTACCAAATCGGTTCTGGGAGAAGCCTCATGAAAATGACTTTTAAGAAAACTGTTATCGGCGCGGCGGCTATTCTGGCTGCCGCATTTGGCGGCATATCTATTGCGAGCGCCGCTGGTGGTGGTGATAGCCATTATGAAATGAAGCATGTGCATTGGCATTTTGATGGGCCGCGCGGAACATATGATCGAGCGGCTATGCAGCGCGGTTATCAAGTTTACCGTGAAGTCTGCTCATCGTGTCACCAGCTTGAGCACGTAGCCTTTCGGCATTTGGGCGATAAGGGCGGTCCATTTTATAACGAGCACTATAAAAACCCAAATGATAACCCTTTGGTCAAAGCTCTAGCGGCTGACTGGACGGTTGAAGATATCGACATTGATACTGGCGACGTAATTGATCGTAAAGCTATTCCGGCGGATATGTTCCCACCTGTTTATGCCAACGCTTCTGCAGCAGCCGCGAGTAATAATGGTAAAGCTCCGCCAGATTTATCGGTTATGGTATCAGCCCGTACAGGCGGCGCGGATTATGTTTATAACGTCCTGACCAGCTATGATAAAAACGACAATATGATGAACATGATGATGAATAGCCAAGTTGCTATGGCTAATCCGTTATCAGAAGGTCTTGTGGAATATGAAGACGGCACTGAAGCGACTGTTGAGCAAATGGCGAAAGACGTCACTGAGTTTTTGGCTTGGACGTCTGATCCAAAAATGGAAGCCCGTAAGAGCCTTGGCCTCGCGACCATGCTTTATCTTTTAGTTCTGTCGATCTTGATGTGGTTTGCTTACAAATCTGTCTGGCGCAATGTGAAGCATTAGTTCTTCATCACAAAGAATTTAGAAAGAGCCCGGTTCCCGCCGGGCTTTTTTTGTTTATGGTGTCACAAAGGACAGCGGTATGAGTGAATGGGTATTAGGTGTTTTAGGCGGCTCAGGTCTCTATGACATGGAGGCGCTCGAAAACCGGCAATGGATCAGCATTGAAACGCCGTGGGGCATGCCGTCGGATGATATCCTGTTTGCTGAGCTGGGCGGCGTTAAACTGCGCTTTCTACCCCGTCATGGCCGTGGACATCGTTTGTCACCTAGTGATGTTAATTACCGCGCTAATATTGACGCCCTCAAACGCGCAGGATGTACGGATTTATTATCGATCTCTGCGGTTGGGTCACTCAAAGAAGAATACGTGCCGGGTCATTTCGTCATGGTTGATCAATTCATTGACCGCACGTTTAAGCGCGAGAAGTCTTTCTTTGGAACGGGCATGGTGGCTCATGTTTCTGTGGCCGAACCTATCTGCATGCGCTTGTCTGAAATGGCGGGTGATGCGGCGGTTAAAGCCGGCGCTACCGTTCACCGCGGCGGGACATATTTGGCTATGGAGGGGCCGCAATTCTCCACAAAGGCCGAGAGCCATATGTATCGTGGCTGGGGCTGTGATGTCATAGGCATGACTAATATGCCCGAAGCCAAACTCGCCCGGGAGGCAGAACTACCTTACGCCACGATGGCTATGGTTACGGATTATGACTGCTGGCATGAAGGACATGGCAATGTGGATGTGGCCTCTGTGATTGCCGTTTTGATGAAGAACGCCGATACAGGCCGAAGCGCCGTCAAAGAACTGGTTGGCGGTATGTCAAAGACTCCGCGCACGCCAAGCCCGCAAGGCATTGAAACTAATCTAGATACGGCAATGATTACCTCTCCTGAGGCGAGGGATCCGAAACTATTGGCAAAGCTTGATGCGGTCGCGGGACGGGTATTGGGTTAACTTCTGTCACGCCGGGGCGCGAAGTGAACCCGGAAGGTCGAGAAAGCTCGGTGCTATAGGTGTTGTATTCTAGTCGATCTTCCGGGCTCTGACTGCGTCAGCCCCGGAATGACAGTTCTAAACAGCATCCACCTGGTGTTCTGGTCGGGCGTCCTGAAATTCGGGTAGAGCGTCGCAATGGGTGAATATATGGGCGATGGTCGGATAGGGCTCTATATCCACATCAAAGCGCTGATTGTTGAGAACTTGGGCGTAGAGGCAAATATCAGCTAACCCGGGCACGTCGCCATGGCAGAACTCACCGGTTTCTGTCTCATTGGAAAGGCGTGCCTCAAGTGCGGCGAAGCCTTCAGTGGCCCAATTTGTAAACCAGGCTTTTTTGGCTTCAGCATCTGCGCCAAACTCACCCGATATATAACGAAGGATACGTAGGTTGTTGACCGGATGAATGTCACATCCAATGATTTGAGCGAGGCTTCGAACACGGGCACGGCCAAGCGGATCAGACGGCATCAGAGCCGGTTCGGGGGAAGCTTCATCGAGATATTCAATAATGGCCATGGATTGGGTGAGAACGGTTTGGTCTTTGATCTCTAGGGCTGGGACTAATCCTTGGGGATTGAGTTTTAAATATGTTTCTGATTTATGTTCATCAGGCAGTAGCGCATAGGGCACGTAATCATAGGCCAGCCCTTTGATATTGAGGGCTATGCGCACACGTACGGAGGTGGAACTGCGAAAATAGTTATGAAGAATCAAATCAGACATAAGCTTTAAATAATACGTACGCGGATAGGTTCAAGGCCTTCTATGCCGCCGTCAAGCTCATCGCCGCGTGTAACCGGGCCAACACCTTCTGGCGTGCCGGTAAAGATAAGATCGCCGGCTTGAAGGTCCATATCCTCTGACAAGCGCGTGATGATTTCATCGACTGCCCAGATCATTTTATCCAGAGTTGATGATTGCACAATATCCCCGTTCTTGCGAAGGACAATATGAGCGTTTTCTAGATCAAGTTTACCGGCGGGGGTAATCGCTGAGCAGGGCGCGCTAAAGCGAAAGCTCTTGGCTCGGTCCCAGGGACCGCCTTTTTGTTTAGCTGTGGCTTGTAGGTCTCGGCGGGTTAGGTCAAGACCAACCCCGTACCCAAATATACCACCCGGTCCCATGGCAACAACCAATTCGATTTCGTGATGCAGGTTTTCAGTATGGGGCGGGAAGGGAATTTCCGTCCCAGTATGAACGATAGTCTCGGCCGCTTTTGTGAAAAAGATAGGTTCTGAACGTTCAACGTCACCGCCCATTTCACGGATGTGGCCAGCATAATTTTTACCAATGCAATAAATCCGCCTTACAGGAAAGCGGCCTTCCGTGCCGATGACAGAGAGGCTAACGGGCGGGGCTGGCTTAAAAACAAAATTCATAGATGCAATCTAAAGGATGGCTGCAATTTTGTCATGTCAAACTTTGATGTGTTATTAAGAGGCCGCGAAACTACGATGGTCGTTTCGCGGCGCCCTATTTCGACTACCAAAGCCATTCTATTGAACGGCTTTTATGTGGGAGGAAGTCGATTAGCTCTTAGGTTTAGAAACCGCGCCTGTTTTCTTGTCGATACAAGCTTGCAGATCAGTGGCGCCGTGTGCTTGGCATTTGGCTAAAGCCTCATCAAATGTATAGGCTTTCATTGCCTTTTTGGCAGGATAGGCGCGCTCGCTCGAGGCTGGTAAAACCGCTGTGGCAGCTGTGCTCTCTGACTTAATCAGCGATGTATGGTCTTTGTCTTTGCAGTTTTTGCCGTCGCCAGCATTGGCTGTTCCGCCGATTAGGCCGGCAGCGAGCAAAGAAAATCCAAGAGTTTTTAGAGGGGTCATGCGTGTCATGGGGTGTCTCCTTTTTGTGACACCCTCTTATTTCACATGTTATACTATTCCATCAATGCATAAAACGACATATGTCGTATTTGTAATGAATTGGTAACGACATATGTCGTTTAGTTGCGGTTTGTGAACGTACCTGACATCGGAGTATTAGGATCAATATCTTCGGGGAAATGCCCAGTCAAAAACGGTGAGGCGAATTTTGCGATATGGCTAGCAGTTGCAGTGCATGTGTATCCCCACTCATTTTCAAAAAGATAATTTTGATGAGGTAGGTGAACAAAAGAGGGTCTAGACATATCCAAAAAGAACTCAGTCATGAAAATGTGACCAGCTAAGGACCCAAAACCATTTAATTGATCATAAAGTGGAGAGGTCAAATCCTTCGAAATAACTGAAGGGAATTCTTCTTTAGAACTAGCAATTCGGAACACCGGATATTTATCACGTTCGATACTTTGATTGACTTGATGCGCGTTCCGGAAAGGAAGTTTAGCTGAATATTCAAATTCTTTAAGCGCGATCGATGCTCCATATTGTATCGTCCAAGGACTACCAAGACCCACTGTAAGCTTTCGGATATTTGAGGCAGGGTGGCTGATTTCACAATCAATGGGAGCGTTTCGAAAGATAGCAGCAAGGGTAAGCCATGCAAGCGAGAGATACGCGGATTTTCTTGCTGTGACTAAGATACCATGTTCAATGTACTCACCGAATTCATCCGAGATGGAGTGTTCGGATTTTTCGACAATCAAATTATTGATATGAAATTTAGTTGGAAAATTGGTGAAGTCTTCTTTGGTCCAAACAGTTTCGATAGGAGTGTCAGAGTCCGGAGAGTTATTCGGGCTCTCTAAATCTGGAATGAATTTGTTCTGGGTTATGACCCATTCATTGAGTGAGGCGCTCGTCACTGATCCAAGAAGCTACGTAATTTCCGTGACCGGCTTGGGTGCTTCAGCTTTCTCAGGGCCTTGGCTTCGATCTGGCGGATACGTTCGCGGGTGACGGAGAATTGTTGTCCGACTTCTTCAAGCGTATGGTCCGTATTCATGCCAATACCAAACCGCATTCGTAGGACTCGTTCTTCACGCGGGGTGAGAGAGGCGAGAACCCGTGTTGTGGTTTCCCGTAGGTTGGACTGGATCGCCGCATCAATGGGAAGGATGGCATTGCTATCTTCGATGAAATCGCCGAGCTGGCTATCTTCTTCATCCCCAATGGGTGTTTCCAGAGAGATCGGTTCCTTGGCAATCTTCATAACCTTACGAACTTTTTCGAGGGGCATGTTGAGCTTTGAAGACAATTCTTCCGGTGTTGGCTCGCGGCCAATTTCGTGTAGTATTTGACGGGATGTTCTGACGATCTTGTTGATCGTCTCGA
>JABABK010000057.1 GCA_014238285.1 Hellea sp.
AAAACGCGCCAGTGCTCTCGGTATTTATTCACTCGGCATTCCGTTTGGAATCGCGTTTTCTTATATCCTTGCGGGACTTTTGATCGAAGCGCTGGGTTGGCGCGGCATGCTCAAGGCTTTAGGCGTCGTCGGGATACTTCTGGCATTAGTCCTCATAACCTTTGTTAAAGAACCGAAGCGCGGGCAACAGGAAAACACTGAAGGCATGGAGCCGGTCCCCTTTAAAGAAGGCATCAAAACCTTACTCAGCATACCAAGCTGGTGGGCTATGTGCTTTGGCATCGCATTTGTTTCTTTTGGGGGTTATGCCGTTTCCAATTGGGGCATTGATTATGTTGTACGCTATGACCCTACTTATACACCGGGCCATGAAAGCGGCAATTTCAACAGCCTCATGTATAAACTCGGCTTTCTGAACCTGGTCTGTTATGGCGCGGGCACATATTACGGCGCCTTATTGACTGAAAAGCTGGCAAAAAAGAACGTTGGCGCCTATGGTTGGGTTCCCGGCGCGGCCCTTATTATTGGAGCGCCGGCTCTAATATTGGCGTTTTGGGTCAAAGATATCAACACTCACTTGGCCTTGATTTCCGTCTACCTCGTTGCAGCTGGTGTCTATCTCGGCCCAAGCTTCGCTGCGGCGCAGACACTCGCCCCTATTCATATGAGAGCTATGTCGACCGCCCTGTTTTTCCTCATTCTAAATCTCATCGCGCTTGGCGGCGGCCCAACAATTGTCGGTATGATCAGTGAACATTTGACAGATAAGCACGGAGAGCTCCATGCGCTTCGTTTGGCGCTCACATGGCTGATTGTTCCCTATATTATCGCCATTATTTCATTCTTCATTGCCAGCCGAACTATGTCCAAAGACTGGGAAGCAGCAGAAAGACGTAATGAGGTCGCCTCAGGTGGTTGATTTGCTCGGCTAATTGAGTCAAAGGGTCGCTCATAGACATAAGGTGAGTCCCAATGATTGAACGTTACGCCCGTAAAGAAATGACCGAGATATGGTCAGCTGCCACGAAATACCGGATCTGGTTTGAAATTGAAGCCCATGGGTGTGATGCCTTGGCTGACCTTGGTGTTATCCCGGATGCTGCCGCGAAGAATATTTGGGATAAAGGCGGCTCAGCCGAATTTGACGTCGCCCGCATTGATGAAATCGAGCGCGAAGTCAAACATGACGTTATCGCCTTCCTAACCCACCTCGCTGAATTTATTGGTGATGATAGCCGTTTCGTCCACCAAGGCTTCACATCATCTGATATCCTCGACACGACGCTGTCTGTGCAGATGGCTCGCGCAATCGATCTGTTGCTTGTAGGGATGGACCGGGTTCTCGCAGCGCTTAAGAAACGCGCTGAAGAGCATAAATACACGATCACAATTGGCCGCTCCCACGGCATCCATGCTGAGCCGACAACTTTTGGCGTCAAGCTCGCCCGGTTTTATGCCGAATTCGCACGCGGCCGTGAACGCCTCGTCAAAGCCCGTGAAGAAATCGCGGTCTGTGCTATTTCAGGCGCGATCGGGACATTTGCTAATATCGATCCCAAAGTCGAAGAACATGTCGCGGAGAAGATGGGACTAGGAATTGAGCCCGTCTCCTCTCAAATAATTCCGCGCGACCGGCACGCTGCCTATTTCGCTGCGCTTGGCGTAGTCGCCAGCTCGATCGAAAATGTCGCCGTAGAAATTCGGCATTTGCAACGTACAGAAGTCCTCGAAGCCGAGGAGTTTTTCTCCAAAGGCCAAAAAGGCTCGTCGGCCATGCCACATAAACGCAATCCAGTTCTAACAGAAAACCTTTCCGGTCTGGCTCGTCTCGTACGAATGGCGGTCGTCCCAGCCATGGAAAACGTTGCACTGTGGCATGAGCGCGATATTTCGCACAGCTCGGTTGAACGGGGTATTGGCCCGGACACAACAGTACATCTTGATTTTGCCCTACACCGTCTAGCGGGCGTGATTGAAAATCTTGTTGTCTACCCAGAGAAAATGAAAGCCAATATGGACCGCCTTGGCGGGCTGCATAATTCGCAGCGCTTCTTGCTGGCCTTAACCCAAGCTGGCGAACAGCGCGAGAGTGCCTACCGACTGGTCCAGCGCAACGCCATGAAAGTCTGGGAAATGTTCCGGACCGAAGGCAATGCCGGCGAAGGATCATTCTTAAATCTACTTCTGGCAGACAAAGACGTCACAGCCCTTCTCTCGGATAAGCAGATCCATGATATGTTTGACGATGAATACCACACCAAATTTGTCGATGTGATTTTTGATCGAGTGTTTTTGACCACTTCATAGCCAACGACATGGTTAAAAAATACTTAAACGATAGTGATTTAGAAGCACTATTTGACATGGAGTGCCATTTAAAGCATGTAGATGATATTTTTTCACGCATTTTTTCTTAAGTCTTTTCAATAACTTAATCCGAAAATTAACCATTCTGGCAACCATCGTAAACACTCGGTTACCAACGTGTTTGCAGATTATAAACCATTTCTGTGTATCGACAGGGCACAGACGGATTTGAACTTTTCTGCAAATATTAGGGAACTAGAGATATGAAAAATTTTGTTGCATTTCTAAGCGCTACGGCACTTACTGCAGCCTTTGGTGCTACTGCTTACGCGGCCTCACCTGACGTTTACGTTGTAAACTTCAGAAATGATGCAAGCCCGCAGAGCCAAAAACTGGATAATGAGCTTTACTCAGCCATTTCAATGGCTGGCAGTAATGCCGAACACGTCATTATAGATACATCTAACGCGGCTAAATGGGAAAAAGGCGCACATGAAGCTTTTGACCGTGACATTGTTCCTGTCTTCAATCAGTGGGTTGGCCTTCCTGGCTTCGCTGCTATAGTTGATGCAAAAACAAAACGCATTATGGGCTGTGTCAACAGCACATTTAGTTCAGTCGAAATCGCTGATCAAATCCGCTCAATGGCGTCACGCGCTTCTGGGAATTATATGTCACATGCCTCTACTGGCGTGAAGACAACAAAGTGCCCTGCGGCCCACAATGTGGACCTCGGAAACTAGACTCCCTACATATTCGTGGGATCAGCCGGGTGCTTTAAAAAGCATCCGGTTTTTTATGCGCTAAAGGAATATCCTGATTTACTCAGAGGTAATTCCCTCACCCGTTCGCCTGTCGCCGCAAAAATTGCATTACAAACTGCCGGCGCTAATGGCGGTAAAGCTGGCTCACCAAGTCCGGTCGGTGGGTTCGCAGATTGAATAAAATGCACATCAATGTCCGGCGTATTTGGCATACGCATAAGCGGATATTCGTCAAAATTACCCTGCATGATACGGCCATTTTGAATATCGACACGTAAATTCATCATGGTACTAAGACCATCTATCACAGATCCTGCGCACTGATTTTCGGCGCCGGACATATTCACGATAGGTCCAACATCAGCGACAACATCCACTTTGTGAACTTTAATTCGCTTATCCGCTGAGACTTCCAGTTCGACGACTTCGCCAATATAGCCGCTATGACTATAATAATAGGATAGCCCCTGCGCGCGCCCTTTAGGTAAGGATTTACCCCAGTTCGAGCGCTCTGCGACGGCTCGAATGACACCTTTGGCTCTGTTCGTATCTATTTCTGTGCCTTGTGGTCCAGGAATAATTTGGTCATCGCCGTATAGCCCCAATAGCATTTGCACGTAATCTTGATTGGTTTCATGGGCTATTTCATGCAGAAAAGAGCCGTAAACAAAGGCAAAAGCATTTGAAATCGGTGCGCGCCACCAACCAGTCGGAATTGCCATTTTCGTCACTGTTTCATTGACTTGATAATTCTCGACCAGATGACGCGGAAACTCATTGCCCATATAGGCATTTGGCGAGCGGCCTGGTGTTTTACCGTCGTTACTGAGCGTGTGGAAATTGACTTTCCAGCCTTTGATCTTACCCTCTTCATCCAGCGCAGCCGCGCAGCCATGAACGCCGCCTGGGCGGAAATAATCATTGGTCATACCATCAGGGCGCGTCCATTGTACTTTAGTGGGCAAGCCAGATTTTTTGGAAATCGCAACAGCTTCGGCAACAAAATCATTAAATAGACGTCTGCCAAAGCCGCCCCCACAACGAGTCTGGTTTAGCGTAACGTTTTCAGCTGCAAAGCCGAAATCTTTGACCACCATTTGCACAGCGCCTGTTGGCGTTTGCGTTGGTGCCCAAATCTCGACTTTATCACCTTGAACATAGGCTGTGCAGTTTTGCGGCTCTAGCGGTGCATGGGGTAGAAATGGATACGCATAAACCCGCTCAACCGTTGTTTTTGCTTGCCCAAATGCAGTATCAACATTCCCATCATCAAATAGAGTGGTATTTCCTTTGAGTAAGGCGCCCGCTTTACCTTGTTCTAAAAACTCGCTCCAGTTAAAACTCGCGGCACTCGTCAAATCCCAATCAACCTCAAGGGCTTCTTTGGCCTTAAAAACGGCAAACGTCGATGTTCCAACTATGGCGACGCCCGGTTTCAGAACGTCTTCTTTCCCAACAGCTTCCAAGACAAAAGCATCGGAAATACCCGGCATGGATTTAACCGCGTCAAGATTAGCAGATTTCACGGTTCCGCCGACGGCAGGGCATTTGGAATAGGTAGCGTAGTGCATGTTTTCGATCTTTTGATCGATCCCAAACAATGGCTGACCTGTGACAATAGCCAGATTATCCACGCCTGTAATACGCCGTCCTAAAATATTGAAATCTTTAGGGTCTTTAAGCTTCAGACTGTCTTTTTCAGGAACGGCTTGCTTGGCTGCTGCCTCTACCAAGTCTCCATAGCCAAGGCGGTTATCTCCGTGAATGACATACCCGTCTTCAGTACTGCAGTCTTTAGCCTCAACAGCCCAATGTGCCGCCGCTGCTGACACGAGCATAGCCCGCGCTGTTGCGCCGGCTTCTCTAAGAGGCTGCCACAACATTGGTACGGATAACGATCCGCCGGCAAATTGATAGCCGTACTTTTCGTCAATCACTGACTGTTTGACGGTCACCTTATCCCAAGACACATCAAGCTCTTCTGCCACGATCATCGGCAAGGATGTTTTCACGCCCTGACCAATTTCTGGATGAGGCGCCATAATCGTGACGCTGCCGTCTGTTGCGACTTCCACATGGGCGTTGAGCGTCATGGACTTGATATCTTTATCAGTTATAGGGCCAATGCCTTTGGGTTTGCACCCGGGTATACTCACGGCGATAACAAGAGCGCCCGAGGCGCCTAAAAATGCCCGTCTATTAAGAGAGATATTCGTCATATTACCCTCCCAATCCCGCTGCTTGTTTAATGGCGGCTCTAATTCGAGGATAGGTTCCGCAGCGGCATAAATTTCCGGCCATAGCATCATCTATTTCTTGGTCAGTCGGTTTGGGGTTTTCAGCCAGCAAAGCCGCAGCGCTCATAATTTGACCTGCCTGACAATAACCACATTGCGGAACATCATGATCTATCCAGGCTTGTTGTAGCGGATGTAGCTTCCCATCTTTTGCCAAGCCTTCAATGGTGTTCACCTCTAAGCCCTCAGCATCTTCCAGTAACGTTTGACAGCCTCTCACAGGAATGCCGTCAACATGGATGGTGCAAGCCCCGCACTGTGCGATGCCGCAACCAAATTTCGTCCCGACCATACCCAGTTCGTCTCTTAACATCCAAAGCAATGGAGTCTCAGGATCTGAATTGGTTTTTACAGTCTTACCGTTGATTTTGAGCGAAATGGCCATGCTTATCCCTTTTTATGCGCTATGAACGATAGAACGCTCAACGATTAGGCGCAAGATGCAGGATTTTGTTCACGGAACTGTTATCTATTTTACTGTATAAGGCGCGTGAAAGTCTGGGACTAAAGCTTTAAACAGACAATCGAATTGCTGGATGTATAGTTATGTTAAAAAAATTACTCTTGCCGCTCGCTGGCGTCGTCGCGTTAACAGCCACGGCCCAAGCCTACGTGCCCGCAAACACGGATTTATATGTGGTGATGTTTCGCGCTGACTGGTGCGGCCCCTGTAAAATCGTTGAACCCGCCCTGGACCGCGCCTTAAATGAACTCGGGGATCCTAGTATCGACTTTATAACCATCGATATTTCCACGCCAAGCCAATCTGAAATTGGCGCCCATAAGGCATTCGACCGTGAAATCGTCGCGCAGTATAACTCATGGATGGGTGTGACAGGTTTCGCTGCCATCATCGATGCCGACACCAAGCGCACACTCGGATGCGTCAACATGGTCTATGATACTGGCGCCATGAAAATGCACATCCGCAATCTAAAGACCTATGCTATATCAAATCAGTCCGTGCAGGATATAACCTGCCCGGACCCAAATTATCGCTAAATAGACAAAAAGGACTTAGCGTCCTTCGTGGATTTCGACACGGGCTTCTGCCATAAAGGTTTCTATTTTATCGCGGATAGCAATATCGGATATTTCGACGCCTTCTGATGTGAAATCTGCACGAAGCTTGCGAAAGACATCGTCATCCCCGGCCTCTTCCATATCGGCCATAATAACCTGCCCTATATAAGCTTTGGCCGCATCCTCATCTTTATTCATGAGTTCCGCCGCCCAAAGAGCAAGTTTTTTATTCCGGCGCGCTTCGGCCTTAAACTCTTCGTCTGCTGCTAGGACAAACTTCGTTTCAGACGCATTTTTCTTTTCTTCAAATCCGCTCATTTATATACTCCAGTTAAAATTCTATGGTTCTAATACCCATGTAGGTATTTCCATGTGGATTCTCAACGAAGAATCGTCACATATTTCATCTATATACATTGCCGCTGTGCCCCGCTTAGGTTATAGCGCGCTCACAACCAAGACTCAGATGAGTCATCTCCGCTTAAAGGAGCGCCCATGAGCCGCCGCAAACAAATTTATGAAGGCAAGGCCAAGATATTGTATGAAGGCCCAGAACCTGGAACTTTAATTCAATACTTCAAGGATGACGCCACCGCTTTCAACGCCCAGAAAAAGGCAACTTTGGACGGCAAAGGCGTGCTGAACAATCGTATTTCTGAATATATGATGATCCGGCTCGAAGAGATCGGAATTCCGACACATTTTATAAAACGCGTCAATATGCGCGAACAATTGATCAAAAAAGTTGAGATCATCCCTTTAGAAGTTATTTGTCGCAATGTCGCGGCAGGCACTATGTCCAAACGTCTCGGTATTGAAGAAGGTGAGAAGCTTCCAAGGTCTATCGTAGAATTTTGCTTAAAGCGCGATGACCTAGGTGATCCCTTAATCGCAGAAGAACATGTTCATGCATTTGGCTGGGCAACACAGGCCGAGCTAGACGAAATGATTGGCATGACACTTCGGATTAATGATTATCTACAAGGCGTATTTGCCGGTGTTGGCATTCGTCTGGTCGATTTCAAGATCGAATTTGGCCGACTGCAAGTCGCGGATGGACACAAAGTTATCCTAGCCGATGAAATCAGCCCTGATTCTTGCCGCCTTTGGGATAGAGAAACTAATAAAAAACTCGACAAAGATCGATTTAGACGTGATCTCGGTGAAGTAACTGAAGCTTATACCGAAGTTGCCATGCGCCTGGGCATTCTCAAGCCAAACCCGTCTACTCCTCCTAACCTCTCCGTCGTTAACAACGACGAATAAACAAGGAAATCCGCCATGAAAGCCATTGTTCACATCGGGCTGAAGCCCGGCGTTTTGGACCCCCAAGGCCGGGCCATTGCCCGCTCTTTGGTTGACCTTGGATTTGATGAAGTCTCTGGCGCTCGCCAAGGCAAAGTCATTGAAATCGATATATCTGGTAAAAATGCCGATCAGGCTCGCGAAAGCGTCACTAAAATGTGCGAAAAATTACTCGCCAATACTGTGATCGAAAGCTACCGCATAGACATAGAAGGCTAGACCATGAAAACGGCCGTTATTGTCTTTCCAGCATCAAATTGCGACCGCGACGCTGCCATGGCCTTGGAGAAGGTTACAGGACGCGCCGCCGAAATGATCTGGCACCGCGAAACTGAAATACCAAGCGACATTGATTTCGTCGTGATCCCCGGTGGGTTTTCCTATGGCGACTATTTGCGCTGCGGCGCCATCGCTTCAAGGTCACCTATTGTCAAAGACCTGGTCAAAAAGGCCGAGAGTGGATTGCCCGTTGCAGGCTTTTGCAACGGCTTTCAAATCTTGGCCGAAACAGGGCTTTTGCCGGGCGCTCTCATGCGCAATAAAAACCTTAAATTTGTCTGTCGCCCAGAACGGCTTCAAATCACTAATGCCAATACAAGATATACGTCTGCTTATGCAGGTACTGAAGAAGTCGTATTTCCGGTCGCCCATCATGACGGTAACTATTTTGCCGATGACAAGACACTAAACAAGCTGGAAAAAGAAGGCCGTATACTCTTCAAATACGCTGATAATCCAAATGGATCAGCACGGGATATTGCCGGGATTTGCAACGAGGCGGGCAATGTCTTTGGCATGATGCCCCATCCCGAACGCGCTATTGATCCGCAGCATGGCGGCACTGATGGCATCAACTTTTTTAAATCAATCATAGAGTCAATTTAATGGCCAAAGCTATTGAAATTACACCAGAAATCGTTGCCGAGCACGGGCTTTCGACCGGTGAATATCAAATCATTTTAGACCGTCTTGGACGCGCGCCAAATATGAACGAATTAGGTATATTCTCGGTCATGTGGTCTGAGCACTGCTCTTATAAATCCTCGAGGCGTCACCTTGGCAAATTCTTGACCAAAGGCAAACGTGTCATCCAGGGGCCTGGCGAAAATGCTGGCGTCATAGATATCGATGATGGCGATGCTATTATCTTTAAAATGGAAAGCCATAACCACCCATCTTATATTGAGCCTTATCAAGGCGCAGCGACAGGCGTTGGCGGCATTATGCGTGATGTCTTTACCATGGGCGCACGGCCGATTGCTTTAATGAACGCCCTTCGTTTCGGCGAGCCAACTCACCATAAAACAAAGACTTTAGTGGACGGCGTTGTCGCCGGCATCGGAGGTTACGGAAATTGTGTGGGTGTTCCAACGGTTGGCGGTGAAACCAATTTCGACAAAGGCTATAATGGCAACATTCTTGTTAACGCTATGTGCGTTGGCCATGCACGAACCGATAAGGTCTTTTACTCAGCCGCCAAAGGTGTGGGTAACCCAATCTTCTATGTCGGTTCGAAAACGGGCCGTGATGGCATTCACGGCGCGACAATGGCATCGGCTGAATTTGATGATGATAGCGATGAAAAGCGTCCAACCGTTCAAGTTGGAGACCCCTTCACAGAGAAACTCCTGATCGAAGCCTGTATGGAGCTTATGGCAACAGATGCGATTATTGGCATTCAAGACATGGGCGCGGCTGGTCTGACCTCTTCAGCGGTTGAAATGGCTGATAAAGGCGGCGTCGGGATTGAACTTAATCTGGATGACGTCCCTCAGCGTGAAGACGGCATGACACCTTACGAGATGATGCTTTCTGAAAGCCAAGAACGTATGCTTATGGTTATTCAGCCGGGCAAAGAACAAATGGCTTTCGACGTTTTCAACAAATGGGAACTAGATGTCGCTCAAATCGGTATGACAACCGATACCGGACATCTAGTCCTTAATCACAAAGGCAAAGTCGTTTGTGACATTCCGATTGCTCCGCTGGCCGATGATGCCCCGAATTATGACCGCCCGCATACGCCAACGCCTAAGCGCGAGCCCTTTAAGGCCGAAACCATTGCGCTTACGGACGTCAGTGATGCACTTTTGAAAATGATTGGGTCACCAGATATAGCGTCAAGACGCTGGATTTGGGAACAATATGACCGGCATGTCATGGCCGACACAGTAGATAGTAGTCAAAGCGGCGGCGATGCTGCGATCGTACGTATTCACGGGACTAAGAAAGCTGTCGCTATCACCACAGACGTCACGCCGCGCTATTGCTATGCTGACCCCTATGAAGGCGGTAAACAATGCGTTGCGGAAACTTGGCGAAACCTGACATGTGTTGGCGCTGATCCAATTGCGATCACCGACTGCCTGAACTTCGGCAACCCTGAACGTCCTGAAATCATGGGTCAGTTCGTCGGCTGTATTCAAGGCATGAATGAAGCCTGCCGAGCATTTGATTATCCTGTCGTCTCTGGAAATGTATCGCTTTATAACGAAACCAACGGACAAGCTATTCCGCCTACGCCTGCCGTTGGCGGTGTTGGCCTGATTCCAAATCTGGATTACTTCGCCACACTTGCTGGCGCCAAAGAAGGTGATGCCATCATTATGATCGGCGATACCACAGGCTGGATTGGGTCATCCATTTATCTCAGAGACATCGCTCACCGTGAAGAAGGTGCCCCGCCGCCTGTTGATTTGGCTCTGGAAAAAAAGAACGGTGACTATGTACGTCGCTTAATCCGTGACCGTAGAGTGAACGCCGTGCACGACTGCTCAGACGGTGGTTTACTCATCACCGTGACCGAAATGGCACTGGCTGGTGATATAGGATTTAACTTAAATCGTCCCCAAAATAGCTGCCCTATCAGCGGCTGGTATTTCGGCGAAGATCAAGCCCGTTATATCTTAGCCGTTGACCCAAATAGCGTGAATCCGATCATCTCAACAGCCGAAGGTCAAGGGATCAAAGCTGCTCAAATCGGGACTTTTAGCGGCACGCAGCTTTCCAGCAATGATGGCCTAAGCCTTGATATTGATACAGTACGCTCTACCTATGAAGCATGGTTACCACAGTTCATGGAGAGTTAAATGGCAATGCAAGCCGCTGAAATCGAACGTATGATCAAAGACGCACTTCCCGATGCGCTGATCGAAATCATCGATCTTAGAGGCGATGGCGATCACTATAAGGCCGTTATCACCAGCGGCGCTTTTGAAGGCAAAAACCGCATTCAACAGCACCAAATGATTTATGCTGCGCTAAAAGGCAATATGGGTGGCGTTTTGCACGCTCTTGCCCTTGAAACTAGGCTACCTGCATCCTAATTATAGACTGCACAAATTAAAGGCTAAACCATGTCCACTACGGCCCATGAAACCATTAAAAAAACCGTCAGCGAAAACGACGTCGTCCTTTTCATGAAAGGCACGCCTGTCTTTCCACAATGCGGTTTTTCTTCCACTGTTGTTCAGATAATGGACTATATTGGTGTAAATTATGAATCTGTGAATGTCCTAGAGGATACCGATATTCGTCAAGGTATTAAGGACTTTAATAACTGGCCGACCATCCCTCAAATATTCGTCAAAGGCGAGTTTATCGGTGGCTGTGACATCGTCAAGGAGATGTTTGAAACAGGCGAGCTTAAAACATTAATGGCGGAAAAAAACATTTCGTTAGCTTAGTGGGCTAATCGCCTATTAATACATTTATGGTTTATTACTGCTCAGGAATTGAGCGGGTTATGAGTTTTAGCAGTATTAAAATCAACGAAGTACCAACCTCGATGAGACCAGATCGATCCATGTCAAATGGGCGGTTATTGGGATCAGCGCTCTCATTGATTCTTGGTTTATTCTTGGCCTATGCAAGTATTTTTTATGTCCCTGCATTTTTTAATATTCGCGGGGCTTTCGGTATTTCTGGCGCGCACCCTATGGCAAAGGCCAAAAGCAGTAAATCACCACTACAACCCTTTATTGACCTCATCAATATGGATAGGACCTACCTAACAGCCGGGCAAAGCGTTGATGTTCGCTATAATTTCGCTAGCGGTTCCAAAGCTGAACTGGTATTTTACAAATGCCAAACTCTGCCAATTATGGAAGTGTTTAACTGTAATCCCATTGTAGTCGACCGTATATCTATAAGCCATTCTCGTAGCGGTCAAAAATCCTTGAGAATCAAAAGTAATGGATTTTATGCATTTGAAGTCGTCACCAACACTGCCCCAAGCAAATACCACATTGCTTGGCAGAGACGGTATTAGAGCCTTTTGAGTAGCGATAACTAAAAATACACTCTAGCTTCTTTTTCTATCTAGAGCACTTTGCATTAAAAACCCAATCACACCATAAAAAAAGCCCCGCAACATGGCGAGGCTTTTAAAACGTGTGTCTCGTTACTGAGTATTTTGATTAACGAGAGTAGAATTCCACAACCAAATTTGGCTCCATCATACAAGCATAAGGAACTTCGTCAAAGCTTGGGATACGAACAAAAGTAGCTTTCATACCTTTTGGATCCAAATCTACGTAATCTGGAATTTCGCGTTCTGGACTTTCAAGAGCTTCAAGAACCAACGCCATTGTACGAGATTTTTCGCGCACTTCAATAACGTCGCCAACTTTACAGCGATAGGAAGGAATATTGACTTTAATACCATTGACCAAAACATGGCCGTGATTAACGAACTGACGCGCCGCAAATACGGTTGGTACAAATTTCGCGCGGTAAACAACAGCGTCCAAACGGCGCTCAAGCAAACCGATCAAGTTTTGAGACGCATCGCCTTTTTGACGAGTCGCTTCGTCATAAGTTGAACGGAACTGTTTCTCAGTGATGTTACCGTAATAGCCTTTTAATTTCTGTTTAGCCTTAAGCTGCGTACCGAAATCCGACAATTTACTTTTGCGGCCCTGGCCATGCTGACCTGGAGGATATGGACGTTTATTAACAGGTGATTTTGGGCGACCCCAAATATTTTCGCCCATACGGCGATCAAGTTTATACTTAGCTGAATGACGCTTAGACATAGCGAAATCCCTTCTATTTGACGTGGTCCGGCTTGCTGGGCCTATCCCGGCAGCGATTTCAACGGCGGCACCACACCTTCCCGTAATCCTTTTTAAGGATGGCGGCTTTTAACGCTTCTGCTTTACGAGTCAAGTCATCAGTGAAACCAAGCGTGACAAATTTTAGCTAAATTATGACTCGGCGAAACTCAGGACTTATGACATCAGGAATCATGAGTCCAAAAACACAAAGTACTCCCAATAATTCGGGCGACAATTCAGGTCTTTGGGCCGGTGTTATCGCCTATGTCATTTGGGGCGTGTTTCCTATTTATTTCAAGATTACGGAATCTATTCCCGCCATGGAAATTCTGACCCACAGAATCATTTGGTCCATCCCTTTTGGTCTTCTGGTTTTGCTCTTTAGACACCAAATAAAAGACGTGTTGAAGGCGTTAAAGAACAAAAAGACTATCTTCCTATTACTATTATCTTCCATAGCTATGTCGGCCAATTGGGGCGTGTTTATTTGGGCCGTACAAGAGGGTCAAATATTCCAAGGCAGTCTCGGTTATTACATCAATCCGCTGATGTATGTGATGGTCGGCGTGATATTCTTTGGGGACAAGCTTAGCCGTCTTCAGGGTTTTGCTGTGGTGCTCGCCGCCATAGGTGTCCTCATCCTGACCTTTTACGGCGGTAAGTTCCCGGCCATTTCCATATTTCTGGCAATCAGCTTTACGATTTATGGCGTTATCCGAAAGCAGGTGAATATTGGCGCTATGCCAGGGCTGTTCATCGAAACGTCGATCCTGCTTTTACCCGCTCTCGCCTATATGTTTTGGTTAAATCAAAATGGACAATTCGCATTCGCAAGCGCGCCGACGGATATGCAAGCCCTACTTATTTTCGCTGGGCCAATGACAGTTCTCCCGCTGGTTGCCTTCGCCTATGCTGCCAGAAAACTAACGCTAACCGTGCTCGGGTTTTTGCAATATATCGGCCCCACCCTACAATTCATCTGCGCCATGTATTATGGAGAGCCGTTTACAGCCGCCTATGCCTGGTGTTTCGGATTTATTTGGGTGGCGGTTGGTTTGTTTTCTTGGAGCGCTTGGAAACAACGGGGTAGAAAGATATAGTTATTAAAACGACGACTAATTTATGGATTCGCTTGCTCAATGAACCTTCCATCGCCATATAGCGCCCATGACCGAACCAGCTTGCCAAATATACCTGATTACGCCGCCAAAGATTGACGATATCGAGGCGTTTGCGAAAGTATTAGACAAAACCCTCGCCGCCGCACCGATTGCGTGTTTGCAAATCCGGCTCAAAGGCGAATTTAATAAAACGGCCGAAGATTCAGCCATCATTCAGGCGGCAGAACTTATTATACCCATATGTCATACTCACGGAACCATGGTAATTATCAATGATAGTCCTGATCTTGCAAAGACTTGCGGCGCGGACGGCGTCCATATTGGCCAAAAAGACATGGACTATTTGTCATCCAGACAGCTGCTGGGCGGGGATGCAATCATTGGCGTCACATGCCATAATTCTAAAGAATTGGCCTTTGCGGCCACGAAATCAGGCGCGGATTATGTTGCCTTTGGTGCCTTCTATGAAACGAGCACCAAAGACACCAAATACTGGGCTGAACTGGAGATTTTAACATGGTGGAACGAAGCCGTAGAAGTACCATGCGTCGCGATTGGCGGGATCAATCCCAGCAATGCAGCGGACGTGATCAAAGCCGGGGCGGATTTCATAGCCGTGTCGTCCGGGGTATGGGATCATCCAGATGGACCCGAAGCAGCAGCCGCGCAGCTCTATCAGCTGTGTTTGGAGCATTCTGCCTAGCACCAATACACGTATTGGCATCGCCAGTCACAGACGTAACCGTTATTCAACCAGCCAACACCGAAGCCACATTTGAAGACGCGAAAGCCGCGTATGAACAAAACGACTTCATTAGAGCCTTTTCATTATCCCAAAGCTCTGCCCGCGCTGGCAATGCTGACGCACAAGTCATGGCGGGCCATATCTTACTTCGCGGTGAAGCCGGTATTGTCGATTATAACGGCGCAGCTGACTGGTTTCGCAAAGCTGCCGCCCAGAACAATGATGACGCCTATATGGGCCTTGGCGAAATGGCGCTTCGGTCTCAAGCTGGCCTAACGCCGTCTGATGCCCTGCACTGGTTTTCAGCTGCCGCTCAAAAAGGTCGCCACGATGCCATGCGAGCCATTGGCGAAATGTATCTCAAAGGCCTAGGAATCACACCGGATGCGGACAAAGCCAAAGACTGGCTAGCCCGCGCCTCTGATTTTGGCGACAGCATGGCGGACCGTAAAATGGCTGACAGTCTCTATGAAACCGA
Organism: Hellea sp.; assembly: GCA_014238285.1. Classification (GTDB taxonomy): domain Bacteria; phylum Pseudomonadota; class Alphaproteobacteria; order Caulobacterales; family Maricaulaceae; genus JACOMS01. The sequence goes on from JABABK010000057.1 coordinate 15,098, forward strand.
TCCTGTTCAGGCTCTTTCTTTTTATGAGAAAGCCGCGGCTAAAGGCGACGGTGAAGCCGCCTATATTGCCGCTCATTTACTCGACGGCGATAATCTAGAAATTCGGCCAAATACAAAAAAAATGGCCTTGCTCATGCGCCAAGCGGCCGATAGTGGCCACGCGGCCGCTCAGGCTGATTATGGCCTTCTCGTCTATCAAGGTCGCGGCGTTGAACGAAATAACACAGAAGCCGCTGGATGGTTTGAGCAAAGTGCCAAGGGCGGCGATCAGGAAGGACAGTTCCTCTATGCGTTTACACTAGCCAAAGGCGAAGGCGTCACCAAATCCTACGAAGACGCCTATTACTGGCTCCTCAAAAGCGAAGCTAGCGGAGAGAGCGGAGTCTCAGACTACGATCAAAGCCGCATAGAACTGCGCGAGAGATTAGAAAAGAATGTTGATCCGGCGGTTCTAGCAAAGGCGCGGGCCAGATTATAGAGCCCGAGCCCTTATCTTATTCGATTCAAATTATCGGAATTAGTCCATACCCTACGGAAACGATGAAAACGGCGAACGTTGTGACCAGAGCCATGAAAACTTTTGGCGTTCTTCTATTTTCTTCAATCATGTAGCTTCTTTTAAACAGTAACAAATACACAGTTGTACCCATCACTAAAAAAACCAACGCCCCTAAACTACTCATCATCCCCTCCTTGATACTACTTAGCCCGCAATTCTAACCGAATCTTCAGCTATCTGTTTACCAATTTGGCCAAAGACAGCTCGTAGCTCTTGAGTATTTTTTGCTTTCACAAAGTGGCTATCAGATTGCGCGCAACTGTTTAAAAAACTGTAAGCAGCATCAGTCGTGCTTTCGGAGATAGTTTCTGTTGCGTCAGAGTAAGGTTGATTAGAGAAATATTCACCAGATTCTAGGGCATATCCAATGGTTACAACAACCACGCCCTCATCCTTAAGTTTTTGGCAGGTTTCAAGGCTTTCTGGATTAGATCTATTTTCTCTCGAACAATTATAGGGTGTCCCTCGCTCCCATCCTGTGCCAGGTGATGTGTTATAATTTTTACGATAGTCATATTTGAAACCGTTATACTTTCGCCACCAACTTGAACTATTGTTAGCCTGCCAATCACAAATATATTCTTCATTATTTGAGCCATCGGTCATGAAAATTAAATATTTTTTGGGAGTGTTCGTGCCGTTTTCAAATTCATGAGAGGCATTTTCCGTATCCATCATGTCCAGAGCTTTATCAAGAGGGCCGCGAGAATCAGTGCCGCCGCCGGCGGCCATCGCATTTATATCCTGATCTTCCCATGTACCCCAATCCATATCAACCACACGTGACTGGATAACATCGGTACTATACGGTACTAGGCCTGTTCTGAGATACCGTTCACCATTCTCAGTAATCGCTGAATTCATGCTTTCCTCTAAGGCCGCACTGAATTCCAATACCGTCGACTTAAGGCCTTCGATACGGGTTTTAGCTTCTGCAGGTCTGGTCGTTGTCCCTGGCGCAATGGCAATATCATCCCAAGCCATAGATCCGGAATTGTCTACAACGAGAATTACGCTTGTTGCTGTTTGCTGAAGCTCGTAATATTTCACCGTCGATTCAACTCTAATTTTAATCTTCGATTTATTGAAGGCAGACATAAAATTTGTTTTCATTTTACCTTTAAATTTTACTTCTGCCTGCTGCAATGCATCATTATATTTTACAGAAAACTTTCCGCTAACGTCTGGCAAAGACTGGCCATAATTTATATCGTCGATTTTATACTTTTGACCGTCCACAAACCCCATTTCACTGCTTGTAGGTGGCGTATCGTTGTCTCTGACATAGATAGCCGCCGTCAGTCCCATAGTGTCTGCGAGTGATTGAACTTTGGATTGCGCCTTATGCACATTAGAAATGTCGATTACGACACCTATACACATGACTAAAATAAGCATTACGACAGCAGCCATAATGGCAAATGAACCTGTTTCACTCTCAACGTATTGACGTCTAAGTGAACTCAATTTTTTTAGTACCCGCATGTTTTCCTACCACAAAATTTCCCAACAAGAGAAACATTAGGGGTTGAGCATTAGCGACTGGTTTCGAATTTTGGTTATTAAATTATTAAGAGACACAAAGCCTGAAGGTTGGTTAAATCTTGGTTAACCGAAATTAACCTCAATATATCTAATTTACGAAATACTTCGTATCCCTAAACGCTAAAATCTCGCCATTCTTCGCATACCCAGGCGATAGCATATCCACGATCAATGGCGCAAGGTCTTGGGGCTGGGGCAGAGTTTCAGGGTCTTCACCAGGCATGGCTTTGGCGCGCATTTTGGTAGCGGTGCCACCTGGGTTAAGAAGATTGACTTTGATAGGCGTGATCTCCACTTCACTGGCGTAAACCTGCACAAAGGCGTCAAGAGCAGCCTTAGAAGCCGCGTAAGCGCCCCAAAAGGCGCGGCGTGTCACAGCAACGCCTGAGGTCATAAATACGGCCCTACCGGCCTCAGAATTCCGGAGTAGCGGATCAAGTGAGCGGATTAAGCGGTAATTGGCCGTCATGTTGACGGCGAAAACTTCATCAAACACTTTAGGCTCAACCTGATTGGCAGGCGTAATGTCGCCTAAGACGCCAGCATTGGCGAAAAGACCGTCAAGACGGCCCCAGCGCTCATTGATGATGCCGCCGAGCTGATCAATACCGTCTGAATTTTTAAGGTCCATGGGAACGAGCGTACAATCACGGCCCATAGCGGTTATGGCATCATCTAAATCCTCAAGTCCGCCCTGGGTTCGGCCAATGGCGATAATGTCAGAGCCAGCCTCGGCCAGCGCAAGTGCCGCTGAATAGCCAATACCTCTTGTGGCGCCCGTCACTAATGTGATGCGGCCTGATAAGGGTTTGTCTGTCATATAAGTCTCTTAAGCGACTTCAACCAAGAAGGAGAGCTGTTTGCTATTGCCAACCTGACGGTCTCTATCGATCAGAGGCGTCGGATATTGACCCGTAAAGCAGTGATCCGTATATTGAGGCGCATTCTCGGCGCGGTATTCTTCGCCCATGGCCCAATAAAGTCCTTCGATAGACAAAAAACCTAGCGAGTCGACTTCGAGCATTTCTGTCATATCTTTAAGGCTGTAATTCGCGGCGATCAGCTTTTCTTTAGTCGGCATATCAATACCGTAATGATCTGGATATTTGATCGGCGGAGAGGCTGATCGGAAGTGAACTTCTTTAGCGCCGGCCGCCTTGATCATACGGACAATCTTGGTTGATGTGGTGCCGCGCACGATAGAATCGTCCACCAGCAGGACACGTTTACCCTCAATCATGGCACGATTAGCCGAGTGTTTTAGACGAACGCCCATATCGCGGATTTGCTGAGTTGGCTGAATAAAGGTTCTGCCAACATAGTGATTTCGGATAATTCCAAGTTCAAACGGAATACCCAGTTCTTGCGCAAATCCAAGAGCCGCCGGAACGCCGCTATCCGGGACGGGGATAATCACGTCGACATCAGCAGGGCTTTCTTGTGCAAGCCTACGGCCCATGCGTTTACGCACTTCATAGACGCTCTTGCCGCTGACAATACTATCAGGCCGGGCAAAATAGACGAATTCAAAAAGACAAGGCCGCGGCGTGGCGTCAGGGAACGCTTTAAAGGAGCGGATACCATCGGAATTAATCACAACAACTTCACCGGGCTCAACTTCGCGGATGAACTCCGCGCTGATCATATCAAAAGCGCAAGTTTCGGAAGCTAATAAATAGCTATCACCTAGGCGGCCGATCAATAACGGGCGGATACCAAAGCGATCACGAGCGCCTATCATGGCTTCACTCGTCATACCCACAAAGGCATAACCGCCGTCAACTTGACGTATCCCTGAAATGAAGCGGTCAATAAATTCGCCGCCTTTGGCGCGTGCGATCAGGTGGATTAGAACTTCTGTATCGCTAGTGCTTTGGAATATAGCGCCTTTCTCGACTAGGCGCTCACGCAAAGTATAGGCATTGGTCAAATGGCCATTATGGGCGATAGCAAAACCACCAATGGTGAGTTCGGAGAATAGAGGCTGGACATTACGTAGCGTTGTTTGTCCTGCTGTCGAATATCGTACATGTCCGATAGAGGCGTGACCTTTAAGGCGTTCCGCTGGATCGGAACCTGTAAAGTTATCCCCGACGAGTCCAAGATGGCGTTCAGCATGGAATTTTTCACCGTCAAAACTGGCGATCCCGCAGGCTTCTTGTCCTCGGTGCTGCAGAGCGTGGAGGCCAAGCGCGGTCATCGCCGCCGCGTTTTCCATGCCGTAAATACCAAAAACCCCGCATTCTTCCTTTATTCGGTCGTCATCGGGGTCTATCTCGCAAGTAGGATCGGCTGAGTTTGAGAGGTGGGTCATTGTTCAATCTCTTTTATAGCGCCTTCAATATCGCCGTCTTTAAGGTCGTTAGCGGCAGATTTCAAGCGTGAGAATGGCAAAGCCCTAATAACCCCGCCAATTTCATCTAAAATCGGATATAGGGACGATCCTTCCAGCATACCAGAGAGCTCTGGCACAGGCGCGCCATATTTTTCAGCCATTTCCAGCTTATCCCGGTAAGTAGAAGTCATTAGCATGGTCAATAGCGAGGCGATCACAAGACCGCGAAAAGCGCCGAACCCTGCGCCGAGCAAACGATTGATAAAACCAACATCATTATCTTTTTTAGTCATGCCGCCCAGAATAAAGACAACAAGCATATAGGTGAGGAAAAATGCACCCGCACCAAATACCCCATCGGCAAGCCAGTCTGGCTTAATGAAGCCTTGGGCCTCGTGGCGAAATTGCCCCCAAACGATCAAGGTAACGATGATACCAGCAATCATGGCAATGATGGAAATAAGCTCACGGACAAGGCCGCGCGAGGCCGCCATTAACAGAGAAATAAAACAAACCAGTAATACAGCTATATCAAAGCCGTTAAACGCCCAATCGCCAATACTCATCCGCCAACCTCATCAGTTACGCGGCCCAGGCAGTCTCCTCTTGAGAATCGACAGGGCCAAGACCATTTGAACTCTCCTCTACACGGCTAATAAGGTCAGGCAAAGTCTTGATTGCAATAATTGGCAGGATTTGCGCTGCCGCTTCGCCGAGCTTCCCTCTAGGCATAGCGGCGATGGCGCGGCCAAAACCAAGCTTGGCCGCTTCTTTAAGCCGGGCATCACTGCGGCTGACCGGGCGAACATCACCGGATAGGCTGATCTCGCCAAAAACCACGGCGTCAGACGGCAAAGGAATATCAAACACGGAAGAGGCAATCGCAGCGGCCACGGCAAGGTCTGCGGCGGGTTCATTGATCCGAAAACCGCCGGCAACATTGAGATAAACATCCTTTCCCGCAAAACTGACCCCGCACCGGGCTTCTAGAACAGCGAGTACCATGGCCAGACGGCTAGAATCCCAGCCTACAACCGCGCGCCGCGCTGTACCAAAGGCAGCCGGTGCGACCAAAGCTTGTATTTCGGTCAGAACGGGCCGCGTCCCTTCAAGGCCGGCAAATACGGCAGCGCCGCTGGCAGCATCCCCTCTCCCATCAAGGAATAAAGCGGAGGGGTTTGTAACTTCGGCCAGACCGCCCTCACCCATTTCAAACACCCCGATTTCATCGGTTGGCCCAAAGCGGTTTTTATGGGCGCGTAATATGCGGAACTGATGAGATTTCTCGCCTTCAAAATACAGCACGGCGTCAACCATGTGCTCGACTACACGCGGGCCAGCGATTTGTCCGTCTTTGGTGACATGACCGACCAAGATCACACAAGAGCCGGTCTTTTTGGCAAACCGGGTTAGTTCCTGCGCGCAGGCCCTGACCTGGGCAACTGACCCCGGCGCCGCGCCCAGCTGATCCGTCCAGAGGGTCTGGATGGAGTCGATGATAACCACATCTGGTTTGCTCGCCATAAGGCCATCGAGAATAGGCCCGAGAGACGTTTCCGCCGCCAAGGCCACAGGGTCATCCGATAGCCCTAATCTTTTGGCGCGTCTTTGCACTTGGCCCGTGGATTCTTCGCCGGAAATATAGGCGGCGCTCAGCCCCATAGCCGCGAGCTTGCCTGTGGCCTGTAATAATAATGTGGATTTTCCGATGCCCGGATCACCGCCCACCAATAGAGCCGAGCCCGGCACCAAGCCGCCGCCCGTCACCCGGTCAAATTCAGCAATGCCCGTAGCCATGCGCGGCACATCGGCGGCCTCACCGCCCAGATCGACAAAATCCAGCAAACGGCTTTTTTTGCGCCGCCCACCGCTGCTCTTGGCCGTCATCTGCCCGATCACTTCTTCAACCAAGGCATTCCACTGGCCGCAAGCATCACAACGCCCGGCCCACTTACCATGGACAGTACCGCAGCTTTGGCAGACAAAATGAGATGTAGGCTTGGGCATAGAGATTCCTTTCTCGCCAAATACCCCCTAATCAAGGCTGGGTCAAGAATTTGTTCTCATTCTCTAACTCTGCTATTCTTACAAGAAAGAAAT
>JABABK010000058.1 GCA_014238285.1 Hellea sp.
TTGCAGCTCCTGTTACATAGGTGTTTCCAGCTGTGTCGCCGAACGAGTTTTGTTGTGGTGTGGTCGTATCGGCCTGCGTGCCTGCCTTGGTTTGAATGCCGGCTTGGTGTGTATGTGATGGCATTTGGCCCGAAGTCATCACATTGGTTTCTTGACCGAATTTTTGACCCTGTGTTCGCGGGGTTAATCCGGGACCATTTCCCATACCCATAGGCGTACGGCTTCTCATATCTGGAAGACCAAATGTCGTTCGGCCGTCTCCGCCATATGTCGTCCCGTAAAGAGAATATAAGGACTGGTTTTGGTTAATAGGCAGTAATTGTCCATGTGCATCTGCCCATCCTCTAGGGCAAAATCCATATGGATAAATCACCATTTCACCAAGATATGGGTCGACGCCCGCCTCGGCTGTTGGCGCGACTACCATGAAGGCAGCGGCTGTCGTTAACGCTAATGCTAGATTTCTAATGGTCATACTTGTCCCCTTTTGTTGTGGTTTTGAAATAATGAGTGAGTTGCGGCGCTGCCCTAAAGCAGACGCCGTTTGGTTTAGAGGATAGGCCCGATATTTCGGCCCTAAGTTTAATTTCGTGATGGGTATGTACCTGTTGTTGCCACGCAATACCGGAACACGGAAGTTGGTTGAAGATTGTTCTGCGCTTGACTGCTGCCTGTAGGTGTCACGACAACAGTGTCTGTGTGCATGAATTTGTTGGTTGCAGCTCCTGTTACATAGGTGTTTCCAGCTGTGTCGCCGAACGAGTTTTGTTGCGGTGTTGTCGTATCGGCCTGCGTGCCTGCCTTGGTTTGAATGCCGGCTTGGTGTGTATGTGATGGCATTTGGCCCGAAGTCATCACATTGGTTTCGCTACCGAATTTTTGACCCTGTGTTCTTGGGGTTAATCCGGGGCCATTTCCCATACCCATAGGAGAGCGGCTTCTCATATCTGGAACACCAAATGTCGTCCGGCCATCCCCGCCAAATGTTGTCCCGTATAAAGAGAACAAGGCTGAATAACTGGAAATTGGTAGGAGTTTCCCATCTGCATCTGTCCATCCTCTTGGACAAAATGTATAAGGATAAATGGTCATTTCTCCAAGATATGGGTCGACGCCCGCTTCGGCTGTTGGCGCGACTACCATGAAGGCGGCGGTTGTTGTTAGTGCTAATGCTAGATTTCTAATGGTCATAATTGGCCCCTTATTGTTTTAAAGCTAATGATTGAGTTTTGGCGCTGCCCTAAAGCAGAGTCCGTTTAATCTATTGAAGTGAGTATATCTGAATTTTCGACCTTAAACTTAATTCCGTGATGGATATGTGCCTGTTGTTGCTGCTAGATTTCTAATTTTCAAAATTGGCCCCTTGTTGTTTTAACAACTAAAAACGGGCAAAATTCCGGATAATGATGTATTAATGAATGCGCCCTGTAGCTATTCTTAGTGGTAAAGCTACTCTTCCGTCAAGAAACTTCCTATACAAAATTACGGGCGTGAAGGATGAGGATTGAAACTACCGCTTCAATCTGGTCGACAAAATGACCGAGCTTTCGGTGCGTTCTACACCATCAATGGCAATGATTTCATCAATGACCGTGTCGAGGCGATTGATCTCCATGGCGGCAACTTCGGCGATGAGGTCAAACGGGCCTGATACGGAATAAATGGCGCGGACTTGGTCAATTTTGCCCATTGCTTTAATGATATCGGCTGTTCTGCGGGGTTTGACCGTGATCGAGACATGAGCCTTGATTTCTTGATCAAGATATTCGCTGGACATTCTGACTGTATAGCCCGCGATCACACCGGATTGTTCCAGCCTTTCAAGACGTTTTTGAGCCGTGGAGCGGGAGACCCCGAGAGTCTTGGCAATATCCGTTGTACTGGCCCGTGCATCATCGCGCAAAACGCTGAGGAGCTGTTGATCTTTAAACGTTATGCGCATAGCAATTTGCCTAATTAGTTTATCAAATTGATAAAAAAGATACATGAATTCGCGCAATATGTCACTGCAATAATGGACTAATCCTTGGCATAATCCTTCAAACGAATCCTAACGGGGATGACGCATGCCTAAAGAAATGCCGCAAGATATTTCAATCCGCCCTGTTATCAGTTCGGATGTGGATGGCCTGTTGGAAATGGTGCAACAATCTAGCGGCGGCTTATCCAGTCTGCAGCCGCGTCGTGAATTTCTGCTGGATTATATCAAATCTTCAGAGAAAAGCTTTTCCGGCAAGAAAGACCTTGAAACACCCCATAAATATTTGCTCGGCATGTTCACCAAGAACAAGATCATAGGCTGCGCGGCGGTAAAAACTCAAATTGGTGTCGATAGTCCTTTTATAAATTTTGACATTGTCGGGGATGGTCTTGACCAGTTTCTAGTGGCGTCGGCCCGGTTTAAAGGCGCTACGGAAGTGGGGTCATTGTTTTTACATCCAAATTATAGAGCATTCGGCCTTGGTAAATATCTCGCAAAAGTCCGGTATTTGTTGATGGCAGCAGAGCCTTGGCGCTTTGGCGATACCATCATTGCTGAACTGCGCGGCATTTGCGGCGCAGAAGGTAGCCCGCTTTTTGATCATCTATTCAAATACAAACTGGATAAGACGTTCCTTGAGGCTGACACAGAGTATTTTGACCGCAACCCCGACGCTCTTGGCGAAATAGTTCCAATAGGCCGGATTGATGTGTCTAATTTCCCCATGGATGTTCGCGCGTCTCTGGCACAGCCGCACCCATCGGGGAAAGGCGCGCTGCGCATGCTGCAAAATGAAGGCTTTATTTTCTCCGGAACGATTGATTTGTTTGACGCAGGGCCGATTGTCTATGCTTACAGGGATACCATCCGTACGATTATGAGCCGTTATGTGGGCGCGGCGCAGCCTGTTGCCTCTATTTCCGGGACCGTTCCATACTTGGTGAGCGCTGGGAAAGTGGCTGATTTTAGGGCCGTTTTATGTATGGCCACCGTAACGGATAATGGCGTTTTAATGCCGGATGATGCCTATGAGGCACTTGATTTGAAACCCGGCGAAGACATTGCCTATTGGTCATCCGATACGCCGCTTCGAAATACTAGAAAGAGCCCTGTCAAAGCCCATGTTTAATCGCGCTGAAGCTATTGATCACGCCTTTATGAAGGCTGTGAGCGGGCAGACCTTGCCGCATGTCGAGGTAAGAGGGGATATATCACCTCATGTTCTCGCCGATATTTTTGATACCCAAATTCTATCCCGTCATCTGGATTTTATGGCGCGTCTTACCAAAGGACAGACCTTTTATACGATTGGTAGTTCAGGTCATGAAGGTCTTGCAGCCATGGCGCTAGCCAGCCGCAATATGGATATGGCATTTTTACATTACCGCGATGCCGCCTTTTGTATTCAACGCCGCAAAGCGGTGCAGGGGTCAACGCCGGCTTGGGATATGGTTTTGTCATTTTCAGCCAGCTCTGATGACCCCGTTTCAGGTGGTCGTCATAAGGTTCTAGGCGGCCTTGATATTATGACGCCGCCACAAACCAGCACGATTGCGTCGCATCTCCCAAAAGCGGTTGGCGCAGCTCATGCTCTCTGTCTAGGGCAAGCGAATATTCCGGATGATAGTGTAATCTTGTGTTCTTTCGGGGACGCGTCCTCTAATCACTCTACGGCGCAGGGCGCGATTAACACGGCGGCGTGGACGTCCTATCAATCATCCCCTATGCCGCTCGTCTTTATTTGCGAAGATAATAATATCGGGATTTCTGTCCGGACGCCTAAGGGCTGGATAGAAGCCAATTACTCGAGCCGTCCTGGTCTTAAGTATATGAGCTGTGACGGGACCGATATTGCGCAGGCTCTGCAGACTTGCCAGCAGGCCGTTGATTATGCCCGTATCCGCCGCCGTCCGGTCTTTCTACATTTCAAGACGGTACGTCTCATGGGTCATGCTGGCGCCGATATCGAAGCGAAATACACGCCGCTCTCCGAAGTGGAGCAAAAGGAAAGCGGTGACCCTATCCTTAAAACCGCTGCGCATTTAATCGCGCGGGATATTATGAGCCGGGATGAAATACTAGCCAGCTATGAAACCATGCGCGTGCGCGTGCGCCGTATAGCGGAAGCCGCCTTTACACGGCCAAAACTGACCACAGCGGACGCGGTTATGGAACCCATTGCGCCGCCGCACCAAAGTGATTTGCCCGAAATTCCTGAAAACAAGCTAGTCGAGCTTGGCTGCGTCGCGGATAACAAACCTGTTCCCATGAACAAGATGATCAATAAAACTCTGACCGAAATCATGGCACGCCACGATAATGCGCTGATCTTTGGTGAAGATGTTGGCCGTAAGGGCGGGGTCTACGGTGTGACTATGGATATTCTGAAGAAGTTCGGCCCGCGCCGGGTACAGGACACGCTTCTTGATGAGCAAGCTATACTTGGCATGGCTATTGGCGCAGGGCAGCTTGGCTTTCTACCTATCCCGGAAATCCAGTTTCTAGCCTATCTTCATAACGCAGAGGATCAAATCCGAGGTGAAGCGGCGACATTATCCTATTTCTCAAACGGGCAATTTACTAATCCGATGGTGATCCGCATTGCCGGCCTTGGCTATCAACGCGGATTTGGCGGACATTTCCACAATGATAACTCTATAGCCGTGCTTCGCGATATTCCCGGTATCATTGTTGCTTGCCCATCAGGGCCAGCCGATGCGCGGCGTATGTTGCGTGAATGTGTGCGGCTCGCCCATGAAGAAGGCTTAGTCGTTGTGTTCTTGGAACCGATTGCGCTTTATGGCACGCAAGACCTACTGGATGGCGACAAAGGCTGGAGCGCGCCTTATGTGCCGCCGCATGACGATGCGTCCGTTAAGCTTGGCGAAGTAGGCGTGCATGGCCGAGGCAAAAAGCTCGCTGTTCTGACTTATGGCAATGGTTATTACCTTTCGCGCCGAGCCGCAGCGACCCTCAAATCAAAATCCTACCGAATTATAGACATGCGCTGGCTGCATCCATTACCTATGGATGCGATCAAGCAGGCCGTGGTTGATTGTGAAAACATTCTGATCGTGGATGAATGCCGGAAAACCGGCAGTCCATCAGAAGAGATTACCACGTGCCTGCTTGAAGCCGGCGTTCGAGCGCCGATTAGCCGAATTACAGGCCATGATAGCTTTATCCCTCTTGGGAATGCGGCCTATGAAGTCCTGCCGAGCGAGGACGATATCAAAGCGGCTATGGAGGCTTTGTTATGAGCGCCCGCAAAACTGCTATTGTTGTCTGCCCAGGCCGCGGCACATATAACGCGCCGGAGCTTGGCTATTTGCACCGTTTCCACGGCGATCAATATGAATATCTGCGTATGATTGATGAAGTTCGCAAAGAAGCAGGCCAATCGCCGATCACCGAGCTAGATAAGGCCGAGAAGTTTTCGCCCTCGCAACATGGGCGCGGAGATAACGCGTCTTTGCTAATTTATGCCTGCGCTATTGCTGATTTTATGGCCATTGACCGTGACCAATATGACATTGTCGGCGTAACAGGTAACTCTATGGGCTGGTATTTATCGCTGGCCGCAGGGGGGGCGATGGATGTTCAGGACGCTGCAATGCTGGTTAATACAATGGGCAGCATCATGACCGAAAACGGGCAGGGTGGTCAGGTGGTTTTCTTGCTCCTTGATGAGAACTGGAAGCTAGACCCTTCAAAAAAAGACGCCTTAGACGCTGCTATGCAAAAGGCCGCGCAAGATGATGACTTGTTTGTCTCTATGTCGATCCATTTGGGTGGCATGGCGGTACTTGCCGCAAATGATGCTGGCATTAAATTCTTGCTATCTGAGCTTCCAAAAGATGACCGATTCCCGTTTCAGATCAGGGGCCACAGCGCGTTTCACTCGTCATTGCTGGATCACTGCGTCCCGCTTGCCCGTGAACAACTCGGCTCTGATTTAATCGACAGACCCAAAATCCCTATGATTGATGGGCTTGGCAATGTTTGGAATCCGTTTGGAACTAACGCGCTGGATTTATACGAATATACCCTGGGACGACAGATCAACGAAACCTATGATTTCTCTAAGGCAATCCAAAATTCCGCCAAAGAATTTGCGCCGGATGTTTTCATCGTTTTAGGCCCAGGAACAACCATTGGCGCGCCCGTCGCACAAAGCTTGATTGCCATGAATTGGGACGGCATAAGCAGTAAAGAATCTTTCAAAGCTCGTCAGGAAGATGACCCTATCATCCTGTCTATGGGCATATTTGAACAACGACAAAGAGTATTAAAAGGATAGTAAAATGGCTGATCACACATCAGATTTAAAACATAATTGGGAAGACCCATTATTCCTGGATATGCAGCTTACCGAAGACGAGCGCATGATCCGCGATACGGCGCGGGCTTATTGCAATGATAAGCTCATGCCGCGCGTCATGTCAGCTTATCGTGAAGAGCGGTTTGACCGTGAGATCTTCAATGAGATGGGTGAACTTGGCCTGCTCGGCGCGATGGTCGCTGAAGAATATGGCGGCATTGGCGCTAGTCACGTTGTCTACGGTCTTGTGGCCCGTGAGGTTGAACGTATCGATAGCGGGTATCGTTCCATGATGTCTGTTCAAAGCTCACTGGCTATGTACCCTATTGAAGCTTTTGGCTCTGAAGAACAGAAGAAAAAATTCTTACCAAAGATGTCGTCCGGCGAATGGATTGGCTGTTTTGGGCTGACGGAAACCGACGGCGGTTCTGATCCGGGCGCTATGCGAACAACAGCTAAAAAAGCTGATGGCGGCTATGTTTTAAACGGATCAAAAATGTGGATTACCAATTCACCGGTTGCCGATGTGGCAGTGGTCTGGGCCAAGCTTGATGGTAAAATTCGCGGCTTTATTTTGGAGCGAGGCTTTAAGGGTCTGAGCACGCCAGAAATTAAAGGCAAATTATCATTACGCGCCTCAATCACGGGCGAAATAGCCATGGATGATTGCTTCGTCCCTGAAGAGAACATCCTGCCAAATGTATCGGGTCTACGCGGACCGTTTTCATGCCTGAATAAAGCTCGCTATGGCATTAGCTGGGGCGCTATGGGTGCGGCTGAGTTTTGCTGGCACGCAGCCCGTGACTACGCTATGGAACGTATCGTATTTGGCAAGCCGATTGCAGCGACGCAGCTTGTACAAAAGAAACTTGCGGATATGCAGACTGAAATCGCGCTTGGATTGCAAGGCTCTTTGGCCCTTGGCCGCGCACTTGATGCCGGTGCTTGGACCCCTGAATCTATCTCTTTGATGAAGCGTAATAATTGCGGCAAAGCTCTTGATATTGCTCGGGTTGCGCGTGATATCCACGGCGGAAATGGCATTTCAGAAGAGTATCATATTCTGCGTCACGCAATGAATCTGGAGACCGTCAATACTTATGAAGGCACCCATGATATTCACGCACTTATTCTGGGTCGGGCCCAGACAGGTATTCAGGCGTTTTTCTAAGTTTAAGTGACAACCACTAGAAAAGCCTAATTATTACTCTTCTCTGAGGCGAAAAGGCACCATTCTTGAATGGTCCAAGCTTCAGAGGAGAAATACGTGGCAATTGCCCCAAAATATAACACTGCACGATCACAATCGCCCATGTATTTTGGTGCACTCGATGGTTTTCGCGGGTTATTGGCGCTTTTCGTTGCGATTTATCATACCTATTGGCCAAGCTTTATTAACGGTTCTGCCTTTTTCGAGAATGGGCCCGTTATCATTGATTTGTTCTTTGTCTTCTCCGGGTTTCTTCTATTCACGCTTTATGCGGGCAAAATTCGTAGCGATGTAGATGCTGCGAAGTTCCTCAAGAAAAGATTTGCGCGGCTATACCCGTTACATCTTTTCACTTTGGGTTTGTTTTTAGTCTTCGTTTGTTTTCGATTGATTATGCATGCATTTGGATTTGCGACTCAAGACGCCGGAGAGATATTGCCGTTTCAGCCCGGTGCCAATGAAGGATGGGGGACACTATTATCTAACCTTACATTATTTCACTCTATGGGACTGCACGATAACTTGTCGTTCAATGCGCCAAGCTGGACTGTTAGCGTCGAGTTTTTCGCCTATTTTACCTTCGCTGCTTTTTTGCTTTGGGTCCCGCCGAAAAAGTCCTGGCATTTTGGATTGCTGGGATTAGGTGTCGCGGCGATTTACGTCTATTTGTCAGCCCTAAAACCAGATATGAATATCACCCATGATTATGGATTTCTAAGATGTCTTGCCGGGTTTTACACTGGCGTTGTGGTTTCCTATGTTTTTACAAACATTAAAGGCTCCGAAACTGTAACGAAAATAGGTTTTAAAACCGCCAGTATCATTGAGGTTCTGACCGTTTTAGGCAGCACAGCATTTGTGATTTACTGTCCAGGTAAATTACAGTTCTGGGTCGCGCCGGTACTTTTTGTCTTTGTGCTCGTGTTCTCGTTTGATCGCGGGATTGTTTCCAAATTCATGATGCGGGGCGTCTTCAGATATCTCGCCATGATCTCTTATTCGGTCTATATGGTGCATATGCTGTTCGCCGTTATATTCTATATTTTTGCGTCCAAAGTCATGCTGCCAATTCTCGGCGCTGAGTGGTTTGTATCGGGTATAAACGGTGACCTATACCTAATTCCTTATCTTCTAACCGTCATATGCGTATCCCATTTCACCTATAAATATGTTGAGATTAAAGGCGCGCGTTTTGTCATGGCGCTCAGCTGGTCCAAATCAAAAATGCAAAAAGAAGCTCTATCTAATCCTTGAACGAGCGGATAAATAAGCGTAGATCGCAGCTCATGACTGATACAGATTACAATACACTCGGGCAATTAGGCGCTAACTCTCCATTGCCAAGCTCACCTGATGAAGCGGTTTTGGAACGGGTGCCGAGCCCGACGAGTGAACCTTATTTGGTGCGTTTGTCATGCCCTGAGTTTACATCTATATGTCCGGTAACTGGCCAACCCGATTTTGCCCATCTTGTGATCGATTATTGCCCCAATGAATGGATTGTAGAATCAAAATCTTTCAAACTGTTTCTAGGCAGTTTCCGTAATCACGGCGACTTTCATGAAGCTTGCACAACTGGCATAGCCCAGCGCCTGGTCAAAGAACTCACGCCCCATTGGCTACGGATCGGCGGTTATTGGTATCCGCGCGGCGGCATTCCGATCGATGTATTTTACCAATATGGTGAAAAGCCGAAGAGCCTTTGGGTGCCAGATCAAGGCGTTCCACCTTATCGTGGACGGGGATAGCTAGTCTTAAGCTCACGAAATTATTATCTATAATCTTCGATAATGTCCTTGGCATTCGTCTCAACCGTTACTATCTTTTATCTTCATGGAGGCCGATATGGGCAAACTGAATATTGCAACAGATGATAAAACGGATGAATGCGCGTGGTCATGTCTTCGCAAAGAAGCGGCGACGTATTCTACCAAAGAGCCTGCACTATCATCATTTTTACACGCAACTATTTTAGAACAAGAGTCGCTAGGCGGCGCTTTGGTCAACCATTTAGCTGATAAACTGGCGACCAGTGATTTTACATCTTTGAAGCTCCGCCGAATTTTGAGCGAGGCTATCGAAGCCGACGACACGCTTGTCGAAAGCGCCGCAAGAGATTTGCTAGCCGTTAAAGAACGCGATCCGGCATGCCGAACCTGCATGCAGGCATTTTTGTACTTTAAAGGTTATATGGCAATCCAGACTCACAGATGCGCCCATGCATTGTACAATTCTGGCCGTGATCTTTTGGCGTTTCATTTACAGAATCGCTCAGCCGAAGTCTTCGGCGTTGATATAAATCCCGCGGCAGTCATCGGATCGGGCATCATGCTCGATCACGCGACGGGATTTGTTATGGGCGAAACCGCCGTCATGGGCGATGATTGTTCAGTGCTTCAGGGTGTAACGCTCGGCGGTACAGGCAAGGCCGATGAAGATCGTCATCCGAAAATAGGTAATCGCGTCCTAATCGGTGCAGGGGCATGTGTCCTTGGGAATATAACTGTGGGCGATGATGCAAAAATCGCAGCTGGCTCTGTTGTATTAAAGCCAGTATCTGCCAAATGTACCGTTGCGGGCGTCCCCGCGAAACCGGTTGCTGGTCCTTGTACCAAAAGCCCAACTGAAACTATGGATCAAACCCTTGGCGATCACTTTGGAGACCACCTATGACACCTGAGCAAATTGTAACTGTTCGAAATTATTTATGTAAGCGTTTCGGCACGGAATCAATTTCCATCAAGCCTCGCAAAGTCCAAGATAGCGTAGAAGTCTATCTTAACGATGAGATCTTAGGCCTGCTTTATATTGATGACGAAGACAAAGATGATATCTCTTATGATTTAAACATCTCCATCCTGCAGGTGGATTTGGACGATGCTTAATGGCTGTCTATAAACTTGGTGATGTAAAGCCGGAAATCCACGACAAAGCGTGGGTTGCGCCTACGGCGGCTGTTATAGGCAATGTTACGCTGGAAGAACATGCTTCCGTGTGGTTCGGCGCTGTCTTGCGCGGTGACAACGAAAACATCTTGGTCGGACGCCGCTCCAATATCCAAGATAACTCGGTCCTTCATACAGACCCCGGTATGCCGCTTTCTATTGGTGAAGGTGTTATTGTCGGGCATCAGGTTATGCTGCATGGCTGTACCATTGGTGACAATACGTTGATTGGTATTGGAGCCACAGTTTTGAACGGCGTGAAAATTGGCAAGAACTGCCTGATCGGCGCTCATGCTCTGATCACGGAAGGCAAAGAAATTCCTGATAATTCCATGGTTATAGGGTCGCCCGGTAAGGTGGTTAAAACTCTAAACGAAAACCAGGTCGCTATGCTGCATTTAAACGCCGAAGTGTATGTGAAAAATGCGGAGCGATTTGCAACGGATTTAGAAGAGCTTTAAGTGCTCTTTTAATTATTGGCCCAGAGTTCGCGAATGCGCTGATCCATATCAGCGCCGATATTATGCCAAGCTGGCTTATTATTAAAGCTATCCAGAATGAAAAGACGGTCTTGACGGCTCAGCAATACAGATAAGCGCTGTTGTAAATCTTCAATGCTTATAGCTGTTTTAAGAAGCCAGACTGTATCGCCAATACGTTGCGCCGTACCAAGTTTTTGCATGGCGTGTAAAAATTTCATGGCATTTTCGGAATTAATCTCTGCCATGATGACAAATACAGTAGGTTTTGGCTGAATCTGCCTGATGGGCTGGGCCTGAATAGGCGCGACTGGAGCAGGGGTCGCAGGGCGAAAGAACTCAGAATTGCCTGCAGCATCAAATCCATTAGCCGGATGTGTGGATATCATTGAATCCTCAACGATTCTACCTTCTTGAATAAAGGCGTGCATGGTTGATAGGTCGTAGGGGCCATAGACCTGACCTGCGACTTGTACATACCATGATGCAGAGTTTTGCTGCATAAGATTTTTGATAACCCGCTACCTAAATTATTTCCGACAATTAATCAGTGACAGCCCTTTAGCGCAATATCCAAGCTATCTTTTTTAAGTTCTATCTTTATATTTTATGTATGAAACAAAGAGAACCTATCCTTAATATACCGGAAAAATCCGTAGTGGCGCTAATTGTGCCACTCCTAGTGATTCATTTTTTGGCATCAATGCCTGCGATACGCACGATTTTATACGAGTATTTTTTGCTTGTTCCCATGGAAATAACCGCTGCAGATGTGACACCGTTTCGCCAGATTATTAGTCTTTTAGGTCATGGTTTTTTACATGGAAGTCTTGGCCATGTTTTGATGAATTCGGCCATGATTTTGATTTTTGGAATTATTACGGTTCGCAGTATTCGGGCGCTTAAGCCGGCTGGCGCAGATTTGCGATTTTGGTTGATTTTTTTGCTTGGCGTGATCGGGGGCGGCATTGCGCAATGGGGTGTCTGGGCCGCCACAAATACAGATGTTGCGGCTGCATTGGGGGCATCAGGGGGTGCGTCGGCTTTGTTCGCGACGGCAGGTTGGGCAATAGGCGGCCGTGACAGACTGATTGGTTATGGTCTGGGCTGGGTACTGCTCAATATAGGGATGGTGCTCGCAGAACCGCTCATAGGGCCGATTTCATGGGCAGCTCATATTGGAGGGTTTGTGATAGGCGCTTGGCTGGCGCCTTACTGGGTAAAACCTTCGAGTGCCTCTGGAACTTCGATTTTGCGATAAGGATATTTTTGTCCGTCGATTTCGACGGCGAAAAGCCGAGCTATGCCCTGATCACTGACAGCGAGTTCTACCATAGCGGGCGCAGATGGCGCGTTGTGCACAAGCTGTTTGATTTTTTTTGAAGGTAAAAATGTCTCGAAATTATAACGAATAATCAGATTGTTGTCTTCTCGTCCTGTGACTTTGCCGCGGATTACAAAAACTTTCTGGTCCAAATTATCCGGGCGCTGGGTAGTTACCGCAAAAGGATAAGCAATTGTATCCGGTCCCATTGAAAAATGAACATAGATTGTTTGTCCTCTTAAGAAACCATCAGGCCCAGATAGTTGATCAAGATCAAGTTTGTTTATGTCAGACCAGATATCAAAATTTTCCACATCGGCGCGAGGCGATATGTTTGAAGGCACTGAGAAGCGGATGTCTTGGTCTTCGATATAGCTGTGACGGGCTATGGCTAGGAGCGGAAACCCTGCCAGTAATATACCTGTTAAGACAGTGGCTGATAATGTTCTAGCACGGCTCATCGGCTGCTCACACTGTTCCGAGGCGCATCATTCTCAGATTCGAGCTGCGGTTCTAGTGCCAGTAGAGTGACAATGACCGACCCGGCAAACCCTAGCGCCCAGATTATCCAGTTCTCAGAGTATTGCAGCTCTAGGCCATTGCCAAAATTTACCATGAGTATCGTAACGCCGAGGCCGACAATGACATGAATGAAGCGGCCACGTCTGAAACTATTGGCGATGAAGAATAAAACGTTACCAGCAATAGCACCAAACAAGAATAACCCAATATGAGGGTATAATGGCAGGCCTGTCGTTTCTGTGAAGGCCGTGATCAGAGGTTCTTCAAACCACAGAGCTAGAGGAATAAGGGCCAAAAGAAGCGTTGTAAGACTAACGCCAGCTAGGCTCATACGTTTATGTTTGCGCCGTATAAGGCCTGTGAAGAATACAATGCATAGGGCAAATAACATGACGGCAGCCCATGCAAGGCGGGCTAATTGCGCGTTGTCTTGGCTGTCGACCCAGATTGGTTGAAGCGGATTTACGGCGTAATTGGCGAGGCCTATCATGCCGGTCATGGCTAATATCCAGCCAAATATGACGTGAATAGATGTATGGGGCATGCCTTCATCTTCAGCCGCTTTGGCCCCTCGGTAATGAAGTGTGCCCATAACGACAGCGCCTGCCGCTAGAAATAAAGGCGTGATTTGCCCCTCATTAAATGCCTGGCCTGCACTGCCTGCGAGCCACAAATAGCTGATGATCACGCTGGCTATGATGCCAAGACTGGATTTTAACTTGATGGATTGGAGGATCATACCAGCCCATAAAGCCGGTATGGCAAGGGCATAAATGCCAGACGATAGATAACCATCTATGTGAAGCGCCGCCCATAATAGGCCTGCGCTGATGGCAGCGATGAGCGCGATATGTGACTGGTTAACCCAGGATACAGTGAGCGCAGCGGCCATGAAGAAGCATAACCCGCCGGGTAATGTCATGGGAAAGCCTAATTGCATGGTGGCCGTTACCATCAGTCCGATGGACGCTAATAAAGTGCTTAGGAGACTAACTTCGGCAAATCTTGGATATTTATGATCTATGGCAAGGTAACGTGTCCAAAGACCAGACCAAATCAGGCCTATTGCGCTGAAAATTCGAATGCCGACGGATTGGCTGGTGTAAAAGGACCAAATCAAGCCTAACCCAAATCCTGCCCAGAGCATTATTGATAGCCAAAATCCGTATTTCTGATGGCTGGTTTCAGGCGATTGAGGGTCTCCGTAAAGCGCCGCGTTTTGTCGTTCTCGTAGCAAAGCGTTGAACCCCACAGCATCACCGCGCGGTACGCCATAAGCGGGCGCATTGTCATTGGCCACAAATGGACCACTATGTAGACGAGTCGACATGCCTTTTTTTAGCGATATTCATGCCAGAAAATAGGGTTTGCTCCTAAGAGGCGAAAAAACTTCAAAATCTCAATATGGGGCAGGTATTTCGCCTTAGGCGTTATTGCCCGAGGGTATTTGGCTTAAAACCTCTATAACTGATTGTATCAGAGGTATTTCGTGCTGCATGGCGCGGTAGCCGCGTTCGATCAGTTCTTCGGCTTTGGTAAATTCCATCATGCCAATGTGTCCTATTCTGGGAGCGACGAATACATCAGGTGGATCGCCAGCAAGGCGAGATCGTGAAATTCTGTCCATGACGATATTCAGTGAGCTCATCATGACGGATCCTAGTTTCGGGGATTTCCCCTTAGATGAAGTTCCCATCATGCTTTTGAGGAGTAGACGGTCAGGACGAAGTTTGTTGATCGACTGACTAGCCAAATGAAACGGATCAATCATATCCGGTTTGTCGTCATCAATGTCGAGTTCGTGGGAGCTACCAATGGGGCCAAAGGCATCGCCGTTAAGACTGACGGCAATGACCATGTGAGCGCCAAGGGCGCGGCAAGCGGAAACAGGAACAGGATTCACCAGTGCACCGTCAATCATGTAGCGGCCATCAATTTTCACGGGATCAAAAGCACCTGGCAGGGCGTAGGAGGCTCGGATCGCAGGCACAATCGGACCTTTTTGTAGCCAAACTTCGTAACCCGTCCGCAGATCGCAAGTTACAGCTGCGTATTTGCGGTCAAGATCTTCTATATTCACGCCGCCAAGATAGTGCCGTAAAACACGGGCAAGGCGATCACCTCGCATCAGGCCAGAGCCACCCCAGCGAATGTCCATATAGCTCATCATGCGGCGTCGATTGAGCGCAAGAGCCCAGCTTTCTAAAATGTCGAGTTTACCAGCTAAGTAGACACCGCCGACAAGAGCGCCGATCGATGTGCCGGCAATAATGTCCGGTTTAATGCCAGCCTCAGTTAGTGCTTTAAGTGCCCCGATATGCGCCCAGCCCCGGGCAACACCGCCGCCAAGTGCCAACCCTAATGGCGGACGTTTGATTTCAGCTTCCGGTGTATTCGTCGATGACGTATGTAGTCGCATTCAGAACCCAATCGATTTGACTCATTATATGGACTTATACGTTAAGAAAATAAAGGGGGAGATTGTGAGCTTTTCTGTTTTACAAAATGAAATTAATTGAAAAAATAATTCTTAATTTTGTATATCTATTCGTCAGACCTGAGCGGACTTTTACTATTTGTTAAGATTATTCCTTAGGGCAAGTTTTAGGTTTAGCCGTTAAAATTTGTTAGGGATGTATGAAAGTTGGCCGCGTGGGATATTTAATAAACCATAAGATTGTATCAAAATTGCGGGGATTGTTCGGGGATAAAACCGGCGCAACCTCCGTTGTATTTGCTGTATCTCTTCCGGCAATCATTGGGGCTATCATCCTAATGACGGAAGTAGGTTATTGGCGTTTGAAAAAGGCGGATCTTCAGGCGACTGTGGATATGGCTGCGATTGCCGGAGCTTATCAGTTCATGCAGGAAGAAAATTCCCCAGAGTCTAAAATGGCAGCTTATGCGGATGCTCTTGATAACACTTTTGATCCCGCCATAGGTGTTCTGACAACCAATATTCCTCCTGTCGGTGGTAGTTTTGACGGGGAAGATGCCGTTCAAGTCACTATAGCGCAAGAAATACCAACCTTTTTTTCCAGGTTCTTCTTTGATGATCCGCTCATAACTGAGGTTACAGCAGTCGTTAAGCTGGGCAGTGAAAGTGTCAAAGCCTGTGTTCTCGCACTTGCGTCATCAGGGACAGGAATTTCAATTGGCGGATCTGTAGATATTACCACAGAGAATTGTAGTCTGCACGCTAATTCAACAGGAGATCCGGCTTTTGAGGTTTTTGGGGCGGCTGAACTTACAGCGGCTTGCGCGTCTTCTTCGGGTGTAACTGACATTGGAGGATCGAAACCAAAAGTATTCAGTGATTGTCCTGATCCATTGTCTAATAAACCACCTGTTGTTGATCCATATGCTGATGTAGATGTCCCTGAAAATATTGATGCCTACCCTTGTGATTACGTATCAACCAGTGGTCACGGTAAGCATGCTACCATGACTTTTCCTGATCCAAATGGCGGTACGGTTAAGATGTGTGACAATAAAATTGATTTGAAAAATACAATAAACCTAGAGCCCGGAACCTATGTTTTTAATAGTACTGAGTTAAAATTCGGCAATGGCGGATTTGTTACGGGTGACGATGTTACGTTAATTTTTAGAAACAATGCTGAGCTGTCCAATATTAATGGCGGAAATGGATTTGATATCTCTGCGCCTAATAGCGGTGATTATGCGGGTATCGCGATGTATGCTGACAGAAACACAATGTCGAACACGGAATGGAAATTAAACGGTAATGCAGACATGTCCGTTTACGGGGCTATTTATTTGCCGACTCTCGATATTGATTATGTCGGGGGTGCAGATACTAATGCAACAGAGTGCACGCAACTCGTTGCTTATCGCATAAGTTTTAACGGAAATTCTGGTTTTAAGAACAATTGCGACCCAGCTGGTACATCTGACATTTTTGGTCCAGGCGCATCAAGAATTGCCTTGGTGGAATAATTATGCGGTCGTTTATACAAAGATATATTCGCTCAAAGAGAGGTGCAATTGCGGTTGAAACGGCTATCGTTACACCTATTTTGATTTGCATTTTTCTCCCATCTGTTGATCTGGGCCTCAAGGTACACACTTTGCAGAAAATGAACCGGGCTGCAGATAGCGGCATTGAATACGTTGTAAATGGGGGGCGAGACGCAGTCATTCTTCGCAATATTATGGGCGATTCATATGGGCGGTTAATTGGGCAATCCGATTTATCGATTATAGCCACGTGCGGATGTATTATTGAAGGCGCTTCTGGTGGCAGTACAGATGACGGGGAACCTGCCTTTCCAGAAGATGAGTATGCTGGTTACTATATCAAAACGCCTACGAATTTGTCCGAAGACATGTGCAGCGCTGTTTGTGCAGATGGTAAACAAGCTTCAGAATTAGTGGAAGTTGTCTTTTCTCAAGATATAGATGGAATTTGGCATTCACAGGTCATAACGACCCACATGCAAACTCGTGTCAAATGATGATTTTAGCCCCGTTAAAACGTCGTTTCGAATTATATGTTCAGAATGAAACGGGGGCAAGCGCTATTGAGGCGGCTTTGTGTTTTCCGATTGTCTTAATGTTGATGTTTGGCTGTTTCCAATATGGTCTATTTTATAATAACGCGACTGAACTCAATCACAATTTTCAGGAAGCGTCACGGCAAGTTAAGCTAATGACTGACCCTTCTGATAATGAACTTTTATCATTGTATCAGGGTAAATATGGATATGTGAATCCACAGGATATTGCGTTGTCAGTGAGTAGAGTAAATCGTTATGGCGAGAGTTTCGCTGAAGTTAATATGACTTATTCCTATGTAATTAGCATACCATTATTGCCTAAATACGCTGTGACAAGCTCCTATAAAAATTTGGTGCTGATATCGAGTGAAATTTAGTCATTCTTGGTGACTTCATTATGAGTACGCTACCTAGACAAGCAATCAGTTGTCTGTTCTTCTACATGCCGCTAGGGTGGATAGACGAATAAATCATAGCTTGAATATTATTATCAAATGAAACCCACGCACAAATACTCACCCAAACGCCTTGCTTGGCTATGTTTGGGTGTTCTTTGTGTAGGATTGGCTATTATTGGGGCTGTCTTGCCCCTAATGCCGACGACTGTTTTCCTATTAGTCGCTGCATTTGCTTTCGCCCGGTCATCACCAAAGCTACATGCTTGGCTTTTAGAACATAAAGTGTTTGGCCCGCTGATTCAAAACTGGCAGACTCATGGCGCAATAAGTAAAAAGGCTAAATATACCAGCGTGATATCCATGATTGCTATTCTGGTTTTGTCATGGGGTTTGGGAGTACCCATTCGAATTTTAGTCATTCAGATTGTAGTTCTCGGAATGGTTGCTGCGTTCCTTTTAACCCGGCCTAATCCACCTAAGGGGTGAGTACCTAAACTGAAAAGCTGGTGCCGCATCCACAAGCGGCAGTGGCGTTCGGGTTATGAATTTTGAAAGCCGACCCAATCAGTTCGCGCGTATAGTCGATTTCTGATCCGCCTAGGAATTCGAGGCTCATCGTGTCGATTAGAACTTTCGCGCCGTCACGCTCAAGCACGATGTCATCGTTTTCAGGCGCGTCAGCAAAATCAAATTTATATTGAAAACCGGAACATCCGCCGCCTTCGACAGCCACGCGTAGGAATAGGCCTTCTGTGCGTTTTGACATAATCACATTGATCTGCTGCGCGGCAGAGGCGCTTAGTGTGACGCCAGCTTGAGTGGCGGTGTCAGTAATTGTGTCGCTCATTGGTCTATCCTTTTCCTTCCGTCACTCTATATAGGGCTCTTGAGCTGAGAATCAAACGGCGGAGTGTTAGGGTTGGAAAAATATTTATCCATGCGGGAGCGCGCTGTCTATGCGTCTGACCCGTATAATAGCCGCGGTCGCCGTATAGGACAGTCTATCAGCCTTGAGCGAAGCCCATATCAGCGGGACAAAGATCGCATAATCCATTGTAGCGCTTTTCGGCGCTTAAAAGGCAAGACACAGGTATTTGTATCCCACGAAGGCGATTATTACCGGACGCGCCTGACCCATTCGCTTGAAGTTGCTCAGATCGCCCGTTCTATCGCTCGGGTTATGGGGCTTGATGAGGATCTGTCGGAATGTTTGGCGCTAGCTCATGATTTGGGCCATCCGCCTTTTGGTCATTCCGGCGAAGAAGCATTAGCGGAATGTATGGCGCCTTATGGCGGATTTGATCACAATGCCCAGACTTTACGGATCGTAGAGGATATGGAGCGGCGTTACGCCGAATTTGACGGCTTGAACCTAACTTGGGAAACCTTGGAGGGTATCGCTAAGCATAATGGTCCTGTTTTGAAACCGGGTGAGAGTTCAGACGATCTACCTTGGGCTTTAACCGCTCTTAAAGATTGGGAGCGTCTGGAGCTGACCACTTACGCCGGACCGGAGGCGCAGGTAGCAGCCATTGCGGACGATATTGCCTATAACAATCATGACATTGATGACGGACTTCGCGCAGGGTTGTTTTCCGTAGAAGATATCAAAGCCTCAGTCCCTTTAGTCAAAGAGGCATTTGATGATGTTTGGGAGAGGTATCCTGAGACGACGGAAAATCGCGCCATCCACGAAGCCGTTCGGGATTTGATTGGTTATATGATCCGCGACGTTCTGGCAGAGTCGACAAAAAGGCTTGAGGTGGCTGATCCAAAAAGCGCTGACGATATCAGAGCACTTGATCATCCCGTTATTACGTTTTCAGCTAAGTTTAGAACCCAAGAAGCGCCGCTTCGTAAGTTTTTGTACGAAAATATGTACCGCCATTACAAGGTCAACCGTATGATGGGGCAGGCCTCACGCGTGGTAAGCGAGCTGTTCGAGTTGTTTATTCAGGACCCATCTATTTTGCCGACAGAGATTCAGCAGGCATGCGCCGGACCGAATAACCTTATCACAGCTCGGGTTGTTTGCGATTATATCGCAGCTATGACGGATGATTTCGCCATTGCTGAGCATAAAAAGCTGTTTTCTGTCGCAGGTTATTTATAAGGTTTATATACAGTTAACTTTGCCGCGCTATTCTCCTGACTGGAAAATGACGACAATATGTTGAAGTCTATCACTTCGGATCGCTGATTCGGCCGCTGATAGCCAGCCGCAAGGAAAAATCCATGACACAGGATCATGAAGAATATTACAGACCAGATCCTCACGCCGATGAGGAACTCGTACCCTTTGATGTCCAAGGATATGAAGGTCGAAAAGGTATTTGGCTGTTAGGTCTTACCGTATTGGTTTTGCTCGCCGCTTTGGTGTTCTTGTTTAAAGTTTATCAGCCAGGAGTCCGTGACCGTGGAGATGCGCCTAAAATTTTAGCAGATACGACACCCTATAAAGTCGAGCCTGAAAGTCCGGGCGGAGAAATTGCGCCTAATCAGGGCATGGAAGTTTACGATGTCATGAACGGAACCAATAAAGACGGCGACGTTAAAATGACCGAAATAGCGGAAGAGCCTATGAAACTTCCGGGCAGTGTAGATATTGAAGTTCGCGACCGGGTAGAGGTAGAGACACCGACTAAAACAGTGTCAAAGCCAGCGCCTGTTATTGTGAAACCGCCAGTCTCATCGACGGGCGATAGCCGGTATGTCGTCCAGCTAGCTTCGCTTCGAAGCCAAGCGGATGCTGATAGTGCATGGATCAAAATCCAGAAAAGTCATAAAGCTATCATGCCGAGCGGCAGTTATGCCGATATCATCAGAGCATCCGTGCCGAATAAAGGTATTTATTATCGGGTTCGTTTAGCTGGCATGGCCGATAAAGCCGTTGCAAAGCGAGTCTGTGATCAATTGCAAGCCCGTAAGCAATCCTGTTTCGTGACGACTAAATGAAGCAAATGGCGGTCATATTCGGTCTTCAGGGGACCCGGCTGACCGCCGCCGAAAAAACATTTTTTCGGGATGTAAACCCTTGGGGGTTTATTCTTTTTGGGCGCAATATTGAAACGCCTGAGCAGGTAAGGGCGCTAACAAATTCTCTAAGAGAAAGTGTTGGGCGTGACTGTATGATCTTTATTGATCAAGAAGGTGGTCGGGTTCGGCGCTTGCGTCCGCCTCATTGGAACGACTATCCGAGCCTAGCTTATGTGGCATCTGATTATGCCCATGATCCGGCGAGAGTTCGCCGCGTGATATTTTTACATTACCGTTTAATTGCGGCTGATCTTAGGGCGCTCGGCATTAACGCCAACTGTGCGCCGGTGTTAGATATCCCTGTAGAGGGCGCCGATCCTATCATTTCAGACCGTGCGCTGGGCATGAATGCAGGCCAAGTTATAGATTTGGCGCAGCCCGCCATGGCTGGTCTTATGACCGGCGGTGTTGCACCGGTCATCAAGCATATCCCTGGTCATGGCCGGGCGATGGTTGATAGTCATTTGGCCTTGCCGCGTATTCCCAATTGGCTTTGGGTGTTGGGGGAAACTGATTTTCAGCCCTTTAAGGCTCTAAATACTGCGCCAATGGCAATGACGGCCCATGTTGTGCTAGAGGCCATAGATCAAGTGCGGCCAGTGACATTGTCGAAAAAAGCCATTGATATCGTTATCCGGAAACAAATTGGATTTGATGGCCTTCTCATGAGTGATGATTTGGATATGAAGGCCTTGTCCGGAAATCTAACAACGCTAACCAAACGAGCTTTGGCGGCGGGTTGTGATATCGCGCTGCAGTGTTCTGGTGAATTTCCGTCTATGGTCGAAGTTGCTAAGGGTGCTAAATATTTGGTGGGTAAGTCTTTTGAGCGCGCCGAAATAGCCCGCCTTTGCACAGAAGAGCCTCGTGA
>JABABK010000059.1:0-18083 GCA_014238285.1 Hellea sp.
AAATAGTATTATCCAAATTTTTCTGCTGCTTCAATTGTATTTTCAACTAGCATTGCAATTGTCATTGGACCAACGCCGCCTGGAACAGGTGTGACCCAGCTCGCGACATCTTTCACGGCATCGGTATCCACATCACCGACTATCTTGGACGTGCCCGTTTCATCTGTGATCTGATTTATACCGATATCAATCACGGCGGCTCCGGGTTTGACCATGTCTGCGCCTATAAGATTGGGTTTCCCTACAGCGACAATCACAACATCGGCTCGGCGTGAGTGCGCGGCGACGGAACGGGTCATATGGTGACAAACTGTTACTGTTGCGCCTTCAGCCATGAGTAAAAAGGCTGCAGGTTTACCAACGATGGCCGAGTGCCCGACCATAACGACTTCAAGGCCTTTAAGGTCAAGACCTGTTTCTTTGATAAGCTCAACGGACGCGGCGGCCGTGCAGGGCACGAGCGCAAGGTCATCATATACGATATTCCCTATAGAGGCCGGGTTCATACCCTCAACGTCTTTCAGGGGGTGAATGGCTGATTGTAATGATCGAACATGGATATGCGGCGGCGTCGGGCGTTGTAGGATGATGCCGAGGACGTCATTGTCATCATTCATTGCCGTAATGCGAGATTTCGACTCGGCCTGGCTTATATCTTTTGGCCAAAACTGGGCGTCAAAGGGTATGCCAAGCTTTTCAGCAGCGCGGGCTTGGCCTCTGATGTAGATGTCAATATCATCTTCCTGTCCAATGGAAATTGAAACAAGGCGTCCGAGTTTATGAGACTTGCGCGCCGCTTTTACGCGGGATTTAACCTCAGATAAGATACGTTTGCGGACGGTTTTGCCGTAGAGCAGTCTTGAATCGTGCATTTTATTCCCCTTTCGGCGGCTATAATATTATATTTTGCAATCGCCAAACCTAGTTTGGCTTAATTAGTGTAATCAATAGTTCTAATGAATATTGAATACCCTTGAGCCTTTTTACGCAGGCCGGAATGTGCGGTAATGCTCGCCTTTGGCAAAGCGTATTCTCTGAAAATGTTGACGTCGTCGAAGCCATGCAAAATGCGCATCATGGCGTGAAATTTGATGGCGGCAAATTTTCCCCTGTTATGGACGGCCCAACCCATGTTATTCACAAGTGGGTGGCTCGGAATTTACTCAAGGAAAACAGCTAGCCTTTTGCCCAGTATTTATATGGGTATTAGATAAGATTTCTATATCTAATAGTTCACCTATCAACTTGCATCTTATTACAGTCGAAGTAGACGTCGACCATAAGCATATGTTATAAAAGCGCAAAACGGGAGTGAGGTCTGCATGGCAACCTTGTTAAACACAATAGAAGATAGAACCGCGCGGGATATCTGTACGCAACATAGCGATGCACCCGCTGAACTCCTAGAAATACTCCATGAAGTACAAGAAGTTAAAGGCTTTTTGTCTGATGGCGCTCTTCGAACTATTGCGGATGCGCTCAATATTTCCCGAGCTGAAATTCATGGCGTTGTGACCTTTTATCATGATTTCAAGAAAAAGAAGGGCGCTAAGCAAACCCTTAAAATCTGCCGGGCCGAAGCCTGTCAGGCCGTTGGCGCGAATGAATTGATCGAAAAAGCGGAAAGCCATTTTAAAACCACCCTAGGGGGCGAATCTATTACGACGGCGCTTGAAGCGACGTATTGCCTTGGTAATTGCGCTCTTGGTCCCGCTGTCATGGTCAATAACGAGCTTTATGGCCGTGTTGATTTGGATCGTCTTGTTGAAATTTCCAATGCTCATAAAGGTGACTCGTAATGACTGTTAAGGTTTATGTTCCTTGTGATGCGGCAGCTCTTTCTATGGGCGCTGATGCCGTAGCAAAAGCGATTGCGGTTAAGGGCGGCGATGATGTTAAGGTGATCCGAAATGGGTCTCGCGGAATGTTATGGCTAGAGCCGATGGTTGAAGTTGAAACAAAGCGAGGTCGCGTTGCTTACGGGCCTGTTTTCGTGTCTGATATCGATGGATTAATTGACGCTGGTATGCTCTCGGGAGCTGATCATGAACTTGGTCACGGCCTTACGGAAGATATGCCTTATTTAGCCAATCAAGAACGTCTGACATTTGCTCGCGTTGGTATTATCGATCCGCTCAGTCTTTCTGATTATGAGGCCAATGGTGGTCTTGAAGGTCTTAAACGATCTTTGAAAATGACAGCGAGCGAAATCGTTGATGAAGTTTTTGAATCTGGTCTTCGCGGCCGCGGCGGCGCAGGTTTTCCGGCTGGCATCAAATGGCGCACCGCGCTAGCTCAGCCTGAAGGACAAAAATACCTCTGCGCCAACGCCGATGAAGGCGATAGCGGAACTTTTGCAGACCGTATGCTGATGGAAGGCGATCCTTTTTGCCTTATAGAAGGCATGATCATTGGTAGTTTAGGAATTGGGGCAGATACGGGATATATTTATATTCGATCAGAATATCCGCACGCGATCAAAACTATGCGTAAAGCCATAGAAATTTGGGAAGGCGCCGGATTATCCGGACATAATGAAGATGGTTCACCGCGGTTTAAACTTCATGTTCGTATTGGTGCTGGTGCTTATATTTGCGGCGAAGAAAGTTCCATGCTGGAAAGCCTAGAAGGCAAACGTGGCGAAGTGAAAGTTAAGCCGCCAATTCCAGCCATTAGCGGTCTTTTCGGTAAGCCGACGATTGTGAATAATGTTCTGACTTTAGGGACTGTGCCTATCATTATGGCAAAAGGCCCTAGGGCCTATGCTGATTACGGACAGGGACGCTCTAAAGGCACGCAGCCATATCAGCTCGCGGGCGATATTGCGCGCGGCGGTCTAGTCGAAAAAGCCTTCGGTGTTACGCTTGGTCAGTTAGTCAATGATTTTGGCGGCGGCACACGTTCTGGCCGTCCGATTAAAGCGATCCAAACTGGCGGACCGCTCGGCGGGTATGTAACGCCGGACGCGTTTGATGTAGCAATGAGTTATGAAGGCATGGCCGAAGCTGGTAGCATGATTGGTCATGGCGGTCTTGTTGTGTATAATGACACCACTAAAATGATGGATATGGCACGTTACGCCATGGAATTCTGCGAGATCGAAAGCTGCGGTAAATGTACGCCGTGCCGGATTGGTGCTGTGCGCGGCAAGGAAACCCTCGATAAAATTGCTGCGGGCGAAGAGGTCGAAAAAAATCTCGAAGTACTCGAAGACCTATGTGATTTGATGGAAAGCGCATCGCTTTGCGCTATGGGCGGCCTGACGCCTCTACCAGTGAAAACAGCTATTCAGCATTTCCCAGAAGAGTTCATGGGCCGCAAAGAAGCGGCGGAGTAAGACAATGGCATTATTACAAGAAACAGATTTCGGGACTCCAGCAGTCAAGTCCGATAAAGAAGTCACGCTCGAAATTGACGGGCACGAAGTAACCGTTGCCGAGGGTACATCGGTTATGCGCGCCGCCGTTGAAGCTGGTATTCCAATCCCAAAGCTTTGCGCGACAGATAGTGTTGATGCTTTTGGATCTTGTAGGCTTTGCGTTTGTAAAGTCGAAGGCATGCGCGGAACGCCCGCGTCATGTACGACGATTGCCTCTGAAGGTATGAAAGTTATAACGCAAGACGACCAAATCGCTAAAATTCGTAGAGGCGTGATGGAGCTTTATATCTCTGATCACCCGCTTGATTGTTTGACATGCTCGGATAATGGCGATTGCGAACTTCAGGATATGGCCGGCGCCGTTGGCCTTCGCGAAGTACGCTATGGCTATGATGGTGAAAACCATAACCATGCGCCGCTTGACGAATCAAACCCGTATTTCACCTTTGATGAAAGCAAATGTATTGTTTGTTCACGCTGCGTCCGGGCCTGTGATGAAGTTCAGGGCACTCTAGCTCTAACCGTTGAAGGCCGGGGCTTTAATTCGAAAATCTCTGCGTCCATGGGCGAAAAATTTATGGATTCGGAATGCGTATCTTGCGGTGCCTGTGTGCAGGCATGTCCAACGGCGACGCTTCAAGAAAAATCCGTTATCGATCACGGTGTTCCAGATCGCACAGTTCTGACGACGTGCGCTTATTGCGGCGTTGGTTGTTCCTTTAAAGCCGAGCTTAAAGGTGATCAAGTCATTCGTATGATCCCTTACAAAGACGGTAAAGCCAACCATGGACATTCTTGTGTCAAAGGGCGTTTCGCCTTTGGGTACGCAACCCATAAAGACCGTATCACCAAGCCGATGATACGTGAAAAAATTACAGATCCATGGCGTGAAGTCAGTTGGGACGAAGCTTATAAATATTCGGCTGATGGCCTAAAAGCTGCGCAAGAAAAATATGGCGTCAAAGCCGTTGGTGGTATTACATCCAGCCGATGTACAAATGAAGAGGTTTGGCTTGTTCAGCGCTTTATTCGCCAAGGTTTTGGCAATAATAACGTTGATACGTGCGCGCGCGTTTGTCATTCACCGACAGGTTATGGTTTGATGCAAACGTTCGGTGAGTCAGCTGGTACACAAAATTTTGACAGTGTGATGGAAGCCGATTGCATCATGATAATTGGCTCAAACCCAACAGATGCTCATCCGGTTTTTGGCTCGCAAATGAAGCGCCGTTTACGTCAGGGCGCAAAGCTTATTATTGCGGACCCTCGCGCTATTGAACTTGTGAAGACGCCTCATATTAAGGCAGATTATCATCTGCCGCTCCGTCCAGGTACGAATGTGGCCTTGGTCAATTCATTTGCCTATGTAGCAGCCAAAGAAGGCTTGATTGATGAAGAGTTTGTCAAGTCGCGTTGTGATATGGATAGCTTCGCGGATTGGAAAGCCACTATATTGAATGAGGCAAATTGCCCTGAAAATGTCGCCGAGATAACGGGCGTACCTGCCGCTGATATTATTGCGG
Source organism: Hellea sp. (assembly GCA_014238285.1). Classification (GTDB taxonomy): domain Bacteria; phylum Pseudomonadota; class Alphaproteobacteria; order Caulobacterales; family Maricaulaceae; genus JACOMS01. The sequence goes on from JABABK010000059.1 coordinate 4,903, forward strand.
CTGCGCGCCTGTTTGCGACAACTAAGAACTCTGCCATTTATTACGGCCTTGGCGTAACGGAGCACTCGCAAGGCTCAACCATGGTTATGGGCATGGCGAATCTTGCTATGGCCACCGGCAATATTGGGCGCCCGGGTGTTGGTGTTAATCCAATGCGCGGTCAGAACAATGTACAGGGCGCCTGTGATATGGGCTCTTTCCCCCACGAATATTCTGGCTATCGTTCCGTTGCTGATGATTCTGTCCGCGAAATATTTGAAACAAAGTGGAATGCTAAGCTCGATAATGTACCGGGTTACCGCATCCCAAACATGTTTGATGAAGCGGTTAACGGTACCTATAAAGGCATGTATATTCAGGGCGAGGATGTGGCGCAGTCTGATCCCGACACGCACCACGTTGAAGCGGCGCTTAAGTCTCTTGATATGCTAATCGTACAAGACTTGTTCTTGAACGAGACCGCGCGGTTTGCTCACGTATTTCTACCAGGCACATCGTTTCTTGAAAAAGATGGGACCTTTATTAATGCTGAGCGCCGGATTAACCGCGTTAGGCCTGTGATGAAGTCAGCAACCGGTAAGCAGGAATGGGAAGTAACCCAAGATCTAGGCCGCGCGCTTGGCTTTGACATGGGCTTTAACTCATCATCTGAAATCATGGACGAAATTGCCGATGTGACGCCGTCATTTACCAATGTGACCTTTGAGTTACTGGATGAAAAAGGCAGCTTGCAGTGGCCTGTCAATGACGACAATCCAGACGGCGCAGAAATTATGCATGTTAGTGAATTTGTCGGCGGTAAAGGGAAGTTCATTCCAACGGAATATGTGCCGACCACTGAAAAAACCAACCGCAAGTTCCCGCTTCTTCTTACAACTGGTAGGATTTTGTCACAGTATAATGTTGGCGCGCAAACTCGCCGGACAGAAAATTCTGATTGGCATGAAGAGGATGTGCTTGAGATACATCCATCCGATGCTGAAGTTCACGGTATTCAAGATGGTCAGTGGGCATCGGTTAAATCTCGTAAAGGAGATATTACGTTGCGGGCCCGCTTATCCAGCCGGATGCAACCAGGTGTTGTTTATACCACATTCCACCATCCTGATACGGGCGCCAATGTTGTCACGACGGATAACGCTGATTGGGCAACGAGCTGTCCGGAATATAAAGTGACGGCGGTCGCCGTTGCGCCGGCTAATCACAAATCCGATTGGCAAAAAACTTATGAGAGCGAACTTGATGGATATCGTCAAATTGCTTTAGAGCCTGCCGAGTAATGAAGATTAAATTTCATGGTGAGGATATTGCATCCTCGCGTGAATTTTCTGTCTCATCTCACAGTCCCAGGGGGGAGGCAAAAGCCAGCTGGCACATCCCAGAAGAAGTGCCAGTGGCTTTTGTTTTTAACCGCCGAAATTATTCGGTGATGATGGCAACGCCGGATGATCTTGCTGATTTCGCCATCGGCTTTTCTCTGACAGAAAATATCATTCGCGATCTTAGTGATATTATGTCGATCGATATTCATCAATCCGAGCTTGGCGTTGACTTGCACTTTAAAGTCAGTCGTGAAGTTATTGAAAAGCTTGATCTAACCCAAAGAAGGCGCAATCTTATTGGTAGTGCAAGCTGCGGTCTTTGCGGCCTCGAAAATGCTGATGTTTTGTTCAAAAAATTACCTCAAGTTTCGCTTGAACCCGCCGATATAGATGAAACTATAATCACTAAGGCATTGAGCAATCTGTCAGACCATCAACCCCTTAATCACAAAACCCGAACAGTTCACGCCGCAGCTTGGGCTGATTTAAGCGGAGACATAAAAATTGTCCGCGAAGATGTAGGGCGGCACAATGCTCTGGATAAACTATTAGGCGCCCTTGCGCTTGAGAAAATATCAATGGAGTCAGGCTTTGTTGTGATGTCGAGCCGCTGCTCATATGAAATTATTGAAAAAGCGGCCCTTCGAGGTGTAAAAATATTAGTTTCTGTGTCCGCACCTACCGCTTTTGCCTTGCGTAAAGCGAAAGAGGCGAATATTGCGGTTTTTGCCCGTTTCGGGAAAGGTGCAGTGCGTCTGCTTTAAAAGGTATGTTGCCATGCGAGCTGTTTTGAGTTCGGTCGGTGCTCTTCTAATCTCAGCTGCTATTTTGTTAGCAGGCGGTGGGCTATTGAGCACCCTGGTTGCCGTTCGAGCCGGAATTGAAGGTTTTCCCGTCATCGCTATTGGTTTGATGACTTCTGCTTATTACGCAGGGTTTATTTCAGGGTGCCTCGGTACGCCTCATCTGGTGAAACGTGTCGGCCATGTCAGAGTTTTTGCAGCTTTGTCTTCGTTAACCGCCGCCGCGACGTTGATGCATGTTCTTGCTGTCAATATTCCGGTTTGGATTGTCCTTCGAATGATTACCGGCTTTTGTTTTGCTGGGCTCTATATGTTGATTGAGAGCTGGATCAACGAACAGACACCTAATGAAGCGCGGGGGCAGGTCTTGTCTGTTTACCGTATGGTAGACTTAGGCGCGGTTACAGCCGGGCAGTTCATGCTGTCTATGGCCGATGTTGGCGAGTTTGTGTTGTTTTCTGTGGTGGCTATTTGCGTCGCTCTAGCCATTATCCCGATTACTCTGTCTACGTCAAAAGCGCCTATTGCTGTAACGCAAACCTCACTTAATTTGAAAAAATTAGTTAGAACCGTGCCGTTAGCCGTCGCCGGCTGTTTTGCTGTGGGTATAGCCAATGGATCCTTTTGGGGCGTTGCGCCTGTTATGGTTCAGCAATTAGGTCATCCAGTTCTAGTCGTGTCGATGTTTATGAGTGTTGTCATTGCGACGGGTGCATTACTGCAATGGCCTGTCGGATTTCTATCTGATAAATTGGGACGTCGATTGGTTCTCATTTTGGTGAGCCTTTGCGCTGCAGGATCGGGCATTTTCCTTTGGCAATTCGCGCCTGTTTCGACAGAGTTCATGCTATTAGGCGGGGCGCTTTTCGGGGCGTTTTCAATGCAGCTTTTCGGACTGTCCGCGGCTCATGCTAATGATTATGCCGAGCCCCATGAATTTATAGCTATTAATGGCGGACTGTTGCTGATCTACGGCATTGGCTCGATTATTGGCCCGTCAGTTGTTCCTGTTGTTATGACGCAGTGGGGCCCATCTGCTCTATTCGTCTTCACGGCCGCCATACATGTGGTTTTAGCGGTTTATGGAACCTATCGCCGGACACGACGAGATACGGCGCCGGATAGCGGGGATTACGTTCCCATACCCAGGCCTAGGGCTTTTGCACTTATGTTGCGAATTGATCCTCGGGTCCGTCGCCGTAAGAAAAAGAACTCTGTTATGTCGAAGGATATTTAGCCTTAGAGGTTGTCTCGTTCTTGCCGAGGTGAGTATCCGAATTTCGTCTTATAGCTTTTGGTGAAGTAAGACACAGAGCTAAAGCCAGTCGCGAAAGCGATTTCCATAGTCGACATGGGGGTTTGCCTCAGCAGGGTTCTGGCTTTATCGAGCCTGAGGCTATGATAGTATTTTTTCGGACTGGTTTTAAGTTCTGTTTGAAATAGACGCTCTAATTGGCGGGAAGATAGGCCTATCGTCTTGGCGATTTCTGTAATAGCCATAGGAAATTCAATATAAGCTTCCATATAGCCGATGGTACCGAGCAATTTTGGATGGGTGATGCCGGTCCTGCGTTCAATAGCCATACGCTGAAGTTCTTGAGGTTCACGAACCGATGAGTATAGCATTTGATCAGCCACGCGCATGCCAAGGTCACGCCCATAATCTTGTTTGATTGAATGGATCATCATATCTATGGAAGCCATGCCGCCAGAACATGTAAAACGATTGCGGTCAGCTTCAAACAAGGTCGCCATGACATTTAGCTTTGGGTAACGTTCCGCGAGACTCTCAATATTTTCCCAGTGAATTGTGCAGCGATACCCATCTAAAAGGCCCGCTTCAGCTAGGCTCACTGTCCCGGTGCACATACTGCCAAGCGGTATCCCTCGTCTTGCTAAAGCCCGGAGTAATCCGGACCTTTTTGAGCTTAAATGGTCATAAGACCGAACTCCTGAGCAGACGAATAAAATATCGCAGACGATTTTATCGGTCAAAGTAGAATTGGGGTTGAATTCGACGCCGTTGCTGGCCTGAACAGGCTTTCCGTCAATCGTAAATAATTCCCAAGTAAAGAGTTCCTGACGGGCAACACGGTTAGCCGCTCGGAGCGGTTCGATAGCCGATGTAAAAGCAATCAGTGAGAATTGCGGCGTCAGCAGAAAGCCGACATGCTGCGTTGCGCGTATGGGTTGACGACCAAACATGGCGGATCAATCAGACGGTGAGGGGCGCCGTCTTTTATTTACACGACGTTTTTTGCGGCGTTCTTCAAGTTTTGCCGCTAGGGGCGGCATACGGGCAGGAAGCAAGCCTAAGACTTCGTCTCTCTCCGCCTTTGTATAGAGCGTCCACATTCCTATTTCATGCGGTGTGCGTCCACAGCCAAAGCACTGATCGCTTTCCTTGTCGACGGAACACACCAATTTGCAGGGGCTGTCGATTGGCTCAAACTGTGATAAATCTAAATCTTCTTTTTTCATGATAATCCCATTAATCGTTTATCATATGGGTACGTCGTCAGGTTTTCAAACCCTGTTTCAGTGACTAATACTTGATTTTCTAGTTTGACGCCTTCAAGGCCATCTTCTTTTCCAGCAAATACTTCCACACATAACACCATTCCCGGTTCTAAATGGTAATCAAAAGCACCTTCAATATAGCTATCTGGATAATAGATGCTCGGAAATTCATCGCATAATCCGACGCCGTGCATTTTTACGCAGTATTTATTGGCTTGATAGGCGTCGGGCAGGACATGACCTTTAAATGTAAGGTCGCGCATAGAAACGCCTGGCGCCAATAGCTCTGCATTGGTTTCTATGTGTTCATGGCCAATTTTATAGGCCTCTATCTGTCCTGGCTTAGCTTCCGCGTCACCGACGAGCCATGTTCTGGACGTATCAATACAAATTCCAAATAGGCCAATCATATCTGTGTCAAAGGCCATGATGTCGCCGTCTTGCATGATGCGTCCGCTGGCTTCGCGCATCCAGGGATTTGTCCGCGGTCCGGACGATAATATGCGAGTCTCTAGCCATTCGCCGCCATTGGCGATGTTTTCTTTATGCAAGATGGACCATAATTCCACTTCAGACATGCCGGGCATCATGGCCTTTTCCATTTCAGCCATAGCCATGTCACAATTTTCTACGCCGCAGCGCATGGCGAGTATTTCATCCGGAGATTTGACCACTCTGGCATGTTCCATCACGGTCATGGCGTCGACTATGTCGAGTTCTGCCGAAAAGAAAGCTTTAGCGACAGCCGTATCCATGCGGTCAATGCCGATAGGGCCAGTTAAGCCGCGTTGTGCCAATACATCTTTGACTTCTGCGCAAAAGGAACGTGCTTGATTGTCTATAGTATCGCCAAATTCAAAATAGAATGATCCAGCGACAGTTCGAACTTCGTTCAAACGGTGTAAATGCTCGGTCATATGTTGGCAGTTTGTGAAATCCCAGAGGATGAAGTGACCGTCTACTGTGACCAATGCGGCGCGGGCTAGGTTATGGGCCGTCCAGAGCTGCATGTTTGAGCTGTCAGTTGAATAGCGAATATTGATAGGGTCAAATAATAATAGCGCATCCACACGGCGCTTTTCCATCTCTGCTAAGACTCGTTTCCGGCGATAGGTTCGGATGTTCTCTAGGTTTGGGAGTTCAAAACCTTTATCTTTAAGTTTTTGTATCATTTTAGGCGAGACAAAAACTTCTTCTGGGCTGTAATGATTGATTGTCTCGTTTGTGCGGTTAAGCGGTGATATTTTCGTCATCCCGAAGTCCATCTTGAATGCGGTGCTGTGGTTCTGCCTCTATATTATACATATTAATGATAACCGTCTCTAGCTCCCTGATAACATTTAGAAAACTTATTATTCGAATTAACCCTTTTTACGGCAGAGAGGCTATAGACGGTTGACCGAAATAATACGGTGTGTAAGTGCGTAATGTCGTAAATTTACGTGAATATGTCGGATTTTTGGTTTCGAATAAAAGATTATTTTTCTACTTAATAAATACTTCCTCGGAGGAAAGAATGACACAGCAAAATCTACCGGCGCCAGGCGCTCCAGACATTGAAATTGCCCGCGCGGCTAAGATGACGCCTATTTTGCCTTTAGCAGAAAAATTACTAGGTATCCCGGCGGAAGCTTTGGTGCCTTACGGTCACTTTAAGGCTAAGCTATCGCTTGAATATATTGACGAAATTAAAGACCGTCCAAATGGTAAGCTTGTCTTGGTTACGGCTGTTACGCCGACGCCGGCTGGTGAAGGTAAAACCACAACAAGTGTTGGCCTTAATGATGGCCTTAACCGTATAGGCGTTAAGTCTATGGTTTGCCTGCGTGAGCCTTCATTGGGGCCCTGTTTTGGTATGAAAGGCGGAGCCGCTGGCGGCGGCCGCGCTCAAGTTATTCCGATGGAAGATATTAACTTGCACTTTAACGGTGATTTCCACGCTATTACATCCGCTCACTCATTGATCTCTGCCATGCTCGATAACCACATTCAGTGGGATAATGAGCTGAACATTGACCCACGCCGCATTACATGGCGCCGCGTTGTCGATATGAATGATCGCGTTCTAAGAGATATCGTTATTGGTATGGGTGGCCCGACACAAGGTGTTGTACGACAAGACGGTTTTGATATTACGGTTGCCTCTGAAATTATGGCTATCTTCTGTCTCGCCACTGATCTGAAAGATCTGCAAAAGCGTGTCGGGGATATTATTTTGGGTCAAACCTACGCCAAGAAGCCTTTCACTGTTCGTGATATTGGTGCTGACGGCGCTGTAACAGTTCTGCTAAAGGACGCTTTCCAGCCAAACCTCGTTCAGTCTATCGAACATAATTTGGCATTTATTCACGGCGGCCCGTTCGCAAATATCGCTCATGGGTGTAACTCTGTTGTTGCGACGCAAACGGCCCTTAAGATGGCTGATGTTGTTGTAACCGAAGCTGGTTTTGGGGCTGATCTGGGCGCTGAAAAGTTCCTCGACATTAAATGTCGTCAATCAGGGCTAAGACCTGATGCGGTTGTTCTTGTCGCAACTGTCCGCGCTATGAAAATGCAGGGCGGTGTTTCGAAGAAAGATTTAGGCGACGCAAATCCTACGGCGGTTCGCGCAGGCGGCGTTAATCTACAGCGTCATATCCAGAACATGAAAAAGTTTGGGGTACAGCCCGTTGTTGCGCTTAATCACTTTATTCATGACACAGATGCAGAAGTTGCTGAAATTCAAGCAATTTGTGATGCTGAAAATGTTGAAATGTGCTTGGCAAAACACTGGGCTCAAGGCGGCGAAGGTGCTGAAGGCCTAGCAAATGCCGTCAAAACAATCCTAAACGGTCCAAAGCCGGACGTTACTCTGATGTATTCAGACGACATGAAGTTAAAAGAGAAAGTCGAAGCTGTTGCCACGAAAATTTATCGCGCGGATGCCGTGACATTTAGCGGTGAAGCCTCAAGCGCTATTAAGAAAATCGAAAGAATGGGCTTTGGTCATCTGCCGATTTGTATTGCAAAAACTCAGTCTAGTTTTTCAACCAATGCGAAAAACCTTGGCGCGACAAGCGGACATACAGTTGAAGTCCGCGAAGCAACGCTAAATGCAGGCGCCGGATTTGTCGTTATGGTTTGCGGAAATATCATGCGCATGCCCGGCCTGCCGCGTCATCCTGCTGCACTGGACATTGGGCTGGATGAAAATGGTCAAATTGTTGGGCTTGCATAAGAGTTTGATTTCACATAAAGAAATCTTTATATATTAATATGTGTTATCACGGAGACACAAATGAGTGATCAAGACCAAGACGACATCATCTTAAAAGATCTAGATGACAATGAACTTGTTCAACAAATGCAGGATGACCTGTATGATGGAATGTTTGAAGAAGTTTCAGAGGGCACACAAATCCTTTTGGATCGTGGTTGGGATGCCAATATGGTCCTCAACGATGCTCTTGTTGAGGGCATGCGGATCGTCGGTATTGATTTTCGGGATGGCATTTTGTTCGTGCCGGAAGTTCTCCAGTCAGCAAATGCTATGAAAGGCGGAATGGGGTTATTGCGTCCCATTCTTGCCGCAAGTGGAACCAAATCCAGTACCGGCAAATATGTTATCGGTACTGTCAAAGGTGATATCCATGACATCGGTAAAAACTTGGTGGCCATGATGCTTGAAGGCGCAGGCTTTGAGGTTATCAACCTGGGTATCAATACGTCTGTGGATGAGTTTCTTGAGGCTATCGACACGCACGAACCTGATATCATCGGCATGTCGGCCCTTTTGACGACCACAATGCCATATATGGGCGTTGTTATCGAAGAGCTTGAGAAACGTAATATCCTAAAAGAGCTTCCAGTTATGGTTGGCGGCGCGCCGCTTAATCAAGAATTTGCTGATGCGATTAACGCGCATACTTATGGCCGTGATGCGGCTATGAGTGCCGAACTCGCTAAAGTAATTATGGGTAAAAATCGGTAGTGATATGGACGTCCGAATAAACCAAAGGCGGCATAAAACACTGATCTTGGCGTGCGGGGCCTTGGCTAAAGAAATTTTAGTACTGACGAAGCAGTCTGAGGATAATGTAGATTTGCATTGTCTTCCGGCGAGCTATCATAACTTTCCAGACAAAATAGTCCCGGGGCTCAAGAAAGAGTTTGATCAGCGTTATGACCAATATGATCAAATCTTGATTGGTTATGGTGATTGCGGAACGGGCGGCGGTCTTGATCGTTTCCTTAAGGATTATCCAAAAGCGAAACGTTTGCCGGGTGCACATTGCTATGCGTTTTATGCGGGACTTGAGGCGTTTGATGATATGATGGAAGAAGAGTTAGGGACGTTCTTTTTGACGGATTATCTCGTACGCCATTTTGATACTCTGGTTGTTAAAGGGTTTGGGATAGACCGCTTTCCCAATCTCAAAGACATGTATTTTAAAAATTATAAGCGGCTTGTTTATTTGGTACAGGACCCGACGCAAGATTTGACGGCCCAGGCTCAAAAGGCCGCTGATTTTTTAGATTTGGAGTATGTTGAACGTAATGTGGGTTACGGCGTTATGGCAGATGATATTGAGGCTTTGACCGATCAGGGGAGACCCAATGTATAAAATTCGTCTTTTTGCTGTGAAACATGCTCGGTTTTTTGAAGGTCTCTATGCCGCTGTAAACCCCGCCATTGTGGCTGTCCTTAAAGGCGTCGATAAAATTTTTGGCAAGACATTAGACCGTCCTATTACAGCTATGGAAGCAGGACTTAAAGGCGCGCTATTTGATTGCAAAATGTGCGGAAATTGCGCGCTTTCTAAAACAGGGATGAGCTGTCCTATGAATTGCCCAAAGACTATACGAAACGGTCCTTGCGGGGGTGTTCGCGCAGACGGCACGTGCGAAGTTAAACCTGAGATGAAATGCGTTTGGGTGCAGGGCTGGGACGGGGCGTCTCGCATGAAGACCGGCGACAAGATTAAAAACATCGAATTTGCCGTTGATCATCGTCAACAGGGTAAATCAACTTGGCTTCGGATTGCTCGCGGCGAAATTAACGCCGATGGTACAGCTGTGCGTGAGGCTGAAAATGTCTGATCTTGCGCTCAATACAGAAAATTACGGCACCAACCCAGGTGATCCACTTCCGCGCCTCGAGGGCCATGTATCCCATGGACGTTTCGAACGCGTCCTTAAAGCTGGGCATTTTGCCGTCACGACAGAGATTGCGCCTCCAGATTCTGCTGATCCAGATGAAGTCCTAAAACGAGCCGCCATGTTTGACGGTTATGTCGATGCCATTAACGCTACTGACGGTTCCGGCGCTCATTGTCATATGTCGAGCCTTGCTGTTTGCGCCATTCTCACGCGGATTGGCTATTCACCGATTTTGCAAATTTCATGTCGTGATCGTAATCGTATCTCGATCCAGGGCGATACTTTGGGCGCCGCGGCACTTGGTGTTACAAATGTACTCTGTTTATCAGGCGATGACGTAGGGGCAGGTGATCACCCTGAGGCCAAACCTGTTTTTGACCTTGATTCAATTTCCTTGGCTCAAACTATTCGAACAATGCGGGATAAGAGCGAATTTTTGTCGGGTCGGAAGCTTGACCTAGCGCCGCGCCTTTTCATCGGTTCTTCTATTAATCCATTTGTACCGCCGATTGAAAACCGAGCTGACCAACTGGCTAAAAAAATCGCATCTGGCGCTGAATATATTCAGTCACAATATTGTTTTGATATGCCTGTCCTCAAAGACTTCATGGCTCGTGCCCAGGATATGGGACTAACTGAAAAATCCTATATCATAATTGGTGTTGGCGTTTTGCCATCCGCGAAAACAGCTGCTTGGATGCGCGCCAATGTTCCCGGCGTTCATATTCCAGATGACATTATCAAACGCCTCGAACAGGCCGAAAAGCCAAAGCTTGAAGGGCGAAAAATTTGCGCTGAGATTATGCAACAAGTCAAAGAAATTGACGGCGCAGCAGGTGTTCACGTTATGGCATATCGACAAGAAAAATGGGTCGGGGATGTTGTGAAGCGTTCCGGCGTGCTAGGTGACCGAAAACCGTGGTCGCCCGAAGATCATTCCACATCAATTGGTACCGTAAGTTAGGAAATAATTATGGCCCGTACAGTTCTCACATCAGGATCCAAAGAAGTCGTTATTGGTTTTGACCAGCCGTTCACGATGATTGGTGAGCGTATCAATCCAACCGGCAGGAAGCTTTTTTCCAAAGAGCTTAGAGCCGGAAACTACTGGCGCGTAAAAAAAGAAGTTTTGGCACAAGTCGAAGCAGGCGCTCAAGTCCTAGATGTCAATGTCGGTGTTCCTTTGGCGGATGAACCAGCTATTATGGCGGAAGTCATTCCTTTGATCCAAAGTATAACCGACGCGCCTCTGTGTATCGATAGCTCTATCATCGAGGCACTTGAATCTGGCTTGTCTGTTTATAAAGGGCGGCCGCTCGTCAATTCTACAACAGCTGAAGAAGAAGTCATGGAACGGGTCTTGCCTCTTGTGGCGAAATATGACTGCGCTGTTGTTGCTATTTCCAATGATGACACGGGCATCTCTGAGGACCCCGATGTTCGATTTGAAATTGCTAAACGGATTGTCAACCGCGCCTCTGATTACGGGATCAAGGCTGAGGATATTGTTGTTGATCCATTGGTTATGCCGATCGGCGCAGTAGGAACGGCTGGCACAGATGTGTTTAGGCTTATAGCTCGCCTTCGTAATGAGCTTGGCGTGAATACGACTTGCGGCGCGTCTAATGTCGCCTTTGGCCTACCTAATCGTCACACTATCAATAACGCTTTCCTGCCGATGTTGGCTTGTTCGGGGATGACATCCGCGATTGTTAACCCTCTCGATGATGGTCTTGTCTCAGCCGTTCGCGCTGCTGACGTTTTAAATAATAACGATGCGAATTGCGCCAACTGGATCAGACACTATCGTCAGCCGCCGGCTGAAGGTGAAGAAGGTGGACGCCGTGGCCGTGGTGGACGCCGTCGCCGCCGTAGCACTTAGGAAAGCTAGAGGCAAATGAGCAACCCCTATACAGGATCCTGTCTTTGTGGTGCAGTCACGTTCGAAACGGCTGAACTATCAGACATTTGGTATTGTCATTGTAAGCAATGCCAAAAGCTCACCGGTCTATATATTTCTGCGGCAGGCTCGCCTCGCGATAAACTCGTTATAAACGGTCCGGTGAATTGGCTGCCAATATCAAAAAAGTCCGAATCCGGACATTGCGAGAAATGCGGCTGTTACATGTTTTGGAGCATGCATGATCGTCCGAATGTAAGCGTGCTAACGGGCTGTCTTGATCATACCAATGGCCTACAGGTTAAGGGCCATATATTTACCGAGGACAAAGGTGATTACTACGAAATAACCGGCGGGCTTCCTCAACATGAAGGATATCCGGCAGAGGGGACGCGTAAAACATAATGGCCATTCATACCCTTATATTTACACCGTCAGGCATTCATATGGACGCGCAAGACGGCGAGACTGTCTATGAGGCGGGCCTGCGCGGCGGTGTGGATATCCAGTCCATTTGCGGCGGTAAGGGTCTGTGTAAGCGGTGTCAGGTGGAGATCGATACAGGTAAACACGCTAAGTTTAATCTTGATGTCACGGCGGATAATGTCGGCAAGCTTACGCCGACTGAAAAGAAGGCCATGCATGAGGGTGAGCTTTCAGATACGCGTCGTCTGGCATGCCGGGCTAAAATTCGTGGTGACTTGGTTGTCGAAGTCCCAAGTGATAGCCGTGAGGCTGAAAGCTCCATTCAAAAGAAAAGCACGCCGATTGAGACGGATCTTGATCCCGCGATCCGGCTTTATATGGTGCAGCTACCTGTTCCATCCTTAGAAGAAAACCCAAGCGACGGTGAAGCGATTGTTGCGGCTCTAAAAGATGATCACGGTTTAACCGTTCGTCCGTCCCACCGTATGCTGATCAAGCTGCAAGATATTCTTCGTAAGCATGAGCGCACAGTCATTACGGTTGTCAGAAATGATGATACGATAATTGACGTCTGGCCGCCTTCGCCGTTTGATCTTTACGGCGCTGCCATTGATATTGGATCGACGTCTGTCGCGCTGTATGTATTTAACCTGACGTCGGGCGAGTTGGTTTATGAAAAGGCTGCCATGAATCCTCAAATTCGGTACGGCGAAGATTTGATGAGCCGTGTGTCCTACATTATGATGAATAAGGGCGGCGAAGAAAAACTAACAACCGCTATTCACGGGCAAGTCAGAGAAATGCTTGCGGGGGCCGTCACCACTTTAGAGCTTGGCGAAAATCAATTGCTCGATGTTATTTGCGTCGGTAATCCGATCATGCACCATTTGTTCATCGGTGCTAACCCGGTGGAACTCGGCGTTGCGCCGTTTACTTTAGCCATCAAAGACTGGATTGATATTCCTGCAGGGCGTCTTGATCTTGGATTATCGGATACAGCGCAAGTATCATTTTTCCCGCTAATAGGCGGTCATGTCGGCGCCGATACAACGGCCGCTTATTTGACCCAGA
>JABABK010000059.1:18093-21582 GCA_014238285.1 Hellea sp.
GCGAGACATGTTGGCGCAGACACGGCTGGTATGATTTTATCGGAAGCCCCGCATCACCGTGAAGCCATGACCCTATTGGTTGATATCGGTACCAACGCCGAAATCGTATTGTCTCATAATGGCAGGGTAGCAGCCGCTTCATCACCAACTGGGCCCGCCCTTGAAGGCGCCGAGATTAGTTGCGGCGTCCGGGCCAGCCTAGGCGCGATTGAAAGGGTGCGTATTGATCCTGTGACGAAGCAATCGAAATTTAAAATTATTGGCCATGACGAGTGGTTGTCTGATCAAGATGATTTATCAGAATTTAAAATCACAGGAATTTGTGGATCAGGTATTTTTGAAGTCATGGTCGAATTGGCGAATGCTGGTTTGCTTGACCAAAGCGGTCTGTATGTTTCCGGCGACACATCTGGACGCATGGTGTCAGATAATGACGGCAAGACCCAAAAATACTTATTAGTCGATAGGGCTGAAAACCCACTGTGTATAAAACAGACAGATATTCGTGCGGTGCAACTGGCTAAGGCCGCGCTCTATGCGGGGGCAAAACTTCTTGCTGAGTCTCTGGGTTGCGATGCTTTTGACGAAATTTTGTTGGCTGGCGCATTCGGGACACATCTGGATCCTAAATATGTATCAGAAATAGGAATAATACCTAATGCGCCGCCCGAGATAATTCGCTCTATTGGGAATGCGGCTGGTATGGGTGCGGCGCTTGCTGTTCTGAACCGTGCTGAACGCGCTAAGATTATCGAAGCGGTGAAACATATAGAAAAAATGGAAACGGCTCTTGAACCAAAATTCCAAGACTATTTCGTAGGAGCTATGAAGTTTCCAACAGCGCCTGCGCCGAGTGATGACAACAAAACCGGACGTCGAAAACGACGCCGTTCCTAAAAGGGGATACCTATGGCTAGACGAGCAAGAGGTGGCCGTGCAGGCCGCGCCGCGGCAAATGCAGCTGAAAAAGCACCAAGGGATCCATACATTGTCCGGAAGATTCCAGAATATTCAGTTCTGGGTGATGCAGATCTAGCGCAGCTAGAATATAACGCCGATACGATCCTTGAAGAGATCGGTATAGATATTAAAGAGGATCAAGAGTCGATTGATTATTTTATCGCCGCCGGCGCATCGGCCAAAGGCGAACGGGTGTATTTCCCTCGGGGTATGCTGCGCGAGATCATTCAAAAATCTGCCCCGAAGCAGTTCACGCAATTTGCGCGAAATCCTGCAAATAACGTAGAAATTGGTGGCAAGAACACTGTTCTGGTTCCGGCTTACGGCCCTCCATTCGTGTATTCCAAAGAAGGTGGCCGTCGTTACGCAACCATCGAGGACTTTCGTAATTTTGTGAAACTGGCTTATATGTCGCCAACTATTCACCATAGCGGCGGAACCGTTTGTGAGCCCGTCGATTTGCCCGTGAATAAGCGTCATTATGATATGATCTATTCCCATATCAAATATTCTGACAAAGCTTTTATGGGGTCGGTTACGGCGCCGGAACGCGCACTAGATTCAGTTGATATGGCCAAAATCGTATTTGGTGATGACTTTGTCGAAGAGAATTGCGTCATGATCAGTTTGATCAACGCTAACTCACCGATGACGTTTGATAGCGTCATGCTTGGGTCTTTGAAAAACTATGCCCGCCATAATCAGGCGGTTATCCCAAGTCCGTTTGTTGTGGCCGGAGCTATGTCACCTGTGACAGCTGCTGCTGTTGCGGCGCAGAGCCTTGCAGAAGGCATGGTAGGAATGGCACTTGCGCAGATCGTACGTCCGGGCGCTCCTGTTGTTTATGGTAACTTTGTGTCGTCAATGTCTATGCAATCCGGCGCGCCGACTTTTGGCACGCCCGAAGCCTCGCTGATCATAAATATGGGAGCAGCTCTTGCTCGCCGCTTAGGCGTACCATTTCGAAGTGCGGGCGGATTTAACGCCTCAAAACTTCCAGATGCGCAGGCGGCTTATGAAGCAGCAAATACGCTTCAAAATGGCTTGCTCGCAGGCGTTAACTTCATGCTTCACACAGCAGGCTGGCAAGAAGGCGGTCTTTCTATGGGTTATGAGAAATTCGTCATGGATGCCGACCAAGCTGGCATGATGGGTGTTTATGCCAAAGGCGTTGATATGAGCGAAAACGGCCAAGCGCTTGACGCCCTGGCAGAAGTTGGCCCAGGACAACATTTCCTTGGCTGTGAGCATACCCAGAAGAACTTTAAGACAGCGTTTTATACGTCGAATGTTGCTGATAATAATAGCTATGAGCAATGGGTTGAGGACGGGTCACTTTCGGCGGAAGATCGTGCTGAAAAAGTTTATAAAACCATGCTGGAAGAATACACATTGCCGGAACTCGATCCTGATATTGATGCACGTTTGCTGACATATATGGCGGATAAAAAGGCAAGCTTCCCTGATAGTAATATTAGCTAATGACCTTAGACCTCGATCACTCTTATTTAACAGAGCAGGGCGAGGTTAGGTTTGGCGTTGCGGGGGTCGGACCACCTTTGGTGGTAGTCCACGGGACACCGTGGTCGAGCTACTCATATCATTTTCTGATCGAGGCTCTGTCAAAGACGCACTGCGTTTATTTCTATGATTTGATTGGGTATGGCCGCTCAGAAATGAGAGAGGGCCAGCGGGTCTCGCTGGATATTCAGGGTCAAATATTGGCTGAGCTGATCACAAAATGGCAAATCGAAAATCCAATCGTGATTGCCCATGATTTCGGCGGCGCAATTTCCCTTCGTGCGCATTTGCTAGGCAGCATTGATTATGATCGATTAGTTCTGATGAATGTGGTGGCTATGGCGCCTTGGGGATCACCGTTTTTCGCTCATGTAAGAACTCATGAAGCGGCCTTCGCGGGTGTTCCAAATTATATTCACCGCGCAATTTTAGAGGCCTATATCAAAGGTGCACTGCATCAAGAACCACAAGCCGAGACGCTGGATAATCTTTTGGGGCCTTGGCTTACTGCGGCTGGACAAGCCGCATTCTATCGGCAAATTGCTCAGGCTGATCAAAAATTTACCGATGATATCGAACCGCTCTATAATAATATTCGATGTCCTGTTCGAATTTTATGGGGCGAAAGTGACGCGTGGATACCGATCGCAACAGGACAAAGATTACACCAAGCAATTCCTCATTCCGAGTTTTTCCCAATCTCAAAGGCAGGACATTTAGTTCAGCTTGAAAACCCTCAAGACGTATTAGTAAAAATTACTGAATTTTTAGCCTAAGATGTCTAATTAGAATCGAAACTCACGGACCGCATTTTTTAATGCAGGGCAAGGGTTTAAATGGACGTTCGTCTATACATTACATCGGAGCGTAATACGTACTTAGTTCCTGAAGTTATATATGCGCCTTCGTGACGAAGTTTGTGGTTAAAAATTAGTGCCATACCTGTTTCGGGCCAGATTTTAAAACTCTCAAAATCGGTGAATCCACCTTCGTAATCTGAGTTTAGAT
>JABABK010000005.1 GCA_014238285.1 Hellea sp.
CAACAATTTTATCGTCTTTTTCGGCCGCTTTGATCAGCTGGTCGGCGAAGACCCGCGTATAGCTCGGTGCATTGGCAATAGATTTGCTCTGTTCGCCCGTAACGACGTTAAATTTGGACACGCCGTGATATTTATCCGCAGAGTTTTCAGCAGGTGCATAACCCTTACCCTTTTGCGTGACCACATGGATCAAGACAGGGCCGTTTTTCATATCTTTGACATTTTCAAGAACGGGCAAGAGATGATCTAGATCATGGCCATCAACAGGGCCGACATAGTAAAAACCAAGCTCTTCAAACCAGGTGCCGCCTGTAACCATGCCTCGGCTATATTCTTCGGCCTTTTTGGCGGTTTCAAATACGGGACGCGGCGCGTCTTTGACGATGCTTTTGGCAAATCCGCGCATGGCTTGATAGGAGTGAGATGACACCATTCTGGCAAGTAGCGCGCTCATAGCCCCAACAGGCGGCGCAATAGACATGTCATTATCGTTGAGGATCACGATCATGCGAGAGTCTGACGCGCCCGCATTATTCATGGCTTCATAGGCCATACCGGCCGTGATCGATCCATCGCCGATAACACTGATAATATGATTGTCACCATCTGATAGGTCGCGCGCCGTGGCAAAGCCTAGGCCAGCCGAGATAGAGGTTGAAGAGTGAGCCGCCCCAAAAGGATCATATTCACTTTCCGCCCGTTTGGTAAAACCGGATAGGCCATTTTCTTTGCGAAGGGTTCTTATACGATCCCGACGTCCGGTGAGAACTTTATGAGGGTAACATTGATGTCCGACATCCCAGATCAGTTTATCGTCCGGTGTGTTAAAAACATGGTGGATCGCAACCGTGAGCTCGACCACGCCAAGACCAGCACCAAGATGCCCGCCCGTAACCGATACGGCGTCAATAACTTCCGCGCGCAATTCATCGGCGAGCTGTTTTAGCTCGTCCCGGGAAAAGTCCCGCATATCGGCTGGATATTTGACTTTATCCAGTAATGGCGTTGTTGTCATAGCGCTCTCATGGTCTGCACTTGTTACTCTTAACTTGTGATTTGGGGCCTATTGGTCCCGAACAAGTATATAGTCAACCGTATCAACCAGTATTTGGGCCTTTTGTCCGAAAGGTTCAAGGCGGCCTTTTGCCCTAGTTGCAAGATTTCGAGCCTTTTCTTTCGCGCCCTCAAGGCCAAGGATTGACACAAATGTGGCCTTTCCAAGGTTTTCGTCCTTTTTAACCGCTTTACCGACACGCTTTGCGTCGCCTTCAACATCAAGAATATCATCAGTAATTTGGAAAATCAGACCTAAATCATCCGCATATGCCAATAGATTTTCTGTCTGATCAGCATTTGCGCTGCCAAGAATAGACCCAGCCTCAACTGCATACCTTATCAGCGCGCCAGTTTTCAGGCTTTGGAGTTGCGATATCAATTCTTCAGTTCGAGAGGCTTCATCTGCCATTATATCGATAACCTGCCCACCTATCATGCCTTGTGTCCCGGCCGCCTTAGCCAAGCTTTGTATGAGCTTAACCCTTACGTCAGCCGAAACGTCTAATCCGCTCATAATCTCGAAAGCTTGGGTTAACAGTCCATCCCCAGCCAGCACAGCGATAGCTTCATCATAGGCGATATGAACGGTTGGTTTTCCGCGTCTTAAATTATCATCATCCATACAAGGCAAATCATCGTGGATGAGCGAATAGACATGGACGCATTCCAGCGCGCTAGCGGCGCCCCAAACTGCGTCATCATCCCTGCCAAATAGTTCTGCCGTCTCCGCCAATAGAAATGGCCTTATTCGCTTACCACCGCCCAGCGCGGCATAGCGCATGGCATCCATAATGACCGCTTGGTGGCCTTCAGGTTTTGGTAACCACTGATCAAGCGCCTGTTCAGTGTTAGACTGCGCCTCAGTAAGTTTATCTTTGAAAATAGAAAATTTCACGAGATGAGTACGCTAACTATCAAAAGCTTCCGTACTCGCCTGTCCCTGCCCGTCTAGGACAATTTTTTCGACTTTGAGCTGGGCGTTTTTGAGTTTGGTTTCACAGTGGGCTTTGAGCTGTGCGCCGCGCTGATAAATATTGATGCTTTCTTCAAGAGGGGCATCGCCGCGCTCTAGTTTTTCAACAATAGATTCGAGTTCTTGGAGAGCTTCTTCAAAACTCATTTTAGCAATCGCTGTATCACTCATTTTACTCTCTTATGTTTTAACTTTAGCATCGCGTTCTAACCGTCTATGGCTCCAATGCAAATCACCATTTTGACTCACGCATTTCCAGCCCTGTTCCATCAACGACCCTTTAAGCATCCGGTTATACCAACCATGAGCCGTCACCAACACCATTTTTCCGCCCGATGCATGATCCGCCAATTTTTCGGCCATTTTATTGGCGCGTATTCTGGCGTCTTTATGACTTTCCATACCATCGGACCACCCAACATACCAAGCAATCCGAGAAAATGTCCCCCAGGTTTTAGGTCGCAGCTTAATCGGCCCTAAATGCGGCGATGGTAAAGCTGCCTCAATCAAGTTTTCATCAATTAAGTCTGGCGCCTTGCCACGTAATAATTCAGCTGTTTCTACGGCCCTGCGTAATGGGCTGGAAATCAAAAGATCGGCCTGCTTGGCTAACGCCCGAAGTTTAGCGGGATTTTTTTGCTTTGAGCCCAGACCGCCGGCATCATATTTCTGCCACCACTCGCGATAGCCCTGCCAAGTCAACCGCACTTTTCGAGAGAGCGCAGGTTTTCCGTGACGGACAATTATGATGACGTCCTTTTCCATAGGTGGCGATTTGGTCTTATTTTAAGGGTTTGTCTAGTCTTTAGAGGGGTTTCAGGAAGCGGCGTCCAGGACAATAGAAGCCTTCTTCTTTCTTACAACGCTTTAGTGAGAACATAATAAGGTCAGCTCTACCTATCAAATGATCAAGGGGCACAAAACCCGGTCCGGTGCCTGGGATATGAGCGCCCGCAGGGGCACGGCTATCGACGGAATTGTCCCGGTTATCGCCCATGAAGAAGACCATGCCATCGGGCACGGTAAACTCGCCTGCATTATCTAGATTGCGCCTATCGCTAACTTCGTAAATCGTGTGGGGTTCTTTCTCATCTGGAAATTGCTCCGCATAGGACAGTACTCTAGTACGTGCCTTATGACGGTGATCCCGATAGGTCAGCATTTCAATTTGATCTCGTTCGATCAGCTCACCATTTAAATAAACACGCCCAGCAGCAACTCTGATATGATCACCCGGCAAGCCTACAAGGCGCTTGATCATCACCATATCCGTATATTGATTGCGAAAGACTATCACATCTCCGCGGACAGGTAGTTTTGAGAATATCTTACCCTCTTTCGGCAGAAACGGTAATTTATGCAGATTAAGCGGGAAGGAATGGCGTGAATACCCATAAGCGAATTTTGAAACATAAAGATGATCACCGACCTCAAGGGTTGGCTGCATACTTTCGCTCGGGATTTTATAATTTCCAAAGATGGTTGTCCAAAACACCAATAAGAAAGCAAATAGTCCGAGGAAAAACTTTAGTTCACTTATAGCCTTTTGACCAAAAGTTCGGTCATCTTGGGGTTTCTCGACCTGTTCTTTGATCTCTGCTGTAGCATTGTCTTGTGTCATGATCATTTGGTCTCTTTGCGCAGCTTCATGCCTAATTCAAGTTAGTAATTCGTCATGTTTTGCGTAGGAATCTTACAATCAACCCCTTATAGGCATGACATGCGAGACGCAATGGCATTTAAGGTCACAAAACAGAGAGCCCAGAAGTGAGTAAAGCGTGACGAGAGTACTGAAATCTAGCGCTGATAGTTTCAAACGCGCTGTCGATATTCTACGCGCAGGCGGCTTGGTCGCTTTGCCGACAGAAACCGTCTATGGCCTAGCCGCAGACGCCGCCAATGATGATGCCGTGAAGAAAATATACGCAGCCAAAGGACGACCGACTCACAACCCACTCATCGCGCATATTTTTGACCCAAAGGACGCGGAAAAATTTGTAGACATTAGCCCGTTAGCGCAGCAGTTGATGGACGTATTTTGGCCTGGACCACTGACATTAGTGTTGCCCAAAACATCCGAAGACATCAGTCTGGCCGCAGGGGCTGGACTCGATACATTGGCCGTTCGCTGCCCAAAAGCAAAATGGGCCAAAGCATTTTTAAAACTCGGCTTTCGTGGCCCTATTGTTATGCCAAGCGCGAACCGCTCTGGTCATGTCAGCCCAACTACCGCTCAGCATGTTCTAGATGATCTTGGCAAGACAATCGATATGATCATAGATGATGGCGAGTGCCCTAACGGAATAGAATCTACTGTGCTAAAAATCGAAGGGGATAAAGCCATCTTGCTACGCCCTGGCGCTATCCCTACCGAAGACTTCATCCCTTATATTTCGGACCTAAGGCTCGCGAAAACAACAGCTCAGCCGAGCGCACCCGGAATGCTCCAAAGCCATTATTCCCCCAATGCTAGCGTTCGGTTAAACGCTCTAGAAAAACGCCCCTATGAATCTTATCTCGCTTTTGGTCCAACAGACGTTAAATCCGATTTCAACTTATCTCTCAAAGGTGATCTGGCAGAAGCAGCCCGAAACTTGTATAGCGCCCTAAGAGCACTCGACACTGTCGATACCATAGCCATCGCGCCTATACCCAGAACGGGTCTTGGCGCAGCTATAAATGATCGGCTCAAGCGCGCCGCCGCCGATAAGGGAACATAATGCCGGGACTAGACACATTAAAATCAACCTTGCCCCGTAACAGCTGGACCGAAGACCAAGACATCATTGCGCCTTGGCTAACAGAATGGCGGGATAAACATTTTGGCAAAACGCCTCTTATGGTTATGCCTTCATCAACGAATGAGACAGCAACGATCGTCAATATTTGCCGTACGCACGGCCTAAAGATAGTCCCTCAAGGCGGTAATACGGGTCTTGTTGGTGGACAAACGCCGCAAGGTGAAATTCTATTATCCACACGGCGAATGAATAATATTCGTTCCGTGAACAAAGTCACCAATGCCCTCATCGTCGAAGCGGGCGCAACACTTCAAAACGTGCAAGAAGCTGCCGCTGCAGCTGACCGCAAATTCCCATTATCGCTCGCCTCCGAAGGTAGCTGCACCATAGGCGGTAATCTGTCCACCAATGCAGGCGGGGTTCATGTGGTCAAATATGGCACTACCAAAGATCTCGTTTTTGGCGTTGAAGCTGTCTTGCCCAGCGGGGAAATTTACAATGGCCTGACCGACCTACGTAAAGATAATACGGGCTATGATTTGTCGAGGTTATTTCTAGGCGCCGAAGGTACACTCGGCATTATCACTGCGGCAAGCCTGAAACTATTCCCGCAGCCAGGGCATGTACAACGGGCTATGGTCGGCCTTAAATCTGCCGCCGATGCCGTGCGCCTTTTAGATCATTGCCGCCAAGGAAATCACCTCACTATGTTTGAAGTCATGCCCCATATTGGGCTTGATTTAGTGCTCAAACATATATCGGGACAACGCCGTCCGTTTGCTTCCCCTCATACTTGGTACGCCCTGATCGATTGGGAGTGCGAAAGCGAGAGCAATGGCTTAGCATTAGCCGAACAAAAGCTCGGATCAGCTCTAGAAAATGATCTCATACAAGACGCAGTTATTGCGCAGTCTGACGGTCAAGCCGCAGCGCTCTTATCCTTACGCGAAAACATGTCCGCCGCGCAAAAACATAATGGCGCATCCATCAAACAAGATATCACCATACCGATTGATAAAATCGCTAGTTTCATAGAACGTGCT
The DNA here is from genome assembly GCA_014238285.1 of Hellea sp. Taxonomy (GTDB): domain Bacteria; phylum Pseudomonadota; class Alphaproteobacteria; order Caulobacterales; family Maricaulaceae; genus JACOMS01. The sequence goes on from JABABK010000005.1 coordinate 5,814, forward strand.
GATACGGCTGTATTCAAAATTGTACCAAATTGCCGCCCTGTGGCTTTTGGGCATTTCGGCGATGGCAATATCCACTACAATATTGCTCAGCCCGAAAATTCCGCCCGCGAAGAATTTTTGGCCCGTTGGAACGACGTTTCTGAAACTGTTTTTGATATCGTTGATAGTCTAGGGGGCTCTATATCTGCCGAGCATGGCATCGGCATTATGAAGCGCGAGACTTTAGCAAAAAGAGCTGATCCAGCGAAAATGGCATTATTGCGAGCTGTCAAAAACGCGATTGATCCAGATAATATGATGAATCCACGGGTTATGGTTTAAGCTATTTACCGGTCTTCTTACGCTTCCCAATAATAGATCGCTTAAGTGTCAAAGCTATAATTATCCCCATAATAACCATCCAAATAACAGCCCATATTTTCGGCGTCCCGCCATATTGATTTGCTAAATTATGGGCATCCGATATCCCAACGCTTCGCCCTAAAAAAATTCCTGTGTAAACCGCGAAGAGCGCACTGAACATTGTTGTCATTCCAACAATACGCAACAAAATATCACACACATAATTAGGTGCGAACTTACCAAGTAACAGCATGGTAGCGCCGCATCCAATTCCAAACATCAACGCGAATTTTTCCGCTGAAAAATATATGGATATGACGATCAAAGTTGCCCCAAGGGTAGCTATTATCCATCTATCCCAGTCCGAACGCGCAGCAATTAGGTAAATAACACTTCCCCATAAACACGACCCTAAATATCCTGCATTGCTCACCAAAAAACTATTACCACCATATCGCTTCACATGCCCCGAGATATTAGGTTCAACGGCAAATTCTGCAATCCGGCCACCCGTAAAAACAGTTGCAATAGCGTGAGAGGCTTCATGGAAAAATACGGTCAATATTCGAAGGGGGTAAAGAATGGGACCATACCAGAAAAAATAAATCGGGACCATAATGATCGCGAGCAAGCCTAATTGCCGAAGCGGTTCGTTTTGCTTGAGTTTTTCAAGATTTGAGCTCATTGGCACAGGATAGAATAGGTTCGTATTCAATCAAGGGTTACTTGCTATTTATTCATACCTACAATTCGTCCGGCATTTCTTACCCTACCTCTTTTTCTAGTGATGTACTTTGACATCGTCGCGACTCAGTTCTACTATACCTTCGTACCCACGCGTACAGACACTCACGTCGACGTTAGGAGGAAACAGATATGTTGACACTATTATCCCCTGCCAAAAAACTAAATTTTGATCCTGCGAATACCTTGCTGGACGAAACGCTGCCATTATTAATCAGCGACACAAAAGAACTGGCGAAAGTCGCTAAAAAGCAAAGCGCCGCAGACCTTAAAAAACTCATGCATTTGTCGGACAATCTGGCCGAACTTAATGCGCAGAGATTCAAATCCTTTAATCTAGACGGCCAAAGCAATAGCGCCAAAGCTGCCGGGCTTGCCTTTGACGGTGATGTCTATTGGGGCCTTGATGCCAATAGCTGGTCCGATGACATGCTCTCCTACGCCCAAGACCACTTACGCATTTTATCCGGCCTTTACGGCGTGCTTCGCCCCATGGACGCAATCCAGCCCTACCGCCTAGAAATGGGAACTAAGCTTGCGACCAAACGCGGGAAGTCTCTCTATGACTTTTGGGGCTCGACCCTAGCCGATACATTAAATGAGCATACATCAGGCCATACCGATCAAACTATCGTTAATCTGGCTTCAAATGAATATTTCAAAGCCGTTGACCCCAAAGTTCTGGCCAATCCTGTAATTAATTTCAAATTTTTAAACATCAAAGAGGGTAAGGCGCGTAACGTTATGTATTACGCCAAATTCGGCCGCGGACTTATGGCTAAATGGGTCATTCAAAACCGTATTGAAAAAGCTGATGATCTTAGAGGTTTTAATTTGGAAAATTATAAACTGGATGCGGGATTGTCCGAAGAAGCGACTATGGTGTTTACACGGAAACAACCCCCGCCGAAAAAGAAGTAACACTTTCTGTCATCCCGGCCTACGAGCCGGGACCTTACATGTTAGCGGTATATATTTAAGGTTCCGCATCAAGTGCGGGATGACAAGTATGGGATACTTACAAAGGCAAAATCAAATCCTCACCTGTCGCCCGACCCGAATTGACTTCATCCGAGACTTCATACCACTTCAAATCATCCGATCCGAGTTTGTTGACCAGCAGTCTATCCGGCTTACTATCCCAATCCATCCACTCATCCCAATGTTCTTCAGACAAACGAACGGGCATGCGGTGGTGGAGATGTTTCATTTGGCCTGTCGCCGCTGTCGTCAGAATAGTCACCGATAGAAGCGTGATCCCCTCATCCACACGCCATTGATCCCAGAGCCCGGCAAAGGCCGTAGTCTCTTCAGCTTTTTCACGGATATAATAAGGCCGTTTCGCGCCTTCATAGCGGTCCCATTCATACCACCCATTGACGGGTATCAAGCAGCGGCGACGGCGAAAAGGCGTGCGAAAGCTTGGCTTTTCGGATGCCGTCTCGACCCTTGCGTTAAACATAGGTTTGCCCTCTGGCGGCTCTTTTTTCCAGTGCGGATGAAGGCCCCAACGCATAGGCACGGCTTTCGGCGTTCGCCGGCCATCCAGCGCAATAACCGGAATAACAGTCCCCGGCGCAATATTGTAATTGGGCTGCCAATCCCATAGACCATCATTACCGACTTCGGCATGATACCGCGCCGCAATTTCGGCCAGGTTTTTATGAAGGGCATATCGTCCGCACATGTGTTAGATGTAGGTTATGAGCCACCAAAATAAAAGCCCTATAGACTGTGTTGGGATCGTCTGTTTTCGCGGCGCCGAAGTTCTTCTTATCCAGCGAGGAAAAGAGCCGCGTATTGGGGAGTGGTCTATCCCAGGCGGGCGTATAGAGCCAGGTGAAAGTGAAGTGGAAGCCGCCTCCCGAGAGCTTGTTGAAGAAACGCAAATAAAAGCGTCAATCCTCTATAAAGTCGAAACCGTTGAAGCGACCTTTGATGATGTGCCCTATAAGCTTCATGACTACGCTGCAATATGGCAAGACAAAGAGCCGCGCGCTGGTGATGATGCTATGCACGCGGAATTCGTCCCGATGGATAAAGTCGCTAAGCTTGGCATGTGGTCAGAGACCGTGCGGATCATTGAAAAAGCCCATCAAATTTTGACTGAAAAAGGTCATTTCAAATAGCCAAGTAATGACTATACTACCCCTATGTTCAGAACCAGCCTCATCATTTTGACTGCTTTAATGCCTGTACTGGCGTTTGCTCAGTCAACGGATGGTAATACCCAAAAGGCCCGTGAAGAAGCGGAGCTACGGGTAGAGTCTGAAATGGTTCAAATGAATTCCATCGTTGAGGCCATGGCGAAAAACCTCGGACAACTGCATTTTCTGCGCACGCTGTGCTTTGGCAATTCAGATCAAAAATGGCGCGCCTATGCCAGCCAAATGATGGATATAGAAGCCGATGGTGATAGTCTTCGTAAGAAAAACTTGATCCAGGCCTTTAATACGGGGTTTTATCTTGAAAAAGATCGCCATGAAGGATGTAGCGAATCCGTCTCGCTCGATGTCGCCGCGCTGGCTGAAAATGGCCGCACCCTCGCCAATATGCTCGGCGACGCCTATAGAGAGGAATAACTGATGTTATTAGCCTTAAGACTTATCCCCCTTGGCATTGCAGCCCTCGTTCTGGTTGCTTGCGCTAAAACCGTAAAATCTCAAACCGGCGAAACCACATTAACAAACCTCGCGGGCTCCGAATGGGGCATCCAAGGTCAAGATGAACCATTCGTACAATTCGGCGCAGGCGGAGAAATCAACGGTTCAGGTGGCTGCAATAATTTTTTCGGAACTTATGAGCTCAACGGTGAGCGTCTTATCATCGGACCACTAGCCAGCACCAAGAAAGCCTGTATGGGCCCCAAGATGGATCAAGAATATAAATTTTTAGACGCTCTAAAAAATGCCCACCATGTACAGGCCACACATAAAGCCATGGTCGTCTATGCTGAAAATGGCGATACACTGTTGGAGCTTATTCGCCGTGATTGGGATTAGGCACGCGTCCCTCGATTAAATCCCTGTGCTTAGTCAGCGCCGCGCTTAAAAACTTCATGAGTTTTTGAATAGCCGGAACCTTACGAAGGTCCGGATGAGTAAGCACCCAAAAATCTTCCCAGCGAAAAGGCAGAACCCCTTCAAGCCGTATTAAATTGGGAACTGGGTCAGCCATGAAACAGGCCCCGCAATTCAACCCCAAACCCTCCGCCGCCAAGTTGTGACGCGTAACAATATCATTGGCCTTTATTCCTATGGGCGCATCAGGGTATGGGGAGCTCAATAACCATTGGGGCTTCTCGCCCTCATAGTCACGGTAAATCCAGCTATAGTCTTCAGGGTCGGTTTTCTTTAAGTATTCGGCTTGGCCATAGAGACATAAAAAATACGGAAACAGACGTCGCCCAACCAAGTGATCCGGCGGATTATCGGTCCCCCTAACGACCACGTCCGCTTCTGATCGATCTAGATCTACGCGGCTAAATGTCGAATCAAGGCTCAACTCGATATCAGGGTTTCCGATAACAAAGTTTTTAAGGTCGTCCACAATCAGAGAACAAACAGACGGCGGAATGGATAGCCTGATTTTATATCTCTCAGGGTTACTATGAGCTTTAGAACGGCGATCCGCTGTAAAGCCGATCATTTCCATTTGCCTCGCAGCATCTAGTAATTCTTGGCCTGCGGGCGTTAATCCAATTCCGTCAGCTGTCTTTTCAAAAACCGTATCATCCAAATACTGCCGTAGTTTAGACAACCGCCGAGAAATGGTTGAGTGATCTACCCCCATTTGCTTCGCCGCAGCCCGTATGGATCCGGCTCGATGAATTTCCAAAATAAGTCTGTAGTTATCCCAATCCATATTGGTGCATATACGCACCACCCAAAGGCAAAGTAAAACCAATATTCTGAAATAAAGACGCTAAATTGAGCAAAAACGCAACAAAGGAAATAAAATGCGCAATCTCAAACAGATCACAATTTCGGCCCCGCTTATACTGATTGGCCTGTTGGCAGGCGCTTGCCAGACTATGGGCCATAACGAAACTATAACCGCAGCAAAAACAAGCCCAGAACCTGTCGCCAAATCCGTCATGATTGATCTTCCGCCTAATTCGCTATTATCACTCATTGGCTCTGAATATAAAGGCACAGATGAAGCCAAAGCGGCTCAGAACATTTTCTATAGTGAAGCCCTGCCCCTGGCAGCGCAGTATGGATTTAAGCGGCAAGCAGATTTACGCGTAACAGCGGTCAATGTTGGCGATTTCAAACCTAAGGGTTTCATTATGACCAGCTGGCCCAATGAAGCGACATTTGCAAATTTTCAAACCGACCCGAAATGGCCCGAATATAAAGCCATCCGTCCTGATATTTGGCATGATATTCGATATTATCGAGACGTTCAGGAAAACGGGCTACAGCTCAAACTACGAGCTGATAAATATTACACATTAGCTATCGCCTATTTAAACCCTGAAAACCCAGAGGATTACCAGACATATCTATCCAATCTGGAAGGCGATGTGACGGCCAATGGCGGGAAGTTCATACTCAAAATGAAAGCTCCAACGCTTGAATCTTTATCAGGCGAACCGACGCCGGATCAGCTCACCTTTATCGAATGGAATGACGCGGAAGGCGTCGATAAACTATTGGGGTCTGCTGCTTACAAGGCGAATAGCCATTACGCCCGATCAGGCACGACCAAATTTGCCTTTTACCGGCTTGAGGCAGCTATTTAGGTAACACTCCAACCCATATCATCCCCAGCGTGAAACGGCACGATATGTGTTGTTTCCGCCGCGATGGTTTTAGGAATAGATGTGGCGCGACGTGTTAATGTGATCGTCCCCTCGTTCACGGGCAGGCCATAAAAGGCAGGGCCGTTAAGTGAGGCGAAGGCTTCAAACTTATCCAGTGCATTTTCTTCGTCAAATGTTTTGAGATAACTTTCCAGAGCGCAAGGTGCGTTGAATAGCCCCGCGCACCCGCAATCAGATTCTTTACGCCCGACGGCGTGGGGCGCGGAATCTGTTCCAAGGAAAAACTTACTTGATTCCGATGTTGCGACGCGGCGTAAGGCAAGACGATGCTTTTCGCGCTTGGCCACAGGCAAGCAATAATAATGCGGGCGGATGCCGCCTTGAAAAATAGCGTTGCGGTTAAATTCAAGGTGATGTGGGGTGATCGTTGCAGCAACATTTGATCCGGCCTGTTCCACAAATTCGGCAGCTTCTTTTGTAGTGATATGTTCAAAAACGACTTTGAGCTCTGGCATGTCGTTTAACAACGGGATCAAGACCTGCTCGATGAATATGGCTTCACGATCAAATATATCCACGTCCGAATGCGTAACTTCGCCGTGAACCAATAATGGCATCCCGACTCGCTGCATGGCTTCTAACGCGCCGTAGATATTCTTTACATCCGTGACACCGTAGCTGGAATTGGTCGTAGCATTGGCCGGGTAAAGCTTGGCGGCTGTGAAGACGCCTTCACTATGTCCCCGTGTCAATTCTTCTGGGTCGATACTATCGGTCAGATAACAGGTCATGAGCGGGGTAAAATCATAGTCCGGTGAAACAGCCGCGTTGATACGGCCGCGGTATTCACGGGCGGCTTTGACCGTGGTCACAGGCGGGGCCAAATTGGGCATGACAATGGCGCGGGCGAATTGTTTCGCCGTATGATCTGCCACGGCTTCCAGCATAGTGCCATCGCGTAGATGGACGTGCCAGTCGTCTGGGCGGCGTATCGTCAAAGTGTAAGTCAATTCAGGCTCCATATTTGCGGCCCGTTTACACGAATTGGCATAGAATTACAGTGTAATTTCTGCGCTTTTTTCAGCCCCCATAATGTCATCCCGGACTTGATCCGGGACCTATATACTTTCCGTCAAGATTTAAGGTCCCGGCTCATAGGCCGGGATGACAGTGGTTTTACTTAGTTCGCTAACCGTCCACAGCAAGTTAAAACAGCTGCAAAGCAGCCCAAATAGCCATAACAATCAAAACGATCGAACTCAGAGCGAAGAGCGAAAACCGTACCATGACTTTATTACTGGTGATCTGGACCAAGCTATGTATCACGCGAATAACCACATACGCCCAAGCCGCATAAAGCAACCATTCAACATGCTGCCCCATAGCGTAGAGGTAAAACATCAGCGCGTAAAAAATCACAGGCTGTTCGTGCAAGTGATTATAATTATCCGCAGCCCAACGCGCCTTAGCGGGTAATTGTTCCCCTAGCTTAGGGTTATCAATAAAGTCCTGAGTGTTTTTTGTGATGGCATTCATGGCCGGAATGCGCCTTACATACATCAGCATCCACATTACAAATGTCCAAAGTATAAGCGCCAATACAGGCGTCAAAAAATGTTCCATAAATCTCTCCCTAAATATGGGAGTATATAGAATTTTATAATCTGAACCAGAGAGAAATCCTAAACAAAATCATCACCAACTTCGCTCATCCCCGTGAAGACGGGGATCTTTTCTTCCAGGGATTCCCGCCGATGCGGGAATGAGCGGGTTAGTTCACATTGGGAGAGACCTACGCCCCCAAATATGGCTCCACATTCAACGTTGTGCCTTTAACCGACAACACGACTAGCTCGGCATTTGTCTCAGGATTACCCGCAGCAGCACGGGCCCGCCATTGTGTGTCGCCGACTTGGACGCGGCCCTCACCCAGTTCAAAATTAGCGACAGCCCGGACACGCATGCCAATCATAGAACGAGCACGGTCGTTAAGGTCCGAGGGCTCTCCGCCTTCCATCCTGGGCCGGACATATTTATGACCCACAAACAGCAATACAATCGAAATAATAAAGAATAATAGAAATTGCATCTCCCAGCCAAAGGGTAGGAGGAAGGCGAGAACGCCGACCAAGAGCGCCGCTATTGCTGGCCACAATACATATGTCGTGCCCGTGAGCACTTCGACGATCAATAGTAAAACGCCGAGGATCACCCACTTTGTGCCGCTCATGCCCTCAAGCATGGCGATCAACATATTTCCGTCACTATCCATAGCTTATCCTTTTCTCTAATTACTTCTTCGTTTTCGCGCCAGCTTCAAGCAGAGCGCCAAGGCCGCCGACTGTTGCCGCTAAGCTAGACAGTTCTGCCGGTACAATAACGGTTTTCTGGTTCGGAGAACTGGCAAGCGTTTCAAAGGCTTTGACATAGTCCTGCGCAACAAAGTAATTGATCGCGTTGACATCGCCTTTCGCAATGGCGGTTGAGACCATTTCGGTGGCTTTGGCTTCGGCCTCGGCTTCACGTTCACGCGCTTCAGCGTCCAGAAAAGCAGCCTGACGACGACCTTCAGCCTCACGGATGGCGGCTTCTTTTTCGCCTTCAGCATTTAGGATTTGTGACTGCTTATGACCTTCGGCCATTAGGATTTCAGCCCGCTTTTCACGCTCGGCTTTCATCTGCTTGTTCATAGCCTGTGTAATATCGTGCGGCGGCGAGAGATCTTTAATCTCGATCCGTGTAACTTTCGTACCCCACGGGTCTGTCGCGGAGTCGATAACGACCAAAAGCTTGGCGTTAATCTCATCCCGGCGGGACAGAACTTCATCAAGATCCATTGAACCGACCACGGTCCGAACATTGGTCAGACAGAGGTTTTGAATGGCGTTATCAAGACTATTAACCTCATAAGCGGCAGAGCGCGCATCGACGACCTGAATAAAGACAACCGCATCGGCCGTGACCATGACGTTATCTTTGGTAATCACATCCTGAGACGGAATATCGATCACGCGTTCACGCATATTCATTTTATAGCCGACGCTTTCAATAAATGGGATAAGAAATGACAAGCCGGGTTTAAGGGTTCGGGTATACTTTCCGAAGGTTTCAACCGTATATTCCATACCCTGCGGAACGGCTTTAACGGCCTTAAAAACTGTGACAATCGCCAACAGCACTAATACAATAGTTACAATACTTCCTGCTTCCATATTTATTCTCCCACGTTTGGTTTAAAGGTTTTCTAGTACATATTCCGCAGATGAAACGCGGAACTCGCCGCCCTCTTCCACGTGCAGCGCTTCGACCACGCCGTCATTGGCAATCATAGCGTAACGTTGTGAGCGGCTGCCCATGCCAAACCCGCTACCGTCAAGTACTAAGTCGATGGCTTTAGCAAATGCACCGTTACCGTCGGCCAGCATTTGCATTTCATCAGACACGCCTTGATCTTGCGCCCAAGCGCCCATGACGAAAACATCATTGACGGATGTACAGGCGATGGCATCTACGCCCTTAGCCGTAAACTCGGCGGCGCGCTCTTTAAAGCCCGGCAAATGTTTAGCGCTGCATGTTGGTGTAAAAGCCCCCGGCACAGCAAATAGCGCAACGCGCTTGCCGCCAAAGACTTGCGCTGTCGTAACAGGCTCCGGCCCGTCTGCGCCCATAGTCATAAATGTTGCGTCTGGTAATTTATCGCCGACTTTTATTGGCATGGAATTCTCCCTCATATGTTCCGTTGTTATCTATAGATATGGGTATATTTGCAGTAAAAAACAAGAATGACTTGAAAAACTTTGCCTTTTACCCAACCTTATGCTTATGGAAAATATAACAGATTTAACCGGAAAATTTCTAATCGCCCTACCCGGCATGGGTGATCCGCGCTTTGAAAAGTCGGTTATTTACATGTGCAGCCACACATCGGACGGTTCTATGGGCATCATTATTAATAAAGCCAAAGGCGATATTGTGATTTCAGATTTGCTTGGACAAATCGGTATTGAAGGCGCCGTCACCGTCGCCGACACGCCTGTTCTTGACGGCGGCCCGGTCGATATAGACCGGGGGTTCGTACTCCATACCGCTGATTATTATAATGAAGAGACAAGTCTTCGCCTATCCGAAACCCTTGCTCTCACATCGACCAAAGATATTTTGACAGCTCTCACAACGGAAAATGCGCCCGGCCTCGCGGTTCTAGCTGTAGGTTATTCTGGATGGGGCGGCGGGCAGATTGAAAGCGAAATAGCGCAAAATGCATGGATGATCGTCGACGCCAAAGAAAGCCTGATTTTCGAAGAAGGCTTGGATGATAAATGGGCCAAAGCCCTGGCAACCATTGGCGTCACGCCGGAGATGCTATCCCATGTAGGCGGGCGGGCTTAGCGCTCATTACCATTTAAGACCCCAATGTTTTGCAACTAATGCCACTAACGCAACTTCGCTGACGTGAACTTCCTCGTCAGCATTGGCTATATCACCCATGGCTATCAAAATAGCTGGTTTGTTTTTTACCGTGCTAAGATTACCCAAACAATCCCTCAGCCATATTTCAAATCCCTTGCCTGTCACTTTGGTTTTAAGCTCGTCTTTATTAAGCTCATACCACATGATAATATCAGCCTCTGACACACTCGCCACCACTACCTGCATGGATTGCAAATATTTCACGGAGCCGACAAACGCCTTGATTTCCTCGGATAAAACTTTTTTATCAGCAAAGATCGTCATGGCCAAAAGGCCTAACAGGCTATCTAAATTGTCTTTTTTCATCCCAATGGTATTGACGCCTAAGACTTAAGATTAGCTTTAACTGTGTAAATTATTGCGCGTCAGGGCATTGTCCTGCATATAGTTTATAAAGCGATAGGTTTGGGGATTAAACGTGGAAACATTACAGCAGCTTTTTCCAGAACTCAGCCGCGGCGCAATATCCATGCACGGTTTTATCTTCATAGCCAATATTGTGCTGTTCATGCTGGCACGTCCAATCATGAAACTGATTGATCCAACGGCCAAGAACGATTCTAAAGTCCGTTTATTCAGAACACTGAATATTTTAGTTTTCGTCCTTCATATTCTTGACCTGATTCTGCTTAGATCAAGTGGTTATTACCAACATTACTTCATCAAAATTGGCTATAGCGTCATGCTCGTTTACGGGGCTTTGCTCATCTATAGTCTCTTATGCGCCCAGTCGAAAAAAAGATTTGGTAAGGAAAAAACTATAGACGGGAAACCCGGTCATATTGAAAGCTATAGCTCTAGACTGGTCGATCTCGTTCTATTAGTCATCATTGTTTTAACGGTTATCTATGGTCTCATTAAAATTTGGGGCGCAGACAGTCTTTTAGAAGCCACCGGTATTTACGGCATCATCGCCGCGTTCCTCGCCTTCACCAGTAATATCTGGGCACCTGATATCATCAGCGGCATGATCATCCTAAACACGGAAATCCTCGAAGACGGCGACGTCGTTGTCATCGATGGTCATCCTAATGAATATATCATTGGCCGTGTCACCTTGATCTACGTTGTGCTTTATGATGTTCGAAACAATAATCGTACTCTGATGCGAAACTCACAGTTCACACAAAGCCGCATCGATAATCTTAGCCGCATAACCAGTACAGATGGCATTCGTCAGGGCCTTCTTTATAAAATTGGTTACCCAGGTTTTTCCGGCAATCGAGACGCCCGATTAGAGCAATTAACTGAGTTTAAAAAATCCATTGGCGATATGTTTGAAACAGCCTTTGAACATTGCTGCAATGAAGAAGACATCAAGATTAATCCCAATAAAAGCTTTGATTGGGCACTCACGAGCGCTGGCGATTACGCCCTTGAATACACACTTTGGATCTATCTGGACCGCATCCCGAATTCCAAAATCACATCGACCATCAGACGACATTTAATGGGCACAATTTACGCTGTGAACGAGGCTGTTTATACGGCGTCAATTGCAGAAAATATTGATCTATCTACACCGGGAGTACACCAAATAACTGTTTCAACCAATAACACTAACACAGTTCTTCAAGACATAAACCTAAGAGCTGATATTGAAGCGAATAACGCTTAGATTAACATCTGAACCGCGGACAAAATCCAGAGGAGCCAACATCAATCATTACTCAGCCGGCTATAGACATCATGGTCTTGCCACCTGCCATTGATCTTGAGATAGTCGCGCGCCGTACCTTCATGCTCAAAACCAAGCACTTCAAGAAGTTTGATGGATGGTTCATTGCTCGCCTGGACGGCCGCCTCGACGCGGTGAAGGCCTAAATCTTCAAAGCAAAATCTTAAAGCGGCGCGCACGGCGGCTCTAGCAAAGCCTTGGCGCGCATATTCTTCGCCAATCCAATATCCGAGCGAGGCCGACTGCGCCGGCGCTTTTTGCAGGCGACTTATATTACACGCCCCAACGAGATTTAGATTAGCCCCTGCAAAAATATGATACGGAAATCCGGTGCCAAGTTCCGCCATTCGGTTATAGGCGGATATTCGAGATTTATAAGAGGTCCGACTTAAATGCGTCTCACTCCAATCCGGCTCCCACGGTTTTAAATATTGCTCATTGGCACGGCGCAAAGCGGCCCAATCTTCAAAGTCAGCCCAGCGTGGATGACGTAGCTCTATCCTGCCCCCGCCTGCCTGCTCTGTCAAAACTTTGGATTTGTATCGGCCTAAGACCATGAAATGCGCCCCTCTCGTCTATGTAGAATCACATATATGACGAGAAGAACAATTGCTAGCCCGTACCAGGTTAGCATGTAATCAAAATGATTGTTTCGAATTTGAGGCCGTTTAGCAGGCAATAGACTGGCATCTGTCGCACCCATAACAACATCGACGTAAAACCGGGTATCTGCTCCGCCTGCTACAGTCTTGGCCCAATCATGGCCTTCTGGCATCGGGTTAAATCCGAACCAGCGGTTTTTCTCTGGCGTGCTATCAACATGGGATTTATTCTCTGGCCGCGCGAGGCGCACATACCCAACAAGTATTTCAGCATGTGCCTTTATTTGCGGCGCAGGCATTTCATCAGGAATCACGTTAAGGGCTGCAAATGTGGTCATGCCATCATTAATAACCGGGCTGTATAATCGCCAGCTCACATCTCTATTTTCACCGGTAAACACTCTAAACGGCGTTTCAAAATATGGTTTGTCGACAGTGACCTTTATACGCCGAAAATCTACGGGTGCCTTATTAGCAATTTCATCGGCGATATCTTGAAAGCCCGTCAATGGCGGCGCGGTAACCGATGCTTCGACTTCGCTGAGTAACGCCGTTTTCCATTGTAGGCGTTGATATTGCCACGTGCCCAGCCAAACAAGAATGGCCAGCATGATGGCTGTAATAATGGTAAGACCGGGGAATGGCCGAAAGCTAATCTTCATTTTGTTTCTTAAAGTCAGGCTTCTTAAAATCTTTAGCGCGCACTTGCTGAGCGTTTCTGACCCACTGCATATTAAACATAATGCCGCGAAATGGGCGTAGTAATCCAACACAAGCGAGCACTAATATTGGGCCCCAAATCACAAAGACCAACCAGCCAGGCGCATCTGTCAGGAACTGAAACCCAATCACGATGGGAATGAAGACAAACATGACAATAGTCATGACAAAAAACGCTGGACCATCGCCAGCGTCTTCCATCGTAAAATCCGCGCCGCAAGACTCGCAATTTTCATTGAACTTTAGAAAGCCCTTAAAGAGAGCCCCCTCACCGCATTTTGGGCAGCGTCCGGATAGACCGGTGGATACGGGACTATGATAAGCCATAGCCCCCCCTTATCACTGGAATATGACGTATAGGAAGACGAAGAGGAACAACCATACAACGTCAACAAAATGCCAGTACCAAGCGGCCGCTTCAAAGCCGAAATGCTTTTCTGGTTTCATGCCGCCGCGTGCAAGACGCAAATAACATACAAACAAGAAGATCGTTCCGATCAAGACATGCAGACCGTGAAAGCCTGTCGCGAGGAAGAAGGCAGATCCATAAATATTGGTTGAGAGCCAAAAAGCTCCATCTGCGCCGTCAATATTACGGTGCGCATAGGCTTCCATATATTCAACGCCCTGAAGATAGGTAAAGAAAATACCCAGCAGAACTGTCAGGATAAGACCTAATTTAGCCGCCTTGCGGTCACCTTTAACGAGGGCATGGTGAGCCCAAGTCACAGTCGTACCAGAGAGCAGTAGAACCAGCGTATTCATCAAAGGAATATGCCATGGATTAATGGTTTCAATGCCGGGAGGCGGCCAGCTAGCATAACCTACAGCATTCTCGGTTACATCTGGATTCCATTTAGCACGAACTTTGTGCCAAAGGCCAAGCTCAAAGAACATCCAGAACCAACCGACGAAGAACATAGCTTCTTGCATGATAAACATAATCATGCCGTAACGCAGACCAATATCAACAACAGGCGTGTGATCACCGGCTGCAGATTCCCGCGCCACATCACGCCACCAACCATACATCACATAGGCAGCGAACAAACAGCCGATTAGTAGAATAATCCAGCCACCATTTGAAACATCGCGTCCCTGGATGGTGTAAAGCCCGCGTGCGAAGAAAAACTCCATCATCGCATTTGGTTCAGCCGGGTTCCGGCTCACAAGGCCCCCAAAGAAAATAACCATGCCCAGTCCCCAGACAAGGGCGGCTAGGCCTGATAGAAACGGCCAAGGGCTCGGGTCTACCAAATGATAGTCATGTTCAACAGCGTGAGATCCCATAGAGTCCTCCAAAGCGCGAGTCGCGCACAGTTCATTAGTTCCATGTCCTATAACCAAGCTACGGGCAGCCCGCAATAAGCTATAGGCCTAGTTTAAAGCATCGCGGCTTTGCGCCGCACTTACTGTCTTCGGGTCTTTCACCCGAAAAAACGTATAGGACAAGGTCATGTCCTTAACGTCTTTAAAGCGTTTTTCCTCATCAAGTAGAGGATCAACAAAAAACAACACCGGCATCGTCGCTTCTTGACCTGCTTCAAGTAATTGCTCCGTAAAGCAAAAACACTCGGTTTTAACAAAAAACGGCGCGCCTTTAATGGGCGTCACATTAAAATTAGCCGTTCCAACAATCGGTTCATCAGACGTATTTTTCACCCGGTAATAGGCCAGTGCTGATTGCCCTAGCTTAACATCGACAAAACGCTGCTCGGGTTTAAACTCCCATGCGAGGCCTGGGGCAATATTGGAATCAAAGTAAACGCGGACGGTTCTGTCAATAATTTGCGTATCATTGCTAGCAGCCCGCTTCGTGGTCCCGCCATATCCTGTGACGGCGCAGAACTTTTCGTAAAGCGGTTTGGAGGCAAAGCCTAAGCCAAGCATGGCGATTGCCATGCCTGTTAATATCCAAACCGTTTTACGGTTTTGATTCATCCGGCCGCTCCGGCCGCGCGTGTGATCATAGTGATAAACACAAAAGCCATGAAAGAAGCGAGTAATAAAGCGATCGCTATATTGCGGCGATTACGGGCCTTTAGCTCTGCCGCTGTCGGCTCATATGTTTCGGGAATGTTTTCGGTCATGCGATTATTCCTTTTAAAAGGCTCTCAGCCGCTAACGCGCCAAAGATCGCAAACAAATAGATGATCGAATAAGCAAACAGGTTACGAGCCGCGAGATCACCAGCTTTGACAGCATAAAGCGAGGCTTCATCACTATTATCAGCTTGTTCACCGGCTCTTGATTTCCAGACGCGGAAGGATAGCGCTAGAAAACCTAAGTTTAGAAGCCCTGCAATAATCCCGTAAATCCAGCCGCCTAAGCCTGTCATCACAGGAACAACACATATAGCCGCCAGAACAAGGGCATAAGCGAATATTTGGAACCGAGTGGACGCCGGGCCTTTGACATTTGGCATCATCGGAATACCGACTTTTTCATAGTCACCAGCTTTATAAAGCGCCAGCGCCCAGAAATGCGGCGGTGTCCATAAAAAGATAATCATGAATAAAACGATTGAATCTATTGTAATTTCGCCCGTCGCTGCGGCCCAGCCAATCATAGGCGGGAATGCTCCTGCAGCGCCGCCAATGACGATATTATGCGGCGTGCTACGTTTGAGCAGCATTGAATAAATCACGGCGTAGAAGAAGATCGTAAAAGCGAGCAAACCTGCCGCAAGATAATTTGACGCCATAGAGAGCGCTAAAACGGCAAAGGCGCTCATGATGACGCCAAAGGTCAACGCTGTTTCCGGGCGAACAGTGCCGCGCGGAATAGGTCTTTTCTTAGTGCGAGACATTTGAGCGTCAATATCGGCATCATACCACATATTAAGCGCTCCAGAAGCGCCTGCTCCAACAGCGATTGATAGGATAATAGCGCCCATGGTCCAAAGCGGCACGGATACTGGCGCCGCGATCAAACCAACCCAAGCGGTGAAGACCACAAGAGACATGACACGAGGCTTCATCAGCGCGAAATAATCTGCAGGTTCAGCCGTGCCTATACTATAATCAGAACTTGGGTTCTGATGAGCGCTTGGATGCGGAAAAGCCGCTATCGTTTCCGATGCGGCTCCTTCCATATTCAAAGCGTTGCTTTGAGATGTCATTTTAGTGTCCGCCATCATCCGTCATACGCGGAAGCGTATTAAAACTGTGGAATGGCGGCGGTGAAGACAATGTCCACTCAAGCGTATTTGCGCCTTCGCCCCACGGATTATCACCCGCTGGACGTTTGCGCCAAAACGCTTCGCCCACAGTGATAAAGAAGAACAGCACACCTAGTCCTGTCGGAATGATACCGAGGGTCGAAACATTGTTCCACATCTCAAACTCTTCAGGATAGTCAACGTAACGGCGCGGCATACCTTGTAGGCCAAGGAAGTGTTGCGGCATGAAGATCACATTGACGCCAATAAAGAACAGCCAGAAATGAATGCCCGCGAGCCACTTATTGTAAAGATATCCAGTCATTTTACCGAACCAATAATAGAAGCCGCAGAAGATACCAAACACGGCGCCCATAGAGAGAACGTAATGGAAGTGAGCCACAACATAATATGTATCGTGCAGAGCCGTATCAAGACCGGCATTTGCTAGCGCAACACCGGTAACGCCGCCAACAACGAATAAGAAGATAAAGGCCAGTGCCCACTGCATTGGGATAGAGAAGCGAATTGAACCACCCCACATCGTCGCGAGCCATGAGAAAATCTTAACGCCTGTCGGTACCGCGATGACCAGGGTCGCCGCGATAAAGTAAGCTTTCAGATCAACATCCATACCAACAGTATACATGTGGTGAGCCCAAACAACGAAGCCGACAACACCAATAGCGACCATAGCATATGCCATACCCAGATAGCCAAAGATTGGCTTTTTCGAGAACGTCGAAACAACATGGGAGACAATACCAAAGGCTGGCAAGATCATGATGTAAACTTCAGGGTGGCCGAAGAACCAGAACAAGTGCTGGAACATAACAGGGTCACCGCCCATTTCTGGATTAAAGAAACCTGTGCCGCCCGGAATACGGTCGGTTAGTAGCATAAACAATGAGGCGGCAAGAACGGGTAGCGCCAATAGCAGCAAGAAAGCCGTTACAAGAACAGACCACGCAAATAGCGGCATTTTATGCATTGTCATACCAGGCGCGCGCATATTCAAAATCGTCGTGATGAAGTTAATCGCGCCAAAAATGGACGAGAAACCTGCAGCGAGTAGACCGACAATGATAAAATCAAAGGCCGGTCCAGGTGAACCCGTTGTCGATAAAGGCGGGTACATGACCCAACCTCCGCCAAAACCACCAAAGGCAAATGACGCTAAAAGACAAATTAGAGCTGTTGGTAAAAGCCAGAACGAAAAATTATTCATTCGCGGGAAGGCCATATCCGGCGCGCCGATCATAATAGGAACAAACCAGTTGCCAAATCCGCCAATAACAGCAGGCATCACCATGAAGAAGATCATGATAAGGCCGTGCATGGTCGCGTAGACATTAAACAGGCGGACATTGCCTTCAAAAAACTGGATACCAGGTTCGCCCAACTCCATACGCATCATGAAAGACAGATAACCGCCAATTACACCTGATAAAATCGCGAAGATTAAGTAAAGCGTGCCAATATCTTTGTGATTGGTTGAATAAAACCAGCGGGTAAAGAAACCCGGCTTGTCATCATGTGCGTCGTCGCCGTAAGCAGCCATATCCCGCCCCTATTCCTGAGCCGCAGTGGTCATTCCACTGCCGTAATTATTGCTTGCCTCTTGCTGGGTGAAAGACCCGCCATTGGCTACCCATGTATTAAAGTCGGCTTTTGAGACAACTTTGACTTCGATTGGCATATAATAATGGTTCACACCGCAAAGTTCTGAACACTGGCCAAAGTAAGTCCCTTCTTTACCTTCAAAAACTTCAAACCAAGTTTCGTTGATAATACCCGGGATCGCATCCATTTTGACACCGAACTGAGGCACAGCAAATGCGTGAAGGTTGTTGCGAGATGTTACCAATACTTTGACTTTCGTATCGGATGGCACAACCAAAGGCGCATCAGCCGCCAAAAGGAAAGGTTTACCAGCCGCGATCGCTTGTTCTTTATTAAGCGGATTTGAAATAATGGACTCGACGCCGCTTTCTTCTAAATCAGGATAAGAATACTCCCAATACCAAGTATCGCCCGTAACTTTAATGGTCATTTCGGTTTCGGGCAGATCGTCCTGCATATAAAGCAATTTCATCGAAGGCGTCACAAGCGCGAGCAAAACCAAGACAGGAACGATGGTCCAGATAATCTCGATTAGAGTATTATGTGACGTCTTAGACGGTACCGGATTAGCTTTTTCCCGGAACCGCACCATAATGAAGAGCATCAGCGCCATGACGAGCAATACAATTATCGTGATGATCGGCATGATCCAAGTATTATGGAAGCCTACGATTTGTTCCATTGTCGAGGTGACGGGATCCTGAAATCCCATATTGCCATCTACCGGCAAAGCGGTGGCCAAGGCTGGCATAAACAGCAGTCCGGCTCCGGTTATCAAACTTGTCTTTAGACGCATAAGAGTCTCTCAATATGATTGGCGCGGACTCACGACCGCAGTTTCGGCTCGTGTATAGGCAAAAACTTGCCATAGGTCAGCGGCATAAATTCGCGCGGATTGTCGCATTAACGCGGTTGAGTCTCTAGACTATCGCGTGAAAGCGCCTAAATAAAGCCAGAACAGAGCCTTTTTGAACTTTTAGGCCAAAAATTAGGCAAGTAGAAAGCCAATATGACCGATTATGCCTTTGACGATAGTGATTTAACCGCGCAAGCAGCCCACCGTATTCTTCAGGACACGTTAAGAGCCGCCGATGATGGCGAACTTTATGTTGAGCGCGGCGAAGCGGAAGCGTTAGTCTTTGACGATGGACGTCTCAAAGCAGCCACTTATGACAGTAATCGCGGTTTTGGCTTGCGCTGCGTCGCCGGCGAAACCACGGGCTTTGCCCAAAGTACCAATTTATCACCAGAAGCCCTAAAGCGCGCTGCCAATGCGGTGGTTTTAGCCAAAGCTGGCCATGATGGACAGATCGCCATTGCGCCGCAGCGAACCAATGCATCGCTTTACCCGGATGTTGACCCGGTTTTGACCCCGACATTTGGACACAAAGTTGAACTGCTTCAAGAAATCGACGCCCATTGCCGCGCCCTTGATCCATCCGTTGTGCAAGTTTCGGTTACGCTATCAGGATCCCGGAAAGCCGTTTCTATTTTAAGAGCAGATAATGAGCGCTTTGATGACATACGCCCGCTTGTTCGCCTCAACATCGCGATCACGGCCGAAAAAAATGGCCGTCGCGAAACCGGTTATGCTGGCATTGGTGGACGCGCCGCCTATGATGACTTTATCACCGTTGAGCAGTGGAAAAAGCTCGCCAAAGAAGCGCTACGTCAAGCGGAAGTGAACCTGGAATCCGTCGCGGCCCCTGCTGGCCAAATGGATGTTGTCCTTGGCCCCGGTTGGCCCGGTGTCCTTTTACACGAAGCTATCGGCCACGGGCTTGAGGGTGATTTCATCCGTAAAGGCACATCAGCCTTTGCCGGGAAAATCGGCGAGCAAGTTGCTGCATCCGGCGTCACGGTCGTGGATGATGGTACCCTGCCCGGCCTGAGAGGCTCTTTGACCATAGATGATGAAGGCACGCCGACAGAGCCTACAGTTCTGATTGAAAACGGTTTTCTCAAAGGCTTCATGCAAGACCGTATGAACGCGCGGCTGCTCGGTGTTCCCGCCACAGGTAATGGCCGTCGCGAAGGTTTTGCCCACCCGCCTATGCCGCGCATGACCAATACATTCATGCTCGGCGGTAAAGCTGACCCGGGCGAAATTATCGCCGACCTAAAAGACGGCATTTACGCCACAAATTTTGGCGGCGGACAGGTCGATATCACATCTGGAAAATTCGTCTTCCAGTGCACTGAAGCCTATAAGGTTGAAAACGGTAAAATCGGACAACCGCTTAAAGGCGTTACAATCATTGGTGATGGCCCAACCGTTCTCACCCAAATTCGCCATGTTGGTAATGATATGGCATTAGATCCGGGTATTGGTGTCTGCGGCAAAGCCGGTCAAAGCGTCCCTGTCGGGGTGGGTCAACCAAGCCTCTACGTAGAAGACCTAACGGTTGGCGGCAGCGCGGTTTAATATATCTGTCACAAGCTTCCCGCCTGCGCGGGAATGAGCGGTATATAGAGTTCCATTGATTAAACCCACTCATCCCCGCGCAGGCGCGGACCTCTGGTCAGAAAGAGTGACCACCCCAAAACAACTTAAGGATTCAGGTAACCCTAACTGCATAAAGTCCCCTGCAGCCCCTCGCTATTAGGCCATGTTCCCCCTATATGTGGGGCAATTCACTAATTGGAGGGCCGTATGGCAGGAATGAACTTACTCGAAATGATTATGCAGGCACAGGGCGGCGCAGCGGCGCAGCAAGCTGGTAGCCAGCTTGGTCTCAATCAAAACCAAACACAAAGCGCGATTGCGGCTCTACTGCCCGCCATCTCTTCGGCGCTCAAACAAAACACTCAAAGCCCTCAAGGACTTGCTGGTCTTCTTGGCGCTTTGCAAAAGGGTAATCACCAACAATATATCGAAAAACCAGACCTTATGAGCCGTCCGGAAACGGTCACGGAAGGCAATGCCATCCTTGGCCATTTATTTGGCTCCAAAGACGTTAGCCGCGCGGTCGCCGGTCATGCTTCCCAACAAACCGGTATCGGCGCTGATGTTCTCAAAAAGCTCCTTCCAATGGTTGCGACCATGGCTATGGGCAGCCTGGGTCAGCAAACCGCCCAACCAAGCATGCAGCAACAACTTGCCAGTCTTGCCATGAAGCAAATGCTCGGCGGCGGTCAGCAACAACCACAGCAACAAGCTGGCGGTGGTCTTGGAGCTTTACTCGGCGGCCTTCTTGGCGGCGGTCAAGCAAAGCAGAGACAGGCTCAGCAGCGAGCTCAACAAGAGGCCCAACAGCGCGCTCAGCAACAAGCTGAAGCTCAACGCCAACAAGGCATGGGCATGCTCGGCAAAATGCTCGACGCTGATGGCGATGGTAGCGTGATGGATGATATCCTAAAATTGGCAATGAACGCTAGAAAGTAAGCTTACTTATATTATGATAACATGAGTAATGAATAACATAGATGAAGAAAAATTTTGGGCCGTGTGGCGGCAAGATACTCATGGCAATAATTTTAAGATGCGAGAAGGCCTAACGGCTCAAGAAGCAAAAGAAATCGCGGCTGAATATGAAGCAAAAGGTCATAAACAACATTATTGGGTCAAACTCGATACAAAATCGTAAAATACAGTATTAGGGTCGGCTTTGCCGGCCTTTTTTATTGGGTGGATGGAAATAATATACCTATAATCGTTGCGAGCTTCTACCTGTCGGAATAAATCCAATTCTTACTCTCTTGTCATCCCGGCCCCCGAGCCGGGATCTAAGATATTTCCGTCAGCATTTAAGGTCGCGGATCAGCGGGCTTCGCCCTGTTCCGGGATGACCAAGGGTAAAATAGTTTATCCAATAAAAAACCCGGCACATGGCCGGGTTTTTTAATTAACATATCGATCCGATTTACTGGGGATCACCAGCTGGAGACATGCGTTCGCCGACCATATCGCCGCCGTCCATCGTCAGACCATGCTTTTCTATATAGCGCTGAGTATCGTCCTCAAGCGTATCAAGATGCATCATCTTCTTAACGAGTGGTGAGAGTACAATCAGGCCGACACCAACAGCGACAGCTATCCAGCCAACTTTGGAATAGACTTCAAGAACCTGTCCTTCGCCGCCACCGCCGCTAGCTGTAAGTTTAGCGATCTGAGCCGCCGCGAAGTTACCTGCGCCAGAGGCTAGGAACCATGCGCCCATAATCAGGCCAACCATTTTAGGCACTGACAGGCGGGTCATTGCCGACAAACCAACCGGTGATAAGCAAAGCTCACCCGTAGTGTGAAGTAGATAGATCAGGAAGATAAAGACAACCGGTGTCAAATCTGAACCAGCAGATTTTGCGCCCCAAACGAGTAGCAAAAAGCCAAGACCAAGCTGAATGACGCCGAGACCAAACTTAAACGGTGCCGATGGCTCCATATCCTTTTTAGCCAGCCACACCCAAAGAGCAGCAAATAAGGGCCCAAGGACAATAATATACATAGCGTTCAATGACTGGAATACTGAAGTTACAACTTCTTGACCGAAGATATTACGATCGACCTCCCGATCAGTATAAATGCTCAGCGACGAACCTGCTTGCTCGAACAATGCCCAGAATAGAACCTGAATTGTGATCAGGAACAATGCCGCAAACACTCGATTGCGGGCGTGAGGCTCTAAGGTAATGACAGATGTCACAATGATATAGAGATATGTCGCTAAGAAGGCGAAGTAGAGCACCCATTTAACAGTACTCTCACCCTCTCTGATCAAAAACCAAAGGACACCAACGCCAAGAATTGTTGAGATGTAAATCAACCATTCTGTTGAAAGACCTGCAAATTGTTTCTTAGCCAAAAGCGCTGGATTTGGAGATTCGCCAGCTCCGTTAAGAAGCGGTTTGCCCCAAACAAAGACGATCAGGCCAAGAAGCATACCGATACCAGCAGCGCCAAAACCATATTTCCAACCAATAGTTTCGCCGAGATAACCCGCGATAAGTGCACCCGCAAAGGCGCCTAAATTGATACCAACATAGAAAAGCGTGAAAGCGCCATCGCGCCGCTCATCCGTTTTGTCATAAAGTTCACCGACAATGGCTGAGATATTCGCCTTCAAGAACCCAACACCTGCAATAATCAATGCAAGTGACAAGTAGAATACGTTCATGATATTGCCATCACGCATAGCCGCATCCACGACCGGTTCACCCTCAAAGGCCATGCCTAAATGTCCTGCGACGAGCAATATAGCTCCCAAAAGCACGGCTTTTCGCTGTCCTAAGTAACGGTCAGCTAACATGCCGCCGATAACAGGGGTAATATAGACTAGCGTCGTATAGGCCCCGTATATTCCGTAGGCTTGACCATCTGTGAATAAAAAATGCTTAGTGAGATAAAGAACGAGAAGCGCTCTCATCCCGTAATAAGAAAAGCGTTCCCACATTTCTGCGAAGAACAAAACGTATAGACCCTTTGGGTGGTTTCGCATCTGAAATAGAGTTATCGACACACCGACCAATGCAATTGCTGCCAGTACAAGATAGAACATGCACATCCCCTTAAATTTGTTAATTTGAAAGTGTCTTGCCCTGCCTAGCAGGGTTACTCAAGTGCTTTTTTTGTCATTTAGTAACAATTTGAGGCAAAATCGTCCAAAATCGCCAAGTCTGTCAAAATTGTAACTTTTCAATACGACAAATGTCGTATAGATCAAAATCATGAAAACTATTAGAAAACCCTCCGAAGCCGAAACGGCTATCTTGCAAGTTCTCTGGGATCACCAGCCTTGTACTGTCAAAACTATTCACGCCGTTATAAGCGCTTCCAAAGATGTCGGCTACACCACAACGCTGAAACAAGTGCAGCGTTTATTGGATAAAGGCTTGCTGGCCCGGGAGCCCGGCCCCGGAAAATCTTACATGTATAAAGCCACATCGAGTGAGCAGGATACCAAGACGAAATTGTTTGATCGCTTCGTTCAAACGGCTTTTGGAAACTCCGTGCCTGATCTCGTCATGCATGCCTTGGGCAATAACGAACCCACAGAAGACGAGATTAAAGAGATCAGAGCATTATTGGCAAAATACGAACAAGAGTAAAAAGGGGCAAAGAGAGAGATGGATTTTGCAGTAACACAAATTTTAAACGGCCTGGGATGGGCTGTTATTCATAGTATCTGGCAAGGTGCCCTGGCAGCCCTAATGGTCGTTAGCGTACGCGCCATGACGCGCGACAGCCAAGCGGCTCTTAGATGCGGCGTTGAAATTGCGGCTCTGGCCGCTTGTTTTACGGCTTTCTTTTTTACTTTCATTATAAACCTTGGCATTCCGGTGACCGAGGCGGCTTATTCCCCTTTAAGCGCAGCCGATATTGTGGCGACAGTCATTTCAGGTGGCGATCAACCGGCTCAAATCATAGGAAATACTGTTAGCGTTCAGCAATTTGAAAATTACGCGCCCCTACTTGGCACTTTATGGTGCATCGGTTTCCTCCTCTTGGCTCTACGCTATTCCGTGGCCCTTGCCATGACTTACCGCCTTCGTAGTCGGGGGCTATCTCCTGCGCCAAATGACTGGAACAACCGCTTTCGTACGCTTGTCCTAAATGCCGGTATTTTCCGCCGCGTAACGCTTCACGTCTCTAAGAATGTCAACGGCCCTATGACGTTAGGTTTTTTCCGCCCGGTCGTTCTTGTTCCAGCGAGCTTCTTCTCTGGCCTGCCTGCCTGCCAAATTGAAGCCATATTACTACACGAGATCGCCCATATCAGGCGTCATGACTATATGATCAATTTGATCCAAACCGCGATCAAGACGATCTTGTTCTATCACCCCGCGATCCATTACATCAGTAAATGTGTTGACGATGACCGTGAACAAGCCTGTGATGACTTTGCGGTCCGCTACACAAAAGACCCTGCGTCCCTAGCAAAAGGTCTTGCTGCACTTCGTCTGCACCTTACGCCACAAAACTTTGCGCTTGCTGCAACGGATAAAAGAAAGCCCCTCCTCCGGCGTCTAACCCGTCTGTTGGCGCCAGAGCAAAGCCGCCGCAAACCAGAACAGGTTATCACATCATTGGCAGCCCTGATGGTTGCGGCGGGTTTGTACACAGGCTTTAACCCGAATATTGCTAGTGCTCATCCGACTGACAGTGAATCAACTCATGCCTCGGCTAAACTAAAAAACTACACTTTTGACACGATGCAACACCGTGACCACCTAGATACGGTCAAAATTGCAGCTGACGGGTCCCGCTGGGTGTATCTTGATGATAGCTGGCAGAATGTGGATAAAAACCCTGACGTCTTAAATGATTTACCAACAGTCCCGATGGCTCCCATTGCGCCATCTCCGAATAATTTTACGTCTTATGTGAAATTCAAATCCAAAGCGGATCAATACCGTGTTAATCTGGACTATTATATCGCGTCCTTGGAAAACAACACAAAGATCAAAGACGATCTCAAAGCGAAAAAGCTGAAAAAAGCAGAATTGCAACGCTCGAAAGTGAACAATCCAAGTTATGATTGGCTACCCGTCGCTCAGCCGGCACAACCTGTTAAGCCAATTCCAGCCACACATACGACCAAAATCGCCCATACCGTGGCACCTGAAGTTCCTGAACTAGCAGGCGCCTCGTCACTGAAATCGGGCATTTATATCGACGGCGAATATGTTGAAGATTGCGACTGCGATAATGATGAAAAAATCGAGGCGCTGACAGACGCCTTTGAAGATAAAATGGACTGGATCGAAGACGACTTTGCGAGAGCGCTTGATATTTTTGAAGACAAAGTCGACAGCGTTGAAGATCAGCCTCACAAAATTGACGCAACGATTAAAGCTGCGAAAAAGGAGCTCGCCAAAGCCGTTCAAAAAGCCAACATCCGTCGCGACGCCGCGACCAGAGAGTTTGATAGAAACCTAGCCCCTCTGATTGAGGCAACAGTCTCCGAGCAAACTAAACGGGCCGTCGCCATGGCGGAACGCCAAGCTAAAATGGCGATTAGACAGGCAGCCAGAGAAATGCAGGATGCCGAACGTGAAGTAGAAACGACCTTACGCGAAGCCAAGCACGAGCGTGAGCAAGACATGCGAGAGGCGGAACGTGAACGCCAGCAGGAAATGCGCGAGGCCAAACACGAACGTGAGCAAGAAATGCGCGAAGCCCAACGGGAACGCCAGCATGCTATGCGCGAGGTAGAACGCGAAGACAAACTTGCAAATAAGACAAATTACGATGCCTATAAGTCTACTTTGATGTCCATGTTACAGTCTGACGATTTAATCAAACCCAGCGCGGATAGCGTGAACATTGAATATATAGATGGCGACATGTATGTGAATGGAAAGTCTGTTCCCTCAGAAAAAGAAGAAACTTATTGCGCTCTAAACAGACAATATGACATTCGCAAAAGTGGCCATACGCGCATCAGCGTTACCCCGCAAAATCTAACGATCTCAACAGATATACAATAAACAACAGAGACAATTCATGACTGCTTCACCATATAAGCTGCTTTCAGTGGCTACGGTATTGCTTACCCTGATGACGACCAATATCAGCCAAGCGCAAGAAGCCGATAGTAACTCAGCAAAGAGAAGCTTTGAGCCGGACTATTTCAGTCAATATGCGCCGCAATCCGCCTTTGATATGATCCGCCGTGTTCCCGGCTTTCAGCTCCGCGGCGGTAATAATGCCAGAGGGCTTGGCCAGGGCGGGGCCAATGTCCTGGTCAATGGACAGCAAATAACAGGCAAAGGCGGCGACCCCTTTGATCAGGTGGACCGCATTCCTGCGGCCAATGTCGTTCGTATCGAAATCGTTGATGGCACAAGTCTGGATATTCCGGGACTATCAGGACAGGTAGCCAATATTGTCACACAGGCCACTGCAGGTATTTCAGGATCCTGGGAATGGAACCCGGAATGGCGGCATAGACAAGAGGCTAATTTGCTACGCGGCAACGTAAAAGCGTCAGGCGAAACCGGTGATTTAACCTGGGCCGCTGAACTGCGAAATGGAGCCCGGCGCAATGGAGATTACGGGCCTGAAACCCGCAGAAATGCTGACGGGTCCATTTATGAAATCAGACAATATAAAGGGCGCTATAACAATGACGCCCCAAGCGCCTCTGTTAATTTGACATGGAAACCGACCGACGACCGGATCGGCAATTTGAACCTCGAATACACGCAACTTAATTTCCACAGAAATAGCGGTTATCAACGCGCCGCTATTACCGACCGAGGACGTGGCGGCGCGGAGAGGTTCCATTTCAGCGAAGATGAATGGAACGCCAAGATTGATGGAGACTACGAGTTTCCATTTATCGATGGGAAGTTAAAACTCATTGGTTATTACCGCGCAGAGCACTCCCCTACTTCAGCACGTTTTTTTGACTATAACGACAATTATGGCCTGATCGAACAAACCGAATACAATCAAATCGCCGATGAAGGCGAAGCAATTGCCCGAACTGAATATAGTTGGTCGCCTAAGGATGGCCGAGATTGGCAAATTTCCGTCGAAGGCGCCTATAACTTCCTTGATATCGAAAACCAATTCTTGGACATTTTAGATGCTAGTAATTCGGGTGACCTCAACACTTTAAACATTGAAGAAAACCGCGCCGAAGGCTTCCTAACTCATACGCGAAAACTAAACGATAAATGGTCAGTCCAAGCCTCTATAGGTGCTGAATATTCCGAATTAACAGCCGGCGGATTAACACGTAAATTCACACGTCCCAAAGGCTCATTTACCGCAACCTATAAGCCGGATGACAGCCTAACTTTAACGGGGCAACTTGCTCGACAAATTGGACAATTAAACTTTTTTGATTTTAGCTCGTCTGTTTCATTGCAAGATGATGTCAGTGGACAAGGCACTAATTTCAACCTCGTTCCGGATCAAGCCTGGTGGGGCGAACTTGCCCTAAACAAAACTTTCAAGGGCGGGCATACATTTGAAATTCAGGCTCATGGCCGCCTGGTTTCGGATATTGTTGATCGCATTCCGCTCAATATTCCAGCACTGGACACAAATGGCAATATCGTCACCGATGTGAACGGAGATGTTGTCATAGCCGATTACACTACAGGTGTAGGTAACATCGGATCAGGTGAACAAGGCGGTGTTCATTTTAGCGGAACTATAAAAGGTGATAACTTTGGCCTTAAAGGCATGGAGCTAAAAGGTGGCATTGCTTGGCATCGGTCATCCGTCATTGATCCCATCACATTTGAAAAACGACAATTTAGCGGCCAACACATATCAGATTGGAATGTTAATTTTCGCCACGACATTCCAAAATCTAACTGGTCTTGGGGATTTTATATGGAATCCTCGGAAAGAGGGACGAATTACAACCCGTTTGAATTGTCGCGGTTTGATCAAAAACCCGGCTGGAATGAAATTTTTATCGAACACAAGGATGTGCTAGGCATGAAAGTTCAGCTGGAACTGGGAACTGTTATCGAAAATTATAACCAGTTGGACCGGATAATATTTACGGATAGGCGCGACCTAACCGGCACATCTATTGACCGAATAGAAAATCGCCGCCGTGAATATGACGGCCCCTACTTAACTCTAACCGTTTCAGATACCTTTTAAAACAAACATACATAACTCGAAAAGAGACTAACATGACTGCTTCACCATTTAAGCTGCTTTGCGCGGCAGCGATACCGCTTACCCTAATGACCGCCGGAATTGGGCACGCCCAAGAGGCGACAACCGAAGGCACATTGCGTAGCTTTGAGCCAAACTATTTCTCCCAATATGCCCCGACTACGGCTCTTGATATGCTACGCC
This sequence comes from Hellea sp., assembly GCA_014238285.1. Lineage (GTDB taxonomy): Bacteria > Pseudomonadota > Alphaproteobacteria > Caulobacterales > Maricaulaceae > JACOMS01. Next base: position 34,689 of record JABABK010000005.1, read on the forward strand.
GCGTTCCCGGTTTTCAGCTCCAGGGCGGCAATACAGATCGCGGCCTTGGACAAGGCGGCGCCAATGTTCTTTTAAACGGTAGCCAGATTACGGGAAAAGGCGATGATGCCTTTTCACAAATCGGCCGCATCAACGCCTCCACCGTCACTCGCATTGACATCGTCGACGGAGCCTCACTGGATATCCCAGGCCTGTCTGGACAAGTCGCGAATGTGATCAGCAAGAATACGGGTATCACTGGCACATGGGAATGGCGCCCTGAATGGCGCACAGATTTACAGGCTAATCTACTACCGTTCAAAGCTACCGTGTCGGGCGAGACTGGTAATCTTAGCTATTCTGCAGAAATTAAAAATGACTCTTTTCGCAATGGTCACTGGGGCCCCGAAAAACAATATGACGGTGCCGGTAATCTATTGCGGGTCCTAGATGAAAAAGCGACCTATAACGGCGACAATCCAGGAGGTTCAGTTAACCTGACTTGGAAACCCAAAGAAGAGCACACAGGTCATTTGAACCTTGAATATAATCTATTTAACTTCAACCGCGCCCAAACCTCGATCATCAATCCTGAAACGGATAACAGCCAAACCGGCCTTGATACATTCGCCTTCGCTGAAGACGAGTGGAACGGTAAAATCGATGGCGATTACGAATTTCCATTTCTTGCTGGTAAACTTAAAACCATTGGATATTACCGATTTGAACGCTCCGAAACCTATGCCAGATCAAAACACTTTGCGCTAAATGCTGATCTGGAGAGGCACGGTGAATATCACCAGGTCGCCGATGAAGGCGAAGCCATTGGACGGACAGAATATTCTTGGTCGCCCTCTGAAGGTCGTGATTGGCAAGTCGCTCTGGAAGGCGCTTATAATTACCTTGATATCGGCGCAACGTTTTTTGATTTCACTGGCGGCAATGAACATCCAAATGCATCCCGTGTCGAAGAGCTACGCTCTGAAGGCACCATAACCCACACGCGTACTCTTTCCCCGAAATGGGACTTGCAAGTGTCACTCGGTGGAGAATATTCTGAAATCTCCCAAGGCCCGCAGACCCGCGATTTCATCCGGCCGAAAGGTTTTATCTCGACAACCTATAAGCCTAGCGATAATTTCTCTATTCGGACCAAAGTTGAACGTGAGGTGGGACAACTAAACTTCTTTGACTTCGTTGACAGCGTTAGTCTTGAAGATAATTTTAATACAACAGGTAATTCTAATTTAGTCCCAAGCCAAAGCTGGAATGGGGAAATCGAGTTCGACAAACAATTCAACGGTGGACACTCCCTAAAAGCGCGTTTCTATGGCGAACTTATCTCGGACCTAGTTGACCGCATACCTCTATATGAAACTGACTCGGCTGGAAACATCGTTATAGATGAAAATGGAAATAGAGTAATAGTCGGCGATGCCGTCGGCAATATTGATAGTGCCAACAAATATGGCGTTGAAGTTAACTCCACCATTAAAGGCGATGATTTCGGCCTAAAAGGCATGGAACTTAATACAGAGCTACGTCTGCAAAAATCATCCGTTGATGATCCACTCGGCGGGTTTTCAAGACGGCTCAACGGCGACACTAAAAGTTATTGGAGCCTAAGTTTCCGCCACGACATTCCTGATACAAATTGGGCTTGGGGCGTCTACTCGGACCAACACCTTCAAGCACAGGTCTATCGCCTGAATACCATCAATCAATTTACATTTAACGGCCCATGGGCCCATGCCTTTGTCGAGCACAAAGATGTTTTCGGCATGAAAGTCAATGCCAGCATTCGCAACCTATTTGGCGCCTCAGACGATTTTGAAAGAACCGTTTATGACAGCCGCCGCGATATTGGCGAGGTCATTCGCTTTGAAGACCAGTCCAGAGAGTTCGATTTGTTTTTCCGCTTAGTGGTTAGCGGGACGTTTTAAACCTATTCCGCTCATGCTGGACTTGATCCAGCATCTCTTCAAACCTGAGGCCATAGATACTGGCCTACGCCAGTATGAACGGGATAGCTTAGAGAAGCCTCCCTAATAGATACAGTCCTGATAGGCCCGCAAAATATCGCCGTTCCACTCCCCTTTAAACTTTTCGATCAATAAGTCCGCATTGGATTTTCCGGTGCGAGCAAATTGATCAAGTTCCTGCAAGAAGACGCTTTCATTTTCGCCGTGGGCATTGGTAAAACCGCGGGCCTTTAGGCCTTCGCGCGATATGGTCAGAGCGATCTTGGCGATGTCTTGCAGCGTGCCATTTCTAAACGGCGTTTGAAGACCCATTTTAGGCACATCACGGCGTAGCTGGTCGCGCTCTTCCTCGTTCCAATCTTTAACAAGGTCCCACGCCGTATCGAGCGCCGCTTCATCATATAAAAGCCCTGTCCAAAATGCCGGAAACGCGCAAAGCTCATTCCAAGGCCCCGTATCAGAGCCGCGCATTTCGAGAAATGTTTTCAGACGCACTTCTGGGAAGATTGTCGACAGGTGATCATCAAAATCGCTGATCGTTGGCTTTTCGCCCGGAACCACGTCAAGATTACCATCAAGGAAATCTCGGAAAGACTTACCGGAAGCATCAAGATAATTACCATCACGGTAGACAAAATACATCGGAACATCGAGCGCATAATCAACATATTGCTCAAAGCCGAAGCCTTCTTCAAAGGCAAAAGGCAACATGCCGGTGCGGTCAGCATCTGTATCAAGCCAAATACGAGAACGATAAGATTTATAACCGTTTAGCTCGCCGTGCATGAAAGGCGAGTTTGCAAACAATGCCGTACCGACGGGCTGCAGCGCTAAACTCACCCGGAGTTTTTTGACCATATCGGCTTCACTGCAGAAATCCAAATTTGTTTGAACCGTGCACGTCCGAAACATCATCTCAAGACCATGCGTGCCGACTTTAGGCATATAGGAGCGCATAATACCGTATCGGCCTTTGGGCATAACCGGCACGTCTTCGATTTTTGTAATTGGCCTAAAGCCCAGCGACAGAAAACCAGCGCCTATTTCATCAGCAACTTCTTTGACTTCACGCAAATGACGGTTCACTTCTTTACACGTCTCATGAACATATTTCAGCGGTGCGCCTGAAAGCTCTAACTGTCCGCCCGGCTCCAAAGAAACTGAGGCCCCGTCGCGGATTAGAGCGATAACATTTTCGCCCTCAAAAACAGGCTCCCAATCAAACCGTTGAAGCTTTTGCAAAATCGTCTCAATCCCGCCCTTATAAGGGATAGGTTGAAGCTCTTTGAGACAGAAGCCGATCTTTTCGTGCTCTGTCCCGATGCGCCACTGATCTTTGGGCTTAGAGCCGCCTTCAAGGCGCTCGATCATCTGAGATTTATGCTCGATTACGGGGGAATGCTTTTTGGCCATGAACAGAACTCATTTTATTGTACTCTTCCATTTAGGCATGACGGCGCAGCCCTGCAAGCACAATGCACTAAAAAGTGATGGATAGCGGGTATTCAAATCTAAACCTCTCCTTGGGGAGATAGCTTTGCCCATCCCTGTACTGTCATCCGCACTTGATGCGGGACCAAAAATTTCACTATCCAAGGTCCCAGCTCAGGGCCGGGATGACAGGAAAAACAAGGCAATTACATCGAAAATTTCATATGAAATGCACCAAATTTCTCATAATACCTGCGTGAAATCGACTAAATTTCTCATAATACCTCAGATTTTGCGTATTCGCGGCGGATTTCCAAACTTATCATCCCGGACTTGATCCGGGACCTAAAATATTCTCGGTAAAATTTAAAGTCCCGGGTCAAGTCCGGGATGACAGTAATGGTAAGTCCGTTTTATGCTAAGCCCGCCGCCAAGTCGTACCATCCGCCCCATCCTCAAGCACAATCCCCATATCCTTAAGCTGATCCCGTATCTCATCAGAGCGCTTGAAATGCGCGCCCATCGCCGCTTTGTCGCCAGACTTTTTGGCAGCAATGGCTTTGTTTTTCTCCGCGTCGCGTTCGGAAACAAGGGCGTCAATTTCCGCTTCTTCATCCGCCGATGTATCGCCTTTGAACCAGTCTTCCGGGTCTTTTTGGAGGAGTCCTAAAACTTCACCCAGTTCAATTGTGAGATGCGCAAGGGATTCAGCCGTATTCATATCATCAAGCATAAAGCTAAAATCCAGTTTTTCAGACCGCGTCCCGGCGGCCTTATCACGGTATAGGCCATCCAGCTGCGCCTTACTCTCCCTCAGCAAATCTTCAGTCCAAATCAGTTCACTCCGGTAATGCGCCTTTAAAAGCGCCAACCGTATAACTTCCCCTTCCCAATCCTTGGTCAGGTCATGGATAAGCTTCACATTACCAAGCGACTTGCTCATCTTCTCGCTGCCCATATTGAGGAACTCATTATGGACCCAATACTTCGCCATGGTTTTGCCATGGGCGCATTCGCTTTGGGCAATTTCGTTTTCGTGGTGGGGGAATTTCAGATCGACGCCACCGCAGTGAATATCGATCGTCTCGCCGAGTGTTTCCTTGGCCATAGCGGAACATTCGATATGCCAGCCCGGACGACCACGGCCAAAAGGCGCGTCCCAGCCAACGCCATCAAGCTCCGGTTTCCACAGCACAAAGTCAGCAGAGTTCTTTTTACGGGCAACTTCGCCCTCACCGACACGATCGCCTTTTTTAAGGGCGTCCAAAGTATTGCCGGATAACTTGCCGTAATCATCATACTTGGACACATCAAAAAAGACATGGCCGTCGCTTTCATAAGCATAGTTATCTTCGATTAGCTTGGAGATAATCTCGATCATACCGCCAATATTATCCGTCGCTTTAGGCTGAACCGTCGGCATGAGGCAATTGAGAGCCGCCAGATCATCATTATAAATCTTAGCGTATTTCTCGGTTATATCCGAAATTTCTACGCCATGCTCTTTGGCCCCCGCTATAATTTTATCATCGATATCAGTAATGTTGCGAGCGTAGACAACGTTCTCTTCGCCGTAAATATATCGTAGCACACGGAACAACACATCCGCGACCACAGCCGCCCGGGCATTGCCAATATGGGCGTAAGAATATACCGTCGGGCCGCAATTATACATGGTCACCCGTTTCGGGTCTTGCGGCGTGAACACTTCCTTTTGGCGTGTCAGCGAATTGTAGAGCTTGAGTTCCATTTTACCATACCGTGTGAATTTGAGCCTTGCCTATTCAATCGGCGTGCTTATGTGAAGTATTATGTGGCTTTCCATGCAAAATAAAATGCGGCTTGTATTTGTACTTATCATCATTGGCGCGGCTTTTGCGGCCAACAATGCTCGACTTCGGTATATTGATCAAATTTCAGATGAGCGTTCGATTCAATTCAAACTAGCTGGCAGTACTGCTTATGTGAATGGAGTTACCGGACCGTTATCGTATGGAAAGGTCAAGAAATTTCTCAAAAACAACCCGCAAGTTGACATCTTTGTTTTAGAGCACATGCCCGGCACGAGAGACAGTTTCACCAACCTAAAGATAGCTCGTTATATTCGGAAGAAAGGCATTAAAACTCAGCTTGGCCAAATAAGTTTTATAGCCTCTGGAGGCGTTGATTTGTTTATTGCAGGAGCAGAACGCACTATGGAATGCGGCGCTCGAATTGCTGTTCATAGCTGGAGTGTTGGTGGCAACAAATTCCGGTTTAGCCCAAACGACTTGAGACGAGATGAACACCGCCCTAGGCACGAAAAATTTTTATCGGATATGGGCGTCGATCCCGCGTTTTACGTCTTCACCCGCGAAGCCTCTGAGCCCGAAAGCGTTCACATCATGACAAATGAAGAGATTGCCCGTTACGGGCTCCTGACAAAGTCCGTCGATTGTGAATAACGCTAAAAACTCCGCCCATCCTAGACGTGATCCAGGATCTCGCTGCCAACGCCAGAGATACTGGCCTCCTCATCCTGAGGAGCCGCAAAGCGGCGTCTCGAAGGGGCCAGTATGGACGGTATTTTAGCAAACCGTTCCCCAACGGATATGAATAACAGATACGCGCATTTGTCGCTGGTATTTCTTAAACGTTATGCTGTATAAGACCCTGCTATGAGTAATGATATGTCCAAAAAACCTGTCCTAAAAGCCGTCAATGACGCGCCGCGCCCCTCTCAAGAGGCCGCGATGGAAGCCGTTCGCACCTTAATCGCTTGGGCCGGAGACAATCCGGACCGCGAAGGCCTCAAAGATACGCCTAAACGCGTCGTGCAGGCCTATAAAGAGTGGTTTAAGGGGTATAATCAAGACCCCCAAGACATCCTCTCTCGCGTATTTGAGGACGTATCCGGCTATGATGATATGGTGATCTTGCGCGAAATTGACGTTGAGAGCCATTGTGAGCATCATATCGCGCCGTTTATTGGTAAAGCCTATGTCGCTTATATGCCAACAGACAAAGTTGTCGGCATTTCCAAAATCGTCAAAGTCGTAGAAGTCTTTTCCAAACGCCTTCAAACCCAAGAATCCATGACAGCACAAATCGCCAAAGCGATTGATGACGCGCTAAAACCTCGCGGCACGGCTATTATGGTGGATGCCGTTCATGAATGTATGACAACCCGCGGTGTTCATCACAAGCAAGTCTCGACGATCACGACGCAGTTTACGGGTGAGTTTAAAACCAATCCCGCCCTACAAGAGCGTTTTATTCGCTTGATTGGCCGCTCTTCATAAGCGGGCCGATTACTTCAATTTTATTCGTCCAAACAATACCCGTATAGTTTTCAGGAACTTTAGCCCAATCTTTATGGCTATCAGTGCCGCCAGCGGAGCCATCTTTATAGGCTCCGACCAACATGGAACGGCTACCCACAGCATTTAGACGTTTTTCAAATTTATAAGGCCAGCCCCACGCTAAATGCCGATAGTTCAGGGGAACAGGGATAATCATATTATAGCAGCTTGTTGGCACATATCCGCTCCAACCTTTAAGTAGATACGCCTTTAAACAGGTTTTGCTTTGCTGTTTCGTAATAGCTGGGACCTCTGGCTTAGCCCTTTGAACAATTGAAACAGGGTTTATGTGTCCCAGTACGGATAGTCTCTTCCAGTCACTATCGTCTAAATACTTCAGCAAGTCCTCGGCTTGAGTCTTGGACCGGCCTTTGAAGTTAATCATAAAATGGATTTCTGGAAACTCGGACAAAACATCCCTAAGCATCGGCATGCTCCCGATATGTTTTCCACGAAAAGGAAATGTCGCGCCGTTGTCAGACGTGTAACCGTGACCAATATCCAGAGCCTTTAAATATATCGAAGAATGATCCCGTACCCGTCCGCTGCCATCTGTTCGGCAATCCAGTTCCCAATCATGAAACACAGCAAATTCACCATCGGTTGTGGGGTGAATATCAAACTCGATCCAGTCGGCACCATTATCGATGGCGGCCTGAAACGCGGTAAGCGTATTTTCAACATAGCTATGCTCGGGCGTGAAAATACGCGCCGCCGTACAGGTATCATTGGTGAGATTTTCCCGGTGAAATGTTTGGTGAACACCCCGGTGGGACAGCAATGTCATCTATCCTTCGGGCTTTTTAACCATCCAAGACGCGTTATTCAGATAAATTTCCGCAACGCAGACAATAAACCCTAAAAGTCCTACATTTCGTTTTTCCATTTCGTTACCTTTTGAGGTGAAATGAAATGAAAATTGCGTCAGAAATATGGTAAATTGTGCAATTCACATTAATTTGGAATCGCAAATATGCCTTTATTCACCCATTTCCCGGCCATATACTCGGTATTATTAAAGGTGAAATGACTATCTTCCGAAAGCCGTCCTATAACGGCGGGCGAGTCGGCGTTCAGATTTGCGGCAGATCAGTAGCCATTTGCGCATCATCCCTCCTTTCACCTGGTCCATATTTCGAATGGGTGGCCTGAAAGCAGGCGTGACATAATTATTGCGCATGAACTCCCCTGATAATAACTGCCTCTTAGAGCAAGTCGCACATCATCTGCAGCAAGCTGCTCTAAGCGAATCTTGCATAGGTTATGGTTAACAAGTGATTAAGCTTGTTAAAAGCCAGAACGAATAAAACTGGAATATATCAAATAGGTTTTATACAAAGAAAAAGCCCGCTGCCGAAGCAACGGGCCCTTATAAGCGGCATGTGGGGGCCGCTTAAGCTGCTTCAGCTATTTCGGCTTGCTTTTTGATCAGCGCCTTTTTTAGCTTCTTAGCCTTATCCGTTAGTTTAGCATTTTTTGTGCCTAAAAGAAACCCGTCTAGGCCGCCTTTAAAATCAACAGTCCGTAGAGTCTTGGCAGCAATGCGCATTTTAAACGCTTGTCCAAGGCTATCGGACGGCAAAGTAACTTTACAAAGGTTCACTTCAAAACGACGTTTCGTTCTGTTTTTAGCGTGAGACACATTGTTTCCGGTCATTGGGCCGGTATTTAAAAGATCGCAGCGACGTGACATCTTATTCACCTATTTCATCAAAAAAGGCCCGCATAATAATGTCGGGCACACATAATTTGAGGGCGAAATAGAGGTATGAAGCCCGCCCGTCAAGCTTTTTACGCCCACAAATGCAAAGCAATTTGCCTAAACAGTGCCCAAACAGCGATAGAACATAGCAGAACATGACTGAATTGTCACTAAAACCCCTTGAATTATTCATGTTCTAGCTATTCGGAAGCCTCTATAGAGCGCTCATAAACGAATTTTGGAGACCAGAATGAATCGATTCTACCTCAAACCTGGATTGTTCCAATCTAGCCTGCTTAAATCCAGCCTAATGGGCGCAGCAGCTCTTGCTGTGGCCGGATTGGCCTATGCGCAAGAGGCCTCTAATCGTTATCCTGCAGAAAGATATGTAGCTCCGATTGCGCCTGCTCCAGGCGAAACCGCGTTTAACTTCCGGCTCAAGGGCTATGTCTTTGGACTTAAAATGATCTCAGTGCGGTATAAAGGCGTGTTTGATGATCAAAATTATAGTGTTTATTCTGATCTTAAGACCTCAGGCCTGGCCGCACTTTTGAAAAAACAGCGTATGTGGTCTACAACAGAAGGCCGTTATGACCGCTCCGGCATGTATCCTCTCGATCATACCCAGCAAAACCTTGATAAGAAAAGTCGCCGGGTCGAGATGGATTATGATTACACGGCCCGGACAATTGATACATCAATTGTACCCCGTAACGGATCCATGGGCGTTCCGCCCGCCGGACCTGTCGAAAGCTTCAATGCTGATGATATTATATCTGCGGTCTTAAAAATGATGCTCACAGGCCACGCTGTCGATGGCAAAATGTGCGAAGGCGATATAAAAGTTTTTGACAGCAAACAGCACTATAAGCTGCGTATGGTCCCGCAGGAAATACTTCGGTATAAATATGACGGCGAAAAATATGACGGCATTAAATGCCACATCTATTATGAGGCTATTTCAGGCTTTGACCCGGAAGATTTGCCAAGCGCAAAAGAAAGCGCCACGCCTGTGATTATCTATTTCATCAACCGCCCGGAATATGGTCTCTATATGCCGGCCAAGTTTTCTTACAAAGTCAGCGGTTTCAAGGCCACGATCAAAGTCAAAGACGCGGAAATCATCAAAGGCTAATTTATTGATCTCAAATTGTGATGTACGTCACATACCGTCTGAGCACTCGATGCTAACACTTGCTCGAAAGGCAGAAGTATTGTAACTTATTACAACTTAAAACTTCTGATAAACTCGGGCGGAAACGATGACCTATAGGCTTGAAGACATATTATCGCGGCACTGGCTATTTGGTAGCCTGCCAGAGCGCACACGCAGTGATCTTATCAGCAAGTTTTCTATCAAAAAATACCAAATGAAAAATTACGTCTTCCATCAAGATGACCTAGCCGAACGGCTTTATGTTATTCTCGATGGAGAAATTTCTGTCGAAACCACTTCTATGAGCGGCAAAACTACCAAGATTACCCACTTGAGCAAGGGGGAGATTTTTGGTGAGTTTGCGCTTATCGATGAAGGCCTGCGCAGTGCGAGCGCCATTATAGTGCGCCCCACAACATTGGCGTCGCTGTCTGCTCAGGCCTTTCATCAAATTATGGAAGAACAGCCAGAATTTGCCAAAAGCCTTCTCTGTGTCCTGGTCGCTCATATCCGGCAATCCAATCAACAGATTGAAAGCCTTGTAACGCTATCGCTTTTGCAGCGCACAGCTCGGCTTTTATTGCAATTAGCCAAAACTGAGGGCGACCTCATCAATATTACCCAACAACAAATCGGTGAGCGGCTTTTTGCGTCTCGTGAAAAGGTCAATATAAAGCTCAAAAAACTTGAGCAATTAGGCGCAATCTCAACCGGTCACGGTAAAATCCAAATTCACAATACAGAGCACCTGGCAAGGATTGTTGATGCGGATGACGACATTTAGGGTTTTCATTTTATTTAAGTGCCCGCTCATCCCCGCGCAGGCGGGGACCTATTTCCGAAACACCCAAATCCATAATCTAGGGGTTCTCGCCTACGCGGGGATGAGCGGAATAAGAAACTAAGACATCACCAGCGCCATAACGGCATAACCGCAAACACCTGTCATCAGAGCGCCGGAGCGGCTGAGCGGGCGTACATAGCGCTCTAAACAGACAGCGAGAACGAGCAGCGCCATAAACAACGCGGCGGCTTCAGCCAGGGTTATAAAAGCTGTATCAAGGCCAAGCGCACTCGCCCGGGCGTGAAAAGCTGTGTCGAACAGACAGGCGAGCAAAATACCTAAAAAGGTGACGACTTGGGTCCAAAGGACATAAGGTTTAAAGTTTCTCATAGTTCTATTTATAGGTTTTTCTTGCCGAGCGGTTGTAACATGGGTCATAGTGACGGAAGATTGGGCGGGACGTGGAAAACATAGAAACGCAACAAACCAGCCATTTAGGGCAAACACGAAGGCTCACCACAATATTGGTCGCCGATATTTGTGGCTATTCGGCCATGTCCGAAAAAGACGAAGCCTCCGCCATTCGCTTAGTTGATCTGCTTTTCAAAATTTTTGGGCAACAAGCCACGCGCCATGGTGGCCGCGTTTTCAATCGCGCAGCGGACGGTTTTCTCGCGGAGTTCCCCAGCGCCAATGCCTGCATGCAAGCGGCCATAGATTTTTGCCGCGAAGTATCCGATCGCAATAACCTCTCCCCTAACGCCATCAACGCAAAGGTGCGCGTCGGCGTCCATGTCGGCGACGTAGTCGACCGAGACGATGGCGACATCCTCGGTCACGGAGTCAACATCGCCGCACGGCTGCAATCCGCAGCCGACCCCGGCATGATCCTAGCTTCCTCCAACATCGTCAATCTTCTGGGCCCCAAATTCAAAACCAACGCCCAAAAGCGCGGGGGCCTGAACCTTAAAAACATCAGCGAAAACATCACCGCCTATCAAATCGATCCAGAGAAATCAGATCTACGGCCAGGATGGAGAATGCCGAGGTTTTTGAAGTCACGCAATTTCGCCTATCTGATTATTTTAGGGGTGGTGGTGTTCTCGACGCTCACTATTCAAGGTCGGCGGCATGAGAGCATTATAGCGCATAAGATTGAAACTATACTGAATGACAGCTTCGGTAAGACGGTTGATGTCAGCGATAATAATGTCTCCGCGCCCTATGTGCGGAATGTGCTGGAGAATTTGGCCCAGTCGAATATCCCGTCCCATCAGGCTAGTTTTGCATTGCTAGAAGCTGGGAATGTTGGACTGGCCATTGAACGACTTGAGAATGCGCTGGAGGAGATGGATCTCGGGGGCAGAAATTACGTCGATACCATGCACCAAATTGCGGCGTTATCCCTATATTCTGACCCTTCAAAATCCATTGCTTATTATGAGACGATTCTTGATATAAACCCCGATGACGGCTTGGCACTCAAATGGCTCATAAAGGTCAATCATCTTTCCGGTAATGCGGACAAAGCAGCTGAATTATTTGAAAAGGCATTTCTCAATAAAACTCTTCCCTCTCGCCAAAAACTACTTCTTCAATTTGAGTTTGCAGTGAGCTACATATATAATGAAGATTATGAGATCGCTATCAATCTTATGAATTCTATTTCAAATGATGTAAAGGCAACCAACGACCCAAGGCTACTTAACCTATGGAAAACCAACAAAAGCATAGCATTAGAACGCACAAACCAACTGGATGAAGCTGAAGCTCTATTGATGGAAGTAGTCTCAAGTCTCGAAGTTATTGGGGCTGATGAAAATCTTCCAAGAGCTTATAATGTGCTAGGACAAGTTTATGAAAAACGGGGGAATGCGGACCAATTATCTCAAAAAAAATATAGAGAACTAGCAATTCATGCTTACGAAAAACAATTCGATTTCGGCCATATACTAAACAAACCAAGCGATATGGGTGAAGCTAGACAGTATTTAGGGGAGATATATTTAAAAACAGGCAATATAGAAATTGCCGAACAACAATTGTTAGAGTTAATGAGAATTGCAAGAATAAATAACTTTGAAATTGGATTAGCAAGGGGCCACATTGGTTTAGGAAAAATTGAACAAATTAAAGGAAACACGAAGCAAACGTGTTTCCATTTCCACAAAGCTAATGAGATAAAACTGAAGCAAGATGCACTTCCATTAAGGAACTATCACCTATCTTGGTTTGGAACCATCCGCGACGAATGTCTCTAACTTTTGCATTCTTTATTGATAGTTCCACTATCCTAAAACCCTCTATTCTGGCTCAGGCACAAATGGGGCGTCTTCTCCGAAGAATTCCTGGTAAATCTCTTCATCCCCAAAAATTTCGTCAAACGCAACGTGACGGCCACAAGCAGCGGCCATGAATGGAATCTTTTTTGCGACTTTCCGCGTATCGGAACGTGGAATATTATCAGCTTCCATCACTTCAAAAACTTCATTCCCGTCCGCCGACAGAACTTTTTTTACAAACCCGACATTAACATTTGGCATCCATTCTAGGTCAGTTTTCTTGTCATTCGGATGCACAAATTTGTTGCCAAACTTAAAGCGTAATGCGAATTCTGCTGGGCCCTTTTTTCCTGTATCGTTTATCTGATCGATCAAATTGTCCCTTGCACCGAGCATGATCATTTTCCAGAGTGCATTTTTCAATTGCTCAATAGCATCTGTTGTTTTGATAATTGTATCTCTTGCAAGAAGTGTCGAATATTCATCAAGGCCTATTTTATAAACCTCTTCACACGTCCTAAAATTTCTTCCTAAGTTGTCTTCATCTGCATATCTAGCTAATGCGTGAAATACCGCTGGTCCAAAATCTGCCATTTTATTTTCTCCAATTTAGTTGTTAAAAATTACCCTTAGGACAGACGGACAACACGCAGTGTTACCTACGTCACGAAATCGCGAATAATTACAATGAAATTGTTTTAATCATAAATGCCCCAACTCCCCCTTTACTACCTATAGCAGAATCCCCACTAAAACACAAACACTCCACCAACCCCATTGCCCCAACTCATCGAATCCCGCATACGCGCACTATGTCCATCAGCTACGTCTCTCCCATCCTCAAAGCAATCCTCGCGCCGACGAATACCGGCAAGACCCACTACGCCATAGAGCGTATGCTCGCGCGCGAAAGCGGGGTCATTGGTTTGCCATTACGCCTTCTGGCGCGGGAGATTTATGATAAGATTTGCGAACTGAAAGGCCCCAAGCTTTGCGCGCTGATTACGGGTGAAGAGAAGATCATTCCGCTCCATGCGCGCTATTTCGTTTGCACGGTTGAGGCCATGCCTCAAAAGCCATCTGATAATGGCCGGTTTGCCTTTGTCGCGATTGATGAAGTGCAACTTGTCGGTCATCCAGAGCGCGGGCATATCTTTACAGACAGAGTTTTGCATTCTCGCGGCAGTGAGGAGACGTTGTTTTTGGGCGCAGAAACGGCGCGTCCATTACTCGCGGAACTTATACCCGACCTTGACTTTGAGACGCGAGAGCGGTTTTCACAGCTTGCCTATTCCGGGCCCACCAAAATCACACGCCTGCCCAAACGCTCTGTTATTGTCGCGTTCTCTGCCACGGAAGTTTATGCCATTGCCGAACTGATCCGGCGGTTTCGCGGCGGGGCTGCGATCGTCATGGGAGCTTTGTCGCCGCGGACGCGCAATGCACAAGCAGAGCTTTATCAATCCGGCGAAGTTGATTTTCTGGTAGCCACCGACGCTATCGGCATGGGACTGAACCTTGATGCCGATCATGTGGCCTTTGCGTCTTTGCGCAAATTCGATGGCCGTAAGCGACGTCGGCTGAGCGCTATGGAAGTTGGCCAAATTGCAGGCCGCGCTGGACGATTTAGAAATGACGGGACCTTTGGCTCAACCGGTGACTGCCTGCCCTTTGATGATGAGCTTGTGGCGCGGATTGAAAACCATGCGTATGAGCCTATGCGCTCGGCCGAATGGCGCAATACTCACCTTGATCTGTCGTCTATCCATAACTTGCAAGAGAGCCTGGCTCGTCCGTCCCACCACCCTCGCCTACGCCGGATTGCTGAAGCCATAGACGAATCAGCGCTTGAGCGCTTTGCGCAAATGGATGACATCGATCAAGGCTTGAAAAATGAAAATTATGTTCGCCTGATATGGGAAGTTTGCCAGATCCCGGATTTTCGCAATATGACCATAGACACGCATGTTAAGCTAATACGGGACATATATGACCAGCTTACATCTAAATCCGGCGGATTAACCGCAGAATTTTTAAATAAACAGATAAGCGCTCTTGACCATATAGAAGGCGGCGTTGATATCTTGGCCACACGTCTTGCGCACATTCGGACATGGACATATTGCGCCCATAAGAGTAATTGGCATGACGACGCAGCATACTGGGTGAACCGGACGCGGCAGATCGAAGATAAATTGTCAGATGCTTTACATGAAAAGCTAACGGCAAGGTTTGTCGATAGGCGCACACGAGCACTCATACGGGGCATAGGAGCATATATGGAAGCCACCATAAAAGATGATGGCGAAGTTTGGGTCGAAGACCATAAAATAGGACGGCTCATTGGCTTGTCCTTTGAAGTCGATGAGAGCCAATCTGAACTAGAAGCTAAGGCGCTTCGCGAGACAGCAGAAAAAGCTGTTGGTCCAGAAGTCAATCGACGCCTGACCAGTATTGTCGGCGGCACTCATGCTATCTTCACGATATCAAATGACGGCAAAGTTGTTTGGGGCGGCAACCCCGTTGGAAAAATTTCCAAAGGTGGGTCCGTGTTTAATCCAGATGTTAACGTCATTGGCGCAGAGCTTGGACAAGGCAACCTTCGCGACATGGCCGAAGACCGAATGCGTGATTTTTTGCGCACTGAAGCCAAAGAAAAGCTCGCCCCTCTACAAGCCCTAAAAGACCTCAATGAAAAGGCCGATACCGCGCCGGAGGTAAAAGGCTTTGCTTACACTTTATTTGAAAATTTTGGACATTTGGATCGCCGCATTCATGGTCGCGCGGTTAATGATCTGAGCCAAGACGCTCGAAAACCGTTTCGAGAACTCGGCGTCACTTTTGGTCAATATGACGTTTATATGCGGGAAATGATTCGGCCAAAACCGACGAGCCTCCTCAGCAATCTTATTGCGTTTGGCGCAGGCGGCGACAGAAAACCCTTTATCCCGTTTGCTGGCGTCACATCGATTGCCAATGAGGGTGAACTATCAGCTGCGAACTTCACGGCCAATTCTATTGCGCTGGCTGGCTATAAAGCCTGCGGCCCCCGTATCATTCGATTTGATATCCTAAACCGGCTCGCGGCTGTTGTAAGGCAAGCCCAAAGAGAATCTGGTACTCGGCGTTTTAGAGTCATGCAGGAAATGCTCGCACTTCTGGGCTGTACCTATGAAGAAATGCGCGGCGTCCTAACGTCTCTTGGATATAAGCATGAAGTTGTTGAGAAGGACGCAGCAACTGAGTTAAGGCCAGAACTCGCGGCAGCCGTCCCTAGTCGTTTCGTTGAACCAGCAAAAGATGCCAGCCAAGCAGACACAGGTAAGGCAGACACAAGCCAGGCAAACAAGGGCGAGACAACGCCAGAACAGGCAGCTGAACGGACTCCGGAACAATCAGTTGAAAATCCAACAGAAGCATCGGCAGAAAAGGCTGAGACAGCACCTCCTCCAGCCCCAAAAGTCATAAAAGACAGCGTTAAAATCCATTCTCACAAAAGACCTCAACCGGATCATAAACCGCTCAACGTTTATAACACTCGCGTCACCAATGAAGATGGCAGTTTTACCGAAACGGAAAACCGTGAGTTTTGGTTCATGCCGTTTAAATCCAAAAAAGGCGGCAAGCCTAAAGGGAATTATAAGGACCGCCCTGCGAGCGGAAAACCCTTCAAAAAGCCTAAATATAAAAAAGAAAAGCCGTCCCAATCAAGACAGCCAGGGCATAGCAAGCCCGAACCGCGCCGAGATGAAGATTCGCCTTTTGCGGCGCTGGCGGCGTTAAGAAAAGGCGGGACGTCCAAGGACAAGCCTTAGTTTTGCCGCAAGAAAAGCCCGAACCCCGAACTGGCCAACGTCTAGATATATGGCTGTTTCGTACGCGACTTTTAAAGAGCCGCGGCGTGGCTGGAAATTTCATCTCAAAAGGAAAAATTCGAATCTCTAGGCACACAAAGACACACCGCGTCAAAAAACCAAGTTTTAGTGTATCGGTGGACGATGAGATAAGTTTTATACGCGGCACCACTCTTCTCGTGGTCAAAGTTATTGGTTTTCCAACCCGGCGTGGCCCCGCGCTAGAGGCCAGAGAATTCTACAGTTTAATTTCCACACAAACATGTGACAGTGATAGCAGTTGACAAATCTCGCCGTAATCTCCAAATGCCCTGCAATAACTAGCACCTTGAGCCATTTTAAAGAGCCCAATCATGACCTATATCGTCAAAGACGAATGTATTAAATGCAAATTTATGGACTGCATCGAAGTCTGTCCCGTTGACTGTTTTTACGAAGGCGAAAATATGCTCGTCATTCATCCTGACGAATGTATTGATTGCGGCGTGTGCGAACCTGAATGCCCGGTCGACGCGATTGTCCCAGACACTGAAGATGATCCTGACGGCAAATGGCTTGAAATCAATTCAAAATATGCCGAAGTTTGGCCCGTTATCACCCTAAAAGGTGAGCCGCCGGCAGATGCTGAAAAATTCGAGTCAGAAACAGGTAAGTTTGAAAAATACTTCAGCGAAAAGCCCGGAAAAGGCGATTTATAACGTCTTACAAGGCCTCAAAGGCTGTTTATTACTCCAAATATGAAGTTTTTTTAGTGCATCACTGGATTTTAAGGCATTTTTCTGTTATAATATGAATTCAAAAGCGCGGTTCGGGTCTAATCTAGCCGCGCTATTTATTTGAAAAAACCTAAAGCGGATGCCCCTCTAATAACTCCGCAAGATATGGGAATACAAAATATGGCGTCTCCAAAAAGTTCCGCTAAAGGCGGGAAGAAAAAGCCAAACATCAAATTCAAAATCGGACAACACATCGTATACCCCGCCCACGGCGTGGGTCATGTGACCGGTATTGAACAAGAAGTTATCGCTGGCTTTGACATCGAAGTTTACGTTGTCTTATTTGAGCAAGATAAAATGACCCTGCGCGTTCCAACTGCCAAATCAGGCACATCAGGCATGCGTCCACTATCCAATGAGAATGTCCTAAAGGATAGTTTCACGACCCTTAAAGGCCGGGCTCGTATTAAACGGACTATGTGGAGCCGGCGTGCTCAGGAATATGAAGCCAAGATCAACTCTGGTGACATGATCCTCGTCTCAGAAGTCGTTCGCGATCTTCACCGCGGCGAAACACAGCCGGACCAATCCTACTCAGAGCGTCAACTTTATGAAAGCGCGCTTGATCGTTTGGTCCGTGAAATCGCGGCTATCAACAAAACCAATCGCGGCGTCGCCCTCGAGGAAGTTTTAGATACTCTGACGAGAGCCCGTAATCGCCAAGCGGCAAAAGCTGCTAAAGCTGCAGAAGAAGAAAATGACAATGCCGAAGAAGCTTCAGGCGACGCAGCCGCAGCTTAAATTTTTCTGATATTCGAAAATTAAGGCCTCGCGCATGCGGGGCTTTTTTAGTGCAATGCTCTAATCCAAAACCTCTAACCGTTCAGGATGATCCAAAACAACCATTGGACCGTTTTGCATTTCTACCCATCCACGGACGCGCACACGGGCGCCTTCAATGGATAGAGGATCAAGGCCGTTGGCGTTGAACCGCTTCTGGCCATCCTTACTGACATAGATCGTAAAATCAGTCCGGTAATCCGACCCAAAGTTTAGAAACATTTTATCCCTCACTTTAGCCACTGATGTTACCACGCCTTCGACAAGTTGAAAGCTATCCATGTCTTGTGCGAGCTTATCCGCATCCGGCGACCGGACGGCATAATATGAGTGGCCCCAAATGCCCCGTTTATCAGCGCGCGCCTCGTGCTCGGCCTCGTATAACAAACTCGAATTTTGCCAGGTATCAGGCCATGTATAAACACGGCCAAATCCGCGGCGGATCATTTCTTCTTGCACCCAGATCTTTTGCTCGCCTTCGTCATCCAATAAGTAAACTTGCGCGAGAGCTCGATCATAACGGTCCCGTGTCAAACCTCCATAATAAAGTCGAACCGTCTGCCCTAAAGTTAATTTTGACAATTCTGCTTTGGCCTCTTCTCCCAACGGCCAAGCCTTAAAACCAGAACGGCCCAGTGGTAATTTTGGCGCCTGCATTGACGACAGTCTGACCTTCAAGCCACTATCCAAAAACAATGTATCGCCATCGACTATGCTTTCAACGCGGCCCGTTTCGCCGGCCTGCATCGGCTTGTCCTCGGCCGTAACCGTTCCGGAAATTAAAGTGCTCGCCAACAGAACCGCGTTGCGCATCCAGCGAAAATTAGATTTATATGTGGTGATAGGGTTCATTACAGACATAATGAACAGCGAAGGATTAAAGCGCAAGGTCAGAACTGTTTTCTGTTGGAAACCACTCAATGACTGTCTAAACAACCCTAAAGTCCCCGTAGCTCAGTCGGATAGAGCATCAGATTCCTAATCTGGAGGCCAGTGGTTCAAATCCACTCGGGGACGCCACTAACTCATTTTATAATATAGGTCATCTTTCTAATTCGGTGACGTTACCATTGACCCCTCCCAGCTATTCTTTATGTATCGCCGCATAGAGATTTAAGGACTAGGTAAATGGGATTTTTCGAGGCATTGGGGCGCGAATATAAATATCTGAGCGCTGTGTTGCGTATGCTCAAGGCTACAAAACATATCACAGCGGAATCCAATGACTTAATCTGTGACCACATTGAAGGCTGGGTTGACAAATATGGCTCCAATATTGCCTTTATTGAAAACGACAGAAAATTCACGTTTGACGATGTTGAAACCTATGCCAACCGCGTTGCAGGATGGGCGATTGAAGAGGGTTATAAGCCCGGCGAAACCGTCGCCATTTTCGTTCAAAACCGCTTAGAATATGTTGCGCTCTGGTATGGCTTTACCAAAGCGGGAGTCATACCGGCTCTGATCAACTATCAACTCCTTGGACCTGCCCTTGCCCATTGTGTCAATATCTCGGATGCCCGTCATCTAATTATGGATTCTGAATTAGTCGAGAATTGGGAATCTGCCAAATCCCATATTACAGGCGACATTGAAGTTTTGTCTGCCTATGGCGATGTATCAGGCTTTGGTAGCTTTGATTTAGCCATTTCAAAAATCACGCCCAACCGCCCCCCACGCGATATCCGCGAAGGTATCAAGGCCGGCGATCAATGTATGAAAATGTACACATCCGGTACAACCGGAATGCCCAAGGCTGCTAAAGTCACCCATGTGCGCGCGCAAAACTATATGACGGCCTTTGGGGTTGGCGCCAAAGTTAACGCGTCTGACCGAATGATGATGGTCTTGCCTATGTATCATGCCACAGGCGGATTATGCGGTGTTGGCGCGGCTATCTCAAACGGCGCTGCCGTGATTGTAAAGCGCAAATTTTCAGCCTCAAAGTTTTGGGACGACGCTTGCGAACATGAAGCCACCCTCTTTATGTATGTCGGTGAGCTTTGCCGCTTCTTACTCTCAACGCCGCCCCATGAAAAAGAACGTTCCCATAAAATTCGCTGGATCATGGGTAATGGCCTTCGCCCGGAGGTTTGGCCTAGCTTTGTTTCACGCTTTAACATCCCCCATGTTTTGGAATTTTACGGCGCAACAGAAGGCAATGCTAGCCTCATCAACATTGACGGACCCATTGGGGCTGTTGGCCGGATACCGAATTATTTGAAGTTCAAATTCAATCTCGACATCGTCCGCTATGACGTTGAGACTAATTCTAACGTTCGTGGTTCAGATGGCTTTTGCCTTCGCGCTGACGATCTAGAGCCCGGAGAACTAATCGGTGAAATCCGCCAGGATGATGCTCGTTTTCGGTTTGACGGCTATGAAGGCAAGGAAGCGACACAAAAGAAAATCCTACGCGACGTTTTCAAAAAAGGCGACGCTTGGTTTAGAACTGGCGATTTGATGAAACGCGACGCACTGGGCTATTATTATTTCGTTGATCGTGTTGGCGATACGTTTCGCTGGAAAGCGGAGAATGTTGCAACGGGCGAAGTCGCGGCTGTCCTTGGTCTTTTTGAAGGCATTACACAGGCCAATGTCTACGGAGTCCAAGTCCCTGGCTATGATGGCCGCGCCGGTATGGCCGCTCTGGTTTCAGAAAATCTGCCTGACCTGAAAAAACTCAAGGAACATGTTGATAATTCGCTCCCGCATTATGCCCGCCCCGTTTTTCTACGGCTTTCAAACGAATCTGAAACAACATCGACTTTCAAGTTTAAAAAAACCAACCTCGTCAAAGCAGGTTTTGACCCGGAGAATATTGATGAACCGCTTTACTACGCCAACGCCGAAACAGGCGCATATGAGCTGCTGGATAAAAATATATTTGAAGCCATAAAGAACGCCGCGAAGAGACTGTAATCATGTTACCCGGTGACATTCTCAAATTCTGGTTTGAAGAAACACCAAAGAAACTTCACTTCAATTCTAACCCCGGATTTGATGCAGATATTCGGCAAAGTTTTGAAGACCTAGCGATCGAGACCGCAGCTCTGTGTACAAAAAATGTGCATGATTGGGAGGGTACACCTGAAGGTGCCCTTGCGCTAATAATTATGCTAGATCAGTTTCCCCGTAATATGTATCGCGGCACCGCTGCCGCCTTTACCTGGGACTCCTCGTCTCTTGCCATTGCTAAACGCTGTGTTGAGAAAGGATTTGATTTAAAGACACCTCTGGATCGCCGCGCCTTTATCTATACACCGTTCATGCATAGTGAAACGCTTGATGACCAGCGCCGTAGTGTGTCCTTGGCAGACCAAAGACTGGATGATGAAAATACACTCTTTCATGCCAAAGCCCACATGAAAGTTATTGAGCAATTTGGCCGCTTTCCCCACCGCAATGAAATTCTTGGCCGTCAAAGTACTGAAGAAGAAGTCCAGTATTTGAGCGGCGGCGGGTATACGCCATGAAAACCATTGGAATAATAATTTTTGACGATGCCGAAGAATTGGATTTCGTCGGCCCCTACGAAGTATTCCAAATGATTAATGAGGTCGCCAACCGCATGGAACAATCTAATTTGGTCGACGTCAAACTCATATCAGAAACCGGCAATGACATCACCGGAATTAAGGGCATGCGAGTTGGGGCACATGCATCAATACAGCAGATCCACCGATTAGACATATTATGCGTCCCTGGAGGACAAGGCAGTCGATCGGTTATTAAAAACCCAAATTTACTAAGTTGGGTTAAAAATATTTCAAACGACTGCGAATGGATCACGAGCGTATGCACGGGCGCTTTTGTGCTGGCAAAAGCTGGTTTGACTAAAGATAAAAACATTACGACCCATTGGGCCGCTTTTGATGAATTTAAGCAGCTCGGCCTTGAGGGAAATTTAAATGCAGGCGTGAGATATATACAGGACGGAAATCTTGTCACTTCTGCGGGTGTTTCGGCCGGGATAGATATGGCGTTATGGTTGACGGGACAGTTATTTTCGCCCGGTTTTGCCAGAGCTGTTCAGCTCGCAATGGAGTATGATCCGGCGCCGCCTTATACAGATGAAATCTAAACAAGACTTGCACCCAAATTATATCTTCCTACTTATAATTAGAACAAAGCTTTAAGGCCGTTATGAAATCCCCAAAAGACATTGCCGAAGAACTCCGCGCTCAACTCGAAAAATTGAAATCCGCCAAGGACAATGTTTCAAATTTTCAAATCAATAACTTCCATCAAAACTTTCGTCGACTAACCAATCAATTTGATACGCCGGGGCCGAAAATGAACAGCATTGTCAATTTCAATGTCCCTGATGATCGCAACCCTATACCGGTTCGTTTGTACGAGCCTTTCAATGCCGTAAAAGAGCCTGGCCCGACCCTGATTTACCTTCATGGCGGCGGGTTTGTGACCTGCGATATCAGCACCCATGAGGGCATATGTTTACGCATGGCCAGCGGCTCTGGCTATCGTGTCCTATCTGTCGATTACCGACTTGCGCCTCAAAACCCATTCCCCGCAGGTCCTGATGATTGCGAACGGGTTCTAAAATGGGCATTAGATGGCTACGGCGAGGAATACGGCATTCACCGGCATAATATTGCGCTGGGCGGCGACAGTGCGGGCGGCAATATGACCGCCTATCTCGCGCAAAAATACCGTAAAGACCTGCGCTGCCAAATCCTGTTTTACCCGCTCATGCAATTAGTGCAGGTCAAGCCCCATAAGCCTGGTCCGCAAGATGTTCTGCCCCTTGGCGTTATGGCCTTAAAATTTATTGAACAGCACTATGTGGCCGGGGCGGACGCTCAAAACACCCGCCTCTCGCCTCTGTTCGAAAAGAACCTTAAAAGCGTGCCGCCTACCTATATGCTGACCTGCGGTCTTGATCCTTTGAGGGTCGAAGGCAAAGCCTATGCTGACAAGCTCACAGCGGCAGGTGTTAGAGTGCTATACACTCACACCAAATCTATGCCGCACGGTTTTTTAAATTTTGCAAAGGCTTTTCCAAAAGCACGGAAAATACCGCTGGATGCAGCCGACTTTATGCGCCAATATATGGACGATAAAACTGAAATGAGTCCATCTTGATCAAACTATTTGTACATCCCTTATCGACACCGTCCCTCGGCGTGGAATTCGCGGCCATAGCCAGCGGTATAAAGTTTGAGAAAAAAGTCGTCGACCTGCAAAACGGTGAACAACGCTCGGATGATTATCTAGCCATTAACAGCGCTGGCAAAGTGCCCGCTCTCCAAGATGGTGATTTCCATCTCTCTGAAAGTCAGGCCATTATGCGCTATCTGGCGCGTCAGCAGGGATCAGATCTTTTTCCAGCAGATATTAAAGGCCAAGCCCATGTCGAGCAGTGGATGGACTATGTCGCCCACCACGTCCGCGCGCCCTTTGGCCGGATTCAGTTTAACCGTCTGGTCGCGCCCATGATCGGCCAACCCGTCGATGAAGCCTCCATCAAAATGGGCGTGCATTTTTTAGAGCAAAGCCTGCCAATCATTGATCAAAAACTCTCGGAAACAGAATTCCTCTGCGGCAATACTATGAGCCTTGCAGACATCACATTGCTGGCGTCTCTTGATCCCAGCGAAGCGCTGAAAATTGATCTTGAAAATTATCCATATTTGATTCGTTGGCGCGGCGCCCTAAGAGAACGAGACTTCTATCAAAATGTACATACGCATTTTGGGGCTGAGATCGGATTATAGCTATCCCGGCAATCCCGGCGTTCCGGCTTGCTCTGGGTTTTCCGCAACATATTCGAGCTTAATTTGCCCAGAATTTTGCCGTGATCCGTCATGAGAATAGCCGGGTGGTTGGAAGAAATATTTGAACCGCTGCGAAAATTTAAGCCCAGGCTGAAACGCGTCTTTGAAGATATTGATCATTTCCATAAAGGCAATTTTGACCGGATTAAATGTACCAATGGGCTTAACGACACCGTAAGCAATTTTCTCGGCGTCTTGCTCGGGCACAAAAGTTCCAAACATCTTATCCCAGATGATAAAAATACCGGCGAAATTACTGTCGAGATATCTTGGATTGGTGGCGTGGTGGACGCGGTGATGACTCGGCGTGTTGAAAATTGCTTCAAACCATGTCGGGCATTTATCAATGGCTTCCGTATGGATCCAGTATTGATAAATCAGATTGAGCGCCGCCACAAACGCATACAAAACCGGGTGTATCCCAATAAGGATCAACGGCGATGTCATGAGCACAAAGCCGGTAAAGTGATTATTCCAGGGCTGGCGTAGAGCCGTACTCAAATTATAATGCTCTGACGAGTGGTGCACCACATGGGCTGACCAGAACCATCGTATTTTATGGGAGGCATAATGCTTCCAGTAATAGATAAAATCTTGCGCAATTAGCGCGGCGACAACTGCCCAAATGGAATAGCCCCAATCAAAAATTCGAAATTGCCACAACCACATCAAATAAACGTAACTGATAATACCAAACAGAATATTGCCAACTAAATTGCCCACGCCCATGCCCATGGATGCCCAGGCATCTTTGATCTCATAGCGCCCGCCTAGCTTGCCTTTACGCACACCCAACCACTCTAGCGCGACGAAAAGCGCAAAAAATGGTATCGCATAAAGCAAAAGATAATCTGGATGGATATATGGAAAATCAGGCATGGCTCTCAATGCCAAAACAAATCGAAATGTCAATTGAACAAAACTAACTGCAGAAAGTTCACAAATCCCTGTTCCTGTCTTCGCCGCTGTCGCATAAGGGCAATAAAGCTGTTATAGACACACGAAATTTCACAGGATAGCGCTTATGCGGGTCGTCATGGTTGGCACAGGATATGTAGGATTGGTTTCCGGAGTCTGTTTTGCAGATTTCGGTCATGATGTCATCTGCGTGGATAAAGACCCGGCTAAGATCGAAACTCTCAAAAAAGGCGGTATTCCGATCTTTGAGCCGGGGCTGCAAGCGCTGGTTAAAACCAATGTCGAGGCTGGGCGCTTATCATTTACGACTGACCTTGCTGACGCCATGAAAGGCGCGCAGGCCGTGTTTATCGCTGTGGGGACGCCGTCACGGCGCGGCGACGGATTTGCGGATTTGACCTATGTCTACGCTGCGACTGAAGAGATCGCTGATCATTTGGGTGAGTTCACGGTAGTCATCACGAAGTCTACGGTTCCCGTTGGGACAGGCGATGAAGTCGAGCGCATCATTGCCAAAAAACATAACATTTCTGATTTCGCCGTGGTCTCTAACCCTGAATTCCTACGCGAAGGCGCAGCCATTAATGACTTTAAGCGCCCAGACCGGGTCGTTGTCGGCACTGAAGATGAAAAAGCCAAAGACGTTATGCGCGATCTCTATCGCCCGCTATTTTTAAACGAAACACCAATTGTTTTCACATCTCGGCGAACATCAGAGCTGATCAAATATGCCGCCAATGCGTTCCTCGCGACCAAGATTACGTTTATCAACGAAATGGCGGATCTGTGCGAAGCCGTTGATGCTAATGTGCAGGAAGTTGCTAGGGGCATCGGTCTTGATAAACGGATCGGTTCAAAATTCCTCAATGCAGGCCCTGGCTATGGCGGGTCTTGTTTTCCTAAAGACACACTCGCCCTTGTTCGGACGGGCGATGAAGCCGATGTCAATTTATCGATTGTCAAATCCGTGGTCGATGCCAATGAGCGGCGTAAAATCCGTATGGCCAAGAAAATCATGGATCATTTAGGCGGTGTTGACGGAAAAACCATTGCCGTTTTGGGCCTCGCTTTTAAGCCAAATACAGACGATATGCGCGCGGCGCCAAGTATCACAATCATCTCTTTATTACAGAAAAACGGCGCCAATGTTCGCGCCTATGACCCTGAAGCCATGGATGAAGCTCAAAAAGAACTAGAGAACGTTGCGTATGCCAGTAATGCCTATGACTGCATCGACGGCGCAGATGCCTTGGTTTTACTAACAGAATGGGATCAATTCAGGGCGCTCGACATGAAAAGAGTCAAAACGCTTTTAAAGACGCCAAATGTCATAGATTTACGAAATATCTACACCTCTGATGATATAAGTGAATTAGGCATTAATTATGTTAGTGTAGGCCGTTAAAACGCCATAATTATAATTATATTGGGCCTAAATTGGGAATAACAGGATAATTTATGTGCGGAATCGTAGGAATTGTTGGCGACAGTAAAGTAACTGATCGCCTCTTGGACGGTATAAAAAAGCTCGAATATCGCGGCTATGACAGTGCTGGTGTAGCCGTTTTAAATGGCTCAGGGCTCAAACGGGCTCGCGCTAAAGGTAAAATTGCTTCTTTGGTTGATGCTCTCAAAGACAACCCGATAGATGGCCATGCTGGCATAGCCCATACACGCTGGGCCACCCACGGCGAGCCCAATATCACCAATGCTCATCCCCATTTTGCTGGTAAAGTCGGCGTTGTGCACAATGGCATCATTGAAAATTACCAAGACATTCGCAACGAACTATCAGGTCGTAATTTCGTCACAGAAACTGATACTGAAGTTATAGCGCATCTCATGGATGAAGGGCTAAAGTCTGGCAAATCATCGCGAGAGGCCTTTAGGTGGTGTCTCAAGAAACTACGCGGCGCTTATGCGCTCGGCCTCATGATTGATGACGGCAAAAACGAAATTTTCGCCGCCCGTGCCGGCTCGCCGCTCGCCATAGGGATTGGCGATGGTGAAATGTATCTAGGCTCAGACGCTCTGGCCTTGGCCGAACTATCCCGCGAATTAGTCTATCTCGAAGAAGGTGATTGGGCCGTTCTTACGCCAGACGCCTATGAAATTTATGATGAGAATGACAATCCTGTAAAGCGAGATATTACCGTCATAGCCACGGGCGCATTTAGCGCTTCTGATAAGGGCGAGTTCGATCACTACATGCTCAAAGAAATTTATGAGCAGCCGCAGTCCATCAACAGGACGCTTAAAAGCTATCTTGATGATCGTCACGAATTTGGTGATATTCAAAACCAAATTGACTTTAACGACATTGATCGTTTGGTGATTATTGCTTGCGGCACGGCGAGCTATGCGGGCGAAGTGGCTAAATACTGGTTTGAGCAAATGGCGGGCATCGCCGTTGATGTTGATATCGCGTCAGAGTTTCGATATCGCAATCCGGTCTTATCGCCGAAATCATTATTTGTGGCCGTGTCTCAATCTGGCGAAACTGCCGATACCCTTGCGGCTTTGCGTTATTGTAAAGATGCCGGCATAAAAACCGCCGCGCTCGTCAATGTCATGACATCTACCATGGCCCGCGAAGCCGATATGGCTATGCCGCTCAACGCTGGCCCTGAAATTGGCGTAGCTTCGACCAAGGCCTTTACATCGCAATTAACAGCCCTTGCTTCACTCGCTTTACTTGCCTCGGTTCAACGCGGGAAACTCGACGCGGAACAAGCCGAAGCGCAGATGGATAATTTGCACGCTTTGCCGTTACTCGTCTCCACAACACTCGAACAAAATGAAGCCGTTGCGCATCTAGCCAAAGACTTATCTACGGCCAAAGACGCGTTCTTTTTAGGTCGCGGCGCTATGGTGCCAATTGCTTTTGAAGGCGCGCTGAAGCTCAAGGAAATTTCCTATATTCACGCCGAGGGCTATGCCGCCGGCGAACTTAAACACGGCCCAATTGCTTTGATTGAAAAAGGCACGCCGGTGATCGTGATCGCGCCTCATGACGAACTTTTCGAAAAGACCGTCTCGAACATGCAAGAAGTCGCGGCGCGCGGGGCTAAGATTTATCTCATGACAGATCCGCAAGGTCACAAAGCCGCCGCTCACATGGCCCATACAACGGTGACACTGCCAAGTGCTGATCCATTCATCGCACCGGTCATTCAAACCATTGGGGTTCAATTACTAGCTTATCACGCGGCCGTCGCGCTGGGAACCGATGTCGATCAACCGCGAAATTTGGCAAAATCTGTCACTGTAGAATAATAACACGCTTAGCTGGGGCGCGGGGAAACACATGACAAAAATCAGAAAAGCCGTCTTACCGGTCGCTGGTCTCGGGACAAGGGTACTCCCCGCAACCAAAGCGATCCCCAAAGAAATGATGCCGGTCGTTGACCGACCGGCTCTTCAATATGTGGTCGATGAAGCGCGCGAAGCAGGCATTGAACATTTCGTATTTGTCACGGGCCGAAATAAAGGTGCCATTGAAGA
Source organism: Hellea sp. (assembly GCA_014238285.1). Lineage (GTDB taxonomy): Bacteria > Pseudomonadota > Alphaproteobacteria > Caulobacterales > Maricaulaceae > JACOMS01. The sequence continues at coordinate 62,976 of JABABK010000005.1, forward strand.
TTATTTTGACCGTGCTTATGAATTAGAATCTTCGCTGCGCGATCGTAACAAGCTCGACATTCTAGAAAAATTAACCTCTGAATTACCCAAAGCCGGCTCTACAAGTTTTGTGCGCCAGCAAAGCCCTCTCGGGTTAGGTCATGCTATTTGGTGTGCCCGTGATGTAATCGGCGATGAGCCTTTTGCCATTCTCTTACCGGACGTTCTGGTCAAAGCCAAAAAATCTTGTTTGGCGCAAATGGTCGACGCCTATGAAGACGTCGGCGGGAACATTATTGCCGTCGATGAAGTCCCGATGGATCGCGTCTCATCCTACGGCGTTATCGCGCCTAAGAAAGCTGGCGATGATAGCAAGCTTATTGAAATGTCCGGCATGGTTGAAAAGCCAGCGCGTGACAAAGCCCCGTCAAATCTCAAAATCACGGGCCGCTATATTTTACAGCCCGAAGTCATGCAGCTTCTATCCGACCAAGCAGCAGGCGCAGGCGGCGAAATCCAGCTAACCGACGCTATGGCGCGCCTTATGGAAGTCCAGTCTTTTCACGCCCTTAAATATGAAGGTCAGGACTATGACTGCGGGTCTAAATACGGATATTTCGAAGCCTTTACCGCCTATGCTCTAGACCACCCCGAAATCGCGGATGAAGCAAGAGCGCTCATTCAAAGACTAGCCAAAAACGAATAATCCATGTCAGTGCTCAAACAACAAGCCGCCAGACTCGAGAGCTGGACACGCGAAGCAGCCCTTCCTTTTTGGGACAGACAAGCCCGTGATCTTGATGGTGGATGGTATGAGCATTTAAAGCTGGGCAAATCACCTGACGCCGAAGCCATTCGCCGCCTCAGAGTGCAGGCCCGACAAGTCTATGTCTATGCCCTCGCTGATCGCCTTGGATGGTATGGCCCCGCTAGGCAAGTGGCGGACACAACGTTCGATTTCATGGTTGAAAAAGGCTACAGACCTGATGGTAAGCCCGGGTTTATTCATTTGCTTGAACCTAACTGCACGGTTCATGATGACCGACGAGATTTATACGATCATGCTTTCTACTTGCTTGCCTGCGCCAATGTCGGAAAACGCGGCGAAAAAATCGCAGGTGAACTCCTCAACTTTATCAAAACTGAAATGACTTCGCCTCACGGCGGCTGGCTAGAAGGAGTGCCCCATCGATTACCTCGTCGTCAGAACCCACATATGCATTTATTTGAGGCCAGTATGGCCTATTACGACCTGACAGGTGATAAAAAATGGCTTGGCTATGCGGATAAAGTTTACGCAATTTTCATAGGCCACATTTTTGATTCCAAAAACCATGTCATACGTGAATTTTTCACCGAAGATTGGCAATATTGGAGCGCGCCACAGGGCGACAGCGTCGAGCCGGGTCACGGCGTCGAATGGGTCTGGCTTCTAGGCCAATATGAACGCTATAGCGGCGTAGACACATCAGGATACGCGCAAAAACTCTATGACCGCGCCTTTACCGGGGCAGATTATTTCCTAAACGACGAAGAAGATGTGCTCGGCAATATCCGTCGCCAGAGCAGACGTCTCTGGGTACAAACCGAAGTCGTCAAATGCCAACTGGCCCAGGCCGAACGCCGTATAGCGGGCAGCGCAAATATGGCCGCCGCCGCCATTGAAGGACTGTTTCAACATTACCTCAACGATGACGGCACTTGGAATGACAAAATTAATGCCTGCGGCGCAAACATGGCCACAACCATCCCCGTCAGCACGTTTTATCACATCATTTGCATGGCAGCAGAGACGGTTCGAGTAAGTGAGCTAATTCATAAATAAGCCGTGACCGGGATCACGTTCTGCTTAAAAGTACACCTTTATAGCTTCTGCGGAACACATTGCATCTTGGCGCGTAACATGCATAATTTGCTGTAAGATGTCGTGATCTTAAAGAAGGACCATATCTTGGGGGAGAGTTTAGATATTTCAGCAGACGTAGGAGGCATTTCTAATAGTGAAGAGTTGATCCGGTTGGCTTACGCCATGGTGGTTGAGCCACACAGGCACCATGTCTTAGCCGAAGTAATAGACCGCGAAATTTCTAAGCAATATGATTTAGTGGAAAGTGATGGTAGTTTACCCGGTGCAATGTTTTCCGATGTAGCCGTTCATTTTCAAAATGCTCTAGATTTACTCAACCGTCAGGGCCGGAAAACCAATACAGGTTCCGGCGCTATTCGCTCTGTTGAAACAGACCCAAGTCCATCAGCGCTGCTAAACCCAGACATGATGATTGTCCATACGAACACTGCAGGAAAGGACATTCACAATTGGACGCCTGATCGCCGTATTGACCCAAATCAATTGGAAAGAAATGAGTTCAGACTACTACAAGATAGTTTGAATTCACTTGATGATTTTGATCTTGATCAGGCAATCTGCGCCCTTAGAATTAGCAACCCCAAAACGCACTCAGATCACCGATATATTCTGACACGATCAATAGACACAAATAATCGCCCATTGGGTCGGTTAACGTCTGCCAATTTAACTTGGCTTCCAGATATTGCATTCCAGTTCCAGGAGAGTTTTGGCTTAACCGCTGTAGAATTGAAGCTAACACAAGCGATTGTCACGGGACAATCCCTACGTGACCTCGCAAAGGAGCGAGGACGATCACTCGGGACATTGCGCAATCAACTCAAAACGCTTTTAGCAAAATTAAACTTACGTTCTCAAACAGAATTAACATGTTTGTATAGCGGCTACATAAACCTTACTCGCCATGATGAACAGGATAGATATTCGCATACATTCCGAAATCGTCCTTGGCGACGGCAACATATTTTCAAAACCAGTGACGGCAGTCTTTTAGACTATTCCGTCGTTGGCCCAAAGTCAGGTCGGCCTGTCCTGTTTTTCCACTCTACCATATTCAGCACAGCTATGAGCGAAGCTGTGCAGCAAGAAATTACGCGGCGAAACATACGGCTGATCATGCCTTTGCGGCCCGGCATGGGACAAACGGATTTAGCGCCGTCAAGTCACGGAGAACTCGAAAAGTTTTCACATAATTGCTGTGAACTATTGGATGATCTAGATATCGACCAAGTCCAGATTGTGGCCAAAAACACCGGCATTATTTCAGGCGTCATAACAGCTTCTCTATTAGGTCCTCGGGCTATCGGATTAGTAGGGATTAGTCCCATTTTGCCTATGATACATAAGAGATATTATTCCACCATGACTTGGCCACAAAGATCTCTATATTACACCGCGAAACACGCGCCTCAACTCTTACCACATATCATTCGTTCTATTGTTGCTAAATGCGATAGTGGGTTTGATGAAGAATGGATTCTTCAATATTTTAAAGATTCCCCCTATGATCTCGAATTGATGAGCCAGCCAGAAATGAAAGCCGTTGCCAGAGAGGCCTTTTCCCTCAACTACACAGCAGGCACAGAAGGCGTCGTTAGAGAATTCACACATACAGGACGAAATTGGGCCCATTACTTTACCGAACTTTCTTGCAAAATCACTTTATTAACAGGTGAGCACAATCGCCAATTTACATCAAATATGTTATCTCATTTTTCAAAAGCAATGAATAATGTCACTGTTGCTAGCCTAAAAAAGGCTGCTTTTTTCGTTCAACATCAAAAGCCTAAAGAAGTTTATGAGATAATAGAAAAACAATTTGAAAACGCAAATCAGTTGCTTACGCAGACAACAACCACTTAACCGTTAATTATCCGCCAAAACCCCCTAAAAATCATGACCCACTATCCCATATGGGATATTGAAGGCCCTGAACTTGCATCATAGAAAAATAACGCGGGGCGCTCTTTATACCGCTATCAATTGGGAACAATCATGACTTTACGTAAATCACTTTCACTTTTCATTCTTGGTACGGCCACAGCTTTTACCATGCCATCACAGCTACCAAGCGCGGATAACGGCTATAGCATCTCGGCCAGCGCAGAAGCCGCGTTCATTAGACGGGGGAAATTAAAAAAGAAGCAAACAATAGGCTATAGGGCCGTGGTCAAGACATCTGTAGACCCTCAAGATACCGAAGCCGCGTCATCTGTAATTTCCGAATATTCTTATATTGACGCTTCGGGCAACTTACAGCCGCTTGAAACCGTGACCATGAATTCGCCGAAAAAAATGCGCGCCGAATATGTCTGGACGCCGCCAGCGGATTTCGAAAGCGGAAAGATTAGCGTAAGCTGTGATCAGGTTGTCGATATTATTCCAGATGTCTTTATTGTCATTGAGTTGTCTGTGAGCTCTGAGCCAGATGACGGAACCAAAGCCACATGCGAAATTGAAGGCATGGAAATTCAAGCATGGCGCAAAGATAACGGCAAGATCAAAGTCGACATTGTCGGCAAAACCGAAAAAATGAGCGCCTTTGCAGACGAAACTCAAACGATCCAAGTCAATGGCGAAAATGCTAAATACAAACACACGGAACGCATCTGGAAAGCTAATCTAAGTCCAGAAGCTGGCGGCGAAGAGCTAGACGATGCGACCTTTGTTGTCTCAACCACCGCCCTAGGCGAGTTCGGCACCGTGCTGGATCAATCCACAACTAGTTTTGTCCTTGATGAAGACGCAAATGCTAGAACCACAGATGAAATATTTTATTCTTCTTTGAAAGTTAACGATGTGAACGAACTAGATCTCGTTATAGTCAGCGAGCCGATTGATCCACTGGCATCAGCCACGTCATCAGCCATGATTACAGCAGAAGATTTCGGCGCCGACCTGTTTGATATCGCGGATGTCAAAGCCAATGCCTTTCGTGAGTTTTCTTTTGAAGCTCTTACATTTGAAGATCCAAACAACGTCATCGACATGGAGTATGGCCTAGACGTGACAGCCATAGATGCTTCTGGCAATATTTTGGCAGAATATTCGATGCTCGCAGTTGGGACCGATGCGGATACAGCCTATATCGAAACCGATAAAATCGGCGAAAATGTATTCGCTTACAGCCGATTAGAAATGAATGAGGACCAAGAAACATTCTCGTTTTATCTTAGTATTGAAGGCGAAATTGCCCGACAAACCGAAACTCTTAAAGTAACGCTCCTTTCGGATAGTGGCGGCTCAGAAGCTGATCCACAAAGTCTCGAAATGACCGAGAGTATATTCGTCAATTACTGGATAGCGACCTCACCGCTCGGCCCAGAAGCCACCGAAATTGCTCTGGCCAGCAACAATATCAGCTTTGCCTTATCATCAGCCTCAGATGGGAACTTGCAAGATATTTCAGGCGGAGCAACCATGACTTCAGCGAAGCCTAGACGTAGACGCCGCGCCATGAAAACGGCCATAGCATCCACAATGCGCATGGGCGCCGAAGGCGTTTAGATAATAAGCGGTTCGGTAAAACTAGAACCTATAAACGAGCCTGTTGGCCCGTTTTTACTCAACAATCTTTAGCGAATATTGCTCGACCTCTAGCGTGCCTTGTTCCCCTTTGGGATCGGGCCAAATTCCGAAATAAATCTCTTGATCACCGGGAGTATAAGGACCGAGTTCGGTCCTGATTTCATAATCAGAAAACTCTGGTGTTGGTGTAAAACGTTGCCAATTGACCCGGCCTTTGCCGGGTCTAAAAAACCCAATTAAGAAACTTTCAGATGGTTTTTTCTGACCTGCGCGGGCCCGAATTTTCAGATCAAGGGTTTTGCCTTCATAGGCCTTTGAATAATCTCCGCCTAGCATGACGAAAATACCCGCGGACGGCGCGTCTTCGGGTTTTAAATGGGCGCTCATCACAGCATAGGTGATGGGATTAATACTATCCCCTTTCAGCACCATTGTATTGCCCGGCGCAACCGTCAAAGTTTGCAGCATCGTTCCGGAGACTTCATAGCCATTGAGGGGATTAACTTTTTCTTGTGGACCACCCGCGCGCAAAGCAACAAAGATCATTGCCCCAAAGACAACACCGATAAGTGGATAGAAAAGCCAATCTTTCATGGCGCGCCTATATCAGGAATAAAACGGCTCTGTCATCCGCTCTTTGCGCCAAAGCTGAATTTAATGTTGTAATCAGTTCAGATGTAAACCGTTCCGTCGCTGCTGTCTTCCAAGCTTCATTCACAGCCCTAATCATATCAGGGCGTTGTTTCTTAGCCGCGGTGCGAATACGCCGGTTTGTGACGAGCTGGCGCGCCATCACGGGCACATTGGCTTTGTTGAATGTTTTCTCCAAGGCCTTCTTACCGACCAAGAAGCCACCGCCTGCGATAATACCCGCGATAAATATCCCCCCCGGCGCGGCGATTAAAGGACTAGCCTTGGCCGCAAGCGTCCCGATAATCAGACCCGTTAGCGATGCGCCAACCAAAGCGGTGTCGGCCTCTAGCCCCGCCACCTTAGGCGCGGCTACGCTCATACCCTCTAGGTAATCGCTCACTTGTTGATTATCATCAAGGGAAAGGACCATGGCCGGGAAGCCGTGATCTCGGCATAAAGGATCAGTATCTTTTTCGATCTCGCGCTGTAGCCCCGCAAACCAGTCATTAATGACAGGTCGCAGTATTTTCTGGCATTCTTGACTACCAAGCCAATCGCGCACTTTGTCTTCTAGGACAGGCTGAATATCGTTGAGACTTTCAATACGTCCACTGCGCCACTCACCAAAGGCCGGAACAACGCCATTTTCTGTTAAAGCGCCCACCAGAACAGGCGATAACCGTTCACCCAGATCAAGACTGGCTTTCTTGGCTTTGGCGTAAACAGGCCCGCCCTCACGCAAAATTTCAGTAACAGATGTTTTGAAACTATCATGCATAAATTCAAACCGGCCAAGCCATGCTAGGCCGCGGGCTATGGCGAATTCTGGTTCGGCCCCTTGCAGAACACGAGCATTCGGAAATGCTGCTTCACAAGCTGGTGTGACCAAAGGCAGGCGCGACGCCCCCCCTGTCAGCAAGACCGTCTCTGGCGCGCGTCCACCGAGCATATTGACAGCTTCTTTGATGGCAAAATCAAACGCTTCGGGCCATGAAAAATCATTCAGAGCTTCGAGAGGTTTAGACAGTATTTTATCCGCGTCAGTCTTATCGATTCTAATCTCAAACAACACGCCATTATCAATCGGCAAGCGTTTAATAATTTCAACGGGAGTGTCGCTGCCGTTAAAATATTGCTCTTTAGCCAAGCGGCACCAATATTCCATGACCGGACGATAATGGGGATAGCGGTGGATTAGTTTTTCAATTTTCTTACGGTCTTTTTGGCGCTCTAAATTCATCCAAAATATTTCAGTATCAAGAAGGCCGGAGCCTAAAACATTATGACCGACATCTTCTGCGTCGAGCTCATGACAATAAGTGAAATCCGTGGTCGAGGACCCTATATCAACAATCAACACACTGGATTTAGCGGCTTCAATCGAGAGATATCCCTGCTCTAACGCCGTCATCAATGCGGCGCGGCTCTCAGGCACGATCCGGACAGTTTTAAGACCGGATGATTGAAACAAAGCCTGGTAATCGGCGCGCACGGCCGGATTCCAACCAGAAGGGCAACCAACGATAAAACGGCTATGGTCCAGCCCTTGGATTTTCTTATCCTTGCTTAAACCTTCCATCAAAGCTCGAGTGAATAATTGCGTCGGCTCTGTCACCGAATTGTCTGTCAGGTCACGACCTTTAAACTTGACCCAAACCTTTGGTTTTTCGCCAAGCCTGGAGCCTTGCAGAGCTGCCAGATTAACGGCGTCTGCACCGATTTTGACGCCGGACTTGGTTTTGGCGACGGCTGTTACGAAGCTTTTTTCACCGCGATAATCTAATATCTCAGGTTGGCGCATTGAGCGGTTATAGGCACGACCAATAGCGGTTTCGCCGTGGCCGAGATCATAGCCCATAAATTCAACTTCACCCGATGACTTCACTTTAGAGCTCATCTTGGCTCCAAACCGTGCCGCGGACGATCAGCTCACCATCAACCATTAAAGCGGGCGCGGCCACTTTGGTTTCAGTTTGGCCCATGGCCGGAAGGATATCAAAATATTGCGCGGTCTTTTTGGAATATCCGAGCTTCTCAATGCCCTCAGCCGCCAATATGCTCTCGAGCTCTTTACCGACCAGTGTCAGGGCAAAATCGCCATCAGAGGCTTGCTGCGCCTCTAACAAGCCTTGAACGAGGTTCATCAGCCTTTTGTCATTACGCCAATGGGTTTTGGCGTTGTCCGGTTCGGCAAGCCGCAGCAATATATGATCCGCTGTCTTAAGAGCCTCGGATAAAGCCGTCACAAAACCGCCAGCATTGGCGTGTATACGAGCTTCGGCTCGGGCCGCATAATCCACGGATTGAACCGTGGTTTTATTCTTTTTCCAAAATTTAAAACGCTCAAACCGACCCCGCCAATTATTGGGATCCAAAACACGTATAGCCGTAAGCGCAATCGTCGTCATCAAAGCCAAGCGATTATCATTAGCTACAGACCAGACACCGAGCCCAAGCGCGGACGCGTAAAACAAGTTTTGTCCCCACGCCGAACCACGGGGCAAAGCAGGCACTTCATGCCAGACAATCTCGGCCTCTGTTCCCTGATCCAGAACACTCGCGCCAGATTTGACCATCTCTAAAAGCCAAAGCCCTGCCCGCTGCAATTTCACATCAGACGTGGAAACCGTAAAGCGGCTACCCGTGCGGTCGAGCGCCTTACGCGCCGCCGTCACAATCTGACCAGATGACAGATCATCAGCCGAAATGACTTTAACGAGCCCGTCACGCTCTGGCCCAAAGGCCTCATAAAGCGACGGCGCCGTATTTGCAGGTAAATTAGACATAGTTTCGATGTTGGGGTTTAGGGGCGTTAAGTCAAGGGACGGAATTGACAGGCTACAGTTAGCAAAGCTCACAAATATCGCTCATACCGCTGAAGAGCGGTATCCACGCCCAATATGAAGATTGATACGTTATCAAAGCGCATGTCATCCATTATGCGTGGACCCCGCCCTTCGGCGGGGTGAGCGAAATAATAAAAGCACAAAACTTCATTAACCCTGATTTGACATAATGGGTCATGGCCAAGCTGCAAAAAACACCCGCCACAGACGCGCTACGCTTGTTTTTAGAACATTTAACGGGTGAAAGACGACTGGCTGATAAAACCGTAGAATCCTATCAGCGCGATATCAGCCATTTCTTTGGCTTTTTACCGGGGCATCTGGATAAAACTGTGACCCTGCAGGACCTCTCAAGCCTGGCCCTACGGGATTTCAGAGCCTATCTGGCCTTTCGCCAGCGCGGGGACAATCCTTTATCGCCTGCCTCTATCGCCAGACAGCTCTCGGCCCTTCGGACATTCTTCAAATATTTGAACCGGCGTTATGGCCTCGAAAATGACGCTATCGGCCTTGTCAAAGGGCCACGCGTACAAGCCCCGCTCCCCAAACCTCTCTCTCAATCCGGCGCCCGGGATATTGTCGCTGAAGGCTCTGTTGATGAACGGCCATGGGTGCAGGCGCGAAATACCGCCGTGATGATGCTTTTATATGGCGCGGGACTGCGGATCGCCGAAGCACTCTCACTCATGCCAGATGATCTACCGCTCGGCAGTTCATTTTCATTTACAGGTAAAGGCGGCAAAACGCGGCTAGTCCCAATTCTACCAATTGTATCTGAAGCTATTGAGAAATATGTATCGCTCTGCCCTCACCCGCTACTGGACGGACAGCCGTTATTTCGAGGCGTGCGCGGCGGCGCTCTCTCCGCGCGTCAAGTTCAGCTCGACATGCAAATCCTAAGGGGATATTTAGGACTGCCTGAAACGGCGACCCCGCATGCCCTACGTCATAGCTTTGCGACGCATTTACTCGCAGGCGGCGGAGATCTTCGAACGATACAGCAGCTACTTGGCCATGAGAGTCTCTCAACGACTCAGCGTTATACAGGTGTTGATACGGCGGGCTTAAGGCGGGTCCACAAAGCAGCCCATCCGCGAGGTTAGGTCTTCTTAAAGTTCTTATATCCTCGCAGCAGCCCATCCCAAATTTCTTCAGGGCTAGCCTCGTAACCATCTAAACTAAAAAATGACCTCGTCACTTCACCCGTTTCTGAAAGCAAATAGAAGTCAACACCTGCTTCCTGTTTAAAATCACTTGTGCGCTGTATACGCACAATATCACTCCAATCGAGCCGAGTTCTGGATAACTTCAACGCCATTAGGCCACTCTTTTCGACTTTAATAAAATAGGGTGGGTGCGTCGCAAGTAGAAATCCATAAAATATAAAAATAGAAAATAACAACAAGCAAAGCACTGCCACAAGCGTATGATACTCACCTAAAGTCGGCGCAAACCGTAAAAGACCATATATCACTGCCCCAATAAGCACCTGCAAAAGAATCAATGGCCAGACGACGTAGGCAATTGGTCGTCCTGTCTTGAAATTCTCCATATATTATAGATAGGAATTAAAAACTATTTGTCGATAGCGTGCGCTTCATAACATCGCCAAAATCCAATCACGGTTGACAATCACCATCGCTTCCGCCATTTGGGCGCCTGATTTCAAGCCCAAAACCCATTATAAAGACGCCCGCCTTATGAATCTGGTTATTGTTGAAAGTCCGGCGAAAGCCAAAACGATCGAAAAATATTTGGGGAAGGACTATAAAGTTCTCGCCAGTTTCGGTCATGTTCGCGACCTCCCCTCAAAAAATGGCTCCGTAGAGCCTGACGAAGACTTTGCCATGAAATGGGCTGTGGATACAAAATCCAAAACCCGGATCAAAGATATTGTTTCGGCTTTGGAAAATTCCGACAAACTTATTCTCGCGACCGATCCGGATAGAGAAGGTGAAGCGATTTCTTGGCACTTATTGGAAGTTTTAAATAAAAAGAAAGCCCTTAAAGGCAAAGAAATTGAACGGGTCGTCTTTAACGCCATCACCAAAAAATCTGTCACCGAAGCGATCGCTGCTCCCCGCGAACTCGACATGGAACTGGTCGAAGCCTATCTCGCCCGCCGCGCGCTGGATTATCTGGTTGGCTTTAACCTATCCCCTGTTTTATGGCGCAAGCTTCCAGGCGCGCGCTCTGCTGGCCGAGTACAATCCGTGTCCCTTCGCTTGATCTGTGAGCGCGAGAACGAAATAGAAAAATTCGTCGCCCAGGAATACTGGACCGTCGATTCTATGATGAGCAATGTTGCCGGCAAAGAATACGGCGCTAAACTCGTCTCTCTTGATGGCGCCAAGCTCAATAAGTTTTCCCTCGCGACAGAATCTGATGCGCTAGCCGCTAAGCTTTCCGTGGAGAGCGCCGCCTTAAAGATCACATCTGTCGATGCCAAGCCTGTCAAACGCCGCCCAACCGCGCCTTTCACCACATCGACTTTGCAGCAAGAAGCATCTCGCAAACTTGGCTTCTCGGCCACACGTACCATGCAGACAGCGCAGCGGCTTTATGAAGGCATTGATATTGGCGGCGAAACTGTCGGTTTGATTACTTATATGAGGACAGACGGCGTCTCTATGGTGGGCGAAGCCATCCAGGAAGCTCGCGCCATCATCGGGTCCGAATATGGTGACCCTTACCTGCCTAAAGCCCCGCGCGAATATAAATCCAAAGCCAAGAACGCTCAAGAAGCTCACGAAGCGGTCCGCCCAACGAGTTTCGCCCGCGTGCCCGGTCGACTTTCTCTTACGGGTGACCAAGCCAAATTATATGACCTGATTTGGAAACGGGCATTATCCAGCCAAATGGAAGATGCGCGTCTGGAACGCACCACGATTGAAATCGCGGATGATCAAAATAGAGTTGGCCTACGCGCCTCTGGTTCTGTCCTCAAATTTGATGGCTTTTTGAAACTTTATGAAGTCACGAAACCATCGACCGAAGACGGTGACGATGATGGCGGTCTCTTGCCAGAAGTCGAACAAGGCGAAGATGCCAAAGCCCAAAAGGTCGATGCAGACCAGCATTTCACCCAGCCACCACCGCGCTACTCAGAGGCCAGCGTTGTCAAGAAAATGGAAGAGCTCGGTATTGGCCGTCCTTCGACCTACGCCTCAACGCTTAAAACCCTGCAAGATCGGGATTATGTAACCCTGGAGAAGCGCCGTTTTACGCCGTCTGACAAGGGCCGCTTGGTCACGGCTTTCTTGGAAGAGTTCTTTTCGAAATATGTTCAATATGATTACACGGCTGATCTTGAAGACCGCCTCGACAAAGTCTCTGCAGGTGACCTTGAATGGAAAAAACTTCTCAAAGACTTCTGGGAGCAATTCTCTGCCAGTATTGAAGGCACCAAAGAATTACGGGTCACCAATGTTCTCGATGCGCTAAACATCTCTCTCGCCCCTCTGGTTTTCCCAGAACGCGAAGATGGCAAGCCTGCCCGTACCTGTACCAGCTGTGCCGATGGCGAGCTGTCTCTTAAAGTCGGCAAATTCGGCGCGTTTGTTGGCTGCTCCAACTATCCAGAGTGTAAGTTCACACGGCCATTTGGCCAAGGCGATGATGCCGGCGCAACTGAACGCGAAGACAAATTGCTCGGCGCTCATCCAGAGAGCGGCATTGATATCTTCCTCAAAAATGGCCGCTTTGGTCCCTATGTTCAGCTCGGCGAAGAAGCCAAACCTAAACGGACTTCATTGCCTAAAAACTGGCCATATGAATCCATCGACCTTGAAAAGGGCATTCGCCTCATCGACCTGCCGCGCGAAGTCGGTATACATCCCGAAGACAGCAAGCCTATCACAGGCGCTATCGGGCGCTACGGTCCTTATATCCTTCACGCAGGGACTTATGTGAACCTGAAAACAGCCGATGAAATGTTTGAAGTCGGGATCAACCTTGCTGTGACATTACTTGCTGAAAAACGCGCCAAAGGCGGCGGCCGTGGACGCGGCGGTGCTGCGGCGCTCAAAGAGCTTGGCAATCACCCGCAAACCGAAAAGCCGATCAAAGTCATGGATGGCCGCTATGGCCCCTATGTCAAATATGAAAAGATCAACGCCACCATTCCTAAAGGCACAAAGCCCCAAGATGTGACCATGGAAATGGCCTTGGAGTATATCGCGGCTAAAGAAGCCAAGGGCCCGAAAAAGAAAAAAGCCGCCAAGAAAAAGCCCGCAGCGAAAAAGAAACCCGCCGCGAAGAAAAAGCCGGCGGCCAAAAAGAAGCCTGCTGCGAAGAAGACGGAGGCTTAATAGCCTCCTCACAACCCTTTACTCCCAACTAATTCCAATATTGGCCAAGGAGGCTTGCGCGGTTTTATCACCAGCGAGCGCAGCTTTTTTAAACCACAAGATTCCCTGCGCCGTATCTTCTGGCACCCCTATTCCCATATAATAACTATGACCTAATTCGTTTTGAGCAAAAACATTACCTTGCTCTGCCGCCTTGGTGAGCCAAGTGATAGATTCCTTGAGGTCTTTCTTAATAAGGACGCCGTTTTTTAAGCCTCGGCCATATTCCATCTCACCTTTTGCGTATCCATTTTGTGCCGATTTTTTCGCCCACTTTGCCCAAAGCTTATCGTCACGTTCTATATCAGCCGTAATATCCCCTTTATGAATACGGCTGAGCGCGAATTGAGAGTCTGCTCGTCCTTGATCCGCACTATATTTAAGCCAATTCAAAATTTCTTTTTGCTCACCGTCTGATAAGTCTAACGCTTTAAGACTATAAAGCAGCCCGCCGATTGCAGGCTCATGCCCCTTTTGGGCCGCGTCCAAAAAATATAAAACAGCACTAGAAGGGTCGTAACTGTCATCGTCTTTAATCGTGTAATACATGGCGAGCCAGTATTGGTCTTCGAGATCACCTGCGTCAGCGCCAGCTTTTAACTTAGCGGCTTTAGCCTGATTTAACTCTGAAATGGCGTCCATCGCTTCGGCTGCATTGGCTTCTACTTGTTCAAGTCCTTCCGTATACTCGGCTTGCAAGCCTTCAACTTCAGCAAACGAAGCTTCGACATTTGCCAAAGCAGATTCAGCGCCGACCATCGCAGCTTGCATTCTTGCGATGCGTTCTTCTGTTGAAGTTTCAGGTTCGTTCACCAATTCTTGATTTTCACCCGCACCTGCGATGGCCTTATAGCGTTCAATACGCGCTTGCACTTCCGGCGAGATAGGCTCTGCAAGGTCGGCCCCTCCGGCTAAGTCCTTAGCCACCTCGCTCACAGGACGCTCTAAATCAATGTTTGTGACGGCTTCCGATTTAGGTGTCTCAGATTTGGAAAATGGATTTAACTTATCAAAGAATTTAACATCCAAATAATTCAGCGTCGCCAACAATAATAGCGTCGCGATTGCTAGACCAACCCAGCCCAGTTTTGATCGTTTTTTCATAATGTGCCCCGTTCTTATTCTTTGATTTTACCAAACATTACTATTTTTCTCAATCTAAAAACAATCTACACGAATAAAACTCCCCCCAGAACGTTTTTCGCAAGTTGACATATTCGCTTGTCGCGCGCCCGTTCTGTGCTACCCCGCGCCACATGAGTAAACTCAATGAACAAATTATGGAGCTTGTGCGGGCCAATCCTGACAAGCTGATCCTCAAAGACATAGCGCGCCGCCTTGGCATTAAAGGCGATGACCGTAGAGCCTTGCGCGTCACAGCCCGCGAAATGGTCGAGAGCGGCGTTTTAACCCTATCCTCCCGCAAAACATACCGCGAAGCCGGAGAGCTTCCCAACGTCATAGTCCTTCGCATCAGCGAAATCGACACCCATGGCGACATGATCGGCGTACCGGAGAACTGGAAGGGCGAAGGCCCTGCCCCGCAGATGATCGTTTTTGAAGGTCCAGTCTCTAAAAAATCAAAAGGACATAGCGCCGCCCAGCTAGGCATTGGCAGTCGAGCCCTGTGCCGGATCAGAAAGACTGATGAAGGCTATATCGCCTCGGTTATGAAAAAACTCGGCCGCGCCGGTGTCAAACATCTCGGTATTTTATATCAAGATGGCCGCGGCTGGAAAATTCAGCCGATCGATAAAAAAGCTCGCAACGAATTTCGCGTTTCTAAAGTACCTGAAGGCTCAGAGATCAATAGCCTCGTCGAATTTAGAACCTCAAGCTCCAAGCGCGGCAATAGCTATGAGAAGCGCGCGGAAATCACGCGCGTGCTCGGCCCCGCCAATGACCCAAAGGCCGCCAGCCTAATGTCTTTAGAACAGCACGGCATTCCGCTTGGCTTTGAAGAAGAGACCCTGGCCGAGGCCCGAGGTCTCAAACTACCAAAACTCGATAAATTTCGTGAAGACCTTAGAAAACTGCCTTTAGTCACAATCGATCCGGTCGATGCCAAAGATTTTGATGATGCGGTTTATGCCGTCCGCGATGATGACCCGACCAATAAAGGCGGCTGGATTATATGGGTCGCCATCGCTGATGTTGCTGCCTATGTACAGCCCGGTAGCGCGCTCGATAAAAATGCCTGGACCAAAGGTAATTCGGTTTATCTACCTGATCGAGTCGAGCCGATGTTGCCCGAAGAGCTCTCTGCCGACCTATGTTCCCTGCGCCCACACGAAGATCGTGCCTGTATGGCCGTCAGAATGCGTTTTCGCGGCGATGGATCTAAACTTGACCATAAGTTTACCCGGGGCCTTATGCGCTCCCACGCGCGTCTGACCTATGCTCAGGCTCAAGAAGGCTTTGACGGTAATCCCGGTGAAGTGGCCGAAACTGTCATTGATATCCTCAAAGATATTTACGCGGCCTATAAAGCCCTACGCAAATCCCGCCTGCAGCGCGCGCCGCTGGCTATCGAGCTGCCAGAGCGCCGCGTCCATGTAAACGATGCGGGCGAAGTCACTAAGATCACACTGCGCGAGAGATTTGACGCCCACAAGCTGGTCGAAGAATTTATGGTTCAGGCTAATGTTGCGGCGGCGGAGGCTCTATCGGATAAAGGCGTGACAACTATCGTTCGCGTCCACGAACCACCGCGACGTGAAAAACTGCAAGGTCTATCAGACTTCCTGCCAGCATTTGGGATGAAATGGTCCCTTGGCGAACGCGTCTCCACAAAACGTTTTAATTCCCTTTTGGCTAAGGCCTCAGAAAATGATCTGATGGAAACCGTCAGCATGATGGTTTTACGAAGTCAATCACAAGCCTATTATGGCCCCGATGCCAAAGGGCATTTTGGTTTGAACTTAATCCACTATGCCCACTTCACATCCCCAATTCGTCGCTATGCAGACCTTGTCGTTCACCGCGCGTTGATCCGCACCTTTAATCTGGGCCATGACGGAACGACCGAAGAAGAGATGTCACGACTTAAGGAAACATCTGAGCATATCTCCTCGACAGAACGCCGGGCCAGCGCCGCAGAACGCGATGCCAAAGACCGCTATATTGCAGGCTATCTTGAAGGCCGTGTGGGCGCAGAATTTGAAGCCCGTATCACCGGCGTTGCCAATGCCGGCCTGTTTGTCACGCTCGACGAGACGGGCGCAGACGGCTTTATCCCAGCCCGTACCATCGGCCATGATTATTTTATGTTTGATGAAAAGAAGAAGGCGCTGATCAATACAAGCAATGGCGATACTTATCGGTTTGGCCGCAAGGTCAAAGTCAAGCTGACCGAAGCTACCCCCATTACAGGCGGCCTGATATTCGAAATCCTGACCAAACCAGAACGCGGCGAGAAACCCAAACATAATCCTCGTGGCCGTAATCAAAAATACCGAACAAATAGATCGGGCAAAAAGAAGAAGCGATGAAGTTAGAAAAAGTTGCCCTAACGAATAAAGAAGCGGCGCAGCGCGCCGAGCTTACGCGCGCACCCAAACCGAAACTCGCATCAACCATCGTTCTTTATACAGGTCCAAAAGATAATCCTAAGATATTGATGGGCCAACGCGCTAGTCGTCATGACTTTATGCCAAGTGTCTATGTCTTTCCGGGTGGCCGCGTTGACCGCGTTGATAGTTACGCGCCTTATGATGGCGGTTTATCATCCCGTACCTCGGCCATCCTAGAATCTGTTTATTCTCCGCGCCGGGCTAGGGCCTGCGTTTTAGCCGCTATCAGAGAAACCTATGAAGAGACCGGCCTTATGCTGGGGCAAAAGACAAAGTGGACCAAGAACCTAACCAATCCTAGCTGGGATCAGTTTCGCCAAGCCGGTATAACGCCGGACCTGTCCCGAATCGAAGCCTTTGGGAGGGCTATAACGCCGTCCTATCGCCATAAACGATTTGATACCTGGTTCTTTATCCAAAAATTTGACGGCAATATTCAGGCCGTTTCAGATAGCCATGAGCTTCTAAATGTCGACTGGTTTACCTTCGATCAAATCGAAGACTTAAAAACCCATCGCGCCACTGAAATGATGCTCCATGTGCTGAAAGAATATCTCGCGCAGGATCGCCCTAGCCCACAAATTTTCTTTAATCACATGGTCCGCGGGAAATTCATCCAGCGCATGTTTCCATAGTTGAATCCGGCATATCAAAGCCGTTGACAATCAAAATTTCACGCCTATAAGTCGCCGCTTGAAGAATCCTAGTAAAAAAAGGGTGGAGCCATGGCTAAGCCAACCACAATTAAAATTCGTCTGAATTCAACCGCCGGTACCGGTTATTTCTACGTGACCAAGAAAAATGCCCGTAAAAAGAAGGAAAAAATGGTCAAACGTAAGTATGACCCCGTTGCGCGTAAGCACGTTGAATTTAAAGAAGGCAAGATTAAGTAATTAGTCTAAACTAATTTGAATAATTCAAATTCTTACGAAAAGGTCGTCTTTTAGGCGGCTTTTTTTGTGTCTGCGCCAAAGACAAGATTTCGGCCCATGCTCTTGGCTTTATAAAGAGCTGTATCGGCGCGTTTAAAGACGTCTCTGAGCTTCTCACCTGGAATGACTTCAGCGATCCCTGCGCTTAATGTTACCGACAACGCCTGCCCATCTACATAAATTGGTGTCCCGCCAATGAGGCCGCGAATTCTGTCTGCCGCTCGCATGGCGTCGTCTTGAATGGTATTTGGCATGGCAATCATGAACTCTTCACCGCCATAACGGCTGACTATGTCAACAGCTCGCATATGGGTGACCAGACGCGTCGAAACTTCTTTGAGAATATCATCGCCTACATCATGGCCTAAAATATCATTTACCCGTTTAAAATGGTCGATATCAAAGACGATAATTGAAAATGGATCGCCTTGTTCCAGAGTTTCAAAGAGCGGCTTAACGGATCGATCAAAATATCGACGGTTACCCAGCCCTGTTAGCGGATCAGCGACAACCATTTCGAGATCTTGATTGAAATTTTGCTGCAGTGCATCGGAATAAAATTTGCGTTTGAGCTGGGTATTAACCCGCGCGATTAATTCTTGTTTTTCGATAGGGCGCATCAAAGTGTCATTGATCCCAAGATCATAGGCACGAACAAATCGGCTTTCGTCTTCCGGCGTTCCCACCAACAAAACAGGAATACTTCGAGTCTGCTGTTCATATTTTAAAGAGGCGCAAACCCGAAGGCCATCAAAGCCTTCCGAATTGAGGCTGACAATGATTAAATCCGTATTTGAGGGCTTACACTGCAGAGCCTTTATAGGGTCTGAGATAATCGTAAAATCATGGATACCGTTAAGCGGCGCAGTGAGCTGTAAGGCTCTTTTCTCATGATCTTCCAAGACAATGATATGACCCTTACGCTTTTCGATTTCTTTGACAACAGGCCTAGAGTTTTCAAGAGAATGTCCTGTATGGCTCAGCAGTTGGTCCGTTACCATTTTTAGCCGTAAAAGAGACTTCACACGTGTCATCAAGTTAAAATCATCAATGGGCTTGGTGATGAAGTCATCTGCGCCGGCTTCAAGCCCACGAATGCGATCCTTGGTACTATCGAGTGCTGTCACCATAATGACAGGTATATGGTAAGTTGCCGAATCGCCTTTGAGTTTTTGACAGGTTTCAAACCCGTCCATACCCGGCATAATCGCATCCATAAGGATGAGATCGACTCTTGCTGTCTTGATGAGTTCCATAGCCGCCTCACCGGACTCCGCTAGCAGAACATCATAATATTCCGCTGCCAGCTTGACCTGCAATAAGTGCCGGTTAGGCGCCAAATCATCAACAATGAGTATGCGTGCACTCATCTTTTAATGGCCTAGTTAATAAATTTTCGGATTGTCGCTAAAAAGGAAGAAACATTGATAGGCTTTGAAATATAAGCCTCGCATCCACCATCGCGAATACGTTTTTCGTCGCCCCTCATCGCAAACGCCGTCACGGCAACGATAGGAATGTCCGCCAGATTTTTATCATCCTTGATCCATTTGGTGACTTCCAGACCAGAAACCTCAGGCAATTGAATATCCATCAAAATGAGATCCGGTTTAAATGACTTTGCTAAAGAAATGGCTTTTAGCCCCTCGCGGGTTTGCTCGGTTTCGAAACCATGAGCGTCTAAAAGATCTGAAAAGAGCTTCATATTGAGCTCGTTATCTTCGACTATAAGAACCTTTTTTGGCATAACCTGTAACATATTTCCCGTTCACCTAATTAATCTAACGTCTTTTTTTTATGGCCTCATTAAACACTAATAACCTTAATCAACCGTGTGTAATTCCTTTACAATCACTTAAAAGAACATAAAAAGAACATTTAATTCGAGCCAAAACGCGATACTTTGAGGCAAAATTGGATAAAACTGTCACATATTGCAGGGAATGCGGCACAAAGTGCAGCCAAAACATGCCCTGCCCAGTCTGCGGCATGCAAAACAGCCTGTCTCATCCCGAGTTGTCTGCGCTTTCAATCGCCCATGTAGATTGTGATGCTTTTTACGCCTCAATCGAAAAAAGAGACAATCCAGACATTGCCCATAGGCCTGTTATTGTGGGCGGCGGGACGCGGGGCGTTGTCTCTGCGGCCTGTTATATGGCGCGGATGTATGGCGTGCATTCTGCGATGCCCATGTTTAAGGCTCTCAAAGCATGCCCCGATGCCGTTGTGGTGCGGCCCACTATGGGCAAATACTCAACCGAAGGCCGCCGTATTCGCGATATGATGTTGAGGCTCACGCCTTTAGTCGAACCCCTTTCTATTGACGAAGCCTTCCTTGATTTAACCGGAACCGAAAAACTGCACGGCCGAACGCCCGCCCAAAGCCTCATTAAACTCCAAAAGGACATCTTAAGTGAAGTTGGCGTGACCGTGTCTGTTGGCCTGAGCTACAATAAATTTCTCGCAAAAACGGCCTCTGATTTGGATAAGCCCCACGGATTTGCGGTTTTAGGTAAGGCTGACGCCCTGGATTTTCTAAAAGATAAACCTGTGAGCTTTATTTTTGGCGTCGGGCCAGCCTTTGCGCGGTCCCTCTCTAAGGTTGGCATTCATAGCATAGCCGATGTCCGCAAACGTGATGACACAGATATGATGAAGCGGTTTGGCGAATCCGGTCTTCGTCTGGCGCGCCTTGCTCGGGCCGAAGATTTCCGCCGCGTCGACCCGACGAGTGAGCGCAAAAGCGTCTCTGCCGAAACCACGTTTAACGAAGACATTGCCGATCCAGATTTATTGAAAGATCAATTATGGTTGCTATGTGTCAAAACGGCTGATCGGTCAAAAGCTATCAATACTGCTGGACGCGTTGTTACGTTAAAGCTCAAAACCCGGCAATTTGATACCGTAACCCGCCGAAGAACTCTCCCTCAACCCGTGCAGCTTGCCGATACAATTTTTAGCGCCTTAGAACCTTTACTTGAAAAAGAAGCTAATGGCCGGAAGTTCCGCTTACTAGGCGCAGGTATATCCGGACTTTCAGACCCCGTAGGCGACGCAGGTGATCTACTCGATCCAACAGCTTTTAGGCGCGGTATCGCCGAACGCGCATCTGATCAAGCCCGCGCAAGGTTCGGAAAAGACGCTGTGATCAAAGGTCGTGAACTCAGAAGTAAATCAAAAAAACCAACCCCCAACTCCCAAAACAATTAACCTAAACCCATAGTATTTTAACTATATCATTGCAATTTTGGATTTTCTGCATAATTTACACTCCGAATATGAGATTAAGGCGCATTACTCCAAAACCTCACCGATCGACGTTTATGCCCTTTTTCTTAAAACAAAAGGGATGAAAATGTTTCGAAAAAACTTACTTAGAAATTGCGCCAGCTTATCACTATTAACATGCGCAACATTGATGTGTTCAAATGCACTGGCTTCAGATGTTTCTGTAACCTCTCAAATGGAAAGAACGATTGAGGCGGAAATTCAAAATATCGGAACAATTTACAAAGTAACGGCCCCTAATAAAAGCTTAGCCAAACGAGCCGCGATTTCCTTCCACAGTAATTTATTGGAAACATCCTCTAACAAACTCCAACATATAATGACTCTCACATCGGAAGACGTCGCAGTATTGAAATCTTTTGGATTTAAAATACGCCGAGATAAGACATGGGAAGACAATTATAGGCAGCAACGTCAACAACAAATGGTCGCTCCAAGTGACACATCCTTACAGTCGATACCGGGATATTCCTGTTACCCGACTGTTGAGGAAACTTTTACGAGTGCTGATGCCCTCGCTGCTACTAACCCAACTCTGGCAACCGCAATCGATATCGGTGATTCTTGGGAAAAAACGGCGGGTCAGGGTGGCTATGACTTGAAAGTCTTAAAAATCACCAATCAGGCTGTTAGCGGGGATAAACCCAAATTATTCATACATAGCGCCATGCATGCCCGAGAATATACGACGGCAGCTTTGACGTTAGAATTTGCAACACAGCTTCTCAGTAATTACGGCACAGATGCCGATGCCACTTGGATAATCGATCATCACGAGCTCCACATTTTATTTCACATGAATCCAGATGGGCGAAAACAAGCCGAAACAGGAATTTCATGGCGCAAAAATACCAATCAAAATTACTGCGGCGCGACGAGTAACTCACGGGGTACGGACCTGAACCGTAACTTCACTCATCATTGGGATGTGACAAACGGACAAGGGTCCAGCGGTAATCAATGTTCCTCGACTTATCGCGGGCCGTTTGCGGCATCTGAACCTGAAACTTCAGCTGTTGAAGCCTATGTTCGAAGTCTGTTTCAAGATCGACGCGGGCCATCCGACACCGACGCGGCTCCCGTAGACACGCAAGGCCTTCACCTGGATATTCACAGCTATAGCGAGCTTATGTTATGGCCTTGGGGACACACCAATACGGCAGCTCCCAATGGCACAGCTTTGCAAACACTGGGCAGAAAACTTGCTTTCTGGAACGGATACACGCCAGAACAATCTATTGGACTTTACCCAACAGATGGTACGAGCGACAGCATCAGCTATGGTGAACTTGGCGTCCCGCATTACACCTATGAATTAGGAACTGCATTTTTCCAAGCCTGCAGCACTTATGAAAATACTATCAAGCCCGACAACTTACCGTCACTTGAATATGCGTCAAAAATTTTACGGGCGCCTTATTTGATGCCGGCTGGTCCAGAAGTTTACAATGTCAGCCTAGACGGATCTAAGAATCAGAACGTTGAAATGGGCACGCAAGTCAATCTTGCAGCCACAGCCAATGATGCTCGTTACGAAAACGGCAATGGCACTGAACCATCGCAAAATGTCACTGAAGCAGAATATTACATTGATGTCCTGCCTTGGGAAACAGGTTCTAGCGCAAATGCTATGCTAGCTTCAGATGGTAGCTTCAATAATTCTTCAGAAAGCGTATCAGACACTATAGACACGAGCGGATTAAGTCTCGGCCAACATATGATTTATGTGAGAGCGAAAGACGCCAATGGGCAATGGGGCGCAGGTTCCGCCGGATTTTTGACAATCACCGAAGCCAGTACCAACCCACCACCAAATGCCGTATTTAGTTTTAACTGTACGGACCTTGACTGCAGTTTTGATGGATCATCCAGTTCAGATGATGGCACCATCACAGGCTATGCATGGGATTTCGGTGACGGGAACAATGCTAGCGGAGCAACCAGCAACCATCAATTTGCGGCAGATGGAACCTATAATGTCTCGTTCACGGTCACAGATGATGAAGGCGCGACCGACAATGTCACACAATCGGTAGAAGTGACAGACAGTAGCGGCAGCGCTCCTATTGACCTGTCCGTGGCGACACGCCAGACTAATAGGCGAAATATTTCTACACTGACTTGGAGCGGTGCGACAACCAACCGTGTCGATGTTTATATTGACGGTGTCTATAATCGTAGAACTAAAAATGATGGCTCATGGAATCACAGAACAAATAGTGGCTCTGCAACTTATTCCTACAAGCTTTGTGATCAAAACAGCTCGACACATTGTTCTGACGTTATAACAGTTACGTTTCCGTAAGCATCAACGTGTAAGAGCATATCGTTATAATTAATAGGCACGATATCGGGGGCGCATGATGACAAAAATTACACGAAGTACACACACTAAAACGGTAATGATAACAAACATAAAGAAAGTTCTCATTACCGGACTAATCGGATCTTCATGTCTATTGCCTGCAGCAAGCTTCGCTCAATCTCCGGAATTATTTAAAAACCTCACCACTAGTGAACTACAAAACTCACAAAACTCGGTAGTTCCAAAAAACTCCAAACTGACGCGAACCGTAAAGTTAAACCCCGAGACCTTTTCATCCAAGTCGATCCAATTCGATCTATTTGGCAAAAAAGTCACGGCTATTAGGACACGGATTGAGCTTCAAAAAAAAGGGCAAGTTACTTGGGTAGGGCACTTAAAAGGCAGTCCGACCGACACAGTTATTATAACCCAAATAGGAAACGTCGTTTCCGGCTTCATCCAAAGTAACGACCGATTATTCCAGCTTGGCCATACAAATGGAAACGGGATATTTCAGTTCTATGAACTGGACGTTACATCATTTCCAGATGAGGAAAATGATAACCTTCCTGAAGGCGGCGGTATTGTTTCCAATCTATCATCGGCGTCAGACAATGGTGACAATGCACAACAAGACTTACTGATAATCTATACACAAGCTGCATGTGATTATGCCGGAAGCTGCGCGCAAATAGAGGCTAACATAAATACCGCCGTATCAGAATTGAATACGGCTTATTCGGAGAGCGGAATTGACATTTCCATGAACCTCGTTGGCGTTGAATTTACGAGTTACACGGAAGGCGCCAATAGCAGTTCTACGATGCTAACCCATCTTCAAGGTATATCTGATGGCAATATGGACGATGTTCATACCCTAAGAGATAATCTCGGGGCTGACCTTGTAGGCCTAATCCATAATGGCGATGGCTGCGGCCGCGGATATATTGGTTCAGACGCTTCAACAGCCTTCACGATTACGGATGCGAATTGCCTAGTCGGCAACCGCACCATGGCCCACGAATTGGGTCACAATCAAGGGGCGCGTCATGATCGTAAAAACGATTCGACTGGCGGCATTAGTACGGGGTATAATTTTGCCTATCGCAGATGTGCTGATGGATCAGATGAAGATTTAGGGTCGCCCTATTTCAGAACGAATATGGGTTATTCTTGCACAAGCGCCCCCCGCGTTGGGCGGTTTTCAAATCCTAATGTCACATATTTAAGCGTTGCCCAGGGCATAGATCCTGATGCAGGTGACCCTCTAAAAGGCGCCTGGAACGCTCGGACGCTAAATGAGTCTGCTGATTATATTGCTGGCTTTAGAACGCCGCCCGTAACACGTCCAAATGCTCCGACTAACCTTACGGCTTCGGCGAGTGGTCCTGGTTCGATTGATCTTTCTTGGACAGATAATTCTGCCGATGAAGACATGTTTAATGTTCAGGTTTCCCCCGATGGCTCGTCTTGGGTGACAACGGCACAATTAGCCGCCGACGCGACATCCTATACCGATGGTGATTTACTCGCTGAAACAACCTATTATTACCGAGTGAATGCTCAAAATAGTGCAGGTTCATCCGATTACACCAATGTTGGATCAGCTATAACAGATCCGCTTCCGCCTGTTAATGAAGCTCCCGTCGCAAGTTTCACCTATGACTGCACTGACCTAGATTGCACATTTGATGGTACTGGCAGCACGGATAGCGATGGAACAATCACTGCTCATAATTGGAGTTTTGGAGATGGCGGA
Source organism: Hellea sp. (assembly GCA_014238285.1). GTDB lineage: Bacteria > Pseudomonadota > Alphaproteobacteria > Caulobacterales > Maricaulaceae > JACOMS01. The sequence goes on from JABABK010000005.1 coordinate 88,034, forward strand.
ACCGATACTGGCTCAACCACGTCCCATAGCTTCGCCTCGGCCGGTACTTTTGATGTTTCTTTGTCAGTTATGGATGATGAAGGCGCGACAGGCGATGCGCTCGAAACTATCGACGTTAGCGCGCCGAACATACCGCCAGTCGCGCGGTGGTGGTTTCGCTGTGAAGACCTAACATGTTTTTTTGCGGGCGGAAAAAGTTCGGATGAAGACGGTGAAATTGATAGATATTACTGGTGGATGAAATCAGGCGTAGCTATTTGGGGCGCCAGTCCGTCTATTACTTATACGTTCGATGATTACGGCGTTTATAAACCATTTCTAACAGTTAGAGACGACGATGGTGACAATAATCGGAAAAGGCGCAAGTTAACGCTTACCGCGCCGGGAACCGCAACTAATCCTACAGGCGTAATTGAAGGTTATCTAGACTAACTTATAGCTAGCACATAACTATTTTAATTTGAATTATTTAATCCTGTCAGCTAGTTGTAAGCTAGAAAACGTAATATATTTACAAAAACAAACGTTCACGACACGCAATGACTGAAATCTCGGGAGATATAATCATGCACCATAAGACAAAACTTAAGGGTTTTACAGCTCTGGCGACGGGATTATTATCTGCAACCTTTTTGATGGCGTCGCCGACTTTTGCCGATGAAGATAAATTCGGTCAAACAATTGAGGGCGAACTTCAGGACCTTGGCACGATGTACAAAGTCGTGGCGCCAAACAAAGAGCTCTCCCGAAAAGCCATGGTAACGTTTCACAGTAATTTGCTGGAAACGTCCGATAATAAACTTGAACACGTCATGACCCTGACTCCCGAAGAGGTTAAGTCCCTTAAGTCATTTGGCTTTAACGTCGCTTTAGACAGCGTATGGGCCATAAAATATACAAAGCAACGCATGAAGCAACTTCAAGTCAAACCGGCTGCACCTGGCGAAATCGCCCCCAAAAGCATTCCGGGATTTGCCTGTTACCCGACCGTTGAAGAAACCTATGCAAGTGCAGATACTTTAGCGGCGAATTATCCTAGCCTCGCGACCTATATAGACATTGGTAATTCTTGGAAAAAGACCACGAGCCTAAATGGCTATGACTTAAAAGTTCTCAAAATCACCAACCAAGCCGTGACTGGCGATAAGCCCAAAATGTTTATCCATAGCGCCATGCACGCTCGTGAATATACAACGGCGACGCTCACACTGGAATTTGCAACACAGCTACTAAACAATTATGGCACGGATGCAGATGCAACTTGGATCATCGACAATCATGAAGTTCATATACTTTTCCATATGAATCCTGATGGCCGCAAACAAGCAGAAACAGGGCTTTATTGGCGCAAAAACACTAATGAAAACTATTGTAGTCCAACCAGCAGTAATCGCGGCGCAGACTTGAACCGTAACTTCACCCATAGCTGGAACGTCACTGGCGGAGGTGGTTCTAGCGGTAACGTTTGTTCCGCAGTCTATAGAGGGCCAATTCCAGCCTCTGAGCCTGAAACTATGGCCGTTGAGAACTATGTCCGCACTTTGTTTCCTGATAGACGCGGTCCGAATGATAGCGACGCTGCCCCGACCGATACACAAGGTCTGCACCTGGACATCCACAGCTATAGCGAGCTTATGCTTTGGCCATGGGGACACACTAATTCTGTTGCCCCTAACGGAACGGCGCTCCAGACACTTGGCCGGAAACTCGCCTATTGGAACGGATATGAACCCATACAATCAGTTGGTCTGTATCCAACCGATGGCACTAGCGATAGTGTTAGTTATGGTGAACTCGGTGTCCCAAATTATACCTATGAACTTGGCACAGCATTTTTCCAAGATTGCAACACCTACGAAAACACGATCAAACCCGACAATCTTCCGTCACTAGAATACGCCGCGAAAATTATCCGCGCGCCGTACTTAACGCCTGCTGGGCCAGAAGTTTACGGCGTCGACATGGACGGCGCTGAAAACCAAGACGCAGACGTCGGGGACATGGTTGCGCTGAGCGCAACTGCCAATGACGCCAGGTATGAAAATCAAAACGGGACAGAGCCGAGCCAAAACGTTACCGAAGCAGAATATTATATCGATAGCTACCCTTGGCAATCCGGCGCAACCGCTTATGCAATGTCAGCATCTGACGGGAATTTTAACTCAAATTCTGAAGGCGTTTCAGCCACGATTGACACAACAGGCTTAAGCGAAGGTCAGCACATGATCTATGTTCGCGCCAAAGACGCGACTGGTCAGTGGGGCGCAGGATCTGCTGGCTTCTTGACCCTCACCAATACAGCGCCAAACGTTCCACCTGTGGCACGTTGGTGGTATCGTTGTGAAGACTTAACTTGTCTTTTTGCCGGCGGTAGAAGCGAAGATGTAGACGGCTATATCGACCGATATTACTGGTGGATGAAGCCTGGCACGTCTATTTGGGGTGCCGCTCCTTCTATCACCTATACCTATGATGATTACGGCGTTTATAAACCATTCCTAACCGTCAGAGATGATGACGGCGACAATAACCGTAAGAGACGAAAGCTGACGCTTGCACCTCCGGGTAGCGCCGCTAACCCGACAGGTGTTATCGAAGGTTACTTCGAAGAGTAAATTCCGTAGTCTTCAAAATATTTGGCAATGTCGCCCTCTTGGCGACTTGCCGCGTCCCGCCATGTCGGCGCGGTATCAAGATTTAAAACCTTACCATCCTTATCGACGATAAAAACCGTTGGTGTCCCTTCAATAGTTTCAAGTCCAAAACGATTTGCAATTTCGATGTTTTTGTCTTTTTTCCCAACGTCTACATAGAGAAGCTTATAATAGTCTTTTAATATACCTGACTTAAAACGCTCTTTTTCGAACCGAGCTGCTAAGCCTCGGCTATCATGGCACCAATTTGCGCCCATGACGATTAAGGCCAGCTTATCTTCCGCCCTAGCTGCGGCTAATACATCACTAACATCTTGCGCCGCATCCGCCTCAGGGTCATAGGGTCGAGGTTCATCATGGGTCGAAACATTATGAGCCGTCACTTGAGATAAAGTCTCACAACCAGTAAGAAAAGCCAGGCCAAAAGAAGCCAAAAATAATATAGGTAAAGCGATAAATAGGAAGCGTGTCATACGCCCTCATAAGCTATCTCGTTCTAATTTGGAATAGCCCCTGCGCCCTCTTACCACTGAGATGAAAGTTGTGACTTTGTAGCCTTGTCCAAAGCGTGGGAACTGATACAAGAAATCCAAAGAATAGTATGAACGAGGGAATAATGCGGAATTTAACGATTAAAACAACGGCTCTAGCGGCGCTCGCACTGGCGGCCTGTGATAGCGATACTTTAAAAGCCTTAGTAGCCGCCATAAATACTCCGCCCCGCATCACCAGCACAACAACCGCTTATCAAACCCCTGAAAACCAAGATTTTAGCTTTACGGTCACTGCAAGCGATGCAGAAAATAATGTGCTGACATTTTCAATTTCCGGCTCAGACGCGGCAGAATTCTCAATCGATAGCGCATCAGGACTTGTCAGTTTCATAGCCTTCCCCGATTTTGAAATACCAATGGACCAAGACTCCAATAATACATACGATGTGACCATATCAGCTTCAGATAGTGAATATACGGTTTCGCAAAACCTAACAATTGAAGTTCAAGACGATCCCACTGACAATCCGGATACATTTGCAAGCTGTGAAGATTATATACATTTCGGCACGCCTCTGCCCAATACACTAAGCTGTAAAGTTACAAAAGATGACCTAGACCGTGACTTCTTTGTCTATGTGCCGCCCGCTTACGCTGAACGCACAGAATCGACCCCAATGCTTTTCAGCCTCCATGGATATGGTAGCCTCGCCATCATCAACTCGTTCTACACAGGATTTCAGGACATCGCAGACCAAGAAGGATTTCCAATAATTTATCCACAAGGAACGATACTTGAAACGACAGGACAAACACATTGGAATGTTGGTGGTTTCAGCTCTGGCAGCAATGCTGATGATGAAGCGTTTATAAACACAATTCGTGATTATATGGCGGCTGTTTATGATATTGACGAGAAACGTGTCTATTCAACCGGAATGTCCAATGGTGGGTTTATGAGCTATCTTTTAGCCTGTGGTAGCAGTGATAATTTTGCAGCTATTGGGTCCGTTACAGGGACCATGACAACAGATATGGTCGAAAACTGCAGCCCTTCTCGCCCGGTTCCAATCCTACAAATCCACGGCAAGCTTGATGGAACCGTACTCTTGGATGGAAGTTTTACGAGCCTCGCTATTGGCGATACTATTGATTATTGGGCGATGGCAAATAATTGCGACGCTGACCTCACGACAACTGTTGTCGCAGATTTGGATGATAGTGACGCGTTAGGCGGCACTCAGTTTAGCTATGAAAATTGTGACGGCGGCGTTGGCGTGGAATATTATCTTCTTGATGGTCTAACTCATCAATGGCCTATTCGAGATAACCGTTTCAATTTCGACATTCACGCAGCTGATGTGGTTTGGAATTTCGTTTCAAATTTCAATCTGGACGGCCCGATTGAGTAATCAAGTTTTTCCAAGTTCCCGAGACCTGTGATAGGCTGCTGAGACCGCGTCACGCAATATATGTGGTAACCCCTGTTCACTCATGAGAACGTCAAGAGCCGCCTGAGTTGTGCCATTAGGGGATGTCACAGCTTGCCTGAGCTCTGACGCACTTTGCCCGGATTGTTCAAGTAAAGCTCCTGCTCCAATTAAAGTCTGACGCGCAAAAGCTTGGGCTTGTTCTTCTGATAGTCCTAATGATGTTCCTGCAGCAGCTAAAGCTTCCACCATATGGAAAAAATATGCGGGCCCGGAACCAGATACAGCTGTTACCGCGTCAATCAGGGCTTCATTTTCAAGCTCTGTCGCAGCGCCGCTGGCGCTTAAAAGTTCACCGACATGCTTCTTTTGCGAGGCGCTTAAACTCTCGGCGCAAACATAACCAGTAATACCTTTACCTATGGACGCGGGTGTATTGGGCATAGCCCTGACACATTTCTGATTTGGGAAAGCTTCTGCAAGACGGCCTAATGATATACCCGCCATGATAGATATCACGACACAGTTTTTGGGTAGACAAAGCGCAATCTCTGGCCCGGTGGCTGAAAAAGATTGAGGTTTAATTGCTAACAATACATATTTTGCCGTTGTCACCGCGTGCTCAAGACTCGCGTGATAAGAAGCACCTTTATCAATGACCTCTTGCGCGGCTTGGCTTGGCTTTGGATCAGCTATCAATAGGTCTTCGAACTCAACCATGGGTTTCCCAGCATCAACCGAAGTCCAGCCCGAAATCATGGCGCCGCCCATTCGGCCCGCCCCTATCACAATATGCGTAATCATAAGTTTAAATTAAGGGTTCGCAGCCAAATCTACAAGAGCAGATGTAAGCGCATCTTCGGGCGATTTTCCCGCCCAAATGACGTATTGGCAGGCTGGGTATCCGCGCTCTGCCGCGTCGAGCGATTGAGCGATAAGGTCTTGCGCCTGTTCGGTTAAAAGCTTGGCGCCGCCGCGAAGAGAATGGCTGTGCCGATAGACCAGCGCGCTGTTTTTATCCCAATAGTCAAAATGTCCGTGAACCAGCCGCTCATTAATCAGAGAAATCAAGCGGCAAATATCGTCACTACGTCCACCTGGCGTTCGCCCGTCAAAAGCCAAAAACAACGCAATGGTCTCAGCAGTTCCATCCCAAGACAAAATCAAATCATGATGACACCATAATCCCGGCAATGAAACGTGGAGTTCATTAGGTTTTAAGCGCTCATATTCGTAATGCTCAGCAATACATAGACGTTCGAACACGTCGATAGGGTTTCCGCGCGTCTGCAGCGTGCCCGCCAGAGAAGCCCCAGGCCTTATACAATATTCGTCGGCGATTTTCATATCCGCACTCATTCACCATTTTTATTATTAGGTTCAAGGTACGAGATTCGCGCGCAATAACAAGATATAGTAAATTAAGTCTTGTTGATAACTAGATTTGGGTTTTCAGCCTATTTCTTCAAAGCTTTGACTTGCTTCTCTAGACTCGCGACTTTCTTTTTAAGTCCAGCGTTCACATCCACAAGGTTTTGCATCTGCGCTTTGAGGATTTCAAATTCGTCGCGGGTGATTAAATCCATATCCGCGATCAGGCGTTCGGCCTGTGAACGGCCCATAGCTTTGACTTCATCACCGACGCCTTTGACAGCGCCAACAGCATTTGTGACAAGATTGGTTAGATCTTCTAGTGGGCGGGATTTGGTTTGCATGGCTTACCTCATTAAGGTCGTGATTGATTTTGTCTTCTCTTATAGATAGGGAGCCTGTAACAAAAATTCCAGACCTTCGCCATTAAACGGATTGCCGCGCCATGATTATAAGCCTCATCAGTGCCATTACCTTCCCCGAATGGATTGGCGATACCGCTTTTTCTATCCCCGGAACGCCCATATCGGTAAAATGGTATGGGTTATCCTATATTGTCGGAATTTTTATGGCCTATCGCTGGGCCGTACGGACGGTTCGCAAAAAAGAACTTTGGGTCCCAGAAGGCGTCACACGCGGCGTAGAAATCATCCCCAATAAGGTCAAACTCGAAGACTTCGCGTTTTTCTGCCTGCTTGGCATTATGGTCGGCGGGCGAATTGGCTCGCTTATTTTATATAATCCACCTGAGACCTTTTGGGATATCTTCAAAGTCTGGGAAGGCGGTATGTCTTTTCATGGCGGCTTTACGGGCGTCTGTATCGCCGTTTGGTATATTTCTCGTAAGAACAATATCTCATTATGGCGCTGGGCCGATATGGCAGCTATAGGCGCCCCCCTCGGCCTTGGCGCTGTGCGGCTCGCCAATTTCGTCAATCAAGAATTATGGGGCCGAGAAACAGACGTACCGTGGGCTTTCATTTTCAGAACCGATCCATCTTGGACGCCTCGGCATCCAAGTCAACTTTATGAAGCCTTCCTTGAAGGTGTAATGATCTTCGCAATCATTTGGTATTTCACCCGCAAAAAGAAAATTCTGACCAAACCCGGCATCGCGGCTGGCATGTTCTTCCTGTTATACGGCATTTTCAGGACCTTTGTTGAGTTCTTCAGAGAGCCAGATCCAATTCCGCAAATCCATGAATATTTCACCCGTGGTATGGCCTATTCCATACCCATGATTTTGATTGGGGCGGCTATTATTATTTGGGCTAATAAGCGGCCGCCGGCTGCGGCCAAGCATATGCCTGAAGAAGAAAAGCCCGCTAAAAAGTAAATGAGCGCTTTAAGACAACGCATTCTCTCTCGCATTCGTGCCGAAGGCCCGCTGAGCGTGGCCGAGTATATGGGAATTTGCCTGCTCGACCCTAAAGACGGCTATTACCCGACCCGAGACCCGCTTGGCTCTGAAGGTGATTTCATAACCGCCCCAGAAATTTCGCAAATGTTCGGCGAAGTGATCGGACTGTGGGCTATTCAAAGCTGGACGGATATGGGTGAACCGGCCTCTATAAACCTAATCGAGCTTGGCCCTGGCCGAGGCATAATGATGAGTGACATTCTACGCGCTTCGCGCCTAGCGCCGGATTTCCTCAAAGCTCTTAACGTATATTTGATTGACGTCAGCGCAGCTTTAGAGGCTGTACAAGCTAAATCCTTAGCTGATAGCCCGGTCCCTGTTTCTTGGGCCGGCAGCCTAGCGGAGGTTCCAGATGGCCCTACGATCATCATAGGTAACGAATATTTAGACTGCCTGCCCATTCGGCAATTCATTCAAAAAGACCATTTTGCCAAAGCGAATGGATGGCATGAGCGGCTTGTCACCATTGATCCAGATACGGAAAAGCTCATATTTGGAGTTTCTCCCGAATCCATCAGTGAAACGACACAACAATCCTTACCAAGTGAATACTCTAACGCCCGTAATGAAGACCTGCTCGAAACCTGCCCGGCAGCTCATCAGCTCCTTGATCAACTATCTGAGCGTTTTAAATCCAATTTGGGACGTGCCCTATTTATCGATTATGGGCCTGAACGCACGGAATTCGGCGATACCTTACAGGCCCTAAAACGTCACGAAAAAGTTGATGTATTTTCTGATCCTGGCAATACCGATCTCACAGCTCGCGTTGATTTTCAGGCCTTAAACGAGTTTTCGACAACGATTGAACTTAAAAGCACGGCCCCCATAACCCAAAGAGAGTTCTTATCAAAACTAGGCCTAGAGATGAGGGCCGTAGCGCTTGCCCGGTCTAAACCCGATTCTAAAGACAAAATTGCCCGGCAGTTAGAGAGACTCAGTAGCGAAGATCAAATGGGGTCTCTTTTCAAAGCTATATGTTTTCAATCAAACAATCTCAGCCTACCTTTAGGATTTCGAGAATTCTTTGATCTAGCTAAACCTTCCTGATATGAAACTTAAAAGGAGACGCACATGAAGAATATCATAATCGGCGTTATTGCAGGGACCCTAATATTTACGGGCTGTACAAGGAATGTCGAAACTGCGCCGCAACAAGAAGAGATTCCCGCTGCAACTCAAGCCCGCGCAGGCACGGTATTTATTGCCTCTGGTAATGAGCCATTCTGGAATTTTAGAATTGAAGGCAAAACCGCGACTTACATAACGCCAGACAACCCAGATGGGACTACATTTAGAATAAAACCAACGAGAACTGCAAAATCATTGACGTTCACAGGTAAGCTTAACGAAGAAGACGTCACGATCGTGATAACTCGAACCAGATGCAAAGATGATATGTCAGGTCAGAAGTACCCAATGACAGCAACATTTTTTAAATCAGACAGCACCTTTGGTGGTTGCGCTGAAATGGAATAAACTTGCCTGAATTTAAAACACATGACCAGCTTCAGCATAGCAGCATAACCCACGGCTTTTTCACTCGAAACGGCGGATCTTCGGCGGATGCATATGATAGCCTGAACGCAGGACAAGGCTCAAACGACAATCCGGGTCACATTGCCGAAAATCGCCACCGAATCGCAGCGACACTGGGCACTACGGCAGAACGATTGCTTTCCCTGCATCAAGTCCATTCTGCAGATGTTTTGATTGTCGACGGTCCATTTAGCCATGACATCCCCCAAGCGGACGGCCTTGTGACAAATACAAAGAACCTAGCCATTTCCGCCCTCTCGGCTGATTGCGGACCGGTTTTGATGTGCGACCCTGATGCCCAAATCATTGGTGCCTGTCATGCAGGATGGCGCGGGGCTCTATCTGGTATAACCGACCAAACTATCAAAGCCATGGAAAGCCTCGGCGCTCACCGAAATAACATTCACGCCGTCTTAGGGCCGTGCATAAGTCAGCCTTCCTATGAAGTTGGGCCCGAATTCCGTGATAGTTTTGTCGCCGAAAATGAAAGCCATGATCGTTTCTTCAAACTTGGCGCCATGAAGGAAGACGGCGAAAGGCGGCCCCATTTTGATTTAAAGCGCTTCATTTTAGCTCGTCTACGTAATGCTGGACTCACGCGAATCGATGCTTTGCCTGACTGTACTTATGCACAGCCAGACGATTATTTTAGCTACAGATATAACACCCATAAAGGTATTAGTGACTATGGCCGCAATATTTCGGCTATTATGCTCACTGAATGATTTACATTCACTCGAGGCCTCTTTAGATAGGCCTCAAATGTAATATTATGAAGGTGGACCCCCATGAAGCTTATTAGCGGATCGTCCAATCCCGAGCTGGCGAAAGCCATTGCCGATGTTCTTGATGTCCCCCTCACCTCTGTAGATATTCAAAGATTCCGTGATCAGGAAATTTTCGTCAAAATTAATGAAAATGTTCGCGGCGAAGATATTTTTCTGATCCAGCCAACCTCGGCGCCTGCTAATGATCATTTGATGGAGCTTTTGATCTTGATAGACGCTTTAGTTCGGGCATCAGCCGAACGCATTACCGCCGTCGTGCCTTATTATGGTTATGCCCGACAGGACCGCAAAACCGGCGGCCGGACACCGATCTCTGCAAAACTCGTGGCGAATCTGATTTCCAAAGCTGGGGCACACCGCGTCTTGATGATCGATTTACACGCTGGCCAAATTCAGGGCTTTTTCGACATCCCAACAGACAATCTTTTTGGGCAGCCAGTTTTTGTTGCCGACATTAAAGACAATTATTCCAAAAAAGATCGTGGCAATTTACTATTTGTATCACCCGATACGGGCGGTGTGGTCCGAACAAGAGCCATTGCCAAACAGTTTAACGCGGATATCGCCATTGTTGACAAACGCCGTCCAAAAGCGGGTGAAGCCGAAGTCATGAATATTATCGGCGAAGTCGAAGGCAGAGACTGTATTCTTTATGATGATATTATCGATAGTGGTGGTACGCTTTGTAACGCCGCAGCGGCTTTAATTGAACATGGCGCAAAATCCGTCACGGCCTATATCACCCACGGCGTGCTGTCTGATCCTGCTGTCCAGCGCATTACCGATTCCGTCATCAAGGAAGTCGTTATTACAGACACGATATCACAGCCGGAAAAAGTCAAGAACTGCGATAAAATTCGCGAAGTACCCGTCTCGACGCTGCTCGGTGAAGCCATTCGCCGTATCGCCAATGATGAAAGCGTCTCCAAGCTTTTCGGATAATTAAACAGACCTATCATAAGCTCCATTTCCATTAATACTGGTTTATCGGCCATATTTGTGGAACACTTCAAAGTATTGACAACTTTAGGAGCGCAAAATGTCAACCAAAGCTACACACAATTTAAATTTTTCGACGAAAACAGGCGTGAAGTGTATCCTTACACTCGCTACTCTGTTCCTCTGCATGGAAACTGCCACAGCACAAACCCTGACCATTGAAGGTAATGTTGCGGTCAAACAAAATCAAACAGTTAACGGACAAGTGACCGCGAATTCTATGACAGTCACACAGGGTACAACGACAAATTCCATTGCAGTCACGCAAAGCGCGACTGCCAACTCACTGACCGTCACGAATAATGGCAGGGTCAACGGGCCGTTTGAAGTACTCGGCAGTACCACGCTTGGCCCGTTGACCAGCGGCTCGCAAACTGTCCATGGTGGTATCGCAGCAGACGGCGCAGTTAACGCTGGCGCGTTAAGTGTTACGGGCAACTCTTTTCTATCGAGCACAACCGCATCTGATATGACCATAACGAATGAATTCACTCTCCCGACGACAACCGTAACACCAACTAATCCCTGCACACCGGGACAACTCCTGATCGGCCCAGGCGGAAGTAATAGTAATGGTAAAGGCGGCTGGTTGTATTTTTGCCGCCTTGGCGGCACTTGGGCAACAGCAAACTTTCAGAACTTGTAATCATGGCTAAATTGAAAACCTTATCTTCAAGCACTGCCCGTGACTTTTTACGGGTGTGGCTTGCCTCATGTTTCTTCTTTTTTGACGCTTCAGCTCAAGAAAAAGAACCCCAATTACACCCTAACCCCTCCGTGATTATCGGAAACATCGATAATCGTCAGCCCAGTGATGATCCTGCCGTAGGCCGACTGCTCACCGCCGCCGATCTCGGCTGCACAGGCTGGATCAGTTCAATCGGCGCCATTGTTACCGCAGGACATTGCAATCAAGCCGTCAAATTACAGTTTAACGTGCCGTTGTCACAGCCCGATGGGACGATCAATTACCCACCTAACCCTGCTGATAATTATGTCGTTACATTTAGTGATTGGCATTACGTCAGAGGATCAAAGGATAGTGATTGGGGTGTGATACGTGCGACACCATCACAAGGATTAACACCAGCTCTTAGGCAGAAATCATTTATTCGGTTTTCGCCGCTTGGAACTCTTGTCAATAATTTAAAACAACTTGAAATTAGAGTAACAGGATATGGTGTTGATGGCCCACCGCCAAAATGGGGAAATGGCGGGCCAAAAAATGCCTATAACAAAACACTACAGACTGCGACCGGGCCTTACATTGCGATACCCAGCACATCGAATTCTAATCCATATCCCATTCCATATACCATGTGCTATCTGGCGGACACGCAGCCTGCAGCTTCGGGTTCACCCGTATACATCAACGGAACACATGCCTCTGCCGGTATTCATGTGGCAAGTTCCGGTCAGATAGCGTCATGTGGTCAACTAGTGAATATAGGAACAGCCATTGATCAGCCGGATTTACTAGCGGCATTGCAGGCTTATCCGGGAAAAGGATTTCAACCGGCAATCTCGCCGCAAAATACTTTTTTCGTCGATCAAGGTAGTTTGGTTTCCAAACAGGATGGTACAATCCTCAGCCCTTATCAAACAATATCGCAAGCCTTCGCCAAGGCTAAACAGATAAATGGTAAAGCCCTGATAAACCTCACAGCTGGTCATTATGCGGACTTGCCATACACTCTACAGCAATCGTCTCAAAACGACCTGACAATCATCATGCCGGTTGGTGATGTCAGTTATTTCCCGGGTCTTGTTTCAAAATAGTAAAAATCAGACATGGGGCCCACGCGGTCCACATGTCTGACTTGCTTTGAGTTATGAAAACCGTATTTTCTAATTCTTTTGACTTCCCTTTTTGGGTGAGGCACATCTAATTCATGGACAACACTACCATCATTATCGCGCTCGCCCTCGGTTACCTCCTCGGCTCTATTCCATTTGGGCTGTTTATCGGTCGGCTTGGTGGACAAGGCGATGTGCGCGAGATTGGCTCAGGCAATATAGGCGCAACCAATGTCCTTCGGACAGGCCGCAAAGACCTTGCTGCTCTCACCCTTTTATTTGATGCGGGCAAAGCGGCTGTATCAGCTCTTGCCATTCATCATTTTTTCGGCGCGCCGTATCATCTTATTGCTGCAGCAGCCGCCCTTATTGGTCATTGTTTCCCTATTTGGCTGAAATTTAAAGGCGGTAAAGGTGTCGCGACATTTTTCGGCGCACTGCTCGCAACAGCTTGGCCCGTAGGCTTAATCGCCGCGGCAACATGGCTCGTTATTGCGGTTGTCTTTAAAATGTCATCCATGGCTGCCCTATGGGCCGCTGGTACTGCGCCATTAGTTGCTTTTTACCTAGGCTATACGAATGTTGCTATAATGGCGATCTTTCTGGCTATCGTAATTTTCATACGCCACCGCGAAAACATTGGACGCATTGCTAAAGGCACAGAATCTAAAATTGGCAGCAACAAATAAGGACTTACGTTGTGGGATTACGAGAGCTATCTTTTTCGGAAAGAAGAGACTGGCTTCGCCTTATTCGAACCGCAAACCTTGGCCCCATTGCTTTTCGAGATTTAATGCGCCGTTACGGCGATGCGGCCAAAGCCTTAGACGCCCTACCGTCCATGATCAGAGGTCGCCGGATTGAAATCCCTGACATCCATGACATCGAAACCGAAATGGAACAAAGCGATCAAATGGGGATTACAATTCTCGCCGCGTGCGAACCCGCTTACCCAGCGGCATTACGCGAGATTGATCCGCCACCGCCGATTATTTCCGTCTGGGGTAATCCAGTCACCCTCTCAAAGCCCTGTATCGCCGTCATAGGCTCACGCAATGCTTCCGCCATTGGACAACGATTCGCGCAGCAAATCTCGCAAGAGCTAGGAGAAGCCGGATTAACAGTTGTTTCAGGTCTCGCGCGCGGGATCGATACTCAGGCCCATTGGGGAGCGCTAGGAACCGGCACAGCGGCCGTCCTTGGCGGCGGCGTTGATCATATTTATCCCAGACAAAACGCGGATCTATTTGAAGAGATTCAAAACAAAGGCGCGCTTATATCCGAAAGCCCGCTTGGTTACCGCGCCACAGCCCGTGACTTTCCGCGCCGTAATCGCATCATATCTGGCTTGTCGCGCGGCGTTGTCGTCATCGAAGCCGCCGAACGTTCTGGCACGCTCATCACAGCGCGCTATGCCCTAGAGCAAGGCAGAGAGGTTATGGCCGCGCCTGGTTCGCCCCTTGATCCCAGAACAAAGGGTTGTAACCGCCTCATAAGACAGGGCGCCGCCCTGATCGAGAACGCTCAAGATGTGCTCGACGCTATATCCCGCACAGGATCAAATATTGGACAAATGCGTGAACCGTCCAACCCCTATGAAGGGGCGTCTTTTGACGAAAATATGGATGCAGATCTCGATAAAGCTAAGACAGTGATCAAAGCCCTACTCTCACCAACGCCAACCCCGCGTGATGATATTATCCGCTTATCCGTGCTTCCGGTTTCCTTGGCCATCGCTGCCTTTTTGGAAATGGAATTAGTGGGTGACATATATGTGGAACCCGACGGACGAGTAAGCGGGGTTTAATCATGAGCTATACAGCAACATGTCACTGCAAAGCTGTTTCAGTGACGATCACAGAGCTTCCTGAATTTGTTCAAGATTGTAATTGTAGTCTATGCCGGAAAAACGGAAGCTTATGGGGGTATTTTCCGTCGGACCAGGTTAAAATTTCGAGCCAGACACAATCTTATTTTAGACAGGATAGATCCAATCCAGCGGTCCAAATTCACTTTTGTGGTAATTGTGGCTCGGCAAGTCATTGGTCGCTGACTCAAGAATTCATTAAACAAAACGGCCCCAATAAGCGCATGGGCGTCAACATGAACTTATTTGATCCAGACGTGTTAACTGGGCTCGAACTTCGCTTTGCAGATGGCCTGAACTGGGATGGCGAAGGACCGTTTAACTATCGCAAATCTCCAGAAGTTTTCGGCGACTAATAAATACGTATAACCACGCCCGCCCAAGACGTTGATGAAAAAGACGGCGGCGCCCATTTGGATTTGATGACTGCGCATTGTATTTTAGATTGCTTGGAGACTTAACCCTAACTCTGCATCGTCCAGCCTTCGACGCCCATAGCGGCCTGACGGACGGCTTCTGAGAGTGTTGGGTGAGCGTGACAGGTGCGGGCGATGTCTTCAGATGAGGCGCGGAATTCCATCGCCACGCACATCTCTTGGATCATTTCGCCGACCATTGGCCCGATCATATGGGCGCCGAGGATTTCGTCGGTTTCCGCATGGGCCAAGATTTTAACGAAGCCATCTGTTTCGTGATTAGCTTTGGCGCGACTATTGGCGATGAAACTAAATTTACCGGATTTATAAGGGATGCCAGCCGCTTTCAGTTCGTCTTCTGTTTTGCCAACAATGGCCACTTCTGGCTTGGTATAGACAACACCGGGTATAACGTCATAATTTACATGACCGACTTTGCCGGCAATAGACTCGGCAACAGCGACAGCTTCTTCTTCGGCTTTATGCGCCAGCATCGGGCCCGTGGTACAATCGCCAACGGCCCAAATACCTGAGACATTGGTTTTGAAATGATTGGTTTCGATAAAGCCGCGCTTGTCCATAGACACGCCTGCCGCCTCAAGACCGAGTCCCTGAGTAAACGGACGACGGCCAATACACACCAGAACAACATCCGCGTCCATTGTATCAACGTCGCCGCCTTTAGAAGGCTCGATAGAAACTTTGAGTTTGGATTTCATTTTTTCAACACCGGTTACCTTATGACCCAGTTTGAATTTCATTTTCTGTTTTTTAAAGGTACGAAGTGCAACCTTTTGAACTTCCGCGTCCATACCCGGCAGGATGTGATCAAGATATTCAACAACCGTCACTTCTGCACCAAGACGACGCCAGACAGACCCAAGCTCAAGCCCGATCACGCCGCCGCCGATGACAATCATTTTGCCCGGAACTTTGGACAATTCTAGAGCGCCTGTGGATGAGACAATACGTTCTTCGTCAATGTCGATACCGGGCAAGGTCGCGACTTCTGAACCTGTGGCAATGACGATATTTTTAGTTTTGATTTTTTTACCGTCAACATCGACAGTTCCGGCATCGATAATTTTACCAAAGCCCTCAATGTGGTCGACTTTATTTTTCTTGAAAAGATAAGCGATGCCCTGAGTGAGCTGGCCAACGGTCTTGTCTTTGGATGCCATCATATTTGGAAGGTTAAGCTTTACCGTCGCGTCAATCCCAAGTCCTGCAAAATCCTTCTCGGCGGCTTCATACATTTCGGTGGCGTGAAGGAGCGCTTTGGACGGGATACAGCCAACATTTAAACACGTCCCGCCGAGTGTTTTACGGGTTTCAACACAGGCCACTTTAAGGCCAAGCTGTCCTGCGCGAATAGCACAATTATAGCCGCCCGGGCCGCCGCCAATAATAACTAGATCATAAGTATCAGACATGGAAAATCCTCACGCATATATTTTGGTCACCCAATACGCGCGAGGACTGTGAAGGTCAATGCAGCTTAGAGATTAGCTGCTATGAAAAAAGGCTTATGTGAGCACGCCTTCTTGTATTTTTTTATGGGAAAACCACAGTAAGAAAATTGCAATGACCAAGACCACCAACGTCATGATTTTATCAAAACCGCCAACTTTTGCGAAAACACCCGCTGAGAAGCCCCAAAAATCATGAGCTAGCACGCTGAGTAATGAAATTGCGAATAAACTTCTGGACCAAGACTTTCTGAGGAACAAACCAATTGAGCCAATCAATCCTGCAAATACGGATAGCGCAAATGCACCGGTTGCCCATGCTGGTTTAGCCGCATACATATCTGCTAATTCTTGTCCGTAAGCTTCAACCAACGCACCTGGAGCCGCCATAGTGGACATCAAGTACATGGCCACGCCAAGTCCATTCCAGATTATTGCCGCGATTGCTATAAATTTTAAAGAATTTCCTGTTTCTGAAGACATAATGTCTCTCCCCGATTATTAATGTCGGTTCGAGACTAGCTTTTTATGGGACCGACGTAAAGAGGCGGCTAAATATCTAGAAGCAGGCGCTCAGGATCTTCCAAACACTCTTTGACACGTACCAAGAAAGTCACGGCTTCTTTGCCATCGACAATACGGTGATCATAGGACAGAGCTAGATACATCATCGGACGGATGACAATTTGATCATCAACCACAACCGCGCGTTTTTCGATTTTATGCATCCCAAGAATACCGGATTGCGGCGGATTTAAAATCGGTGAGCTCATCAGTGAGCCATAAACGCCACCATTTGAGATGGTGAAGGTGCCGCCGCTCATATCAGCCATGGATAATTGACCATCGCGGGCCTTTTTACCCAGCGCGCCAATACCTTTTTCAATACCGCCGAGAGATAGCTGATCACAATCGCGCAAAACCGGGACCACAAGACCTTTGTCTGTGCCGACCGCGATTGAAATATCATAATAGTTCTTGAAGATGATATCGGTGCCGTCAATCTCTGCATTGACAGATGGAACGTCTTTGAGGGCCTGAGTACAGGCTTTGACGAAGAAGCTCATAAAACCAAGCTTGATACCATGTTTCTTGATGAAGATTTCTTTATACTGAGAGCGCATCGCCATGATATTTGACATGTCGGCTTCGTTATAAGTCGTCAACATAGCCGCCGAGTTTTGCGCGTCTTTCAAACGGCGTGCGATTGTTTGGCGAATACGGGACATGCGAACACGTTCTTCACGAGGATGATCTGCGCGCGGGGCTTTAACGATCACAGGGACAGGCGTTGCAGCTACTGGCGCTGGAGCTGGGTTAGCTTTGGCAACAAGTGCGTCACCTTTTGTAATACGGCCACCTTTGCCAGTTCCCGCAATCGATCCCGCATCAAGATTGTTTTCGTTAATGATACGCTGTGCCGATGGCATGGCGATTGCGCCCGAATTTCCAGAAGCAACAGGCGCTACCGCTGCCGCTTCGGCAGGAGCAGATGAAGTGTTTCCCCCGCTGGCGCCCGCTTGTAATATAGCAAGTGTTTCGCCAACTTTAGCTGTTTCGCCAACACCAATGAGGATTTTGCCTAAAACGCCGGCTTCCGGGGCGACTAATTCTTGGGCCGCCTTGTCGGTTTCAAGCTCGACAATCGCTTCGTCTTTGGCAACGGCGTCGCCAGGCTGTTTCATCCAGTTCGCCACGGTAACTTCAGAGACGCTTTCACCAACATTTGGCACATCAATATTAATAGCCGTACCGCCTGATGGAGCTGCGGCGGCAGTCGCGGCCGGTTTCGGCGCTTCAGCTTTGGGCGCCTCAGCTTTTGGTGTCGGCGCAGTTTCTACGGCTGCAGTCCCACCAGAGGATAAACGCGCAATCAAAGCGCCTACCAAGGCGTTTTCGCCTTCAGCGACAACGATTTCAGACAAAACACCATCTTCGGGCGCCACGAGCTCTTGCGCCGCTTTATCGGTTTCAAGCTCGACTATTGCTTCGTCTTTTTTGACCGCGTCGCCAACTTTTTTAAACCAGGTCGCAATTGTAACTTCCGCAACACTTTCGCCGACATTTGGAACTGTAATATCTGTCATAGTTTTACTCTATTTAGCAAAAGCTGCGTCAAGCACAGCCTGTTGTTCTTTTTTGTGTTTAGCGGAAATACCTGTCGCCGTCGAGGCTGCTG
>JABABK010000060.1 GCA_014238285.1 Hellea sp.
GGCAGCAATGCATGGGCCACGATATACTGCACGCACGCATGACTTTGGATCCAAAACAGGATTAGATTCAGATTCTGATGCAATGACCAGGATCAGAAAAACCGTTCTAGCCAAATATTCGCGCAAACGGCGCACTAGATGATTAATTTTACACCGATCCTATGTCCGCTCAGCGCCCCGAGCTGAAGTCACGATGATCCTCATTGCAGACATTAGCTCAGCGGCAATAAACGCCCAAAATAGGACGCTCGTTAATGACGTCAATTTCCCCGAAAGCGGATATTCTAAAAATATATGCAGAGGTCGCCATAAGGCGGCAAAAGTGCAACTTGGCATTTCGACACAATATTAATCTTAAAGACTTGGTTCCAACGGGCGGCACAATAGCAATGGATGTCGAAAGTGAACATTGCAAACATGTCGCATTATAGCTAAACAGAAACTGGCAATCAGGAGGGAAGAGCATGAATGATACGACGAACGAACAAGATTTGGCACGCGACCATCAACGTCTTCAACAACTGATACGTTCCCTTGGTAAAGCATTTCTAATCAGCATAGTTGTGGGCGTGATCGGCGGCTACTTAATTTATTACTTCTTACCAGCTGGAAAATTCCCGGCTGCCATTCTATACATTCCCGGTATTATTGCGGTTGTTGTCACTTGCCTACCCATCCGTAAACGCAAAAAAGAATGGTTTCCGACTCCGGAGTCGTTGAAAGCCGCGACTGAATACAAGCCGCCGAAATAATAATGCATCCCTGTTAAATTGGGTGCCATGCTTTCCATGCCCACGCATGAAAACGTTACTTCAGACAAATTTGTGGAGTGTACTTACGCGACATCCCTACAGGAACTAAGTATGTGTTTGCCCATCTAAAAAACCTACGAATCGTTCAATTGCATTAATCAAACCGGCAGCGATATTTAGCGCTCACCCAATAAAATTCGTTACGTTTCTCGGTATATTTAAATTCTGTGGCACCGCCGCGCATCCTGCAACTGTTCCTTTTGGCAATCGAAGCGTCAGCCTTGGTTTTGGCAACGGCAAAGGATTTGCTGCTGTAACTTTTTTGATACAACCAATTTATACGGGGATCGGGGCTGTCTGTCGCGGGTTTCGGGGAAGGGTCATGATGACGAACAGATTTGGGTTTTAAGCACAAACCACGAACAGTCCAACCTTGGTACACATCTTTATTTCGTGGGTTTTCGCGATAAGAAAATTGGAGTTTTGGAGCGAAATCCCCCGGCATTAGTATAAACCCACATTGCTTCTTAATCTCCCGTCGATCAATAAAAGCATCTTCTTCAGTTAGCCACTTTTCCCGATGGCGAATTATGGTTTGTTCAAAATTTGAATAATTGGCCCAATCTTTTCTCTTAATTGCGCCGTGTATTTCAAAATATTTTTGATTTTCCTCAGCCATATATCCCTCATCATTCGGGCAAATAAAGCCAATGTGAACCCGGTAAAACGAATGACCGTTTCCAAACGGGAATTCATTAGTGTCACTACAGACCATCTGCGGTGTGCCGCCACACGGATGAATTCCAACACCCAAATCTGACGATTCTGCTGTGTCATGCATCCTTTTTTCAGCTATATTTTTTGCATCTTGCGAGGTTGCTTCACTCTCACCCGTAGCCAGCCTGTTCTTGAATGAATATTTTGTGTAGGCGGCAGTATCAGTGCCAAAATTGCAAGCGGTTTCTTGTGCTTGCGCTAAAGCTTGGCTCAGGAAACAAAAACAAAAAATTGTGATCAGTAGAGTTATTTTCATGCCCGTATCCAATCCGCTATTCCGTCTCGAACATACAAATGTCCAGACCTTGTTTAATACAGTTTTGAATAAACGTCTGAGCCCGTGACATTTCGGCAGAGTTCATCTCCTTTAGAAGCCTCTTAAACGATTCTTTACTGACAGGCTCGCCGCCCATCTCTGCCAGAGACAGGGTTGCATATGACAGTGCCAAGTCGCGCGGCTCGCCCAAGCCCGCAGTATAATACATCATGCCCAATTCTTCTAGTGCGGCGGCATGGCCTTGGCTTGCGGCAGAATTCAACCAACCCCGCGCAATGCCCAAAGCTTCATCCCTGTTTGAACGGTAGAGTGTTTTGGCAAACATGAACTGTGCGTTTATATCGCCGTTATGAGCCGCCTCGAGAATCACGACTTCTTCCTTAGAAAGTACGATATCGTCTATACTGGTTTCAGTACCTCCGCTATCTGTCTTAAGTGTGGCTTGCTCAAATTCGGTAAAAGCAAGTGGGGCGCTGCTATCCGCAAGGTTAAAAGTAAAGGTGGTCGTTTTTTCCAAATTGCTTTGAAAGGAATCAGATGTACTAAGTGTTACGTCCAATTGCTTTCCGGTTTTAAGGGATAAAAGAACGTCTGTGATATTGTTATTCAGGCCTATTCTAAGATTGGAATAATACTTTGTTCCCTCTCGCCCAAACGGATCGTGTCTCATCTCAACGGACATGCACTTATTTTCGTAAATTATATTTCCGATGCTGAGGGCTTTTGTTGCTTTTTCTAAATGATCCCATGAACATATAGACGCGGCTTTGACCTCAAGGCCTGTCGTGTCCCTGTCTTCAATTAATATTAACTCCGGGTTTCTGATATGAAGCGAAGGGGACTCAAGAGATACGAGGATACCGAAGTCATCATCTGGCTCAAAATAAGTTAGAGCAAATGTCAAGGCCACCTCATTTCCATTAACATTGCCGGAAACTTTAGACGAGGTTTTATAATAAATATTTTGTTGGAAATAATCGGGTGTGCTTGAATTTTCTGGCAAGTTGTTTGGAGACTCAAACTGCCAACTCGTATTTTGCGCAACGCACATTAGCGGGGGAAACAAACTTGTGATCGCAGCGAGCAAAAGAATTCGCACAACAATAAAATATCGTAACATGTAAAAACATAACAGTGCACTTTGATACAATCAAGATTATTTGCGATGGTCGATGTTGAACTGATAAAGTTACAGATTTCCTCCAACTTGAGTCAAAAACCGAGTAAAATTTGACGTCCGTTGTGGGGATAAAAAAAGCTTCAGGCTACTAATTTATAATGTCTGCTTTTGCCTGTGGCTGTGTGAAAACGCTCTGGATGGCGTGAAGAAACTTATCAGAGTGATCCAAGCCTGACGGGGAAACTTGTCTTTTCTAAAGTCAGCGATTGTTTTGAAGTCGGAAGCCAGTTTACCCGTCAACCACATGAGTTCGACATTGCGGCCTGCCTCCCGGTCTAAATGGCGGCTAGATTGAATACGATTGCAAAACATCGTTTTCACGCAGCCATACCTAATATCAGATGTAACTGAGCGGCTTAAAATCGCCTCAAGAAGGACACTCGCTAGAGCGGAAAACTACCCCAAAATTACAGAAAACTTGACTGTAAGAAATCAACTAGCCCCCATAAAAGTAAGCAAAGAATCATAAAGATAAATGTTGGCCCCATAAACGCTAGTCGTTGATCCAATGGTCCATTTGATGCTTTGACGAACTTTTTCCAGAATGTCGCGTACAAATCTAAGTAGTCAGTTTTGTCAGTCACATCTTCCCCATTAGCCGCCTCGTATCGCAACAACATGGTTGTCTCTCGGGAGTTTTCCGTGATGTCTAGTATGATGACATTTTTTATAAGTGGCGAAAATGGCAAAGCGCAAGTCTTGGCGAAAAAGAACACTTCTTCGAGGCTCTCGTCTTCATGCCAAGTCGTTGTGACATGCTTATTGTCGGGGATGTCATCAAAATTCCAATCAAAGGCTTCAAGGTTCGCGATATCAACACTATCATCCCAGAGTGAGCAATTATCCCCGTGAGCCATCATATAAAGACATCCTTGATCGACCAGCCATTCACTGACTGTGTGTCTCCATTCAGCGTTCACCGTCATATCAATCAAGACAACAGCCGCGAATGGGCCTTCCATGTCAACGTCCTGTGGAGATGATGTTGGTTTGAGATGGATATACTGCGGCGTTAGCATTGCTCAACTATAGGAGCGAAATTACAAAAATCAAAGATTCAGGTATTTTACATTGTCATTGGCCGTCACAGCAGACCAAACTGAGCGCCCTAAAATCGCTCCATCTAAGCCGCTGGTAATGTTTACGATTTCGCACTCGCTGAAGTCCGCAATGCCCCCCGACCCGAAGTCACAATGATCCTCATTGCTGACATTAGAGCCAATGACTCAAAACGGTTGCTTTCGTCCGAAAGCAGACATAATGAGTGTTTAGGTGGAGCAATTACAGCCGCAACCGCAAACATTACCAGCGGCTGTTATGGAGCGATTTTAAGCCGCTCAGTTACATCTGATATTAGGTATGGCTGCGTGAAAACGATGTTTTGCAATCGTATTCAATCTAGCCGCCATTTAGACCGGGAGGCAGGCCGCAATGTCGAACTCATGTGGTTGACGGGTAAACTGGCTTCCGACTTCAAAACAATCGCTGACTTTAGAAAAGACAAGTTTCCCCGTCAGGCTTGGATCACTCTGATAAGTTTCTTCACGCCATCCAGAGCGTTTTCACACAGCCACAGGCAAAAGCAGACATTATAAATTAGTAGCCTGAAGCTTTTTTTATCCCCATACCGGACCTCAGCCGAGAATCGAAAGTGAGCTCTTTTCAGAGCTCAATACTTTCGGATAAGGCGAGCGCATCTTCAACTTCAACGCCCAAATATTTCACGGTGCTATCAATTTTTTCATGCCCAAGTAATATCTGAACGGCCCGGAGGTTTCCTGTCTTTCTGTAAATAAGAGTTGCTTTAGTCCTCCTAAGCGAATGTGTTGCATAGGAAGATTTTGGCAAACCAATGGAACCAATCCACTTTTTAACAACTCTACCATATTGTCGGGTTGTCATGGCGTTATCTCGATTTTTGCGACTCGGAAACAACCAATCATAGATATTGAGTTCTTTAAAGTTAATCCAATCAACCAGTGCTTCTCGTGTGTGTTTGGTGACTTCGAACTGAACTGGTTTTCCCGTTTTCTTCTGAGTCACCTTGGCCCGTGACCTAATGTCGTCGCCGGTTTGAATATCCGATACTCTAAGCCCCATCAGATCG
Organism: Hellea sp.; assembly: GCA_014238285.1. Classification (GTDB taxonomy): domain Bacteria; phylum Pseudomonadota; class Alphaproteobacteria; order Caulobacterales; family Maricaulaceae; genus JACOMS01. The sequence continues at coordinate 5,094 of JABABK010000060.1, forward strand.
CAGCCTCTAAGTTTGCTATCTAAGGCTAGGTTGAACATGGCTAGATCACGTTTATGATCAGCTAGCTGAAGCCTTACTCGTATGGCCCAAACCTGAGGTGGCGTGAGTGGTGACTTTTGGCCAATAAGTTTGTTCTTATTCCAAGTGCACTTGGTAAGTTGGGTTTGGTCTTTAGTTTGATTTTCCATAATTTCCTCCATTGAAAAAGGAAATGTTTCTAAAACTATACTAAGTTTATTCAAAACCAGCACATTAGGCGTCGATGAATATCTACTCTACTGCTTAAACTTGAAGAGCTTTTAGCCAGCGGCCTTCTTTTTCCGCCATGTCTACCATTGCCGCTTCAACAGCTCTTATGGTCACAACAGTTTTGTATTCAAATCGAACTTTGGAAAGGTTTCAAAAAATGACCGAAGTTGCAAATCCATTTGGTTGAGAGAGGATATAGTCAAATCTAGGCTATCCAGGTTACGGTGTTCTGGAGGCTAGCAATTTTGCCTGTATGGCCGCAACCTTTTCCCGTGTGAGCGGATAGCCTCGAAAACATATAATGGTCAGAATGCCGAAAACTAAGGCTGACCCTAGGCCAACCATTGCCAGATCGGTAATCGTCGTCTGGGCAACTTGGCTTGGGTCCGTTTGCTTGGGAAATTTTATGGCATAAAGCGCAAAACTCGCAAAACCGGTCCCCAACGTGAAGGTGAGTTTTTGAATGAAGGAGAGGGCAGAATAAAGTATGCCCTCTTGTCTTTTGGATGTCATGATCTCCATTTCGTCGGCCACATCCGCCAACATTGAATAACACAAAATGATAATCCCGGTGATTCCAATGCTCCCAAACGCATGACAAAGCGCGAGAATGAGGAAAAGTGAGGGATCTCCGATGGGAGGCAAGAGGCCCATGAGGTAAGCCCCAAAAGGAATGACTGAGCCTAGGAAGAAGATAATAGCAAAAATGAATCCCGCCTCGCGCTTATCAAGTTTTGCAGCAAGAACGGACGCACCAAGCGTCGCCGGTAACAAGATGAGGACCGGGATCACGGCGAAAAGCGCTTTCGCGTCTTGGGAAAACTGCCAGAGGTAAACCCCGTAGTAGAAGCTTAGCGCTCCGCCGATGCCATAAAGGACGGCCATGGAACTATAGCTCCATGTGACAACGCGAAAGGATTTCAGTTTCGCCGCCTTTTTCAATTCGGTAAACACATCCCGCCACGGCGCGCGCTCATCGTCTTTGTACCGGGTGATGTCCGCAATTTTGTGGCGTGTCCCAAATGTAGCGATCAAGGCGCCTGCGCACCCAATGATGGCCATCGTTAATGCTAGCGGGGCATAACCCGCTTGGTTCATCATGCCGTCTTCAAATTGAGGGCTATCGGGCAAAAAGATCGTAAACCCGATTAGGAAAACAGAGATATTGAACAGGCCGTTAAAGATTTCTCGGATAGACACGATGTTGGTGCGCTCATTGTAATCGTCCGATAATTCCGCGCCTAGTGAATAGTATGGCACACGAAAGACGGTGAGGGCCAAGCGGACGAGCACGGCAAATATGGTCATCCATAGGAACATCCCCATAGTGCCAAGGTCTGGGGGGCTAAATAACAGCGTTAGAAACAGACCTGTTGGGACAATAGCATAAAGCATGAAAATATGCCGACGGCCCCATTTCTTTGACCGGTAGTTATCAGTGATTTGTCCCATGAGAGGATCGGATACGGCGTCGACGACCAGTGCGATTGAAGAGGCGATCACGACGAGGAACTCTGAAACACCCAGTAAGTTCGTAAAAAAGAACAGGAAGAAGAAATGAAAGAGCATGTCTTTCACAGATGAAATACCCTGGCCCATGCCATAGGCTATTTTGGTTGGTATAGAAACTTGACGTTTCTTCAGTGACTTTACTTTGGCCATGCCTATTTCCCCGATTGTTAAGTTTTTATCTCTGCTAGACAGGCATCATAGTCTGCCAAGATGTGATCCCTACGGGCGTCAATGGCGACCCGCGCGGCAGGGTCATTAAACACGTAAAATCTGTTTTGACGGATGGCTCCCAGGCTGAGAGATGCGAAATCCTCTGCGCTCATACCGTTATCGATGAGATGCTTCGATAAATGATAGGTTGGTGTTTGCGTGAAGTCTTCATCCGTATCGTCCATGGAGGGGCGCAAGGCAGGGGCGTTATAAATGTTGGACTTCACCCACGTTGGGCACAGAATTGTAATGCCGATGTCACTGCCTTCCAGTTCTTGCCGGATGCTTTCCGAGTAGCCAACAACGGCAAATTTTGTGGCATTGTAAGGCGCCATCAAGGCGGTGGTAAAATGCCCGGCCATGGAGGCCGTATTGATGATATGGCCGCCTTCGCCGTGGGATTGCATTAGGGGCAGAAAGACTTCGGTCCCGTAAATCACGCCCATCAGATTTATGTCAACAATCCAGCGCCAATCCTTGGCGGCAATTTTCCCGCTCGCCCCGCCCAGACTGACTCCAGCATTGTTAAACAGCATATGGATGTTGCCAAAACGTGCCATCGCAAAATCTGCCGCCTGCATAACTGAGGTGTGATCCGCGACGTTGCATGCGACCGTCGCGGTTTTATCCGGTGCGTTTATCGCAGCGGCGACGGTCTTCAAATTGAGCAGGTTGATATCGCTCATGACGACATTTGCGCCCTCAGCAACAAGCGCCTTGCTAAGCGCCAACCCAATGCCAGATGCAGCCCCTGTCACAAATGCCGTTTTATGTTTAAAGGTTTCCACGCGCTATCCTTAGGTTGATGCTTTGGCCGTTATGAGGTCGTAATTTTCGAGATCGAGCCGCTTATGTTCCTTGGCAAATTGCTTGGCATTACCGGGATAAAGCGTAATGATTTTGCCATCTTCACGGATATACCAACTATCGCATCCTGAGGCCCACACACTGCGGGAGAGCTCATCTTGAATGCGCGCATTAAAGCGTTTCAACGCGGCCGCCTTAACCGAAATAAGCTTGCTCGACCCTGCCGTCTTCATCAGTTTTAAAATATAGTCGAGCTGAAGTTCAATCATATAAACGACGGAGCTTGTGCCGACGCCTGTATTCGCGCCTGTAATCATATAGAAGTTGGGGAATTGGGAATGCATGGCGCCTTTGAAGGCTTCTTCCCCGTCCAGCCCAAGGTCATCCATAGACACACCGCCTTTGCCGACAATGTCAATGGAATGCATATGTCCCGGAAGGTCAAAGCCCGTTGCAAAGACCAAGATATCGGCAGGATAAGAGGCTCCATCAAAGGTCTTGATACCCGTTTTCGAAATTTCTGAGATACCCGCAAAGATTACATCAACATTTTCTTTGCCTAGAGTGTAGTAAAATGTGTCCGACAGGAGAATACGTTTACATCCAATCGTATAATTGGGGATCATCCTATCCTGCAAGTCTACGTCGGAAATCGCGCTCCTAATCCAGTCAACTAACCGGTTTGTGGCTTTGACCGAAAAACGTGATTTTTGCTGGGTTAACGGGTAGACAACGACTTCCATGCGCTTGTAAATGAACCAGCGGTAGAGCCGCCCAAACCAAGGCCATTTCGCAAAACGCTTTTTTTCTTTCTCAGTAAAGTCACGGTCATTGCGCGGCGCAATGTAATTTGGCGTGCGTTGATAGATATCGACTTGCTTAGAAATCTTTTGAAGCTCAGGAATGATTTGAATGGCGCTGGCCGCGCTCCCGACAATGGCGACATGTTTGCCCTTAAAATCAATGCTATGATCCCATTTCGCGGAATGCATTGTTGGCCCATGGAATTTAATTAAGCCTTTAAACGGCGGAATACTTGGTTTGTGAAGACCACCCATGCCGTTGAGAATATGGCGCGCTTGCAGGCTATCCCCACCCTCAAGATACACTGTCCATATACCAGTATCTTCATTTAAGGCAAAGCGTTCAACTTTTGTGTTGAGCCGAACGAATTTGCGCACGCCGAACTTATCAGCCGTGTCATTGATATATTGGAGTATCTCTTTTTGCGGCGCAAATTTGCGAGACCAATTTGGGTTAGGATTAAAGCTGTAACAATAGAAATGAGATGGCACATCACAGGCCGCGCCGGGATAGGTGTTTTCATACCATGTTCCGCCAATAGCATCATCTTTTTCGGCAACGACGAAATTGGTGATCCCGGCTTGTTTAAGCTTGATGGCGGCGCCTATCCCGGCAAAGCCCGCACCCAGAACCAAAGCGTCAAGAATTGTGTCTGTCATGCAGATATCCCAACTCTAATAGAGTGAATTGACGCAAATGTGATTCCAGCGCGACTCTAAATCGCGCCGGAACAGTCTTAGAAATTAACCTGAACCTCTGCGCCGAAAGTTCGCGGAGCGTTATAGGAGCGGCTAATTCCGAAAAATGGCGCACCTGATGATCCCGCGCCTGTCGCGGCTTGTGTATCAAAAGCATTGCGAAGATAGGCGTGAACCTGAAAGCGATCTTGCTCATCAAAAAAGGATATGCGCCCATCGACACGGTCATAACTTTCCACTCTGGACGTCGGATGGTTAAACACGGAGTAATGCTGTGCACCCACATAAGCATAGGTGCCTGATATAGAAAACTCTCCGTTTTTCACGGGGATGGTGTGGTTCGCTACCGCCGCAAATTTGTGTTTAGGTGCTTTGTTTAAGCTGTTACCAGTTGGATCCACCAAATTGGTATCACCGGCCGCTGCTAATGGGTCAACCAAGCAGCCCATTGAGCCGTCTGGATTTGGCGTTATCCTGTCACCGCAAAAATCCTTATATTCACTGTGGCTGTAAGCGTAGCTGGCAATAAATTGCGTGTCAGGCCCGGCCTGCCACGTGGCTTCAGTTTCAAATCCGTAAACCTCGCTGTTGGCCGCATTGAACAACTCGTCCAGATTAACGCCTGAGCGCCGGACCTCTACTTCGGCCTGTAGATCATCATAATCATAATAATAGAGCGCAGAGTTGAGCTGAAATTGATCGCCAAATAGGGTTTTATTACCAAGCTCAAATGCTAATATTTTTTCTTCGCCCACCTCGGCTTCATTAACATCAGGTGTTGCTGCGATATCAGAAATGCCGCCCAATTTAAAACCGCCGGATTTATAACCCTGACTCGCATTTAAATACCAAAGCGTATCATCATTGGGGCGGTATTCTACAGCCGCCATGCCGGTCACGGCATCCCAACTGGCCGAATGGGAATCGGTTAGCGTGCCTTCCGTGAAATCCACCGAGTAATCAGCAAAGAATGGCGTTGTCGGAGGTATCGTTCCCCCAAAAATTCCTCGCAAAATTGCAGGATCAAAGCTGAGATCAAGCCGGTCAAATACAATGCGCTGAGTTTCCGACCCGGATTTCTTATCTTTCGAATATCTCAGACCACCTGTGAGCGTAACTTGGTCTGTAACATCATAGGACATTTGACCATACAGAGCATAGGCTTTGCTATTAAGTTGACCGTCTTGGTAATAATAACTCGAGTCAGGGTTTGGCTCGGCCGGATCCCAACTGGCAACACCCGAAAAGAAATTGGCTGCACTTGGAGCTTCAGGAACGAATATACGGGGGTTTGCCAGATAGATATTACCTGGTTGCCTCAAATTGAAAGGTTGAAAAACGTCTTCCTGGTAGTAATAGGCGCCAACAATCCACTCCGGTCCATCGGTGGTATTGGAGGCTATTTGGAAATCGTGACTACTCCATTCTTTGGATTCGCCTATGTCGTTGATAAGAGGCGCCGGAACGCTGTACGGGGTTAGGGTTGACGGATTAGGGAATGTGATGTCGCCTGTGCGGTTTGAATTATCCGCATCAAAAGATGTCGTATAATCATACTTGTTCCAGCCGCCCATATATTTGAACGTCACATTCTCAAGATCCCATGTGACATGCCCGGTTACAGAATGATTGTTATCAAGTTTTAAAAATCCAGTTTCATTCAAAGAAACCTTAAAGGGATCATCTACAGTTGGGTTAGCGCCTGTGAATCCAAAGGTAGGATTTATCACCAAATCACCCCGAAAAACATCCGTGTTGTATGGGGTCACCTGGACGGGTTGACGGGGTGTCGTGTCATATTCGTAGTGTGAGTATTTCAGCCAGACCTGAAGGGCATCTGTCACATCCCATTCAGCTTGTGCTTCGATGTTAAAATCATCATTGGCCCATTGATCTTTCCCGTCGCCAACATTTTCAATATATCCATCATGTTCATTATGACTGGTTGCCACGCGCACACGCAGACTGTCAGTAATGGGTCCCGAGATTGATCCGCCTACATACATTTGATCATAATTTCCAAGGCGTACACGCGCTTGACCTTCCCATTCATTACTTGGACGTATGGAAATTGTGTTTACAGCGCCGCCAATGGTATTTCGACCATAGAGCGTGCCTTGCGGCCCCCGCAGAACTTCGATGCGTTCATTATACAGCGTCGTTGCGCCTACAGCAGCGGTTTCCGAGGTATAAATACCATCTGAATAAATTCCAACCCCTGGATCGGATCCCAATGCATTGGTGAGACGTCCAACACCACGTATTGAAATACGATTAGGCGCATCCTGAACCGTCACGCCGGGCGTTATATCAGCAACGTCCTGCACACCCTCGATACCGAGGCGATCCCGTGTATCTTTGGTAAAAGCGGTAATGGCAATAGACGTATCCGTCAGTGCGGTCTCCCGCTTCGTTGCCGTCACAATGATTTCGTCAGGCTTAAAAATATTCTCATTGTCCTGCGCTTGTGCAATGCCAGCAGAGCCAATGCTTGAAACAATCGCTGTCCCCAATAATAAAGCGGATTTTGTTTTCATGTGTAATTCCCCTGAATTTTAGTTTGTTTGATGTGCCTGTTTCAGGCTGTTCGTTGGATGAATTATGAGGCAAGTAAGAAATTAACGCAATTACCTGTCAGGTTAACCCTGAATCAGGTTGCTTCCACGGGCCGCCTCACTTAGAATTGTCATGAGTGCGGTTGGATATATGAGTGAAGGTTTTGAAAATCAAAGCGGCCAATTCGGCAATTACCTGCGCTATTGGCGTAACGCGAAAGCTATAAGCCAGGAACAATTGGCCTTTGATCTAGACTGTTCGGTCAAACATGTTAGCTTTCTTGAGAATGGTCGCACCCATCCGAGCCAATCACTTATATTGCGCTTAGCGACAGCTCTTTCTCTGTCCAAGGTGGATACAAACAACTTGCTAATCTCAGCAGGATTCAGGGCGGAACGTGGATTTTTCGAAAACAATCCAGACGAAAAAGAACAGCTCGATAGATCCCTGACCTTAATGCTTGAAAGTATCGAGGCGAGTCCCGCGCTCATAAGGGACAGGGTCGGCAACATAAAAATGATGAACAAAGCCTGCGTGGTACTATGGAGAGAGTGGCTCGGCGATGCCATGGATGACCCTGCGCTTATGAACACCTATCGCCTGTTCTTTAGCCCTCGCGGTTGGCGACCCTACATCGAAGGATGGTCGCAAATCGCCGTAATTTTGTTGATGACACTACATCAAGAGAGACTGCTGGCACCCGATGATAAAGCCGACGCCTTGATTGATGAACTCTCAAAAGTGGAGGGAGTGCCAAAGAGTTGGGATAAAATGGATAATCTTCACACCAAAAGTTCATCCTTCTACATTTCCATACAAAACACTCAGACGAACGATAAATTTGATAGTCTTGTTTGCACCAACACAATTGGAAACTTAAGTCAAAGCGTTACGGCAAGTCTCTCTCTGGAAATTCATTGTCACGTAAACCGTGAGCCCCCTTACTCTGCTGCTGAAATTGCAAATATGCAAAATATCTCGCACCCGCTTCTACCATATTAACTCAATCGCCGTTTATTAACCTGTCAGGTTATGGCGCTTATTCTCAATTCACGGCATTATTTCTCCAAAGCAAAACATAGGGGAAGCCATATGAATAAATTGAAATTGAGTCTTTCTGTTGCAGTGTTGTCATTGACAGGCCTTGCCTTGAGCAGTTGCCAGCAGGCCGCCGCGCCGGAAAATTCCGCTGAAACAACAGCAGCGCCTGTTGTCGTCGAGTCTACTATAGAAGACAGAACGAAAGTCATCAAACATTCTGATGGATATGAAGAAGTCTTGATTTGGAGTGACGGTGTCCGCCTTGTGGGGAGGGTTTATACGCCAGAGAGTATGACCCCCGGGCAAAAAATTCCGGGCCTGTTACTTGTGAATGGCTGGGGCGGAACCGTTAAAAACACGAGCGCGCGATACGCCAAAATTTTTGCCGATGAAGGTTATGTGGTATTAACCCAGGACTATAAAGGCTGGGGGAAAAGTAACGGGCGTCTATATTATGACCGCTATTTGCCGGGCGGAGAGGAAACCGAAGACGTCACAGTCACCGTGAAACATCTTCGCCATGTGGTTGATCCGATTTCCTTTGTACAAGACACTGAAGCGGCTTTTAACTTTTTAGTGTCCGATCCACGGGTTCAGAAAAATAATATCGGTGTTTGGGGCACCAGCATGGGGGGCGGAGTCTCTCTTCCCATTGTTGCCGGGCACAAGAATGTGAAAGCCTTTGTCGATCAAATAGGTGCGGTCAACCATACGGCCAACTTTTTCATGATTGCGGATCGAACTATTCGCGAAGCTGAAGCTGGCGTGGCGAGGGGCATTATCCCGTCCATTCCCGATGCCAGCAGCAAGGCCGAAAATCTGAGTGGTTTTCCAAATTACATCGCTATGAAAAATTTCGAACCTTATGATTATGTTGACGACATCAATGTTCCAACCCTTGTTATTGACGCCGAAGACGAAGAATTTTTTGACCGTATGAAAAATGGCAAGGCGTTCCATGACGCCATTAAAGACCGCGTTGACAGTGAGTATATTGTCTTGCCGGGCAAACATTATGATATCTACCGACAAGAATCGCCCAAGGCGATCAAAGAGGCCATCACGTGGTTTAATAAGTATCTGAAAGGCGAATAGCCTTGTCACTTCGCATCGTACCTCTCGCCCAATGCTTTTTGATCATTGGTGCCCTAGGGCTATCGTCCTGTGGAGATAAAACCCCTAAGACCATCGCAATTGATGAGAACGCATCTGAAGCGCAGTCAACCGAAATAGCGGCTGGTGAAATTCTTTATCAGGAGAATTGCGCCGCCTGCCACTCCGACCCCAATGTCCGCGCACCGTCTTTAAACGCTATGAAGGCCATGAGTGAGGACGCGATACTTGGAGCCATGACCAATGGGAAAATGGTCAATCAAGCGCATTACTTGAGCGCTCAAGACAAACTCACCCTCGCCGCACATTTGTCCGCAACCGATTTACCGGGCCAAAACTGGGAAGCACAAATGCAGTGCCCGTCAGGTAAAGACTTTAAATCTTCTGAAGATACATATGTTACGGGCTGGGGCCTCGATACGGCCAATACAAGATATCAGCCACCAGAGCTGGCGGGCCTAACAGCCAAAGACCTGCCTAGCCTTGAACTTGTTTGGGCGCAGGCGTTTCCCGGGGTCACCGAGATGCGATCCCAACCTGTCTTAACCCAGGATACAGTTTTCGTGGGCCCGTCGGCGTCCAATAAAATTTACGCTTTTGATATCAAAACGGGATGTTTGAAGTGGAGCTACTCAGGCAGCGCCGCAATACGGTCTGCCCTCGCATATGGTAAAATGCCGGATACGGGACAGGCTTTCATCTATTACGGTGATGTAGGCGGCCAGGTTCACGCTGTTGCCGCCAAAGACGGAGCGCGAATTTGGACAGCCAATTTAGGCGCATCTGCGTCCGATCTTAAAACTGATGACACCAAAACAAGATTTGGCAATATCATCATCACAGGCACACCGGTTCAGCACAAAGATCGCATCTATATTCCTGGATCAAGCTTTGAGGTCTCCATGGCGGGTGATCCCGCTTATGAGTGCTGTAAGATTCATGGCCTCGTCAGAGCCGTCGATGTCCGGACCGGAGAAGAACTCTGGACCTATCACACAACGCCCGAAGCAACACGCCAAGGCAAAAGCTCCAATGGGACGCAACAATGGGGACCTTCAGGCGCGCCCGTTTGGACTACCCCTGCCATCGATGAAAAACGAAATGTCCTGTATGTGGGAACAGGCGAAAATTACTCTCAGCCCACCACCAAAACAAGTGATGCGATCATTGCTTTAAATTTGGACACCGGAAAACAAGAGTGGGTTTTTCAGGCGACAGAAAATGATGCCTACAATTTAGCTTGCAACAGTTGGGTTGGCGGAAAAGACGGTCCGAATTGTCCTGAGGATTCGGGCCCTGATTTTGATTTTGGCGCGTCGGTGATCATTGCCAAAGATAAATCCGGTAAGGACATTCTTCTAGCTGGGCAAAAATCCGGTGACGTTTGGGCGCTTGATCCTGATAACTCAGGTAAAGTCATATGGAATGAGCGGCTGTCCGGCGGAACGCCTGTCGGCGGCATTCATTGGGGCATGACCGCCGTCGGAGGCAAAGTCTTTGCCCCCATCGCCGACCCGGAATGGTCAATCGCTCAATGGGACTATGAACCTTTGGCCGGCATGGCTGCGCTTGATATCTCGACGGGTGAAGTCATCTGGCGCCATGAAAGCAGCCGGGGCTGTTTCATAAAACTGGACGAGATTGATATGGCAACTGGCGCGCCAAAGATGTCATGGCCATCTTGTCCTCAATATTACGGTAACTCCGGGGCGGCGCTGGGTCTTGACGATATGGTGCTGGCAGGGACTCTGAATGGCAAGCTCCAAGCCTTTTCTCCTGATGATGGGTCTATCCTCTGGGAATATGACACGAAGCGGCCCTATGAGGCTCTTAACGGTGTGGAGGGGCACGGCGGCTCGCTAGATAATGCAGGTTCGGTCGCCATAGGGAATGGTTATATGGTCGTTCAAAGCGGCTATAGTTATATCAACCAAATGCCCGGAAATGTTGTCTTGGTTTTCCGCAAGAAGGTAAAGTGATATTCACAACCCTAGATGAAGCGGTTGCGAACCTCACAAAAACTGACCCCCTTATATATACAGGCGATCCCGCTACACTAGACGCAGACGGTATCGTTACAATTGTCGACCGCAAAAAAGATATAATCATCCGCGGCGGCGAAAATATTTCCTGCCTTGAGGTAGACGCGGCGCTACACCTGCACCCCGCAATCTTAGAGGCCGCAGTGTTTTCCATACCTCATGAACGCCTTGACGATGTTATGGGTGCAGGCGTCCAATTATATCCAGACGAAGTCCTCACCCAAGAGGTGCTACAAGATTTCTTACGAGCATACCTAGCAGCGTATAAAATACCAGTACAAGTTTGGTTTCGCTCGTCTCTACCCCAGGGAGGGACAGAAAAAACAGACCGCCGGGCGCTTAAGTCGGAATGTTTAGACAAAGCAGAGAATGGCTAAATCATCGTCAGTTGAATTATTCATTTGGGACTGACCTTGTTGCGAGCGTATATTTTGGGCGATTTTAAGCCGCTCACGGGATGTCCGCTATGCCCCCACAGTACGCATCGGCACGTCAGAACGGACGTCTCCTTTCGGAGAATTTAACCGAATTCATTTTTAATCTCGCAGCGTTTCTATTATCGTTTTGACGATTTTACTTTCAAGTCTGTTAGTTATATCCTCAGATAACATCTCCATTTCCAATGGTGATATGATGAATTTGGTTTGTTTGGGTTTGTTATGTTTAACCTGAAAAATATCATGTGTTAGAGCGGCTTCTGTTGCAACCGCGTCGTCAATACCCAGATAATGTATTGTAGCCGCTTCGCTTTTATGGCCAAGCAAGCGGCCAATCACGGCAATTTTCACGCCGCCCTCATACATAAATACGGCTTTGGTGCGGCGAAGAGAATGACCGCTATAATCATTGGGGAACAATCCAATGGCTTCTACCCATTCTTTTATGAGTTCACGATAATAGCCATCGGTGATCGGCGGCCCGTCTGATGGCTTATTTCGGGTAAACAAATAATCTCCATATGATTTACCACTTTCATCTATCCAGTTGCCAATCGCCTTTTGGGTATCAGGGGTCAAAACAGGATAGACGGGTTTAGATGATTTATTTTGTTTCCAAGGGAATGTCTGGCGCACTGTACCGTCTGGCAATGTCACATCTCGCACGCGCACTTCGACTAAATTCGCCGCGCGTAACATGGTATCAATCCCAACCATAAATAAACAAAGATCATGGCCTGAGGATTTGGAGCCTAGATAGGTATCCAGCTCTTTAACTTGGGTTTGAGTGAACTCTTTTCGGGGGCCAACCGTCCGTTCTTTATTCCACGGATCATCATATGTTCGCGGCATCATTGGGGGGTTAAAGGCTGGAAATACCAGCCACCCCAAACGCTATCCACGCTAATTCTAAAAGCAAGGGTATTTATATAGTTTGGGCTGATAAAATAGGGGTTTATTGAAAAGTGATATTCAGTAATTCGAAAACCTACCACCATATAACCCTTATAAATCAAGGCGAAATGTGTGACGCTTTTAGAAAAAGCAAGTATTATGGGTATGTAATTAACTCAAGCACCATGAAAGATCACACGTCCCTACATCCAAACCTTTCCGAAAATGAAAGCTTCTGCCAAACCATCGCGCAAGGCTTAGGCTTCGAGCTTTATCGGCATTACACCGAAGCTCAAGCCGCTAAATATATCGGCGTTCATGCGGCAACTTTGAAGAAATTACGCCTGAGTGGCGGTATTTCATTTCTCAGATTAGGAAAAAGGAAAGTGGCTTATTTCGGCGTCCAAATTGCACAATATCTTATAAACCAAATTCAATCATGCCAACCTACACACAACGCGATTACAAACTCGGTGACTACTGGCTTAGTCAGCGAAGTGGTTCACCCGCCTATTACCGAACATGGCAAGACAAAAGCGCCGGACGCTCACGCCGCACTTCACTCGGCACTACGGACTTTGAAGAAGCCAAACAACGCCTAACCGATTGGTTTATCAATAATGAGCGGCCACAGCACGCCGAACCCAAGGACGTGCCGCTAGCCAGTGTGTTGAGTGCTTACTATGAACATCATGGACAGCATGCAAAATCGGCGGAATTTATCCGTCTTTCAATAAAATATTGGCTCGAATTCTTTGGTGAGCAGTGTGTCGGCGATGTTGCGTCAATTCCGTTGCAAGAAGACTTCCATCAATGGCTTCGCGCTAAGGGGCAAGTCAACACCACTATCAATCGTAACTTGGCCGTGGGGCAGGCGGCTATCAATCGCGCATGGAAACGCGGCGAGATCAAATCTTGTCCACACATAGGAATGCTGGAAAAGGGCCATCAGGAACCGCGTGGCCGTCCTATGGAAGTAAATGAAATCCGCCGAATGATTGAAGGCGCACCATCTGAACATATGGTGGATTTTATATATTGGATGCTTGGAACCGCCGCGCGACCAGCCGCTATAATAGAATTGACATGGGAGCAGGTTGATTTTGAAAATGGTATTGTCCGTCTAAATCCAGCAGGACGAAAACAAAACAAGAAACATCGCCCAACGGTTAAGTTGCCGCCATTTTTGAAAGAGAGGTATTACAATAACGGTGTACATCCGCGTTCCGGGCCTGTCATTTCCTACCACGGTAAACCTTTGAAATCAGTCCGCACCGCGTGGCGCAGAACGCGCGCAAAAGTTGGACTAGATAAAGCGGTTAATCCCTACAGCTTGCGTCATACGGCAGCCCGCTGGATGAGAAAAGAAGGCGTTCCTGCGTGGGACGTGTCTGCCCAACTCGGTCATAAATCCCGTGAGTTTAGCATGACCGAACGATACGCGGCTTATAGCCCTGATCATATGGAAAAATCAGTCGCGGCCTTGAATAAGCTGTTACGTTGCGTTTGAAGCTGTGTTAAAAATTTATTTTTCATGTAGGGAAAGCTAGGCGTTAGAAATTTAGTCTACAAAATCCATACTTCCTGCTAGATAAGAATTACTATTAGAAAATTGTCGAGGTAGTAGTGTCTTTTCTCAGACCATATTTTGAAAAACAGCTAAAGGGAAAAAGTAGAAGGTTTGTATTTCTATTTTTAATATTTGTTAGTCTCCCATCCGCATATATTATTGGTATCGTTTTCCCAAACACAATCGAGAACACTGTTGGGAGGGGGCTTAAAGTAAGGGATGGAATTTCCATAAAAGAGCAGCAATTGCTTAACGAAAACCATGACTTGCTTAACTTAATACCTAGTGAAAGTGAGTACTTGAACACTTCCGCCACAAAAGAAGAACTATACGAAATTTTAAAAACTATTGAATTACTCATTGAAATTAATCCTGAGAACCCAAGGTATTTGACTGATGCGGGTAAGGTTCAATTTCATTTCAGTATGAAACAAATAGATGATAAAGAAATTATGTCTAATTTAGGTTCCGCGTTTCAAAGATTTACAAAAGCGAATACACTTCTCACGGATAAATCTAGGGCTGAAAGAGGGTTGGCTTATGTTCATATGCGTTTAATGGAATATGACGTAAAAAATGAAAAAACCCACTGGCTGAATTCGGTCGCATATTTTAGTAAGTTGAATTCCTTGACATCAACCGACAGCAACGTTCGGGAAATACTGCTAGGCAATGAGGAATTCACCTTACCTCAGGATTAGGTATGATTTTTATACTCGCTCAGAGACAAATAACTTGATTAACACTACAAATATAACACTTGATTGAGTTCGAGTGATATTTGATAGTGGCGTGATATGACCTACCGCGTCGTCAAAAAGATCAATGGTTCACATTACCTGTATGAGCAGGAAACCTACCGCGAGGGCGGCAAAGTCAGGACACGCAGTTCCTATATCGGCCCTGTAGACGGCAAAGAGTACAAGCGTCTCAAATCAAGGGGCGAGCCGATAGAAGCGGCTCTTATTGACCGTACTCTTGATACTCCGACAGTCGAGCCAACACTTGAACCAGAGCCGGAAATTAAAATCACGGTTACGGCTATGTCCCCACAGCCCAAACCAAGCAAGCAAAAGTCGCCGCCTCATGTCACCCCGCCAACCCCAAAACGCAGTGTTAAACCCGTATCTAAGCTTAACACTACAAATAAGCGTCAATATACGACCAAGGCATTGCCAAAACTTCCGCTCAAAATCAGAGCCAAGGTTGAGCGTCACCATATTAGCCGCACGGCATTGGAAGCCGAACATCGTCGGTTCTTGGCCCACCTCACCGCCAAGGGTTTAGACGCCAGCAAAATAGGCCGCGTCCTAATCGGAACTGGCAAACGCGTACAGGCCAAACGTCGCCGCAGCGGCAACTACGTTGTCACTGTGCCGCGCTGGAAGACCAAGACGACCAGACGGAAGAAGAGCGAACACAGGCCAGCCACAGGCGGGACACGCGTGGACTTCAAGCGAGAGTATCGCAAGGCTCTCGCCGGAACCTATCTGGACGCTATCAAAGCCCAAGACCCACAATATTACGCCGGACTGGAGTTAAACCTCAAAACTGCTTTTAAGGCGCAGAACAAAGCCATCACTCATTATATTCGTAACTCCAAGTTCAAAGGGGCGCACAAGATCGGCTTAACACTACATTTCATGCAATCAAAAATGTTATCAAATTGGTCAAAAGCTCACATAGCCGCCGAGAAGGTCGGGTTTGTCGATCACGAACGGCGCGATACATGGCAACAGGATGCTATTGCTATGATGTCGGAAATACAGAAACATGGCTGGAACAAGGCTTATCAGAAGTATTGCAAAGAACTTGCGCAAACCGAAAGCCTGACATTACGAACTTTGGGCCAATATCGGAAAGCTGGCTTGATGGATAAGCTAAGCGGAAAACGCCGCGCCAAGCGTAAGGAGTTTCGCAAGCTCAATGCCAGACGCAAAGCATTGGTTGCGGCTTGTGACAAGATTTCAGTTTTGTCGCCATTATATCAGGATTACAAAGATCATGTTGATGGAATGGCACCGTTTCGACATGAGGAGGATTGGAAAGTTCGTAAGAAACGCTGGAAAAAACGCCAATCTCTCCCCGCTTAATAAGATTTTTTATTCCAAGTTTTTTCGCTAGTAAAATCATACGCTCAGGGCGATAGCCCTGAGCGGCAGGCCGGGAACGTGACCGCCGGAAGTAAAATTTATTTTGCGGCGGCGACGCGGCCCTGAACGAAACGGGAGTGATAAGTTT
>JABABK010000061.1 GCA_014238285.1 Hellea sp.
TGCGCCACAAGCACATTTACCAGTTAAGTTATGTGTGCTTGAGGTCATTATTTTGCCTAAACTAATTCCTTCGACGCCGTGTAAACAGATAAACAGGCAACCCAGCAACCAGCAAGACAAGCCCCCAGAAAATCGGTTTTCCGCTCCAAAGTGTTCCGTCATATCCTGCGCCGATTACCGTCCAGACGGCATAAATAGCCGTCAGAATTGCGATAAAGGAAATGATCTTTGGCGCGCCTAATCGTTTGTCATTTTGCAGTTTAAAGGCTGCCAGCGCTGAGGACAAAAACATATAGAGCGACGAGGTCGTTGAGAGCAGAATAATAAACTTGAAAAGATCCAGCATGCTTTCTTGGTAATTCATCAAGAGGATGCATGAGAGTAAAATGCCCGAAACGATCAGACCTCGCGCGGGCGTGTCATATTTTGAACGTTTGGCAAGATATTTTGGGAATACCCCAGACTTTGCCATAGCATTAGGCATTTCGCCCATCAGCATGATCCAGCCATTGAGCGCCCCAAATCCGCTAATAACGGCGAAAATAGCGATTACACTATCCATGCGGTTACCTAAATATTGACCAATGAACTCGGCAAAAGGGGCGTTCGAACTTGCGAGTTGATCAGCTGGCATTAAAAGTAAAATAGACGCAAATACTAATAGGTAGATAACACCCGTTATGCTCATGCCGAGCATGGTTGCCCGCGGGATAGTCTTTTCGGGATTTTCAATATTGCCCGCTGGAACAGTCGCAGCCTCGATGCCTAATATGCCCCAAACCGTGAGCGTTGCCGCCGCCGTTATGACGGGAAGCTTAAGATCGGAAATAACCAAAGGGTTTGATGTGACGCTACTGCTGGAGGAAAAGACATAAATGCCGATCGCCGCGACAAAGATCAGCGGCAAAAACTTCAAAATGGTCGTGATCAACTGAAAGCTTCCGGCCAGAAATGTTCCGCGAATATTAATCAGAATAAGCGTCCAAATCATGGCAAATGTGATGCCCGCGGAAAGGCCTGTAACGGAATTGATCTCTGGAATGAAGTAAGTGACATAGCTAAGCGTGCCTGTTGCAATACCGACATTCCCGACCCAAAGGGAAATCCAATAACTCCAAGCCACCATAAACCCGGCCGCAGGACCAAAGGCTTCGGCCGTATAAACATAAGGTCCGCCGGCCTTGGGGAAGCGTTTTGCCAAGCTGCCAAAAACATAAGCAAGGCCCAGCCCGCCCAATATTGTTAGCACTAACGCGATAATGGCGTTCCAGCCCATAGGCGCGAGTGATGAGGGCAGTAGAAAAACACCTGTTCCGACCATATTGCCGACAACTAACGCCGTGCACATCCATAGGCCTAGGGATTTGGTTTTTTGGGGTTTGGTATCAGCCATATTTAATGGCTACGGCATAAAATCAGCTATGGAAAGGCGCAATTAAGGCAAAATTAGTCACAACACCGTCAAAACCGTGCCATAATTAAAGTTCATTACACTCTTGAGTTGGAAGCATTGGGGCTTAGTATCAACTCACGATTTGGAGAGATCATATGCGTAAGATTTATCTCGTAGACGATGATGAGAATATATTAACGTCAGTTTCCATGTTTTTGGAAAATGAAGGCTATAAAGTGCGTTGCTTTCATGACGGCGCTTCGGCGTTAGAGGCGCTCAATAATGAGCCGCCTGACCTGGCTGTGTTTGATGTCAAAATGCCTCGCATGGACGGGTTGGAGCTTTTACGGCGCTTACGTCAATCATCAAATTTACCTGTGATTTTTCTGACATCCAAAGATGATGAATTTGATGAAGCTATTGGGCTCAATATGGGCGCGGATGATTATATCACCAAGCCGTTTTCGCAAAGGCTTTTGGGGGAACGTATAAAAGCTGTTCTTCGCCGCGCATCTTTGACCAGTATTGAACTACCAGTCCCGGATTATGACGATGCAAAGGTTATGAGACGCGGAAAGTTAACGCTCGACCCTAATCGCCATGCCTGTGCGTGGGATGGACAGCCCGTACGTCTTACGGTGACGGAGTTTTTGATTCTCGAAGCGCTAGCGCGTCGCCCGGGTTTTGTGAAATCTCGCGATCAACTCATGGACGCAGCCTATGATGAGCAAATTTATGTGGATGACAGAACTATAGATAGTCATATTAAACGACTTCGTAAAAAGTTCCGCAAGACGGATAAAGAATTTGATGGTATCGAAACACTCTATGGAGTCGGATACAAATATAGCGAAGCCTAAAAAGAGGCGCGTTCAAAAAGAGCGCCGGCAGGGGCCACGACGCTCTATCCTGTTCTCACGCCTGACGCGGGTTATTTTTCTATCGCATTTGTTCGGTTTGGTTATCCTGATGCTGGGGTCTTTGACCCTTAATCAATATACCGTTGGCCTTATTGAAGCGCGGATAGAAAATCTGAAATCTCAAGCCCAATTAGTGACGTCGATTATGGCGGATACAGCAACGGGTATTGGAGCGGACGCCCAGCTAGATTTGGATCGCTCTAGAGAAATTATCGGTAGGCTTGATTTGCCGCCCGGTTGGCGATTACGGCTGCATGATACTGGGCAAAATCTTTTGGTCGATAGCCAGCAAATGAATGCAGATATAACAGTATCTGAGTTGGATCCTATCGAAGATGTTATTGAAAAAGAGAATCAACCAGAAAAATATGAATTTTCATGGGAGAAACTTTTGAAGGGCCTTCCATGGCGGGAGCGTGGGCGGGATAATAATCGAAGAGATTTAGGGAGTGAGCTCCGTCTTGCCCTTGCCGGAAATACGTTTAGCGGTGAACGATATGATGTCGATGATCGCTTAATTGTTACCGTTAGTACGCCTGTTTATAGGGTGCAGGAAATTTTAGGTGTGGTGACGCTTGAGTCTTTTGATGTCGAGGACATTGTGGATCAAGAACGTCTCTCTTTACTGCCCTTTATCGGCTGGGCGATTTTCGCATCCATGATTTCTTCAGTGGCGTTGACAATGTCGATTGTCTTTCCACTGCGGGATTTGTCACGCGCCGCGGAAATTGTGGCTAGAACTAATAAGAAAATTGATCAAATCCCAGATTTTTCCTATCGCAAAGATGAGATCGGAGATTTATCCGTCACGTTAGGCGAGATGACTCGCGGCCTGTATTCCCGTATTGACGATATTGCTGATTTTGCAGCTGATGTTGCCCATGAAATCAAAAATCCTCTGACGTCTATAAGGTCAGCATCCGACACGCTTAATCACGCTAAAACGGATGAGCAACGCGGCAAGCTCATTAACATTATTCAAACCGATGTTAGCCGTATGGATAGGCTCATTTCGGATATTTCAAAAGCTTCTAAAGTTGATGCCAATCTGGCCCGAGACAAGGCTGAGCTAATCAATTTACCATTTTTAGTGCAAAATGTTGCTAGTCTTTACATGGAAATGCGGGCTGATGATGGGGTGAAAGTCACTTTTAATATGGCCGAAAATCAGAAAGATAAAGATATTTATATCAAAGGGTTTGAAACGCCCTTTGCTCAGGTTTTGCGAAATTTAATCGACAATGCCATCACATTTTCTCCTCCAAATGGAAATGTCCAATTGTCATTGAAGACAATACGAGAAAATAATGCAAAACGCGTGATCGTAACTGTTGAAGATGATGGACCGGGTATCCCAGTTGATAATCTCGAGACAATATTTGACAGATTTTACACTGACAGGCCCAGAGGCGCGCAATTTGGATCGCATTCTGGCCTAGGCCTTGCCATATGTCGGCAAATCGTAACGGCCCATAAAGGGTATGTGTTTGCTGAAAACCGTGTGGATGGTGACGACACTCTGGGGGCCAGATTTGTTATTAATCTGCCTTTACAGTCATAAACTGGTTTTAATTTCATGTTTTTACACAGGAATGATTGCCTAATACAAAAAAATCAGCTTAAGATTTTTCTATGATAGGTATGGTAATTGTAACACACGGCAAACTTGCGCGCGAATTGCGCAATGCCGCCGAGCATGTGGTCGGCCCGCAAGAATTGCTGGAAACCGTTTGCATCGGCCCAGATGACAATATGGAAAAGCGCCGCGATGATATTCGCAAGGCTGTTGCGAAGGTAACAGCCGATAACGGCGTTATTATCTTAACCGATATGTTTGGCGGTACACCTTCTAATCTGGCAATTTCATTGCTTGATGAAAATAAAGTCGAGGTGTTGGCTGGCGTTAACTTGCCCATGTTAATTAAACTGGCAGAAGCTCGTCGTAAAATGGACCTGGATGAAGCCGCAGTAACTGCTCGGGATGCTGGCAAGCGCTATATTGCCATCGCCTCGAAAATCCTATCGGGACAAACTTGATCTTATGCCTGTGAGTGCCTGTGAAACGGTCACATTGACCAATAAACGCGGATTACATGCCCGAGCTTCCAACAAGTTTGTGTCCTGCGCATTAAATTTCGATGCGATGATTTTAGTTCGAAGCCATAATACTGTTTGCGCGGAAACCGTTATGGCGGATTCGATTATGGAGCTATTGTTACTGGGTTCAGCTTACGGAGAAGAAATAACGATTTCCGCGGAAGGCCCGCAGGCTGTTGAAGCTGTAAGCGCGTTGGTTGAGCTCGTGAAAGGCCGTTTTGGGGAAGAAGATTAATGCTAAAACATGGTTTGACATTATTGGCTCTTTCTAGCTTAGGGCTTGCAGCCTGTGCAACGGATCAGTATTTCACGCCAAAAAGCGAGTATCCGCCAGATCCTTGGGTTAAGGGTTATTCAAATCCTGACGATTGTCTTGGCGGTGAACAATTGGCAGCTCGCCAATTTGAATTACCTGATTATCCTAGATCTGCATATAATAGCGGTCGACAGGGCTGGGTCATTATTCGGTTAGATGTGGATGAGACCGGTGAAACTGTAAATGTGGGGATAGAGCGCGCCGTCCCGTCTAAGTTATTTGGTGGAACCGCTAAAAAAGCCGTTCAAAACTGGTCATTTGAGCCGCCGAAAGACGGTCCCATGCAGAATTGCCGCGTATTATTGCGGTTTAAACTGGGCGGCGTAAGCTTGGGCAGTTGATCAAAACAGGTCATTATCCTAAAAAATGACTATTTTATCATGGATAGCTTCGCTATAGCTCAAACGAATCTGAAATTCGGCCCCATAGTGATATCGACCTTAATTGCATATCAAGACTTAGTTTTATCAGCAATGTTACTCATTGTTGCCCTGCTGGCTGTCTACGGCGCTCTCAAGACACAAACGCGGTTTTCAGGCGATGGTGATATCTGGAAAGATAAATATGCCGACCTAGAACGCCGACTTTCTAAAATCGATTCCGTCTTTGGAGCTTATCCCGGGCTGATATTTATTTGGGATGAAAACCTGGCCAAAATGGTTCAAGGTTGGGGTAATCCAAAAGTTTATGGGTCACCTGCTGCGCTTGCCAGTATTCAGAGGTTTTCGGAACCCGGACGATCTAAAGATATGGCCGCGCGGATATTGGACGGATTAGCTGATCTGGACGCGATTAGTGAGCGTGACCAGATACAAACCCTCAGAACATATCTTGAACAACTGTGGCGTAATGGTGAAGGCTTCTCAATTTCTATTGTTTTGCCTGAAGGCAACGTTATCGAGGCTGATGGCCGCGTCGCTGGCTCACAAGTGGTTTTATGGTTAGAGGATGCTTCAATACGCGGTGAAGATGAACGTACGGCGATTAGCCGGTTTGAAGCGCAAAAACTCTTAACTCAAGATGATCCAGTTGCTTTTGTCGATATGCTCGGGCGCGCACCCTTTCCGATTTGGCGCATGTCCTCTAAGGGCCGTCTTGTGTGGGTTAATGATGCCTACGTGACGGCGGTTGAAGCGAATACGATCACGGATGTTCTGGATAAGCAGTTGCTCTTAGATCGCCTTGCGGCGGAGGAGGCTGAATCAGTTCTCGCGACGCAAGCAAGCATGGAAAATATTCGCAAAGTTACCGTCGGTAATGAACTAAAATCTATGCGTATTACGCTGTTCCCAATTTCGGGCGGAGCTGTTGGTATGGCGGTAGACGCGACTGAAACAGAGGGATTGCGCCATGCTTTGACCCGTCATATCCAGTCCCATGACGAGCTATTAAACAATATGGACGAAGCCATTGTTATTTTTGGTGCAGACCAACAAATGGCCTTCCACAATACGGCCTTCGCAAATTTGTTTAAGATGGAACCCGGCTGGTTTAATAATCGCCCTTCTCATTCCCAGTGGCTCGACCTCATGCGTGAAAAACAGCGTTTACCACTGCGCTCTGACTATAAAGAATGGAAGAAGACGGAGCTTGCGCTCTACACAGATTGGCCCGATGAGATGCCGGATGAAATCTGGAGCTTGCCGGGCGGCACGACGTTAAGGTTGGCGCGTATGCGCGACCCAAGAGGGGGGATTTCTCTTTTGATGTCAGACATTACCAATACGGTTACTTTGCAGGGGCAGTTTAATACTTTGATCAATGTTCAGGCGGCGACGCTTGATAAGTTATCGGAAGGTATTGCGGTGTTTGGCCCGGATGGTCGTTTGAAACTTTCCAATAAAGCTTTCTCAACTCTATGGGGGCTAGGTGAAGACGATATCGAACACGGCGCTAAATTTGCAGATTTGATCGAAAATTGCTTGCCCCTTTATCATGATCGCGTATTTTGGAACGATCTCAAAGCGCGCACAACTGATCCAAATCCTGACGTCCGTCTCCATGTAGACGGCGAGATCAAGCGCTCAGATGATAAAATGCTCACATGGCTCTCTAGGCCTCTACCAGATGGTGCTACTCTGATTGCTTGGGATGATGTGACCAGTGCTCGCCAGG
Organism: Hellea sp.; assembly: GCA_014238285.1. Taxonomy (GTDB): domain Bacteria; phylum Pseudomonadota; class Alphaproteobacteria; order Caulobacterales; family Maricaulaceae; genus JACOMS01. The sequence goes on from JABABK010000061.1 coordinate 6,842, forward strand.
CTGAAGCAGCGCTGATTGAACGGGCCGAGGCGTTAGAAGCTGCAGATCGCTTGAAATCCGAATTTGTCGGACATGTTAGTTATCAGCTCCGCACGCCTCTAACGACAATTTCAGGCTATGCTGATTTTCTACAAAATAATCTAGCGGGCGAATTAAGTGATAAACAAAGCGAATATATTTTCGCCATTCAAACAGCCTCCGAAGACCTTAGAAAAACCATTGATGATATTTTAGATATTGCCGCGATTGAAGCTAATGTTCTGGATTTGGAACTCGGCGATGTGGATGTTTTTGAACTGTTAGATCAGGCGCTTGATTATGTCGCGACCAAGGCCGAAGACACAAAGAAAAACCTTGAGCTTGATTGCCCGATGAATGTGGGGACAATTCGCGCCGATGAACGCCGTCTCAAACAGATCGTTTATAACCTCTTATCCAATGCTCTACGCTTTACCAAACCCGGCGGTAAAATAACCCTTGGCGCGCGCTCAGCTCAAGGCGGCGGCGTTACAATTTGGGTGAAAGATGACGGTGTCGGTATTCCGTCCGAACGCCAACCACAAGTGTTTGAGAGCTTTAAATCAAGCCGCGGCGGGGCGGGATTAGGTCTTGCGCTCGTTCAGCGCTTTGTTGAACGTCATGGCGGTTGGGTCGAGCTTGAATCCGAAGAAGGGCAGGGAACCCATGTTACGTTTTACATGCCCAAAGAAGCAGCCGTAGACGGCGCGCTCCCAGAATTTAATTTTAAGGTTGCTGAGTAAGTTACTGAGCTTCCGGTGTTGTCACCGTAATGCCGTCCAGTTCATCTGATAGAATGATCTGGCAAGATAGACGGGAATTGTCCTGAACGTCTTCGGCGAAATCGAGCATGCTATCTTCCATGTCTTCTTTACCTTTAAGCTTATTCATCCACTCTTGGGCTACATAGACGTGACAGGTAGCACACGCGCAGGCGCCGCCGCAATCGGCATCAATGCCAGGGACCATGTTTTGAACAGCCGCTTCCATGACTGTCGTGCCTTTTTTGGCTTCCACCTCACGGCGGGTTCCGTCATGATCGACAAAAATAACTTTTGGCATGAGTACTCCTATACTGCAGTCTTCTACCTAAGTGATTGCATTCAGATTTCAAGGGTTTATGAAATTTGAATGCAGAAGAATCGTCGCATCGAATCAGAACAAGCTATGCTGGAATTTGGGCAAGCCTTGGCGCCTATACTATTGCCTGGAGATGTATTAGCTCTGACGGGTGATCTCGGCGCAGGAAAGACGACTTTATCACGGGGTATTATCCAAAAACTTTGCGGCGATATTGAAGTGCCATCACCAACCTATACGCTGGTTCAAACCTATGACCTTGGTGAGTTTGAGCTGTGGCATTGTGATCTATATCGCCTCAAGCATGCCCTTGAAGTCGAAGAGCTAGGGTTGTTTGACGCTATGGAAGACGCTGTGTGTTTGATTGAATGGCCAGAACGCATGGAAGGCTTGTTGCCTGATAATGCTTTGACGATCAGAATTGGTTTTGATGGTAATGGCCGAAGAATTACATGGCAGGGGAATGCCATATGGCAAGAGAGACTAAATGATGTCTGATAATTCAGCGCAGATAAGTGCTTTTCTTGAAAAAGCAGGTTGGGGCGCCGCGACGCGCAAGCCTCTTACAGGGGATGCTTCTAGTCGTCGTTATGAGAAGTTAGAACTTAGCGGGAAAAAGGCTGTCTTGATGGACGCCTCCAAGGGCGTAGCTATGCCGCCCGAACCTGACGGGGCAACGGCGAAATACCGCGCTAAATTAGGCTATAATTCACTTGTTCGGCTTGGCGGGGCAAAACCTGAAGTCTTTGCCTGTCTCGCCAATGAGCTGAAAATGCGCGGATTTTCTGCGCCGACGATTTTGGCCATAGATCACGAAGACAGCCTGATGCTGTCTGAGGATTTCGGCGATGGTCTATATGCAAATGTAATTGCTGATGAACCTGCTAAAGAAGGGCCACTTTACAAAGCTGCAATCGACACATTGGCCGCGATTTATCGGTCAAGTTTTCCGGTGAAAATGCAAGCTCTAGGTAAGACATGGCATGTCAGAGATTATGATGCTCCGGCGCTTCAGGCCGAAGCGGACCTATTTTTGGATTGGTTCGCCGCCGACTTTGGGCATGATATTCAGGACAAAGCGCGGGATGATTGGTACGGAATTTGGAAAAAACTCTGGCCCTTATTGGACGCGCATCCCAATGGTTTAGCGCTTAGGGATTTTCACGCTGAAAACTTATTCTGGTTGCCAAAGCGCCAATCGGTTGCCCGCGTTGGTTTGATTGATTTTCAGGACGGATTGTTTGCACATCCGGCTTATGATCTTGTGTCGCTGCTTGAAGACGCTCGACGCGATGTATCGCTTGAGCTGCACGTACCGCTGATGAAACGATTTTGCGATAAGGCCGGTCTCGCATTTGATGATAATTTCAAAGCGGCCTATGCGGTCATGGGCGCTCAGCGTAACGCGAAAATTCTTGGCATATTCGTGCGTCTCGCTAAGCGAGATGGCAAGCCGCAATATCGTGACCTCATTCCGCGCGTTGCGGCGCATTTTTTACGCGACATCGACCACCCGGCCTTGGCCGAGTTAAAAACATGGCTGGAAACCCATGTGCCCGAGATATTCACCCGTTTCCCCATTGTCAAAACCGCCATGGTGATGGCGGCAGGGCATGGCACGCGCATGCGGCCCTTAACGGATGATCGCTCTAAGGCGATGGTCGATGTTGACGGCAGGGCTTTAATTGATCACACGCTTGACCGGCTTGCGCAGGCAGGTGTTGAAAAAGCTGTTGTCAATGTTCACGCCCATGCTGATCATTTAGAAACTCATTTGTCCCATAGAAAAAACGCGCCAGAAATCATTCTCTCTGATGAGCGACAAGAATTATTGGAAACAGGCGGCGGTCTCGTCAAAGCTTTACCGCTCCTTGGCAATGACCCGATCTTTATTTGTAATATTGATGCGATCTGGCAAGAAAATAGTCCGGTATTGCAAGCTATGCTACAAATGTGGGATTCTGCTAAAATGGATGACTTGCTTTTATTGGCACCGATTGAAGAGACACTTGGCTATGCCGGTAAGGGTGATTTTTCTTTTGGCGGTGATGGCCGCATTGCTCGGCGTGAGGGTGATAGCGCGCCCTATGTTTATGCGGGCGTTCAAATAGCAAGATTAGGCCCCGCGAAGGCATTTAAGGTTGAGCCGTTTTCTAGAAATAAGATGTGGGATGTGTCGCTCTCTAAAGGCCGCGCTTTTGGCGTCGTGCTGGACGGGTTTTGGATGCACGTGGGCGACCCGGCGGCGCGGGACGAAGCCGAGGCTCGTTTAGGCATCAGTCTGAAAGCCCATGCAGGATAAAATTTTCACCATGCCGGCGGGCACGCCTTTTTTGCCCGCTTTAGCCAAAGGCCTTGAGCGCCGATTTGGTGAAGATCTACAAAATGCTTTAATTCTACTACCAACACGAAGAGCTGTTCGGGAACTTGCTGAAATTTTTACGGGTGATAGGGGTGCCAAGATTTTGCCTCGCATGAGGCCGCTGGCTGATATTGACCCGGATGAGCCGCCTTTTGAACCCGGCTATTTAACAGGTCTCGTGAAACCCGCCATGTCAGGGGCCCGGAGGCGCTTTGAGCTGGCGCAACTTGTCGGCCGTTATCATGAAGCCAAGGGCGATCACCTTGATCCATCTGCCAAGCTTGCCTTAGCCGACCCCCTACTATTAATCCTAGATGATGCCGTCATGGAAGAAGTCGGCCTCGAAACCCTAACGGAGCTGGAAGACATTCGAAGCTTTGCGGCTCAACACTTTCAAGACGCTGCAAAGTTTTATGAAATTCTGCAGCTCCATTGGCCGCGTCATGTCGAAGGTCTCGGCGTCATGGAACCGATGGCAAGACGTGTCGCTCTACTAAGTGCGTTGACCGAGTTGTGGGAAGACAGGGAGCCTGCTCATCCTGTTATCATTGCGGGCTCTACGGGTACGCTCGGCGCCACGGCGCGATTGATGCGTTGTGTCAGCCATATGAAAGATGGGGTCATTGTCTTGCCGGGGGTGGATAAGCATATGCCGGATGACGCTTGGAATGCTATCAATCTGGTGAGCAAAGACGATGTCAAAGCTACGCCTGAAATTTCGCAATATTCGCTCAAAAAACTTCTCGGTGTTTTAGGGGTTTCTCGGGATGAAGTCGAAAATTGGGAAGCGGCTTCTGGCGTTAATCCAAGACAAAGCCTGATCTCCGAAGCTCTGGTGCCGGCGCAATCCACATCGGATTGGCCAACAAGAATTGTTGAACTGATCAACCGCTCCAAGAATAAGAACTTCTACGAAGACGCCCTCAAAGGACTCTCTGTGATCGAAGCCCGCACCGATGATGAAGAGGCCCTGACCATAGCGGTCATCATGCGAGAGACTGTCGAGACCGGAACAGAAACAGCGGCTTTAGTGACGCCCGACCCAGCTCTAGCGCGGAGGGTCAAAGCGCGGCTGCGGCGTTGGCATATTAATGTGGATTATTCCCAAGGCGAACCCTTGGAAGAAACAGCTCTAGGCGCTTTTCTAGCGGCTATTCTTCGCCTTTCCGGTGAGTCTAAAAACCCGGTTAATCTGGCTGACCTGTTTAAGCACAGGCTGACAGCTATGGGCCAAGAACCGGGTGTGTTTGGCAAAGCTTGGGAAGTATTAGAACGTAGTAGTTTTAGACGAAATGCGAAAGCTGTAAACAAAGCTCTGTCAGATGAGTTGATAGAATTTGCTCTGAGCTGTTTGGAGCCTTTAATGGCGGAGGGCCCTCTACCTGTTTCCGAATGGTCACGTCGCTTGACGCAAAGTGCTGAAACCATTGCCGCAACTGATTCGCTAACCGGGGCTGCGTGTCTTTGGCGAGAAGACGCCGGGGAAAAGGCTGCGGCTCTGATTGAAGACTTGATCAGCTTTGGTGACGCGCTTGGTGAAATATCCCTATCTGAATTCAGTCGCCTATTCGGGACCCTCATGCGAGGGAAGGTTGTTCGGCCGCGTTACGGCACTCATCCGCGGCTTCAGGTTTTAGGCCCTCTGGAAGCGCGAATGCTTTCTGCTGATACAATTATTCTCGGCGGTCTCAATGAAGGCGTTTGGCCAGCTCGGCCGTCAGTGCAGCCATTTCTATCACGGGGCATGAGAGAAGCGATTGGACTGTCACTCCCTGAACGTCGCCTTGGCCTTGCCGCTCATGACTTCCAGCAAATGGCGGCGAATGGACGAGTTGTCTTGACCAGAGCTCAGCGTAGCGAAGATGGCCCTAAAGTGGCCTCGCGTTGGCTATGGCGTTTGCAGACTTTGGTCAAAGGCGCGCTGGGTGAAGACTATAAAGACGCGCTTGCGCCAGAGCAGCCTTATCTTGATTGGGCACGTCATTTGGATGCGGCCGACCCGAAAGATGTCGAGGGGGCAAGGCGGCCTGCGCCGACGCCAAAGACAGAGCATCGCTGGCCGCGTGGGCGCAAGCTATCTGTGACCAAAATTAAAACCTGGGTGCGCGATCCCTATGCGATTTATACCAATTATATCTTGGGACTCAAACCTCTTGGTGACCTTGGACAATCTGTTGGTCCGCGCGAATATGGCAATGCCTTACATAAAGGCATTGAGAGATTCACGAAGGAGACGCGAGGCAAGCTCTCAATGGATGCTCCAAAGCGTCTAGCGGTCATTCTGAAAGAGAGCTTTGTCGCTCACGGGTTCGAGCCCTATCAGCTGGCCAAAGAAGATGTTCGTCTTGACCGTATAGCGGCGGATTTGACAAGTTGGATGCAAAGCCGTTCAGGTGATCATTCGCAAGGCCTTTGGTCTGAAGTTTCGGGTGAGTGGAATTTGCCCGATGTTAATTTTAAACTCACAGGACAGCCCGACCTAATCGAAAAAAACGCCGATGGATATTCGGTAGTCGACTATAAAACCGGCACGCCGCCCAGCGCTAAGGTCGTGAAAGCGGGATTTGACCCACAGCTGCCTTTATTGGCTGCGATGATTGAAGCTGGTGTTTTTGATGATGACGGCATCGCGGCAGACACTGTGAGTGACCTTCTTTATGTTCGAATTAAAGGCAGCGGGTCATCCAAGAAAATGGCAACAACTATTATCGGTCCGCCTGCTCGCGAAGGTCTCCCCGCCGACGAGTATCAGGTGGAGGCTTTGTCTGATCTTAAGAATCTGATAGCGGCGTTTGATCTGGAAGAGACCGCTTATTACTCACAACCGCGGGTGCAATATAAAGATGATTACGGTGATTATGATCACCTAGCGCGGCGCGGTGAGTGGGCTAAGCTAGGAAATGAAGGGGGTAATCATGGTTGATGAGTTTCGCCCTGACGTTGCCGCCGCAACGCAAGCCCAGTGGATCGCCGCGGACCCAAGTGGGTCTCGCTTAGCTTCAGCCAATGCGGGTTCTGGTAAAACCAAGGTGCTCGTTGATCGCGTCACTCGGCTTTTGATCGGTGGAGCATCGCCTGATAAAATTCTGTGTTTGACCTATACCAAGGCCGCCGCCAATGAGATGCAGAATCGGCTGTTCCAAACTCTTGGAGATTGGTCAGTTATGGGCAAAGACGATTTGAATAAAGCGCTCAACAATCTATTAGGCGGGCAAAAGAACCGAGATGAAAATGGTCTGCGGCGGTTCCGCTCGTTATTTGCTGAAGCGCTAGAAACCCCGGAAGGACTTAAGGTTCAAACTATTCATGCTTTTTGTGAACGTGTTCTCGGACGTTTCCCAATTGAGGCCGGTATTCAGCCCGGCTATGATCCTATCGATGAAGTGGATATGGCGACGATCCGAAAATCCGTTGAAACCACTATTTATCAAAAGGCTTGGGGTGACCCTAAAAGTGAGCTCGCCGAAGCCGTGCGTATACTTGCCAGTGACCGGGCTGATCAAACGCTCGAAAAGCTGATGGGCTGGATGGCAAGCCATGTGGACGAGATCAAATTATGGCAAGAGGCGGGAGGGCTTAGGAACCTCGCTGAGGCTCTTGACATTGACGTGACTGCCAATCCCGAAACGCTCAAAGCGCAGCTTTGGCTTGATGGGCCGCAAGATGATATTCGTACTGGGGCGCAAAGTTTGATGCAAAGCACCAATGGGAATGATCGCAAAAAAGCTGAAGATATTTTAAATCTTCTGACGAGCGAGGATGCGGGCAAAGCCTTTGACGATTACGCGGGAATTGTCCTGACGGCGAAAAAAGAAATTCGCGCCGGGCTCGTCACCAAATCCGCCCCAGAACAAGCTCAGGACTATTGGGGTATTCGAAACCAAAACGTACCGGATGAGCCGCGCCGGGTTCTAGCCGCGTGGCATAAAGTTTTAGGCGCGCAAATTCTTAAACTGACCCGCGCGATATACATTATCGCCTGTGAATTTGCCAAAGGCTATGAAGCCGAAAAACGGATTAGGCGCGGTCTCGACTTTAACGATCAGGTCCTTTTAGTCCGTGATCTTTTAACGCGCAATGAAGTCGCTGAGTGGGTGCTTTATAAATTGGATGGCGGCGTTGAGCATATTCTGGTGGATGAAGCGCAAGACACAGCGCCGAGCCAGTGGCGGATTATTGATGAGCTTAAAGCGGGATTTGAGCCTGCTGATCCAGACCTATTCGGCCAGTCAATCAAAACCTTCTTTGCCGTGGGTGATGAGAAACAGTCGATTTATTCATTTCAGGGTGCGCGGCCAGAAGAATTTGTTCGCCGCATTGACGATCTATCGAAAAAAGAAGGGGCAAAATCTGTCCGCATGGAAATGTCGTTTCGATCAGCGCCGGATATATTGCGGTTTGTCGATGGTGTGTTTGCTGATGCCGGTGGTCTTGGCCGTATGTTTGGACCTTCTATTGTCGATAAGCTCAACTCTGAAGTGAAACACGCCGCGTTTCGTCAAGACGGCGGTCTGGTCGAGCTTTGGCCTTTATCGCCAAAACCCGAGGAAGCGGGCGAAGAAAGAGCTTGGGATACAAAACCCGTGGACGCGCCGTCGCAAGCTAGCGCCAGAGAACGTTTGGCCCGCGAAATTGCCTCCAAGATAAAAACTTGGCTCGATCAAAGAGAACCTGTTTATGATCGAGAGCTAAGGCTCACACGCCCCATGCGCGCCGATGATATTTTGATATTGGTCCGTAGCCGCAATGATTTTTTTGACGCTGTCATTCGAAACCTAAAGTCTATCGGGGTTGCTGTGGCCGGGGCTGACCGTTTGAAGCTCGCGGATAGCGTCGTGGTCAAAGATCTATTGGCGCTGACACGGTTCGTCCTTTTGCCGAGTGATGATTTATCCCTAGCAGAAGTGTTGCGAAGTCCTTTGATTGACTTAAGCGAAGATCAACTTTTTGAGCTATGTTATGACCGAGGCGATAAAAGCCTTTGGGAAAATTTGAAAACACATCCCCAGAATTTTGCGCGGCGTGCAGCAATCTCGCTGGAGACTATGATTGGGTTTTCACGCCAATACGCGCCGTTTGAATTTTTCCGCCGCGTGTTAGATGTGATGGATAGCAAGGGACTGAGCCGCCTATCAACCGTCTATCATCGTCTGGGTATGGAGGCCCAAGACGCGCTCGAAGCCTTCCTGACACGGGCTCTTGGTCATCAGCGGCAAGGCGCGCCGTCATTACAACATTTTCTCAAAGTCATGAGTTCTGATCAGCAAGACGTAAAGCGCGAAATGGATAATGCTCAGGGCGAGGTGCGGGTCATGACCGTGCACGGTGCTAAGGGCCTTGAAGCACCCGTCGTGATTTTGCCTGATACAACACAGCTGCCCAAAGACCGGAATTTTGAAAGCCTGCATGGGTTTAAAGGCGGACAAGTCTATATTCCGAGTAAAGCTTCAGCGCCGCTCGATCTGGCTCATATAATTGAAAAAGCGCGGGCTCGTGACCTTCAGGAACAAATGCGGCTGCTTTACGTGGCGTTGACACGGGCCGAGAGCCGTCTTCTGATTTGCGGTTATCATGCGGGGAGCGGCGCTGAGGGTATGACAAAAGGGTGCTGGTATCAGGAAGTTTCAGACGCTATGGGGCTACTGCCTCATCAGGTTGTTGAGACGCCTTTTGGTGATGGGAAAATATTCGGCCAACACCCTGAACCTTTTACTAGTGACCATCTAGTTGACCAACGAACGCCAATATCGTTTCCTGAATGGGTCCGCAGTCCAGCACCCGATGAAAAAACAATCATCCGCAAAGTCACGCCGTCACATTTGCTCGCTGGCGGTGAGTATGCCGAGGCGCCTGTGCGCTCACCACTAGAGCAATCCGTTGATCGTTTCCAACGCGGAAATCTCACTCACAAGCTGTTGGAAGTACTGCCAGATATCGAGCCTAATTTAAGACGCGGCGCGGCTAAGGTCTTTTTGCAACAACATCAAGACATCTCAGATAATGTTCGGGAGAGTATTGAAAACGAAGTCATGATCGTTCTGGAGCATCCCAACTATGCCCCGTTTTTTGCAACAGGAAGTCAGGCGGAAGTCAATCTGGCTGGGCAGGGCGCAGGCTTGCCGGATCATTTGCGTCTGAACGCACAGATAGATCGTCTGGCGGTTACAAAAACTCATGTCTATATCATTGATTATAAATCCAACCGTCCGCCACCTTTATATGTGGAGGATGTCCCCGAAATTTATTGGGGTCAAATGGCAGCTTATAGGGAAATGATCAAACTGATCTACACTGATCATGAAATCGTCTGCGCACTGTTATGGACGGATGGACCGAGCTTGATGATTTTACCTGATAATGGTCTGGACGTGGTCTTGACGAGGCTAGGGAGCGACCCTACCTAAGGAGTCGACATAGAATCTAATGGAGGCCGTTCATGGCAACTGTAAAAGTAACAGACAGCAGTTTTGACGCAGACGTTTTAGGGGCCGAAACCCCTGTATTAGTGGATTTTTGGGCCGAATGGTGCGCCCCTTGTAAACAGATCGCCCCGGCGCTTGAAGAAGTGTCAGACGAGTTTGCGGGTAAAATGACCATTGCTAAAGTCAATATTGATGATGAGCCGGACACACCGGGTAAATTTCACGTCCGCGCTATTCCAACCCTAATGATTTTCAAAGGCGGCGAAGTGGTTGCGACCAAGTCAGGCGCTTTGACAAAGTCAAAACTATCTGAATGGATTGCCGAACACGTTTAGTGTGCTTTAGGACCTCGTCCTTCGTCAGGCTCAGGATGAGGTGTTCTTAAATTAAAGTCCTCATCCTGAGCCTGACGAAGGATAGAGGTAATATCTTTGACAATGCCGCCAATTGGCGGCATTTTGCGTTATGGATTATTCAAACTCACCGTTTCATCGATTCTTTGGTTGGCAGATATGGGCGCTCCTAGCTGTGCTGACCGTCTACTCACTTTGGTTTATAGGACCGGGCCCGTTCGGGCAACTAGCAGGGCTCGCGCCCGGCATGCCATTAGAGCAAAAAGGGTTCTACACTGGCTCAGACGCCGTAGCTATTCTGTCCGGTCTGGATGAAGCGGGCCGCCGCACAAAACTTTTTTCGCTGCTCTGCGATCTTCCCTATATGATTTTAAATATGCTGGCCTGTGAGGCGCTAATCGCCTTTGGTATCAGACATATGAAGCTGGGCGGAAAATGGAACCTACTCTTCGCTTTGCCGATTGCATTTTTGTTTTTTGACTTTTTTGAAGATAGTTTTATTGCACTGACTCTCGTCAGCGGAAATACGGTTTTAGGCTCGATTGCAGGCGTATTTACGTTCGTGAAGTTCGTGGCATTTATTGGAGCAGGTGTAGCGGCGCTGGTAATGGGCGTGCTGGGGTTGGTGGCTTGGTTTAAGCGTTCAAAGAGTTAGTTTTCGCGCTAAATAAACCGTCTGGGTAAAGGGTTTGTCCTGCAAGGGATTATGAAACGTCACCGGCTCGGCTCTCGCGCTGCCAAACACGGCTTTAAGGCGTTGAGTAAAGTCTTGGTCTTCACGGGCGTCAGACCATAGACCCATAACCCCGCCGGGGCGCAGATGGGCCATGAGGCGCTCTAGGCCCGTTTCGCTATAAAAACTGCCGCTACGGGCATCCAGGAGCCAGTCTGGGGTGTGATCTATGTCGATTAAGATGGCGTCGAACTTACGCGCCGGCTGATCAGGGTCAAAACCTTTGTCCGAATGGGCGCAGGCAAAAAAGTCTTCCGTGATAATGCGGCAACGGGGATCAGCGCTCAGCGGCGGATCAAGGGGTAGATGACCGGCTGCGTGCCAGTCAACGACAGGACCAAGCAGTTCGACCACGATCAATTCGCGCACCCGTTTGTCTTCGAGCACAGCGCCTGCCGTATAGCCAAGTCCAAGCCCGCCAACGACGATATCCAGATTATCGCCTGTCAGATCGGCCAGGCCGAGCTTTGCCAGCGCAATCTCTGAGGCCGTAAAAATGTTCGACATTAAATGCTCATCATCCAAGATGATTTCATAGACATCGAGGTTCAAACCAATCAACCGTCGCCTCCGCAGGCTGATCAATCCGATAGGCGTTTCGCGGTAATCAATTTCTTCGAATAGACGGCTCACGATACCATTGCCATGCTTTTGGCCCATAACGTCTCTGCCGCAGCGGCATCACGAGCATGAGGCAATAGTTCTTCTTCCTCACAGTTATAATAATAACCGCCGCATTTTCCCTCAACAGACGGATCAGTCGCCAGAAAGAGTCCTGTTTCTGCGCCTTTGGCGCTGCTGCGGATAAAAGGCCTAAGCGCTGCCATCAAAACCTTACCAAGCCATATCTGCGTCCCGATACCTGTCCCAACAAAGCCGGGATGAAAGCAATTGATGGTGAATGTTTTGTCCGGCGCGGCGTGTTTAAGCTTTTGCGGCAGAACCTTGGTGAACATAATATTGGCGAGTTTAGAATTGCCGTAAGCGTTAAAAGTCTTAAACTCGCTCTCATAATTCATATCGTCCAGATTAAGCGCTTTCACGGCCCTATAAGCGCCGGACGCCGTCACGACGACACGGGTTTTGTTACGGCCTTCACACAACGTCTCAAACAATAAATCGGTTAGCAAAAACGGCGCGAGATGATTGACCCCTAACATCATCTCATAACCGTCGGTTGTCAGGACCCGCTTATTAAAACAAAGCCCGGCATTAAGCCATAGAAGGTCGATCGATTTGCCCTCCGACAGAAATGCTTTAGCGATGGCTCGCACATCATCCAGCTTCGCCAGATCTCCTATCAACCAAGTGATTTTAGCACCCGGGACTTTGCTCGTGATCAGCGCGCTCGTTGCCGAAGCTTTGGCTTCGCTACGCGCGACCAAGAAGAGTTCGTAGCCTTGCTGCGCCAGCGATAAAGCGGCGGCTTGGCCTATGCCGCTCGTTGCGCCAGTGAGAAGGCAAAATCTTTGGGATGTTGTCATGGGTGGTGCCTAGCATGGATTGAGGAGTGGTTGAAATGGAATTCTATCCATAAGGGTTGCACCGCGCAAGATTGAGGCCTAACATTTAGCTATGCCGCAGCCTATTCTCAATCATTTGCTTGATCGTGACGTCATTGAAAACCCCTATCCGTTTTATCAAGCTCTTCGCGAGCATGCGCCCGTCTATCAGGTTCCGGGCATAGAGCTCTATTTGATCTCCGCTCCGGATTTGATCCATAAGGTTTTGAAAAACCAGGCGGATTACTCCGCAAATCTCACTGGTATTTTGATCACGGCCCAAGATGGGAAGCCGCAAATGTTTGATCTCTCCCAGTTTGGCCGGGTGGTCAACGCCATAGCCAACGCTGATGAGCCCTTCCATGCTGTGCACCGTAAACTCGTCCTGCCCCAGCTTACCCGCCAAAAGGTTGACGGCATGGAGCCAGAAATACGGGGCTGGGCCCGCATGCGAGTCGCTGATTTGCGGGCTCGCGGTGAAGGTGACAGTATCGCCGGACTGGCCAATGACATACCCGTTATGGTCATGGCTCGGTTGATGGGATTGCCTGTTGAGGATTTGGATCAGTTGCTGAGCTGGGCGTTTAGCGGCGGCGAAATATTAGCGGGGACCTGTACGTTGCAAGACATGATGAAACTCAGCGTCAGTACATTTGAGATGTCGGATTATCTGCAAGCCCATTTCACTCGCGCGAGAGAATCTTTGACCGGTGATCCGCGCGATGTCACTGAAGAATTGGTACGCGGTGTGGCGGCTGGACTTATCTCGGAAGAAGCCGCGATTTCGATCATGATCGTTCTGGTCGGGGCAGCGGGCGAGTCCACATCCAGCTTGGTGGGGAGCGTCATTCGCGTCCTTGCTCAGGATCAAACACTACAATTGAGGCTTCGTGAAAACACGGATCTAATCGAAAACTTTGTGGAAGAAATCACCCGGCTGGAAAGTCCGTTCAAAGGCCATTATAGGGTAGTCTTAAACGACACAGAGCTCGGCGGTGTGACCTTGCCCAAAGGTTCCCGCGCTTATCTTTTATGGGCCGCCGCCAATCGTTGCGCCGACACGTTCGACGCCCCCGATGATGTCGTCCTTGATCGTCAATCCTCCAAAGACTATCTCGGCTTTGGCCATGGCATCCATTTCTGCATCGGCGCAAGACTTGCAAGGCTCGAAGCCCGCCTGATAGTCGAGGAGCTTT
>JABABK010000062.1 GCA_014238285.1 Hellea sp.
CCCATAAAACAGTCGTTTCTCTTTGATTTGTAATACCAATAGTTAAGATTTTTCCTTTAATACGTTTTGCTTTTTTAATTACATCTTTTAAAACTTTTCCCGCCATTCCCATCTCTTTTCGCCCTAATATTTTATTTTTATTAATTACGTTTTTTGCTAAAACACCCGTTTCAGAATCATATTAAATCATAATATGATAAACATGAGGTAAAGCTTATGACAGAAACCATGCCGTTTGATGATATTCGTGAACTGATCGCTAAAATGCCCGAGGCTGATCAAGTGGCGGCAGATGGCGTGCGCCAAATTTTGAACGATTTTCCTGGCCCAGGCCCGGTTTTGGGAAGATTGGAAGCAGACTTGGAGTGGTTGGCTTCGTGGCAAAAAAAGTCGCTGCCAGCGATTTCTCAGCCGCTGATAGCTGTTTTCGCTGGAACCCATGGCGTCGCGGGCGCTATAATGGATGGGGATCTGATTAAGATTGCGCGGCGTAGGGTCGATGGTCTTACCAAGGACAAAGCTGCCGTTAGAGGCATAGCTGTCAACATGAATGCGGCATTCAAAGTTTATGAAATGGGCGTGGAGCATGCTGTCTCTGATTTTCGACAAGGACCGACATTGTCTGAGAGAGAGTGTGCAGCCTCAATCGCTTTTGGCATGGAAGTCGTGGCTGAGGGCGCTGATATCATCGCGCTTGGCAATGCAGGGACCGGATCAGCAACGGCCGCTGCTGCAATTGCCCTAGCACTATATGGCGGCACAGCTGATTATTGGGCTGGGGCTCATAATCACCAAGCCAAGGGGCGGATTAAAGCAGTCGAAGAGGCCGTGAGAGCCTATGATTTGCCATCTACAGATCCCTTGCACTATCTAAGGAATTATGGCGGCCGAGATATTGCCGGAATGGTTGGGGCGATTATAGCGGCAAGAATTCAATCTATTCCAGTTATATTAGACGGCTTTGTTGTTTGCGCGGCTGCCGCTATTTTACATGCGATTGATCCCAGGGCGATTGATCATTGCCGGGCTGGAACGTTAACCTGCGAACCCGCTCATGAGGCTCTGCTGGATAGGATGGGGCTTAGTCCGTCATTTGATTTTGGTGTGAGCCTTGGAGATGGGACTGGCGCTGCTTTAGCGATGCAGGTCTTGCAAGCTGCGGCCAAAGGGCTTGAGACCCTGCAAGATTAGTATAACCAGATTGGCAGGGAAAAAATTTATATTTAGGTGAATGTTTTTAGAATTTCACAAAAATAGGTATTTTCATCCTCAAAAATAAGAGTAAACGGCTTTATGTGTTTTGGAATATCAGACTCGCATATTGGAGAACAAAATGCCTGTTTTTGACAGCTTGAATTTTGATGATCACGAAGGTGTTCACTTCTTTTCAGACGATGCCTCTGGGTTAAAAACGATTATTGCTGTTCATGACACGACACGCGGACCTGCGGCAGGCGGGACGAGGTTATGGACCTATGACAATCCGCAAGCCGCTATAGATGATGCCTTAAACCTATCTCGTGCCATGAGCTATAAAAACGCTATGGCTGATATTCCATTTGGGGGTGGTAAAGGGGTCATTATGCGTCCATCAGGCGATTTTGATCGAAAGGCCTTGTTTGAAAGCTATGGTAAAGCGATTGAAAGTTTAGGCGGCGTATATTGCACGGCAGAAGATGTGGGTGTTTCTACGGCTGATATGGAAGTTGTTCGAACTCAGACCGCCTATGTGGCGGGGCTTGACACTGGCACAGCCGCGTCAGGCGACCCGTCTCCGGTCACAGCTGAAGGCGTATTTCGCGGGCTGCATGTAGCAGCAAAGAATGCCTTGGGACAATCAGATTTGAAAAATGTTCGAGTCGCCGTGCAGGGCCTTGGTCATGTTGGTTATAGCTTATGTGAAAAACTCAGAAGAGCGGGCGCTAAGCTTTGGGTTGCCGATATTAATGAGCAAGCGGTTCTTAAAGCGGAACAAGAGCTTGGGGCAGTTATTGTCTCGACTAATGAAATTTACGCCCAGGATGTGGATATATTCGCGCCTTGCGCCTTAGGCGGCGCGATTAACTCGAATAGCATCGATCAATTAAAAGCAAAAATCATTGGCGGAGCGGCTAATAATCAACTGGCAACAGCTGATATGGGCGCAGCTCTGCGCGAACGCGGTATATTGTTTTGCCCTGATTATGTTTTAAATGGCGGCGGCATAATTAATGTAGCCGCGGAGCTCTCTGGCCGTTATAATCCATCTTGGGTGGACGAAAAATTGAATGGATTGTGCCAAACCTTGAATGACATTTTTAAGACAGCCGAGCAAGAAAATTTACCGACGAGTATTGTTGCTGACCGAATGGCGCGTCAACGTATCCAGACTGCAGCGCTTTAACCTTTAGCTGCCCATAAAAGTCCTTGGGAGGACACTATGAATGAAATGAAATTCTCGGAAAGAACCTTTCTGAAGCAATGTTCCAAATTGGAAGACTTCACCAATACAGGTGGAAAAGGATTTGAACCAGGCGCAGAAAAGTTTTTGAAGGATTTTTATAAGGATGCCTCTGAAAGTGATTTGTCGTCCTATAAAATTAGGGAATTATCCGGTCTAGCTCAATCGTTTTGGATGTTTGCGAACCGACGTAAAGTCGGAGAAGTATTGATCTCTGCTCACAAATTGAAAGCCTTAGTGCCTGAGGCAAAAGATCGATCTGATAGTGTCATTATGCTTGTCGTCGATAATGTCGCGTTTCTAGTTGATTCTGTCGTCGCGGCCATCTCTTCATTTGGGGTGAATGTAACCGGCCTCTTTCATCCAGTTGTTAGTGGTTTTCGGGATAAGGATGGAAAATGGCGAGAAGACGGAGAACCCATTGATGAGTCTATGATATTGATCACGACTTCAGGGCTTAGCCGGAAAGCCGAAAAAGATCTTGTTGCAGAGCTCAAGAAAACTTTGAGCGAAATCAAGCTTATCAATAAAGATTACAAAGGGTTGTTAAATTCTGTCCAAGCGACTTGTAACGATCTTCGCAGCCATCCTAAGAGTGACGAAAATGAAGACATACAAGAGGGCATCCAATTCTTAGAATGGTTAGCTGCTGGTAATTTTGTTTTACTTGGAGCAAGGCATTATGACTTTACTAAAAGTGCTAAAAAAGGCGGCTCCAGCCCCGATTTTGTAAACCCTTTTGTGGATAAGAAAAAACAGTTGGGTTTGCTTCGAAATTCCAAGGTGACTGTTTTACGACAAAGTAGCGAACCCACAGTCATAGCGAGCAATGTTCAGAGCTTCATGAAAAAAACGCCGACTGTTACGGTAGCGAAATCGAACATTTTCACGCGTGTGCACAGGCGTGTGCGTATGGATTATATTTCTGTTACCCATATGGATTGGGCCGGGGATATTGTTGGCGAAACACGATTCGTCGGGCTCTTCACGTCAGAAGCCTATAGCCGGGCGCCTCAATATGTTCCTCTGCTGAGGCAAAAAGTGGGACGTGTGTTGGAACGCGCAGCTCATGCTGCGGGATCTCACAATGCCAATCGCCTAGAATATGTGTTGTCGACTTATCCAAGGGATGAGCTTTTTCAAATTGATGAAGATGAACTCCTACGGATTTCAATGGGGGTTGCTCAGGGCTTTGATCGACCTCGAACGCGTATTTTTGTTCGCCGTGATCCCTTTGATCGGTTTGCATCAGTTTTGGCCTATATACCGCTTGAGCATTATAATACCCGTGTGCGGTTGAAAGCTGGTGAAGCTTTAAAGAATGCATTTAATGGCAGAATATCTGCTTTTTATCCCCAATATAGCGATGCGCCTATGGCTAGGGTTCATTACATAATCGGGATGAACCCTGATGACGGGCTACATCCTGATTTGGACGATTTGGAAGCGGAAATCGCTGAGATTGCGCAGCCTTGGTTTGACGGCGTTGGTCTTGCAGCTGAAGACCTTGATGAGGATCATGAGCTTGATTTAATGAATTATGCCGATGGGTTTTCAATTGCCTATCAAAATGCATTTTCTTCACAAGAGGCTTTGCACGACATCGTCATCTCGGAACCTTTACAAGACGAAGGTCAAATCGCCGTAAAAGTTTATCAGCCTGCTAAAACGGGTGAGCGAACATTTAAGGTGAAAATTTATAGTTTGGGCCAACGTATCGAGCCATCGGGTGTTGTACCGGTATTTCGAAATTTCGCCTGTCATGTGGTTGCTGAAGCTGGTTACGAAGTTATTCGGATATCAGGAGACTCTATTTGGGTTCATGATATGGATATTGAGCTTGGTTTTGATGTCCAAGACGGTGCAAAGCTAGCCCGCGTTTTTGAAGAAGCATTTCTAGCGACATGGAACGGACAGAATGAAGATGATGGATTTAATCGCCTAACCCTACCGCTTTGCGCTAATTGGCGGGATATTGCGCTGCTTAGGCTGATCGCACGCTATCGTCGTCAAAGCGGGATGGACCCATCTGAAGCGACACAGATTGAGGCGCTGGAACGCTATCCAAGTCTAACTGGTAAAATAGTGGAATTTTTGGCGGCGAAATTTGATCCAAGTGCATTCAAAACCCTTACAGACCGTAAGAAGTCTGTTAAGCGCATTGAAGGTGAGATTTTAAAAGGGTTAGGCAATGTTAAATCCTTAGAACATGATCGGGTCATTCGCCGTATCGGGGACGCCGCTTCGAACGCGCTTCGTACCAATTTCTACCAGCGTAATTCCGATGGCACGACAAAGCCCTGTATATCCGTGAAGTTTAACAGTCAGGCGATTGATGATTTACCAGCGCCTAAGCCCTACAGAGAAATATATGTTAGCTCGCCTCGAGTCGAAGCTGTGCATTTACGTTTCGGTCCTGTCGCCCGCGGCGGACTACGCTGGTCTGATCGCCGTGATGATTTCCGAACAGAAGTCTTAGGGCTGGTCAAAGCACAACAAGTCAAAAATGCTGTGATCGTTCCTGTGGGTTCAAAAGGTGGGTTTTTCCCAAAACAATTGCCAAAATCTGGAACCCGCGATGAGTGGATTGCTGAAGGCATCGGGGCCTATAAGACCTTTATTTCAGGTATCTTAGATATTACAGATAATTACAAAGGCAAGGGCACAGTGCCGCCGGCTGATGTCATCTGCTGGGATGAGCCAGACCCTTATTTGGTCGTGGCCGCTGATAAAGGCACGGCAACTTTCTCGGATATCGCCAATGGTATTTCCCAAGATTATGGATATTGGCTCGATGATGCTTTCGCATCAGGCGGATCCGTTGGCTATGACCACAAGGTTATGGGGATTACTGCACGAGGCGGCTGGGAAGCCGTTAAACGCCATTTCCGAGAAATAGGTAAAGATATTCAATCAGAAGAGTTTACCGTTTTGGGCGTCGGTGACATGTCGGGAGATGTTTTTGGTAACGGTATGTTACTATCTAAGAAAATCAAACTCTTAGCCGGGTTTAATCATCTGGATATCTTTATAGATCCTGATCCGGATTCAGGCAAATCTTTTAAGGAGCGTGAGCGTATGTTTAAGCTGCCACGTTCAACATGGCAGGATTATAATAAGAAGCTGATTTCTAAAGGCGGCGGCGTATTTTCCCGATCCGAAAAGTTCATTAAGTTGACAAAAGAAATCAAGCAAATGACGGGCCTAACAAAAGACGAAGTCACGCCGGATGAATTGATCCATGCGCTGTTGAAATCTGAAGCCGAGCTGCTTTGGTTTGGCGGTATTGGGACTTATGTAAAATCAGGTCAAGAGAGCCATGGCGATGTTGGTGATAAAGCCAATGACGGACTTCGTGTTGATGCCAGCCAACTAAAAGCTTCAGTTATCGGCGAGGGGGCTAACCTTGGTATGACCCAGGCAGGACGAATTGAATTTGCTCAAAAGGGTGGCCGTATAAATACTGACGCTATAGATAACTCAGCTGGTGTGGATAGCTCCGACAATGAGGTGAATATTAAAATTCTTCTGCGCGGCGCTATTGAGCGAAAATCCCTCAAGGTGAAAGATCGCAACAAGCTTTTGGCTTCGATGACAGATAATGTCGCGAGTTTGGTGCTTCAGCACAATTATGATCAAACCGGCGCGCTGTCTCTAGCTGAACTGCGTAATACGCTTGATCATAATGCCTATGAGCGATTCATGACCTCTTTAGAGCGGCGCGGACTTCTTAACCGAGCTGTGGAAGGCCTGCCTAGCACAGAAGCTATGCAGACACTCGCATCTAGCAAGAAAGGTCTGACACGCCCGGAAATATCAGTCCTGTTGGCTTATTCTAAGAATACGTTGTTTGATGACGTTATCGGGACAGATGTTGCTGACGACCCTTATATGGAACGTGTATTGGCGGCATATTTTCCGGATAAACTCCAGAAATATAAAAAGGCCATGGGCTCACACCGTTTGCGGCGCGAGATCATCACATCTCGTCTTGTCAATAAAATGGTGGATGTGTGCGGCGCGGTCGCTGTCATGCGTTTGCAAGAACAAACTCAAGCTAGCGTTAGTGAAATCGCAAAATCTTTCATGGTGGCTTATGAAACGCTTCATATCGCGGATTTAAAAACTGCCATCGCAAAGCTGGATAATAAGGGTGATGCTAAGGCGCAGACAGAACTGCACCAAGAAATTGCTCGCGTCTTAATGCGCGTGATCGCTTGGCTCGTGCGCCGAGGCGAAAAGGGCAGTATAGATGCTCGGATTGCAAGCCGCGCTAAATTATCCTCAGTGGTTGATGGTCGTTGGCTCAAACTGCTATCACCTTATGATCAGCGACGTGCAGAAAGCCGAATCAAGAGCTTTGAAAAAGCGGGAATTTCTAAGGCTTTGGCGACAGATGTAGCGCTTCTGCGTTCACGAGCCTCAGGCTTTGATGTTCTCGAGCTTGCCAATAAAGTCGGCTGGGATATCCCTCAAGCAGCAGAGCTCTTCTACGAAGTCGGCGGACGATTTAAAATTGATCGTGTCCGCGCCGCGCTCTTATCGACCAGTTCGGATGATCATTGGGAGCGCCTCGCCATGCGCCACTTGCAAGAAGATTTTTTCAAGGCGCAAGCTCGTTTTGCGCAGGACGTCGCCAAATTCCAAAAGAAGAAGGGGGCTAGTAAAGACCTTAATGTCTTGATCCAAGACTGGGTTAAAACCCGTGTGCCTCACATCAAATCCTATGATGATACGGTCAATGCTATGTCGCGTAAAGGCGGCTGGACTGTCTCTAAATTTGCTATTGTGAATGCGCAATTATCGGATCTCTTGTCAGGCCTATAAGAAAACCTCTGCCAAATAGGCAAAGGTTCAATTTGTTTCTGATAAGACTTAGTTAGAGCGCTAATCTTCCCACCAATAGGTAGGAGCGGCGCTATAACCTGTAAGATTTTCATTCATATTTTTGGCGTTATAAAGACGTCCGCCAATCATAACAGAATTGATATTATCCGTGTTACGGATATTTTTTAGCGGGTTTTTATCAAGTATGACCAGATCAGCGAGCTTTCCTTTTTCTAGAGAGCCAATATCTTTGAACATCCCGAGATGTTTCGCGGGGTCGACAGTGGCTGTTTGAAGGGCTTCGATCGAGCTCATTCCGCCTTTGGCAAATGACCACATTTCCCAGTGAGCTGCGAGGCCTTCACGTTGGCCATGTGCGCCGATAGACACCAGAACCCCGGCATCTTGCAGTTTTTTGGCGACAGCTGCTGCGGCAGCGTCGGCGTAATCCTCATCAGGTGCCATTTGACGCCTCACAGATGCGGCCTGTAACTGACGTGGCGGTACATGTTGAGACAGGATCGGGTGTTCCCAAACATTGCTATTTTGATAGTAGCGCGCTTCACCGCGAATACCGCCGTAAGTAACGACGAGGGTCGGCGTATAAGCTGTATCTGTTTGGCTCATAAGCTGGATAACGTCGTCATAGATTTCTCCGACAGGAATGTTGTGCTCAATCGATGAATTTCCATCCACGACCAAAGACATATCCATGTGATACAGTGATCCGCCTTCTGGCACGACAAGCATGTCAAGCTCTCGCGCGGCGTGGGTGACTTGTTGGCGTTGTTCCCGGCGGGGTTGGTTGTAATTCTTTACGCCCAGCGCGCCTTGATTGTTGAGGCGCGTAACATGTTCGGAGGCATCTTCTGCGCTATCAATCGCCGCAAAGAAGCCTGGAGCTTTAGCCCCGTAAATAACTTCGCCTGTAGAAAAAATACGCGGTGCCAATAATTTGCCTGCTTGCTGCATTTCAGCGGCCGGAAAAATAGATGAAGCTTGGGATGATGGATCAAAGATCGTTGTGACGCCAAGCGCAAGGTGCGCTATTGCGGACCAGTTATATTGAGGCGTTAAATCATCAACACCTTGGGGTCCGTGAGCGTGGGCATCAATCAAGCCGGGTATAATCGTCTTACCCTTCATGTTCACAACGTCAATACCCATTGGTAAATCCAGGTTCTTACCGACAGCTTCAATACGGTCACCATAAATTAGGATTGAACCGTTTTCGATGACCCCGCCATCCTCGTCTGACATTGTGATAATGCGTGCATTGGTAAAAGCTATCACGTTATCAGTTTGATCTTTATCGACTGTTTGAGACAGACTCATAACTTCAGATTGTTCGTAGTCTTCGTCCTCAAAAGCCGTGTCTATATCAGCTTCATAAAGGTTTGGCCCTAATGTCCAAAATACTGAATCGCCATCTTTGCTCCAACTCGGATAGGTCGACCCATTTGTGCTGAGTTTTTTGACCGGTAGGTCATTGGCCGATGTGCCAATGGAAATGTTTTGCGGCCCAGTCAGAGCTGGCATCACATAAAGATTATAGTTTTCTCTAAAGGCGACATGATCCTCGTCAGGCGAAATATATATATTCTGCGCCATTTTCGATGATGCATGAATACGTTCGTCACCGCCAAGTAAGTTAGTGCTCATTAGCGCGCTAGATTCGTCATGATTATCCGTGAAATATACCCGTAGGTCGTCTGAACCAAAATGAGCGCCTGCACCGGATTTGCGAATAAGGCTTGGTTCGTTACCATCGATACTTTGGAGATATAGCCCCGGATTGGCTGACCAATTTGGAGATGTCAGATAGCCGCCAGTTTCTTTTTCATAAACGATATACTCGCCGTCAGGGGTCATGACGGGGCGGCGATAATGGCCGGGTTTTGCCGTAATGCTGGCCTCGCCAGTTCCATTTGCTTTGATTTTATGAATCGTTGCGAGATCTTTGTCCGTCCAAGAGACAAAGACGAGGCTTTTACCATCGCGTGACCAAGATGGATCAAGTTCCCGGATACTGCTCGATAGAGCGGTAAGTCTTTTGGGTTTTCCGCCAGAAATGTTCTGGATAAATAATTTGCCTAGGCTCTCATAGACGACCTGATCGCCATCTGGTGAGACGGCGGAGTAACGCGGCATATTTGTTTTAAATTCATCTGGTGAAACTTCGACCTGCGGCCGCGGAACAGACATGACCTCTCTTGTGTCATTAACGTTAAATTCGACGGTTTCAACATTGCCGTTCCCGACTGTCAGTTTTTTGATCTTACCGCCAGCCCAGAAATAGAGCTCTTTGGAATCAGGCGACCAATCCATATTGGGGTACATGCCTTGGACGCCCCAGGTTTCTTGCATGTCGCGACCAAGTTTTTCATAGATGCGGTTTTCTTCGAGGTCTTTGAGATAAATCATCGATTGTGTGCGTTCGCGCTTAACAAAAGCTAGATATTTACCGTCAGGGGATGGCGCTGGGCGCACGGCCCCGCCTTCGCCGCCTGCAGCTGTATCAATTTCTCCGGTCTCCATATCATAACGTTTGATCTGAAAAAGTTCTGTATTGGAATCTTGAGCATAAATGAATTGTCCGCCGCGTGTTGTGTTTTGCGTATAATAAACATAGCGCCCATCTGGCGAGAACATCGGTTCACCGAGTTCTTTTTGGTGGCTTTCGCTCGGACGTTTGACAAGCTTAACGCCAGACCCACCCGATGTGTGATAGAGCCAGATCTCGCCAGTGCCTAAGGAGCGCGATGTCGTAAAGTGTTTTTTCGCTGCGATGAACCGTCCGTCAGGACTCCATGTCGGGTTATTCAATAGACGGAAGGATTCTTTAGTGACTTGAGATTTATTGTCACCGTCAATATCCATGATCCAGATATTATCGCCGCCCGCGCTATCAGACGTAAACGCTAACGATTTACCGTCGGGTGAAAAACGTGGCTGCATATCCCAAGCCATATTAGATGTCAGATTGGTCGCTTTGCCGCCGGAAGCTGGCATGGTATAAATATCGCCGAGTAGGTCAAAGGCGATGGTTTTGCCATCCGGGCTGATATCAAGGCTCATCCACGTACCTTCATCGACGTTAATATTGACAGTAAGTTTTTCGCCGGGCTGATTATTGACGTCCCATTTTTCATCCGCTTCTTCGGCGTCCTCATTCTCGTCAGCGGCGATTGCTGGTGTTGAGTCTTTGGCTTTAACAGGCTTTGCAATCGCTTTACCGTCATTTGAAACGCGCTCAGCGTCTTCTGTCCCGCCATTATCATGCTTGTGCTTAGCTGTGTGAGCTGCTTCCATTTCATCTTGATCAATTAATTCTTCGATCATTTCTATGACATCTCTATCATCCGTATCTGTCGCGTTAGATTTAGAGGTATTGACCTTATCAAAATTTTTATGTGGGTGCGCAGAAGCCTCGCCGGAAAGCAGGTTGTCACCGGATACAGAATAGGCGCCAAGAGCAAAGGCAATAGCAATTGCGGCAACGCCGCCGAGGATGATTGTGCGCGTGGATGTCATGTGCGGCTCCGATTTGTTCTTACGATTTCGAGTCTATGTTTTATTAGGCAGGCTCACGTAACTTGTCATGCAAGTTCGCGTCACAGGAGAAACCACAAACAATTAAACAGGTAATTAAAATTGCGCTTAAAACCGTCCTGCGGGTCCGGGGAAGACAACAGGTGTTTCATAGCCGTCCTTGGAAACAGATGAGACCCCGAAATAGTAATTATCGATCACTAGGTTGGTGAACTCCCAAGTGTTGACATCGCCGACATATCGAGAATGGGTCCATTCAGGTGCAGTGGTTAAGCGCCAGTGAACACGATACCCAGCAAGATTATCAGCATTATCCGGTGTTTCCCATGTCAAAGTGGCGGAAGGTAGAACCGCGCCGCTGGCTTCAACATTGGCCGGGAAGGGTGGGGAACCCGCCATGCCAGCTAGTGTGATGGCATTGAGGGCTGTTAATTTGGCGGCATAGTCTTTGTCGACGCCGTCAAGCGTGTCGCCATATTTTTTTTGATCAGGGATAAAGTCGACTAACTCAAAAACTTGAAATACTTTGCCGTCCTTAGATGTAATTTCTAAGTTTAACAAATCTTCGATAGGTGGGCGAGAGGTAAACCCTAAGTCAGGAGCAGCTGGCTCACCAACTCTGGGCAATCGTTGAACTTCTTCCCAGCCAAGAGAACCATGTACTAATTGTTTGATGTCACCTTTAGTGAAGCCATTTTCGATGAACTTATCTTTTGGTCGTATAATTAATCCTCGAAATTCTGTCTGTAAATCCTGATGTTGACGATCATAGTGTTCATGGGTTTCCATGATACGGATGCCAGGGATACCAACCGCGTTGAACGGACGATGATGACCTCCGCGGCCAAAGCGGTCTAATCTATATACCATCATAACATCGAGATTGGTCATATATTGATCGGCTTGGGATTTGACATAACGGGCGAGGTTGCGTGACGGACTATCAACTTCACCGCCTGTAAATCGTCTTTGGCGCGCTTCTTCTGGTGTTTCAGTGGCGCGGGTGCCTTCTGAGAATACGCGAACGATTGAGTTATCAATCACGCCATCAATACCGGAGATATTGGAAATCATATCGTTATTGAGCACGCCTTTGATTTGCCAGTCCTGATCGAGTGCGTGTTGTGCTACGATTTTGCCGCCAAACAGGCCTTGCTCTTCACCGGATAACCCCGCGTAAATAATAGAGCCGGCAAATTGCTGTTTGGATAGTATCCGCGCTGCTTCGATCACGCCGGCCATGCCGGAAGCATTATCATTGGCACCGGGACTAGCGGATGTGCCGTCAAGCGGGTCGGTGACACGGCTATCAATATCACCGCTCATCATGACGTAGCGATTAGGGTCGATTGTGCCTTTTTGAATGGCGAGAACGCTAACGACCTCAGTGGGGTCAGGTATACGCTTTTCGCCGGAAATTGTGTCCGATACATAAATAACTTCCAGACAGCCGCCGCAATCCGCGGATATCCGTTCAAACTCGTCGAATATCCAGCGCCGCGCGGCGCCAATGCCGTCTGTTTCGCTTTCTGTCTCAGATAATGTGTGCCGCGTACCAAAACTAACAAGTTTTTCAATGTATGTGTAAATCCGGTCCGCAGATGGGGCCGTGGCAACGGCATAAAGACTCAATACTTCTGAGGGCGGAGCTTGGTCTTTGGCATTTGCTACCGCGCTGCAGGCAGAAAGGACGAGCGCGCTAAGGGCGGTGATAATAATTGATGTTTTCATGCAGGCGTTATGGCTGATCTCAGGACTTCGCGATAGCCATCCTTATATTCCATTTTCTCCACATACCCATTGTCTCGAAATAACTGATGCAGCTTGGGAAGGTTATAACAGGGCACATACATGTAGACATGGTGCTCGACGTGGTAATTGACCCAGTAAGGCGAGAGGAAAGTACGGGTGAACCAGTTTGTTTTCGTTGTGCGGGCATGTCGAAGTGGATTGTCACTGCGCTCTGTCAGGGCGTGTTCGGCAATATTGCGTATGCGCAATACGAACCAAAACACGGTCGCGAGCGGTAATATCCAAAGTGCGAAATAGGCCCACCAAATGCCAAAGCTCCATAGAATTCCAAATATAATCAAATTTGTGGTTATATTGGGAATAGACGACGTTTTCTCAAACGCGTCCGTGCCTTCAATGCTAACCGATTTTCCTCTTGCCATTTGATAGGTGGCTATGCGCACTCGTAAAAATGTTATACCAGAAATGTCGCGTAAGAGCTTGCGTGTAAGGCTTTGTTTTGTTGTCGGAAATTTATTTGATAGCGGCAGGTCAGGGTCTTGATCGCTTTGAGCGTATCGGTGATGTTTGAGGTGGTATTTGCGGTAGCTGTGAAGGTCGCCGCCATATGGCGCCCCCAGTACCCAGTGGCCGACAAAGTCATTGAGTTTTTTATTCTTGAAAAGAGCCCCGTGTGCCGCATCATGCATTAATGTGGCCATGCCATGTTGACGGGTGCCAATGATTATGACTGCAAATAAAAATGTTAAAACATTGGGAAATAGAACGAAAACAGCGCCCGCGGCTATCATCACGGCCCAAACATGGAAGGTTAGCCAAGCGCCCCATAGGTTGGAGCGCGCGCTTAGACGTTTGATATCTGCTTTGTCGATGTTCACATAAGGTGATTGCATGGATGGAAAATGAGCCTTTTTAACGGCTGAGTCAAATTGCTATAGGTTGAGCTTAAAATCTCCGCTCACCCCGCTGAAGAGCGGGGTCCACGGTTGCTTTGTGGGTTACATAAATTTCAAAGAAATACTTGCAGAAAACTAGCGTGGATACCGCTCTTCAGCGGTATGAGCGAACTTGGTAAAATGGGTGACAGGGCAACAGAGAAAGCGTATCTATCCCGGCCTATGAGTGCGATTCCTTCCATACGCCGACTGCCGACTGAAACCGTCAACCGTATTGCCGCCGGTGAGGTCGTAGAGCGTCCAGCCAGCGTGATCAAAGAACTGGTCGAAAATGCTGTAGACGCCGGCGCTCGGCAAGTCGATATTCGTTATGAAGATGGCGGCCGCACGCTGATATCTATCACGGATGACGGCAAGGGCATGACTCCCGAAGAATTGCCAATAGCTATAGAACGCCACGCAACATCAAAGCTACGGCCCAATGATATGGGTGAATGGGACCTGCTAAATATTGATACGATGGGGTTTCGCGGAGAAGCCTTGCCGTCGATCGGCTCTGTCGCGAGATTGTCAATTACGTCTCAGACGCTTGATTCTGATAGTGCTTGGCAAATTAATGTCGAAGGCGGGGATGTCGGCACGCCCAAACCCGCACCGCGTTTTGGACTATCAGGAACTAAAGTCGAAGTCAGGGATTTGTTTTACGCGACGCCCGCTCGGCTAAAGTTCTTAAAATCCGAACGCAGCGAAAGTATGGCTATTTCCGATACCGTCAAACGCCTTGCTATGGCTAATCCCGCTGTCGGATTTACTCTAAGCTCCGCCACCCGTACCACATTTCGCGTAACGCCTAGCACTGATGACGCTGAAGGGCGCTTAACTCGCCTAGCCGCCATCCTTGGCAATGATTTTGGCGATAATGCGCTTGCTATTGATACAGACCGTGAAGGCATTCGCTTAAAAGGCTATGCCGGCCTCCCGACTTTTTCTCGGGGTAATAGTCTACATCAATATTTATTCGTCAATGGACGTCCGGTTAAAGATAAGCTCCTCCACGGGGCTCTCAAAGGGGCGTACCAAGATTATCTCGCCCGTAATCGATATCCGGTCGCCGCGCTTTTCGTCGAGCTTCCTATGACCCATGTGGACGTCAATGTTCACCCGGCCAAAACCGAAGTCCGGTTTAGGGACCCCAATATGGTCCGCGGGTTGATTGTATCGGCCTTAAGGCACGCGCTCGCAGGAGCAGGGCACCGCGCCAGCACAACGGTATCTGATTATGCCTTAGGAAAAATACAGGCAGGCGGCGCAGCGCTGCCGTTACAGGGCAATTATGGCTCTCGTGGCGGTTATGGCAATTATAGACCAGAGCCAAGACCCGATCCACAAATCCAAGGCCTCGTGGACGGATTTTCGGCCAAGGTCGAAGAAATGCAATCGCCTTATGAATATTCGGCGCAGGGTATGGGCGGCGCGCCTCAACCTGACTTAACTCAAAATCCGCTTGGCGCAGCCCGCGCGCAAGTCCACGAGACCTATATCGTCGCTCAAACCGAGGACGGTATTGTCATCGTCGATCAACATGCTGCCCATGAACGCCTCGTTTATGAGCGAATGAAACAGGCCATGAGCGGGCAGGGCGTCGAGCGGCAGACGCTGCTTATTCCCGATATTGTTGACCTCGGTGAAGCAGACGCTCAGCGCGTTTTAGCCCGCGCTGCAGAGTTAGCCGAAATGGGCCTTATGATCGAACCCTTTGGCGTCGGCGCCGTAGCCGTGCGCGAAACGCCTGCAATTCTCGGCGAAATGAATATACAAGGCATGCTCCAAGATCTGGCCGACGATCTATCCGCCTATGATGAGGCGCTGAGCCTGAAAGAGAAGTTCGAAGACGTCTGCGGCACCATGGCATGTCACGGCTCTGTGCGGGCTGGGCGTCGCCTTAACGCCACTGAAATGAACGCGCTCCTACGCCAAATGGAAGACACACCCCATTCAGGGCAGTGCAATCATGGCCGCCCGACATATGTGGAGCTTAAGCTCGCCGATATTGAACGGTTATTTGGGCGGCGATAATTAATCTCTGCCCAAAAAATTAATATCAGATACGGTGTCTTTTATAATTTGTTCGGTCATTAACACGAGTTGATCATCTTCAGATAACTTATTTTTACCAAGAATTTTTTCTTTAATAGATCTATGTTTATCGAACTGGACAAGATGTTCTATTGGTTCACCATCGAGAAGAGGATTACCTGTTTCTTCGTCTGCATCTACATATGAACAAGTACCAATCATATAGTTGCGATCATCAAATTTGATGTCAAAGTACCAGCCCCAATCCTCATTATCTACATCATCGGTTACATTGTATCCACGGTTTTTAAATTCCATTCGCAAATGTTCAGCGACCGAATAACCAAAAATTGGGTTGAATTCATTTTTTGGCTCTGATGCCGGATCAAACTGAAGTGATTCAAACCTAAAAACAGTCATATCTATACCCATTAAGTTGTTGGCAGGTACATATACTCAAAACATTATTTTTTTATTTCTAAAAACAAAACTCTAGCCGCGCCCCAAAGGCGTTCGTCGAGTATTTCAAACCCGCGAATTTCTTCAATTTCTTCTTCTGATCCGATTTCTAGAATGATGATACCGTCGTCGGCGATCAGGCCATGCATGGCGAGGCGCCTTAACACGGGTTTCCACAGGCCCTTATTATAAGGCGGGTCCATGAAGATATGGGTGAAGGGACCGCGAAGGTTACCGGGCGCGACTTTTAACTTAGTGGCATCGAAACGGTGCAGGCGGGTACACTCGGATAGTCTCATTTTTTCGATGTTTTGACGAATGGCGGCTCTCGCCTTGGGTTCCATTTCCACGAATAAACAAAACTCTGCGCCCCGTGAGACGGCTTCGAGACCTAGGGCGCCGGAGCCTGCGAAAATATCAGCGACGATTGCGCCGTCAAGTGAAGGTGACCACTCCGCGTGTTTCAGGATGTTAAAAAGGGATTCCCGAGTTTGATCACTGGTCGGGCGGGTGTTCTTGCCTGACGGGGTTTCGATGTTTCTGCCACGAAGGCTGCCGGAGACTATACGCATGTCGAATTCCATAAGACTGTCATTCCGAAATTTACGTTCGTAAATATCCGGAAGGTCGAGACGAGCGAAGACTTAATAGCTCCTAGTTTTCTCGAACTTCCGGGTTCTGACTTTGTCAGCCCCGGAATGACAGATATTTGAGTTATCATCGTTTTTTAAAACCTCGCCCTCGGGGAGCGCCTTGTGGACGCGGTGCTGATTTTGCGTCACCTGATTTCCCGTGGTTTGATTTAAAATTACGCTTTTGCTTACCCGTTCTGTCAGGGCGGGGCATGCCCTGTTTTTTGCCTCTGGGTTTGTCTTTTGATTTTACGGTTGCGGCTGCTCTTGTTGTCGTCGTTTCTGTCATAGGGATATCGACTAAATGCCCGACTTGATCGCGCAGGGTACGTGTTTTGACTTCTTCAAGTTTGCCTTGCTGAAGATTACTGAGCTGGAATGGCCCGTAAGATACGCGGATCAAACGGTTCACGCGCAGGCCAAGATGTTCTAGGGCGCGGCGAACTTCTCGGTTTTTACCTTCTTTGATAGCAACCATGATCCAGGCATTATCTCTTTGCTGGCGCTCGAGTTCGGCCTCAATCGGGCCTGTTTGAATGCCGTCAATATCAATGCCCTGCATCAGCGTGTCGAGTTCTTCTTGAGTGATTTTACCATAAGCGCGGGCGCGGTAACGTCTGACCCAGCCTGTCGAAGGGAGTTCTAAAGCTCGTGCAAGCTCGCCGTCATTGGTCAAAAGCAACAAACCTTCAGAAGTCATATCCAGACGTCCAACGGAAATTACGCGGGGCATATCCTCTGGGAGTTGCTCAAACACAGTTGGGCGGTCTTCGGGATCGTTATGTGTGGTCAGAAAGCCTGCCTCTTTATGGTAGCGCCATAACCTTGGCGGATCTTTTTTGACAGGGTTACCATCGAACAGAATGACGTCTTTATCAGTCACCTTAAAGGCAGGCGTCGTCAAAATAGTGCCATTGACCTTAATCCGGCCAGCTTCGATCAGCCTTTCAGCTTCGCGGCGAGAGGCCACGCCCGCTCTGGCAAGGTATTTGGCAATGCGCTCGCCTTCGATTTTTTGCATATCACTTTTTTGCATATCTGACATAACTTGACCTATTGTCATTATCGGTCAATGGAGGTTTCCATGACGGATGAAGATTATATGCGCGAAGCGATTATTGAGGCGCAAGCGGCATCTGCTCGCGGCGAAGTACCTGTCGGCGCGGTATTGGTCAATCCCGCGTCTAATAAGATTATTGCCCGTTCAGGCAACGCGCCGATCCTTTTGGATGATCCGACAGCACATGCCGAAATTCTGACCCTTAGAGACGGGGCGTATAATTTAGGCAATTATCGTCTGAATGACCTTACGCTTTATGTCACGTTAGAGCCGTGCACCATGTGCGCTGGCGCCATTAGCCACGCCCGCACTGGTCGTGTGGTCTACGGCGCGAGCGATCCTAAAGGCGGCGCGGTTGAAAACGGCGTGAAGTTTTTCTCGCAAGCTAGTTGTCATCATAAGCCGAAGGTAACCGGCGGGATATTGGCAGAAGAATGCTCAGATATGCTCAAAGCCTTTTTCAAGGCCCGTAGGCAAAAGAGCGGCAAATGAGACCAACCCTAAGAGAATATGTCGCCGCACACCCCGACAATAAGCCAAAGCCTATGTCAGGCATTGGTTGGGGTTACTTTTTCGGTGCGCTTGGGGCTGTTCTGTTTTCCATGAAGGCTATCTTCGTCAAACTTGCTTACCAACCGGGCAGCGGCCTAGCAGCGAACGAAGTTGATGCCATAACGTTAATGGCGCTTCGTCTTGGTTTTTCCATGCCTGTCTATTTAGGCATCTTTTATTGGGCCATTCAAAAGTTAAAATCCGAGGGCAAGCCAGCGCCCAGCGGCAAGAACATGATGCTCGCAGGGCTTTTGGGTGTTC
The DNA here is from genome assembly GCA_014238285.1 of Hellea sp. Lineage (GTDB taxonomy): Bacteria > Pseudomonadota > Alphaproteobacteria > Caulobacterales > Maricaulaceae > JACOMS01. The sequence goes on from JABABK010000062.1 coordinate 18,508, forward strand.
TAGGGTATTATATTTGTGCATTTCTAGACATTCAGGGACTGAAATATGTCACGGCTCAACTGGAAAGGCTTTTGCTATTTACCTATCCTGTCTTTGTTTTGGTTATAAGTGCTGTGTTTCTAGGCGTTCGTCCTAAGCCGCTGTCTATATTGGGAATTTTGGTTGGATATCTTGGAATTATAGTCGTCTTTGCAGGCGGTGACATTACGGTTGGCGAAAACTTAGTTTTAGGCACTTGCATGATTTTGGCCTGCGCTCTGTTATTTGCAACGTTTCAGGTTCTGGCCAAACCGATGATCACCCGTCTGGGGAGTACAGTCTTTACATGCTGCGCTATGTTCACGGCTGGGACCGTTATATTTACTCATTTGATTACTCAGAATGTCATTGAAGGCACTTTAGGTGTTCCCAATTTGCCCAACCGAATTTGGCTACTTGGTATAGCTATGGCATTCTTCTCGACCTTAATCCCGTCCTTTATGGTTAATATTGCCATTGGCCGGATAGGGGCTCAATCAACCGCTATGCTCGGCTTACTATCGCCGATTGCGACGGTTGTTTTTGCTATATTTTGGCTCGGCGAGCCATTTGGTTTATATGATGCATTAGGTACCCTGCTAACATTGCTCGGGATTGGTTTTTATAGCTGGTATTCTCGTAAAGCAGAACAACCTATTGCTCAGACCCAGCCAGCGGCTCTACATAAATAATAGATACCGACCAAGGTCACCAAATATTTGGTGTAAGACTTAAAATTCACATCATTGAGTCGCAATAATATCCGCGTTCCGACCCATGTTCCGATCATAACGCAAGGAATCGCGGCGATAAAAACCCATAATGGCGGTAAAGTTCCAAACCCAACGCTGTGAATAAGCGGTATGCCAAAATAGACGATTTTAACCATATGGGAGGCAAACATAGTCACGGCTTTGGTGGCGACAATTTCTTGCCGGGTCAGGGCTGTTTTGACGTAAAAGAAATCAAGCGCAGGGCCCGCCACGCCAGCCGCAATGTTTAGGGCCATAACCATGGCGCCGCAAAGGACAGCGTGTGCTGGTTTTTCAGCGTCACCCTGCATCCAGCCTCGTGGTAGCCATAAAAGAAACGGTAGTAGCCCCAAAATTAGGAAAAGCCATTTCTTTTCAGGAATATAGCTGATGAAATACAAAACGATTATGATCGGCAGGGCGCCAATCAGTGTAAAAAATAGAACATCCCAGCGAATATTGGAGCGTAATAAATAGGACCTGGATGAATTAGACAGGCTTTGGACAGCTCCGTGGACCACCATAGCTTCTGAAACGCCCATAAATGTGGTGATGACGGCCATGAAGATCATCCCGCCTGCCATGCCGAAAATACCTGATATACAGGCCGTGATGATCGCTGACACTAATATGATGATCGCATAGGGCATATGAGCCGCTATATGTGCGTGAATGTCATAATCATCAAGTGTCATTATGAAACACTATTTGTAACCAGAGCGAATCTATGTAGGGCTTTTAACAATTAGTTAATGCGCGGTCACTTGGCCGTGGGTGAATGGGAGGCTGTAATGGGACTTTTTGGGAAAAATAAAAGTAGTGATAGTGATTATGATATCTTGGCGAATTTAAAGTCGGATTCTTTGTCGGATAGCATTATTCCTGAAATACGATCACCGGCCCCGGCAGTATTGCCCGATGTTGATGACTTGGAATATGCTAGAACAGCCGTCGAGCAATTTGCTACCGAATTGAACGAGA
>JABABK010000063.1 GCA_014238285.1 Hellea sp.
GAGACAGGGTTTGGTGTAAGAAATCAGAATGCTTTTGATGTATTTTTCTAAAAACATTCCTATATAGAGCTCGAAGCACGAGTCTGCTGCAAATTAAACGGAGAAAACATATGAGATTTGACCTTGGCTAAAGAAGACCTGTTAGAGTTCGAAGGCGAAGTGATGGAGCTTTTGCCAAACGCAACTTTTCGGGTGCGCCTTCTCGCGAATGATCACGAGATTATTGCGCACACAGCGGGCAGAATGCGGAAAAACCGTATCCGTGTCCTAACTGGTGACAAAGTCACATGTGAAATGACCCCTTATGATTTGTCCAAAGGGCGCATCACCTACCGTTTCAAATAAATCATTGATGTGAGATGAGCACTACTGCTTCATCTACGCCCAGCCTGATACCGGGGTTGATTTTGGCGAGCGCTTCTCCGAGGCGCCTGCATCTGCTGGACCAAATTGGAATTGTTCCAGATCAAGTTATTCCCGCCGATATAAATGAAGATCCTATTCCTGGTGAACGCCCTCGTGGTCACGCTTTGCGGCTGGCGATTGAAAAGGCTGTTCATATAAGTGGATTGCATCCAGGCAATATCGTTTTAGGATCTGATACCGTTGTCGGTGTCGGCCGCAGAATATTGCCCAAAACCGAAGAACGCGATGAAGCTGAGGCTTGTTTGCGATTGATGTCGGGTAGGGCACACCGTGTTTTTACAGGCGTTGCTGTTATTGATGCTTCAGGACAAATTCGATCTCGCGTCAGTGAAACCCGTGTGAAGATCAAACGTCTTTCCGACGAAGAACTCAAAGTTTACCTCGATAGCGGTGAATGGAAGGGCAAGGCCGGCGGATATGGAATACAGGGCCGAGCAGGGGCGATGATCGCTAATTTATCTGGATCTTATACAGGGGTTGTTGGCTTGCCATTATTTGAAACCCGAAACTTACTGACCAGTTCAGGTATTGCTTTATGAAAAATCGTGCTGTTATTGATCGCGGAATTGGTGAAACCCGTATTGCTGTATATGAGGGTAAAAAGCTTGCGGAGCTATATCTACGCCGCTGGTCTGACAAATTTCGCCCAAGATCCGGTGATATATTTGCGGGACGAATATCAAAAATCGATAAGTCCATGGGCGGCGCATTTGTAGCTCTAGGCCACGGCCCTGATGGGTTGTTGAAATTTACCAATGCCGCAGGAGCACCCCGTCTGACCGAAGGGCAGATGGTTAAGGTGGAAATCACCCGCGAGGCCATAGCTGAAAAAGGCCCAGTTCTTCACTTTGTTGACCTGTCAGAACTTTCAAAACCATCGCCGCTTGTGCAAATTTCAATCGAAGATTTTCTTAAGCGGCGATTTGGATTTGATATCACGTTAGAGGAAGCACCCGTTAACAACATTGAAGAGGCCTGCGATACGATAATTGCTCTGCCGGGCGGCGGTGATATTGCCATAGAGCCTACCCGTGCCTTGATCGCGATTGACGTAGACAAAGGTAACGCCATGAGCGGATTTGATGTGTCGAAAATTGCAGCAGGCGTTATTGCGCAGCAATTGAGATTGCGAGGCCTGGGAGGATTGATTGCCATTGATTTCCCCAATCTTCGTCAACCAAAGCAACGAGATACATTGGTAAGTGCGGTTGATTATGCTGTGGCCAACGACCCTAGCCTTGTCAAAGTCGCGCCGCTCTCTAGGTTTGGCGTTATAGAAATGACAAGGACTGTGACCAATCGATCCTTGGATGAAGAGCTTAAGCGCGGCGGGACAGACTTTACGCCTGAAACCTATGCCCTGATAGCCTTGAGACGCTTGGAGCGCGAAGCTCTAGCTGCGCCAGGCGCTCAGCTAACATTATACTTACCTCAGAGAGCTTTTGATTGGTTATCCGTTGATAACATTGACTGGCAATCAGCAATGGTTGAAAAAATAGGGGCGCGTTTCAAGTTGGAAACAGGTGAGGCCATAAGCGTTAAGGCTGATCGATGATCCAGGAAAAATGCCCGATTTGCCAGAAAGTATCAGATTTGGTGGCAAAACCATTTTGCTCAAGGCGCTGTGCCGATATTGACCTTGGTCGTTGGCTTAAAGGTAATTATGTAATATCTGGGCAAGATGGTGAAGCCATGTCAGACCTCCTTAGAGGCGATATCGCTAATGAGAATGACCCTGAGGGTTGAATATTCCTCTATAATTATGGTTTTTGAGTGTTTATTTTACCAATCTGCCAACAGTTAATTTTTCGTTATTTACAATAAGTTCCCATTAAGATATGGGAAGGGTAAGCTGGCTTAAGCATTTATGTGTATTGGCCAGTCCGTCTTGTCTAGATAGGATGGAATGTGATTAATTATAAATATTAAAAAAAAAGGGACTTTACATGACAAAAAAAACTTCTTTCGCTATGATGGCGGTTGCTGGAGCAATAATGGCGGCTGGTACGGCTAATGCCGGCGAAATCGCCAGTGCTGACGGTATGAACATGGCGTTTTCAGCTGACAAAAGCTCATCGCGTTCATCAACACTTCGTCACTCAGACATTGCAAATGCGCAATCGCGTATGCCTATGTTGACTGACGCTAGTCAAATTCCTCGTAGTAATTCTGCTGGAAACTCTTTTGGCGATCGTTCTAGCCAAGCTTATGGTATGTATTTTGAGCATCCGTACACAACAAAGCGTGTTGCATCTCAGAGAAACGGTAAAGGCATCCCAACAAATATGGCACCTTACAAAGCTGCTGGTAAGCTTTGGATGCGTTTCGGCGATGGCTGGTATGTTTGTTCCGCGTCTGCTGTTGAATTAGGTATGCTCGTAACAGCTGCTCACTGTGTCTTTAACTACGGTGCTGAGAGCGCCGGCTGGGCTGACGAAGTCGTCTACCAACCAGCACGTCATGCCGATAGCCGGACCTTCGGGACTTGGGACGCTTTGACTTGGGCTGTTCCGACCGTATATTATAACGGAACCGACGATTGTGAAGTCCCTGGTATCGTTTGTGCCAATGATTTGGCTGTTGTTCTGCTTGATACCGGTCCTGAAGGCTGGGAAGGCATGGAAATTGCTGAAGTTACTCGTCGTTACAAAGTTTCAAATAATGACTACGGTTATGGTAATTTTGATCCGACGGCTTCTGATACTCCAATTATGAAAGCTGCTCATTTGACAGCTCTTGGATATCCACAAGCACATGATTCTGGTCTTAAAATGATGAGAACAGATTCATTTGGTTACCAAGCTACGCCGAATAACGTCATTATGGGTTCAGCCCAAACTGGTGGTTCTTCAGGCGGTCCTTGGATCAATAACTTTGGTAAAAACTCAGTATTTGGCGGTTCAACTGGCAGTGGAGCTGCTGGCCCACGTGTTGCAGCTGTCACAAGCTGGGGTTACTCACTTGATACGATTAAAGTTCAAGGTGCTTCAAGATTTGGTAATAACTCAATCTTTACTAGTGCTACAAATATCGATTCAATGATGTCATTTGGTTGTTCTCTTGATGCGACTAAATGTTACTAGTTAGCTTTTAAATTGGGATAGGTTTATCTACTCAATTCTGAATTAGGCTGAGCTTTTGCTCAGCCTTTTTTTTGGCTGCTTGTCATGCTTTAGTTAGAGCATTTCGCATTTAGTAAAAATCACGAAAATCTCAGAAAATGGGCGAAGTTAGCCCAATTTCTGAGACTGCTTTAATGCAAATTGCTCTAGTTGAAATTTCAAATAAGCCTCAGCGGTAACAAACGTTCATAGATGTTTACGAAAAGCACAATTTATGATATATTTGATGTGCTAGACAAACTCCGCCCCACTTTGCTGGCGCAATGTAATGTATATAAAAGGAGTCTTCACATGAATGTAACAAAACAAACTTTTGTAAGCCTAATCGCCTTAACCGGTGCTTTAGCTGTATCCGGAGTGGCAGCTGCGACGGAAACATCTAATGCAGCTGGAACGGTGATCAGTTTTACACCTTCAAACCCTACTCATATTACCCAACATCAAATGGATAATGCAAAGTCTAAAATGCCAATGTTGACCGATAGAAGTCAAATCCCTGGCTATTCCGACGGTGCTTTTGATAGCATGGCCTATGGTACAGGCGGCCACCCATTTACGACAAAGCGTGTTGCTTTGCAAAATGGTGGTAAGGGTCTTCCGACCAGCATGAAGCCTTACAGACGTACAGGTAAGCTCTATATGGATTTTGGTGGCAGCATATTTGTATGCTCAGCTTCCGTCATTGATAAAGGCATATTGGTAACAGCGGCTCATTGTGTTCATAATTTTGGGATGGAGGGTGCCGGATGGGCAGATTCTATCCGATTCGAACCCGCTCGCCATGGCGCGTCAGTAACGTTTGGCTCTTGGGATGCGTTTACTTGGACAATCCCGACGGTTTATTATAATGGTACAGATGTTTGTCTTCCGACAGCACCGGGCGTTGTTTGCGAAAATGATATTGCCGTGGTTGCCATGGACACTGGACCGGCTCCTTATACAGGTATGGAAATCGCTGATGTTACAGAACAAAATAGTTTTTATAAAAACAATCAAGGCTACACTGATTTCTTGGGCGAGAAAACAGCGCAACTGAGTGCGCTTGGATATCCAGTTGCCCATGATAGTGGCTTAAAGATGGTGCGGACAGACTCTGTAGGTCTGCAAGCCGCTCCATATAATGTTATTATGGGTAATGCTCAAACGGGAGGTTCCAGTGGTGGCCCTTGGATTCAAAACCTAGGTAAATCGACTTCATTCGGCGGCACACCCGCAACCGGCGATGCCTCTAATAAAGTTTCAGCTGTTACAAGTTGGGGTTATACGGATGATGCCATTAAAATTCAGGGCGCGTCACGTTTTGCTAATAACACCACTTTCGTACCAGGCGGAGATTCAAACATTGAGGCGATATTAAACGCTATTTGTGGATCAAACCCAACGAAGTGCTAAAACAGTGATCAATACCTTCCGTTTCTTAATATAGGAACCGAAGTTGTTATCGAAATTTGAGGGTGGTATTGCCGCCCTCAACAAAAAATATATCTGTTAATTTGGCAGATTAGTAATTCATCACAGAACGTACGGGCTTAGTTCATGAGCCTGATTTTGGCTGCTGTGAATTTACCCTCCTTTACCAAAAGACTAAATAATGCTATGCTGTGTCGATGGCGGGCTCATATTCGCCCCCACTTTGCTGGCGCAATGTAATGTGTAAAAGGAGTAATTCACATGAATATCACCAAAAAAACCTTAGTTAGTTTAATCGCCTTATCGAGCGTATTGGCGGTCGCTGGCACGGCTCAGGCTCAAAGCGAAATGACCGCGTCAAAAAAGGCTAGCGTGTCTCACGGTATTACCCAGCATCAAATGGCAAATGCGAAATCTCGCCTGCCAATGTTGACCGATAGAAGCCAAATCCCTGGAATTTCATCCGGCGGTTTTGAGAGTATGGCCTATGGCACAGGTATGCACCCGTTCACGACCAAACGCGTTGCTTTGCAATTTGGCGGCAAAGGAACGCCAACCAATATGAAACCTTACCGCCGTACGGGTAAGCTTTGGATGCGTTTTGGTGCTAGCTGGTTTGTCTGTACCGCTTCGGTTATCGATGAAGGTGTATTGGTCACAGCTGCGCATTGCGTTCACAGCTTTGGTGACGAAGATAGTGGATTTGCGGATGAGGTTCTGTTTGAGCCGGCTCTTCATGGTACTTCTGTTACATTTGGCACGTGGGATGCTTTAGAATGGTTTGTGCCACCCACCTATTTTGACGGGACGGATGTATGTACTGTTTCGGGTATCGTTTGCGAAAATGATATTGCCGTGGTCGTAATGGATACAGGTCCTGCGCCATATGCGGGTATGGAAATCGCTGACGTTACGGAGAAAAATAGCTATTATAAAAATAGTCAAGGGTTTACGAGTTTTTCAGGGATGAACGCTGCGCAAATTACCCAGCTTGGTTATCCGGTTGCACATGATGCCGGATTGAAAATGGTCCGAACAGATTCTCTTGGTTATAAGGCTACGCCGTCTAACGTAATTATTGGATCGGCTCAAACGGGCGGATCTAGTGGTGGTCCGTGGATCATGAACTTCGGTAAATCTACATCATTTGGCGGCACACCAGCAACAGGGGATTCATCTAATCGTGTCACAGCTACAACGAGCTGGGGGTATGTAGACGATGCCGTCAAAGTTCAAGGCGCATCGCATTTTGCGAATAACACGGCCTATCCGTCTGGCGGTCCAACAAATATCGCGTCACTATTGACGACGGCTTGTACGGCTTATCCGGCGAAGTGTTAGTCAATAGACCAACTTTTATTTAAAATTTCAAGGCGGCTTTGGCCGTCTTTTTTTTGAGTGCTCAAGAGTGTTCAGATTTGTAAATCGAGGCCTCAATGATGCCATCTTCTGTTTGAACTGACCGCACGACCCTGCGATAATCTTGGCCTTCAAATTTATCCAAGCGAGCCCAATGACCGGGCAGGTCGCGGGATTCAAAAATATATACCGAAATATCGTCACCATCTGGATCGGGTATAAAGGCGGGATAACCAAATTGACCTTTCCAGCTCACGTCTATTATTTGGCCTTTGACAGTGCCCGTTACCCAGTTGCCTTTTAAGTCATCGAGTTGATTATTATTATGGCGACCTGGTGCTAGCGTGCCATAGCTTACCAGACGAAACAGTGCAGGATGGTTTTCGAATACTGTCTTATTGTCGATAAAGTATAGGTCGAGTTCGAAACTTTTCTCAAAATCATCCATGATCTGCCAGTCCACGAATGAGAAGGCACTGACCTCTATACCGTCCGCCTGATAGGCTTTGATCAGGTCTTGGTTCAACATATCAGCGGGTAGGCAAACTGATCCGCCGCTATTTTTGATGATGTCGCGAAGCTCTCCGCCAAGGCCGCCATCAACATGCCAGCCTGATCGCTGTCCGTGGATGTACTGATCCACTAGGCGAGGGACGTCGCCATGGACCGCCTCATGAACGTGGTGTTTAGCCCGTATGGCTTTGTTGGGGTTTTGTGGCCAGTGAGACAGGCATAGAGGTATATGGGGCGCGATCTCTGCCATCCGGTATAGGACATTGGGTACCCATGACACATAGACCGTTCGGTGTTCTAAGCGGTGTAGGTGGATCAGCGCATTGATCTCTTCTTCAAACCCAAAGTCTTTAATGTCGACAAGGAGCTTGGCGGAATTATTGCGATGAGAGGCGGCTGTCTTGAACAATTCATCAGCCGTCGGCATGTGGGCGAATGTCCCGCCTAATATTTCTAGGTCTCGCGCGAATATATTAGCGATGTGATGTGTTTTACCGTTCTTATCTAATGCATTCTCGTCATGATATATTATCGGCGTGCCGCATTTCGTGACGCGGATGTCAAACTCTAGAACTTGAACGCCGTAATCTAAGGCATTGACCAAGCCCTCTATGGTGTTTTCACGATCCGAGAATCCGCGAAACCGATGGGATATGAGCTGATCAAATTTTATCATGCGATGGTCCTGAAAAACAAACCTAGGAATAATTAAGCCAATGTTATACCCATTAGTTAACGGGCCAAAGAGGATTTGTCATGACTAAGCGTATTCCAATTCCAAGACATAAAGACAATGACTATACGGATCAGATGATTCAGGAACGTCAAAAATTTATCCGTGACCATATTGGCGCCAAGACAGATCACATCGCCCATTCATCCATTGATCCAGCTAGCCTTGCAGGGAATATTGAAAACGCCATCGGCGTGGCTCAAGTGCCGATCGGCCTGGCTGGGCCTGTCTTGATCAATGGAGAACATGCCAAGGGTATGTTCTATGTTCCAATGGCAACTACGGAAGGCACTCTTGTGGCCAGCTATAGCCGGGGTATGAGGCTTCTGACTGAAATCGGCGGCGTGAAAACGACACTGGTTGAGCGCTTTATGCAAAGAGCGCCGGTCTTTCATTTCAGCGACGCTAGAAACGCCCGTGAGTTTGGCGCTTGGCTAACGGATAATTTTAACCATGTAAAAACGGCCGCTGAAACGACTACATCAAGAGGCAAGCTTTCCCATATCGAGCAATACGGGGTAGGGCCCATGCGTTATCTTCGGTTCAATTATACCACGGGTGATGCGGCCGGGCAGAATATGTGCGGCAAGGCCACACAAGCGGCATGTCTTTGGATTGCCGATAACTACCCCGATGGTCCGGTTAGCTACACGCTCTCCGGCGCTATCGACACGGACAAGAAGCACTCACACATCAACATGCTGCATTCGCGCGGCGCGCGCCTTGTTGCCGAAGTTGTCATTCCAGCCGATGATATGAAGCGCATTATGCGCGTCTCGACGGCGGATGTATTTCGCGCCCGCCAGGTTTCTATGACAGGCGGCGTTCTGGCAGGTACATCCAATAATGGTTTACATGCCGCCAATGGTCTGGCCGCCATATTCATCGCCACAGGGCAGGACGCGGCCAATATAACCGAGAGCCAAGCGGGCATTACCTTCATGGATTTACGGGATAATGGAGACCTCTATTGGTCAATCACATTACCAGCCGTCATCGTCGCCACCTATGGCGGCGGCACGGGCCTTGCGACGCAGCGCGAATGTCTGGAAATGATGGATTGCTACGGCGCAGGCAAAGTTGAAAAACTAGCCGAAATTTGCGCCGCCACGGTTTTAGCCGGAGAGCTATCGCTCTCCGCCGCCGTCGTCGGTAATTACTGGGTCGAAAGCCATGATGACTTGGGAAGGAATCGACCGTGAGGTGATGTCGGTTTATGGAGGGTCAAATCCGCCGCCGCTGCCGACGGACCCTTCTGGATCAAAATAATAGAGTTGAGAACTTTGTCCGGTGGCTTGATTCATTAATACAGAAAGATATCCGGAAATTTTCCATTGACCATTTTCTGTGTTAACATCTAAGAACTCTAGGGCTCTAAAAGTGATGGTTTTACGGTTTTCATTCGGATCATAATTGACCACAGGCTTTGTCCAATCCGATATTACAGTACTGGCTTTTAAAGGATCAAACATTGATAGCTCTTTGACCTGATGAGACTTGATAGAAATCAATGTACAGTCGGTTATTGTTACGTTCAATTCGGGTTCTGGTTCCCCTTCTTTAGAAGCGACCACGCGAATTCCCAGTTTGTCACCTTTGTTGAAATTAAACGTTCCTGCCAATGGCCCATAAGCCTCTGTTGTACATTCGACCTGATTTGGTCCGTATAATTGATAGCCAAGCGTTTGAGTGACCTGATCTGCATCAAAGGTCAATTCCAGTAAATAATTGACTGGGTTCGCATTTATTTGAGATGTCATTAAATTATTGCCCCTGTGTTGTTATTATTCGATGATACTCCGTATCTTGTCGTAAGTTGTCAAGTTCAGGATCATTTTTTATCTCTGTTAAAGGGTACCCAGCCAGCAATGCCTTTTTTAACATGTTAAGGGCTTGTTCGCGTTCTGCGAGAATTTCATAGGTCACAACACCGCGGTAATATTCTGTTGCAGAGCTTTTTTGATCAAATGATACTCGAGAAAGAAATTGTCTTGATTTTTGATAGTGACCGCGTTTTGCGTAGTATAGAGCCGCTCGACTGTTCAGGATTGGGTGTTTTGGATTAGATTTTAGTTCTTCCCCAAGGAGTTGTAGCGCTCGATCATACGCGTCGTTCGCTTTTGTTTTTTGTGAAGGGACTTGCCGGGCTGCATCAGCCATATTTGCCCAATACAAATAATTGTGTGAATTGCCTTTGAATTTTAATGTCCGTTCAAATGCTTGCGCCGCCATTGTATATTGGCCTTGAAAAAACAAATATGTTCCCAAATTATTGTAAAGAAGTGCACTCTCGTTGAGCTCTAGTCCATCTTGCAAAACTTGAATGCCATCTGATGTTTTATCTTGTAAATGAAGGGATTGTGCTAGTTGAGCATAGGCGCGTGTGTTTTCATTAGATAGTGAAATTGCTTTTCTGAACATAGCTTCAGCTTTAACAAAAGAATTTTCCTTTGTGAGTAACTCTCCATAATACAAGTGAAAAAGGGCACTTTCTGGGTAAAGCAATAAGGCACGATCTAAAGATTGCCGAACCTCACTATATCGACCTTGTTTGTTGTAAGTTCTAATTTGCCCCTCCAAAGTCAATTCGTTTTCTGGATCCAAAATATCAGCTCGATCATACAGTTGATGTGCCTTTTCAAAATCGCCTTCAAACTCTGCCGACCATCCGACAGAAATATTCGCTAAAGCTAAATGATTGTCGATCCGAAGAGAGGCTTCAGCTGATGACTTAGCACGTCTCAATAGCGCAGGATCGCGCTCCAAATGAGTGTATTCTCTGATAAGGGATAGCGCCAACCCCGCCCGGGCTGCGGCGTGGTCTGGGTCATCTGCTAAAATGCCCGAAAATATTTCCTGGGCGTTGGGGATGGCGTCTTTTTGTGTGAAGTTTTTGACATGTTCCAGGCCGGTTTCAACCCTGTATTGCGGGGACGCATTCTGTTTGAACGGGTTCATCCAAATGAAAGCCGAGATTAGGAGCAGGGCAACGACCATCGCTGGCGTACGCCAGTTCTTACCGCTTGGTTGTTTGGGGTTTGGTTTTGACGACTGCGTTGAACTCACGGCTTCGATCGCTACCGGATTTTCTATAACGGGTGATGAGATTTGTTTTACAGCTTTTTCTACTGACTGTTCTATGGGCTTTTCTGGGACCTCTTCTACAACAGGGTCAATTTTTGCAATGAACTTATAGCCGCGTCGCGGGATGGTCTGAATATAGCAGTGATTCCCGCGCGTATCGCCGAGGGATTTTCGAATTAAGGAAATAGCGCGAGATAGGCGCTCATCGCCGCCGTAACCGACACCCCAGACTTGATCAATGAGGTTTTCTCGTAGAACCACTTGGTCCGCATTGTCGACCAAGACCCGCAGCACGTCCATAACTTTAGCTTCAACGGAATATTGTCCGGCAGGCCCCTCAATAAACAAGGCCTCGAAGTCCACAGTCGCAAGTCCAACTCTCATCTATTCCCCGGAGAATGGTGCTGGGACACAATACTATCTCGATTTTATGTGTCCTGAAAAGTAGCCGTACAATGTTTCTAAAAAAAAGCCAATAAAAATATGATCTTACCAGACCTAAGAAAAACCTAAGAAAAGCCTGAGCCATCCCAAAGGACTAAAAACGAATCTTCTCCTAATTCAATAAGGGTACTCACGGGGCGCAAACTCACAGAGTACAAAAAAGTACAACGCGTGCTGACAAAAAGTTCTGTCGTTTCCTTCTCACGCATAGAAGGCAGATTGTGAGAAATTACAATCGGGGCGACGCGGTCCGAAACCATGTATTGAAGTGGGTGGTTTCGGATTGTGTCCTTTTATTATCCAACCCATACATCCTTATCCTATAACATATCCGTTAGTTCCATGAACGATGGATTCAAAACATTGATGAACTGAGGAAAGTGGTGCCCGAAGGTGGATTTGAACCACCGACACACGGATTTTCAGTCCGTTGCTCTACCAACTGAGCTATTCGGGCCCTTAGATGTGACGAAGCACCTCTTGGAGCGGCGCGTTATAGGGCAATGATTTGGTGCTGTCTATGGGCTTTTCGTGTAAAATTTGAGAATTATTTCCACCCATTTGTCGCAGTGATCACGATAGTTTTATTTTGCAAATGAGAACGGTTCGCACTAATGAGGGTTATGACTTTAAACGAGCTTAATCGAAAATTGACCGCCCGGATCACGGGCTTTCAAACCCAAGATCACGATCTGGAAACCCGCTTGCGTGAAATCGGCTTTGCCGAAGGCGATCAGGTGGAGCTTATGCATGTCGGTCTGTTTGGTCGAAATCCTATGTCCGTTAAGCTAAACGGTGCTCTGATAGCGCTTCGCAGAAATGAGGCATCCGCCGTTAAGATCGAAGTGGTGCAGCCGTGAAAGTGACTAAGACGAAGCCGCGCGTTGCTTTATTAGGCGCGCCGAATTGTGGCAAGACATCCTTGTTTAACGCGCTAACCGGCGGGCGAGCCAAGGTTGCCAATTATCCCGGCGTGACAGTCGAATATCGCAAAGGCGAATTAACCACGCCAGAGGGGAAGCAAGCCGAGCTTTTGGATCTGCCAGGCGTTTATGGGGATTGTGGTCACTCTATGGATGAGCGAGTCGCCATCAGCGCCATACGCGGCGAGATCGACGGCGAAGCGGCACCCGACGGTATTATATTCGTTATGGATGCGGTCAGCATCAACACACATTTGCATAATGTGTTGCAGGCTAAAAACTATGGCCTCCCGATCGTTCTTGTCCTCAACATGATGGATATGGCCGCCAGAGACGGTATTGAAATCGATATCGCCGTCCTTGAAGCCGCTTTGGGCGTTCCGGTCGTCAGTTGCGTCGCGGTTAGATCAGCTGGACGTGCGCATTTGCTCGATTATATTGAAAGATGGCTACCCGTCTTATCTGAGGGTAAAGGCGTGACCCCAGAACACGAAGCTGACACGCTCAAAGATTTGCAGAAAAAAGCCCGAGAGATTTCCAGTATTGCTGTGGTCAAAAGCGCCCATGCCCAGACCCATACTGAGACCATTGATAAGTTTGTTTTGCATCCGGTTCTCGGGCCGATTATTTTGATGCTTATTCTATTCTTGATGTTTCAGGCAGTTTATTCTTGGTCCGGCCCTATGATGGAGGGCATTGAATGGGTGTTTGGAACAGTGAGCGGTGTCGTTGGAAGCGTCTTGCCTGATGGTTGGCTTAAATCACTTATCACAGATGGAATCATTACAGGTGTCGGAGCAGTCCTAGTCTTTATTCCGCAAATCGTAATCCTGTTTGCATTTATTCTGCTGCTTGAAGCGTCTGGCTATATGGCTAGAGCTGCGTTTCTAGTTGATACGCTCATGGCGAAAATAGGTCTAAATGGCCGGGCCTTTATTCCGCTTCTTTCCAGTTTTGCTTGCGCTATTCCTGGCATCATGGCGGCACGTTCGATTGAGAGCGAAAGAGATAGGTTGACGACGATCTTGATTGCCCCGCTTATGACCTGTTCGGCGCGCTGGCCTGTGTATTTCTTGGTCATCGCAGCATTCATCCCTGCCTCAAAAGTCGGCATGTTTAATCTTCAAGGCCTTGTGGCATTCGGATTGGTTGTCGCCGGGGTTGTGTTTGCGCTTATCGCAGCATTTGTTTTGAAAAAGACCTTGCTTAAGGGTGGAAACTCAACACTCTTATTGGAACTTCCGAGCTACAAAGCGCCGGTGTTTAGAGATTATCTACGCGGCTTGTGGGACCGGGCTATGATATTTGTCAGCCGAGCCGGGCGTATTATTCTGCCTGCGTCAATCGTCGTCTGGTTCCTTGTTCGCTACCCAACGCGCGAGAACGGACTTGAAGGTACATTTGCGGGAATGATGGGCAAAGTCCTTGAGCCGATCTTCGCGCCGATTGGTTTCACCCTTGAAATGGTTATCTCTTTGATCCCGGCAATGGCGGCGCGCGAAGTGGCGGTAAGCTCGCTCGCGACGATTTATGCGGTCGATGAAGCGGCGGCAGATAGTCAGCTTGGCGGCGTCTTGGCGGCTGATTGGAGCCTTGCCACGGCGCTCGCTTTTCTGGCTTGGTTCGTGTTCGCGCCGCAGTGTCTTTCTACCCTAGCGGTTATGCGTAAAGAGACACATGGCTGGAAATGGCCTATTTTCGCCTTTGCTTACCTATTTATCCTCGCTTATTTGGCGGCTGGCGCTACCTACTGGATTGCTAAATCTGCGGGGCTCTAATAGCACGTAATCATAAAAAGAGAATCAGGGTGGTGAATATGTCCGAGCTTTCAAAATCTGAGAGAGAACATAAGTTAATGTCCAGCGCGATTACCGCGCTCTCCATGGACGCGGTTCAACAGGCGAATTCCGGTCACCCGGGCATGCCCATGGGGATGGCAGATGTTGCGACTGTGTTATTCAGCAAATTTCTGAAGTTTGATAATAAAGCCCCGGATTGGGCTGATCGTGATCGTTTCATTTTATCGGCTGGCCATGGCTCTATGTTGATCTACTCCCTGCTGCATCTAACGGGCTATAAAGCCATGACGATGGACCAGATTAGAAATTTTCGTCAATTAGGTTCCATTACAGCGGGACATCCTGAATATGGCCACACGCCGGGCGTAGAGACAACCACAGGTCCTTTGGGGCAAGGCATTGCTAATGCCGTGGGCTTTGCGCTTGCCGAGCGTCAAATGAATGCACGCTATGGCGATGATCTGGTTAATCACCATACCTATGTGATCGCGGGTGATGGCTGCCTCATGGAAGGTCTATCGCAAGAGGCCATTGGTCTTGCCGGACACCTGGCCCTTAATAAGCTGATCGTGTTTTGGGATGATAACAGCATTACTATTGATGGCGCCGTTGATATTTCTGACAGCACAGATCAAGTCGCACGTTTTAAAGCCTCCAAATGGAACGTGATTTCTATTGACGGTCATAATGACAAGAAAATCAGCGTGGCTATTCGCAAAGCTCAAAAATCTGACAAGCCAACTTTGATTGCCTGTAAAACCAACATTGGTAATCACGCGCCGACCAAAGCGGGAACTTCCAAAGTTCATGGATCACCTTTAGGGGGTGAGGAAATCGCGGGCGTCCGTAAAGCTATCGACTGGCCTCACGCGCCGTTTGAGGTTCCCGGAGATGTTTATACGCTTTGGGCTCGCAGCGGACGTAAAGGCCGTAGTCAACACGGTAAATGGAAAAACCGATTAAAAACACACGAACTGGCAAATGATTTCAACCGCGCTATGAAAGGCGAATTAAACTCTGGTTGGGAAGAGGCGATGCAGGTGTATAAAGATGGTCTTGCGGCGGATAAACCAAAACTAGCCACGAGAGCTTCATCGGGCAATGCGCTAAAGGTTCTCACTGAAAATCTAACAGATATGATCTCCGGCTCTGCGGATCTTGAAGGATCCAATAAAACAAAGACACCTTCAACACCGGTTATTCAGGCCGATAATTACGGCGGACGTTACGTCAATTACGGCATCCGAGAACATGGTATGGCTGCGGCCATGAACGGTATGGCACTTCACGGCGGTATCATTCCTTATTCCGGGACGTTCCTAGTTTTTGCCGATTACTGTCGCCCGTCTATTCGTTTGTCGGCGCTTATGGGCCAGCGCGTTATATATGTCATGACCCATGATAGTATTGGTGTTGGCGAAGATGGCCCAACGCACCAACCTGTCGAACATGTGGCATCACTACGAGCCATTCCGGGGCTGAATGTCTACCGCCCAGCCGATGCCCTAGAAACGGCCGAAGTTTGGGAACTTGCGGTTCAGCGTAAAGGTCCGTCTTTGATCGCGCTAACCCGTCAAGGCCTTCCGGCTCTCCGGGGTGATGCTTCGAAGAATTGGTCTGAACGTGGCGGCTATGTGCTTTCACCGGGTGACGGGGCGGACGATATTGTCTTGATGGCTACGGGATCAGAAGTGCATCTGGCCGTCGAAGCGCAAGCTGAGCTTTCCAAATCCGATATTTCTGCCCGTGTTGTCTCCATCCCTTGTATGGAGACATTCTTAGAGCAGGGCGAAAAATATGTCCGTTCAGTGCTGGGCAAAGATCTGCCAAAAATCGCTATCGAAGCGGGGATACGCCAAGGCTGGGATGGCCTCATCGGCCTAGACGGCGGATTTATCGGCATGAACAGTTTCGGAGCATCAGCGCCGGGCAATGTTTTGTTTGAGCATTTCGGGATTACGACTGATGCGGTTGTGGCGAAAGCGAAAGAACTTGTTGGGAAATAACACCATTTAGAACAATTTAGTCTACATTCTTCTAGACGTTCTTTTGATTAAAGCTTCTTTGTAAGCATTAATGGCTTGATTTATTTTAAAAGTAAGTGAAGCCCCGTATCTTGGATTGAGTTCAAAAATTTGAGGGTCTCCCTCAATGACCTTGTAATTAAAGCAACAAATTCCGGTGTAGTTTAACGTCTCAAGAATGTTTGCAAAAAGTACACTAAATCGTTGGTGGTTAACTTCCAGGACTTGTGTGTGAGGATGACGGCCTTTTAAGTGACCCGTAGATGTAAACCTAAACTCAAAGGTGTGATAAAAATAGATACCATTATAGTAAATTATATGCGTGGTGTATTCGGCCTGTCCTGGAACGAAATCTTGAGTGAAATAATTCGGTGAGGTCAGTTCAGAGGCAAAACGTATTTCATCGTCATGACTGGTAATGATTTGGATGTTTTCTGCCCATTCTCCGATTTTAGGTTTGAGAATATACGGATATTTTAACTTACCTATTTGAGGGGTATAACTTTCCCACCCATTGTTTGCGAGAAATTGGGAAAACCTGAATTTATCATTACAGAGATCAATCACATTGTTTGATGGGCAAATAGAGTTTTGTTTATAATACAGGCTTGTATCAGGATTATTGATATATTTCTGATCCGCAATAGTGAGAGGAATGATTGTCTTAATCATAGACGGATCGTAATCTATAAACTCTTCAAAAACAGGGTGATAACCAGTAACCTTATCAGATATTTGTTGATTCCAATTTGGTTTTTTAGAAAATAAAATTGATTGTGTAACCATAGTGCGCCTTTCCCAATCTAATACTACTTTCAGACAGGATTGCTACAGTGTTTTTAAATTGAGCATAGAGATTGCAAGGCTATCTTGCTCCTTATTCCAGACTCGGCCATAAGGAGGTAATGGTTGAGTCTCCTAAACAATCCCGCATGCAGCGCCAATGGCCTTGGTTGTCGGGATATAGTGCCTCTATCTTTACCGAAGACATGGTTGCTGCGATCATTGTGACTGTGCTTTTAGTGCCGCAATGTTTGGCTTATGCGCTGCTCGCTGGATTGCCGCCGCAAGTCGGCATTTACGCCTCGGTCTTTCCTTTGATTGCTTACACAGCTTTTGGTTCATCACGATATATGTCCGTAGGGCCGACTGCCGTGATTTCATTGATGACTGCGGCTGCTATTGCAACTCTGCCTGAAGAAGGGCGGCTTGTTAGCGCTGCCGTGCTGGCTCTGATTTCCGGAATTATGCTTATCATTATGGGCCTGTTGAAAGGCGGGTTCATCATGAACTTCGTCTCTCGTTCGGTAGTCTCTGCTTACATAACGGGTGCCGCGCTGCTGATCATGATTAGTCAGTTTAAACATATTTTCGGTGTTCAAGCCGGCGGGACAACAGCTTTTGAACTTCTCAAAAGCCTTTTTAGTAATATTGATGGCATGAACAAAATGGCTTTGTTGGTTGGTTTGCTCAGCGCGTTGTATTTTTGGTTAAGCCGAAAATATCTGGCATTTGGTTTATTCAAACTGGGTCTTAAGGCCAAAAAATCAAGACTAGTTGCGCGTCTTGCGCCAATTCTAGCCATTGCGTTTAGCATTTGGGCCTCTCGATATTTTGAGCTTCCAGAGAAGTATGACCTCAAGATTGTCGGCGATATTCCGACTGGTTTACCTATGATCACAGTGCCGCCTGTAGATTTTGCGATGCTGCAATTATTGTGGTTGCCAGCTCTTGTTCTCGCCATTGTGGCTTTTGTAGATTCCATGTCGACGGCTCAAACTCTGGCGTCTCGCAGCCGACACCGGGTCGACGCTAATAAAGAACTCCTAGGCATGGGGGCCTCCAATTTCATAGCGGGCCTCTCTGGCGGCTATCCCGTTAATGGTAGCATGTCGCGTTCTGCGGTGAATTATTCTGCTGGTGCTAAAACACCGGTTTCCAGCCTTATTGTTGCGGCCCTTATGGGAGTGTCTGCTATGTTCTTGACGCCCGTATTAAAGTATTTACCTCTCGCCACCTTGGCCGCGCTCATAATCGTGGCGTGTTTCTCATTGTTTGATTTTAAATCAATCTGGCAGACTTGGAAATACAGTAAAGGCGACGGTTTCACAGCTTTGGCAACATTTGTCGCTGTCCTGATTTTTGGAGTGCAATGGGGCGTGTTAGTCGGAGTCATTCTGGCTATGACGTTTCATATCAGGACTACTTTGCGGCCCCATATGGCGATTGTTGGCCGCTTTCCTGGGACCGAACATTACCGAGATGCTGAACGGTTTAATGTTGTCACCATAGAAGAAGTGAAAACGTTGCGGATTGATGAAAGTCTTTACTTTGCTAATGCGCGTTATTTGGAAGACAAAATTGCGCGCCTTGTTGTCGAGCACCCAAAAATGACGGATTTGATCATGATGTGTCCAGCCGTCAATCGTATTGATGCCAGTGCTTTATCGAGTCTGGAAACCATAAATAAACGCCTCGAAAGTGCGGGGGTGAAGCTACATTTTTCCGAGCTTCATAGTCAAATTAAAGAGCGTCTTATGAAATCTGATTTAGCACGAACATTGTCCGGTCAGATATTTTTCACGCAGCATGAAGCCATGGAAGCGTTAGAGCCTGAACCTGATTGGTCTCAATTCTCTGATCACGTCGATATTCATTAGGCTTCCCTCTGGGTAAAAAGTCTGTTAACGACAAAGGGAAGACGGCGAATGCGCGCGCTATTGACAGCGACCTTGCCAAGCAAAAAGAGAACTGAATGCCGGATGATGCTATCCCCGGCGCAGAGGTTTCAAACTCGAAAGGGTCTGAATCTGCGCTTCAGGGAACCCGAAGACGCCGAAAGCGCCGCAATAAGCCTAAAACTTATGCCGCGCTTGATCTTGGTACCAATAATTGCAGATTGCTAGTAGCTCGGCCTCGTGAAGAGGGGTTTCGTGTTATTGATTCCTATTCCAAAGTGGTTCGCCTAGGGGCAGGATTGCAGGCAACAGGTAGGCTTTCTGAGGAAAGTATGGACCTTGCGGTTGACGCGATCGGAGTTTGCGCCAGGAAAATGAAATCTAAATCTGTTGCCAGGTGGCGCTGCGTTGCAACACAAGCTTGCCGAGCCGCGGATAATTGCGATGAGTTTTTAACCCGGGTTAAATCTGAAACGGGCGTGTCGCTTGAGATCATTTCACCGCGAGTCGAAGCGCGCCTATCGGTTATGGGCTGTGTGAATTTGATTGATATTACTCAGGACGTTGCACTTGTTGTCGATATTGGCGGCGGCTCAACCGAACTTAGCTGGGTTGATGTCCGAACGTTGCGCGAAAAGGGCGGGCTTGAGAGCGCTCATCGACCGCCGATTAGCGCTTGGGCCTCTTTGCCGGTTGGGGTGGTTACCCTGTCTGAGCGGGTTCCGGAGCATGCCGATCGCGGCACATGGTATGAAGATATGAAAAACATTGTACGTCAGACCATTACCGAGAAAAACGCAGACAAACGTTTCACCAATGTGTTTAAAGCGGGCAAAGGTCATTTGATCGGAACATCAGGGACGATTACGTCTTTGGCAGGGATTTATCAAAAACTACCTTATTACCAGCGTGATAAAGTTGACGGTTCATGGATGCCAGCCCAATCTGCCGTCGATATATGCCGTGAAATGGCCGCCATGCCTTATGCAGAACGGGCAAAAGAGCCCTGTATCGGGGAAGACCGTGCTAAGTTATTAGTGGCGGGATGTGCTATTACCGACGTGCTTTGCGAATTGTGGCCGTCCGAGCGCATACGCGTGGCCGATAGAGGTCTTCGCGAAGGCATTTTAATGGGCTTGATGCAAAGAAGTCAAAAACTGGATACATCTAAATCTGGTTCGGAGAACGGTCATGGGTGATACCCCAAAACGTATGTCGGGTAGCAAGCCAACGGGTGAGCGCCGCGGTCGTAAAACGCCTAAAGAAGACAAACACAACGCCACACGTATGATGCACCATCGGGTCAAGACGGCGAGGGGGCGTAAAATCGGCTCCAAACTTTGGCTCGAACGCCAGCTCAATGACCCCTATGTTAAAGAAGCTAAAATTCTTGGCCTTCGCTCCCGTGCAGCTTTCAAGCTTAAAGAGCTCGACAAGAAATATTCCTTGATCAAAAAAGATGCCTTAGTTGTTGACCTAGGTGCTGCACCAGGAGGCTGGGTCCAGATTGCCCTAGAACTAGGCGCGAAACAGGTGGTCGGAATTGATATCCTGCCAGTAGAAACGGTTGCAGGTGCCGAAATAATTGAAATGGACTTTATGGATGAGAAAGCCCCCGAGCTGCTCAAAACGATGCTCGGTCGTCAGCCTGATATCGTTCTGTCCGATTTAGCTGCCAATACCACCGGCCATAAAAACACCGATCACTTGAAAACTGTTGCGCTTG
>JABABK010000064.1 GCA_014238285.1 Hellea sp.
ACAACATCCCCTTGATTGGCAATGACTTTGACATCAGCCTTTTCAAGGGCAGTCGCTTGCGCAATACCAACTTGTTTATTGGCCTCAACCAGTTCAACGCGAACAAGATAATCTTGATAGCCGTCGTTTTCACCGATTTCCTGAGCAAGAGTAATCTGGGGCTCCACTTGCGCAAGTTCCATAGCTTTCCTCGCCGCAGCCTCGGCGTCACCGACGGCTTGGATTCCTTCAGCTTTACGCTTCTCTGCACCAAGTTCTCCTTCGGCCACCAGAATCGTTGTCTCCCTATCTTGCTCGGCAGCGACAACCTGCTTGTCTTTTTCAATTTCAGCCTGACGAACCTCTTCAACTCGTTTAACTGCCATGTCTTTTTCTCTTGTGGTCCGTTCTTCTTCAAGGACTTCTTGGCGCGCTATTTCATCAGCGATACCCACGGCCTTAGTTTTCTCAGCCGTACGCTCGCCAACACGCTGTTCCGCTTCTTGTGCTCGGACATCGATCACTTGCTGAGCCTCAATTTCAGCCGTTTCTGCAGCTTTGCGATTTTTCGCAACCTCAGTTCGGCTTTCCATATCGATATGAGACGTCTTCATGGCCATGATATTGGCTATGACGATGCTACCATCTCCATCACGGATATCCATAAGTTCCATAGATTTAACAGGCTCTACACCCCATTCCAACAGCTGCTCACTAACCTCTTGCGTAAACTGCTCACCAAATTTGGCGCGCTGCAGCATAATTTGATCGATAATATCAGAGGCTAAAACTTTACGAACAGCCCCCTGCACAATTTGATTGAGCTGATCATGTAACTCATCAACATTTGTCACGCGCATTGCGGCCCGGTCTGTATCGCAGATCCTGAAAAAGGCTGTAACATCAACGACAAAAGGCACGCGATCTTTATCATAGGCTTCATAACCGATAAGTGAAAGATCGAAGTTAGAGACTGGCAGTTTTATGACGCTCAAACCGACAACAGGGACCCAGCTTGGCCATTGCCAGTACACGTTTCCAGCTTCCAGCCCGGACCCGTATGATATCGTTTTCTTTTTTGATTGTACAATATTCACCATATTTGTCGGAACTACCCGCCGCAACGCGACTGACAACACGATAACAAATAATAGAACGCTTCCAATTATAGACCCAATTGATAATAATGGCATATTTTCTCCTCTCTGACCCATGCGTTAATCGCACGTCATTATATAGCGTGGAGACGCCGCTGATTAATCCTCGTTCAAGTTCTCACATGACATGAGAGTTGAAAGTTTTTAATTTTGGAAATCACTTCCCCACTCATTTCTATGTAGGGAGTAATTTATGATTTTCAATATGTTGGGGTTTGAGAATCGTACGAACTAGCCGCCCGTGACAGACATATGGCGGGGCACAGACGGAGTTGTTCCGTCTCGATTAATTCTAAAATCATGAGCTTCGGGCTTATTGATCATAGCGCGGTTCAGCGCCGTTTCAAGCGCCTCTTGCGGGTTTTCACCGCGCATAGCGCCGCGAAGATCAACACTATCAGAATGACCTAGGCACATATAAATTTGCCCCGTACAAGTCACTCTCACGCGGTTACATCCAGCACAGAAATTATTCGTCAGCGGCGTAATCATGCCCAGAATACCACCTGTTTCTTCAACTTTGATATAGCGCGCAGGCCCACCAGTACGCAGCGGTGTATCGATTAAAGTATATTGCTCTTCAAGCTGATCCCTTACGGCAGTCAGCGGTAGATATTGATCAAAGCGATCTTCATTGATGTCGCCCATTGGCATAACTTCAATCAGGGTCATATCCATGCCAAGACCATGAGCCCATTCCATAAGCTGCGGAATTTCATCGGCATTACTATTTTTGAGCGCAACCGTATTGATCTTTATCTTCAGCCCTGCTTCCAGCCCCGCCTCAACGCCGCGCAGAACTTGATCCAGCGCATCGCGGCGCGCTAGTTTTTGAAACGTTTCTCGATTGAGACTATCCAGCGACAAATTAATACGCTCAACGCCGGCTGATTTAAGGTCTTTGGCAAACTTCGAGAGCTGCGTTCCATTGGTCGTTAGGGTAATTTCATCAAGCTGACCCCTATCTAAATGGTTAGAAAGATTTTGGATAAAGCCCATAAGCCCCCTACGAACCAATGGCTCACCGCCAGTTAAACGTATTTTTCGGACGCCGCGAGCAATAAACGCCCCGCACAGCTCTTCCAGCTCTTCAAGAGTCAGTAAATCCTTGCGCGGCAAGAAGATCATATTCTCCGCCATGCAATAGGTGCAACGCAGATCACAGCGATCCGTCACGGATAGGCGCAAATAGGTAATTTGCCGGCCAAAGTTATCGATCAGTTGATCATTCATGCCCCCTCTTATCAGTGACTTATAAAATTATGCAACATTGTAGTTTCTAATATTACGGACCGCGTTATAACTTATGCGTTACCGCTTTAAGGATCGCCATGAATCGCCCGCTCTCTGGATTAAAAATCGTTGAAATCGAAGGGATTGGCCCTGGCCCGTTTTGCGGCATGCTCCTAAGTGATCTCGGCGCGCAGGTCACGCTCATCAAACGCCCAGGCGGCGCTATCCCATTTGGCGAAAAGGGCGATGATCCTATGACAGCGGACAAAACCGTGATTGAGCTTAACCTGAAAGACCCCGAAGCCGTTCAAAAACTCAAATCCATGATGAAAAAATTTGACGCACTTATAGAGGGCATGCGCCCCAGCGTGATGGAAAAACTCGGCCTTGGCCCGAAAGACGTGGCAGAATATAATCCAAAACTTGTCTATGGCCGGCTGACGGGCTGGGGACAGGACGGGCCTCTGGCCCATGCCGCCGGACATGATATCAACTATATCGCCCTCTCCGGCGCCCTTTGGTACACAGGACAACCCGATCAAGCCCCGCTCCCGCCGCCCACACTCATCGGTGATATCGCTGGCGGCGCGCTCTATATGGCCATTGGCCTATTATCTGCCGTCATGAAAGCCCGCGAAACAGGCGAAGGCTGTGTGGTCGATGCTGCTATGGTCGATGGATCGGCCCATATGATGAACCTGCTGCTGGCCGCCGCTAGCAACAATATCATCCAAGAAAAACGCGGCCAAAGTCTGCTCGATGGCCCTCATTGGTACGGCACGTATAAATGCCAAGACGGACATTACGTTACCATCGGGTCTCTAGAACCGCAGTTTTATGCGCTCTTGCTCCAGAAACTCGGCCTAGCCGATGATCCTGATTACGCCGCGCAATATGACGGACGTAAATGGCCTGAGCTGAAAGAAAAATTCAAAACACTGTTTAAGTCTAAAACCCGGGAGCAGTGGCGCGACGTGCTCGAAGGCACAGATGTTTGTTTCGCCCCCGTCCTCGCGCCGTCCGAAGCAGCAGAGCATCCACATTTAAAAGCCCGCGGTATATATACGAAGAAAAACGGGAATTTACGGACTGCGCCAGCGCCGAGGTTTATGCCGCTAAAGTAGACAGATTCATCCCTCAATATTGCCCCAACACCCTATTTGTCATCGCGACACCATAACTCTCATACCGACACCACAATTGTCATTCCGCACTTGATGCGGAACCTATAATATTTCCGTGAACATTTAAGGTCCCGGCTCGAAGGCCGGGATAACAAATATGTATATTTTTAAAGAGTTTAAACGTAACACCACTCGCAGCTTAGCTGCTCGGAACAAATCTTATATTTTGTCCCCCGGACAAAATATTTTATGATGTAAATCAGATTTGTTGGTGCGGGCGGCCGGATCACATCCGGAGATAAGTTTTATTTAATATCAATAACTTAATAACAATCACTAAATCAATGTTACACAATTTGATGCACAAAATGTTACACAAAAATGGGACATTGCAGAAAATCCATAATGCGTTTCAACCAAGATGCAAACTCGGCGTACGAAGAATGAACAATCACTTTGGAATAGCTATATGTGGCCGTTCAAATGACTTTAAGTTTGCGATTCGCGCAGTCAGTTCACTCTAAATTAGAGTCGATAAAAACCTACAAAGCGATACTATAATTTTTGTTGTTATGATTTAAGAGATGATGGTGTTGGGAGCACCACAATAAAACGAGCATTACCCTAGATATTTGCGGATACGTTCATCTTTTTTCTTCAGAGTCTTTAGCTCCTTCTCAAGCCTCAAAAAGGTTGGCCAATACTCGTCACCATATGCGTCCACGAGCATTGCCACTTTTCGAAGGGCTTTATCCAGATTTTCCGTGTTAGCACTCAAGTCTCTTTAACCACCAATTCTTCTGTGAGCTTTGCTCTATTTTTTTACCGACCACCCTTTTGTTCGAAAGAACAATGACCGGACGAACTATAAAAAAGATAAAAAGGACCCCGTCAACAAAGTATTTTGCCAGAATT
This sequence comes from Hellea sp., assembly GCA_014238285.1. Taxonomy (GTDB): domain Bacteria; phylum Pseudomonadota; class Alphaproteobacteria; order Caulobacterales; family Maricaulaceae; genus JACOMS01. The sequence continues at coordinate 4,409 of JABABK010000064.1, forward strand.
TCCACTGTGGAAAAATTACTGCATTTTTTTTCGTATTTCCCGGTATTGGGTCAAAAATCATTGGTTTTTTGAAAAAACACTAACCACTTTTGGATTGCCTTTTTAAGGAATTGAAATCGATGAGCTAGAGAATTAACTGCAAATTTCTGACAAATTGACACCTAAAGCGGATGACGAGAAGTTATAGGTGCGGTTACTTTGGGTGTTGTATACGCTCAGCAAAACGCAGTAATTTCCCCAAAACAGATGTTAGTTAGAGTCCAACTTTTATAAACTCCACTTCATTCGAGCAATTGATCTGCGGTCTCGTCCTAACTTATTCACCTAAAAATATAAACTTGCCCAAGTGTCAAAAAAATCAGGAAAAAAGCGATCCATAAATCTGATTTTTGAATGTTTTTTTCTCGGTTGAAAACCCAAAGTAAACGCTCTTCAACATCTGGCCTCTGTGTTGCAAGACTGACCCCAATTAGACCTAGTAATGATAAAGCCGTTATAGGAAGCGGAACATGAAGGTAGTGGATATCAATGATATTAAGCCGCTGCAACATGGCGACACTCAATGCGCTCGCACCGCCAATAGTTAGCGCGGCGATCGCTCCAGATGAATTTGCACGTGGCCAGAAAAGACCGCCTAGATAAACCACAATGAAGGGGGCGACCGCGTAGGATAAAAGCCCCTGTACATATTCAAATAGAGTACCAAAGTTTCCAATCATCGGCGCCCAAATAGCGCTTACAATAATAATCGCTACCGTGGTTAAACGACCGATCCAGACCAAACGACCTGGAGCGATATTGGGGTTCTTATCCCGAACAAAGTCCATCGTGATGATCGTGGATGCAGCGTGAAGGGTTGAATCGGTATTAGACATTAAGGCAGCAACAAACCCTGCTAACACGATGCCTAAAACGCCCGCTGGCAGCAACTCCATTAAAAGCGCGGGATAGATACGATCCGCGTCAGCAAGGTCAGGAATAATCTGCGCAGCAGCAACCCCTGGAATAATAATCAAAAACAAAACTAACAGTTTTAGATAGCCCGCCATTAAAAGACCCTTGCGAGCTTCAGGAACGGATTTGGCACTAAGCACCCATTGCACCATATTTTGATTGGTCAGCCAAAAATAAGCGCACAGGACAGGAATCCCTGTGAGAAGACCTGTCCATGGAACTGCGCGATCATCGCTCCCACGGATCAAAGATAGAGCTTCAGGCGACGTATTAGCGGCCATGTTAGCCCAGCCGCCTGTTGCTTTTAGAGTATAGTAGGAAATCAGAAGCGCGCCTGCTATTAAAATAAGCGATTGAAATATATCTGTTCGGGAAATGGCTTTGAGCCCACCAACAACAGAATATATTCCAGCTAGTAGCATGACCAAAAATATGATGCCGCTCATAGATAGCTCAGGAATGACTTCCGAGAGCAATAATCCGCCCGCATAAAGAGAGGCGGCCATGTCGATGAAGACGATCAAGAAGATGATAAAAACCGAGTAAGCCGTTTTAACCCGTTTATCATATCGCTGAGACAAGTATTCAGCAATTGTATAGACTTGGCTTCCTCGAACAACCTGCACTAATACGAGCGCAAAAAAGACCATGGCTAAAATGCCAACCCATTCATAATTATAAATAGCTATTCCCGTAAGGTAGGCTGCGCCGGTCAGACCGATTATAGCTGAGGCTGAAAAGTTAGTCGCAAATAGTGAAAAACCGATTTGCCACCATCGGAGCTGACGGCCAGCCAAAAAATAGTCTTCAGTAGTTTCAGACTTATTTTGCCCACTCAGACCTATCAAGATCAATATGGCGATCAACCCAATAACAATGACGATATCTAACAGCGTCACGGTCGTATTCGCTACATGGTTTCTGACATGCCGCAATATTGGCGTACATATCGTTCATGGGGCGGCAGTTTTGACGCTGTCTTAGCGACGTTGTCTTTTATTTGCCCCAAGAAATACTTCAGTTCCTCGTCGGACATTTTATCTGCAATGGGGTGATAAGACCTTGGCGTAATGCCCTGCCCCATCATACACTGTATCCAAGAGTTCTCTGCAAACAGCTCGTCATTTTTGCGAAACACGCGCGCGGAATTTTTAAACAAATCAATTTTTTGCTGCACAGAATTCGGGATATCCATAGAAGCACAATAGCGCCAAAATTCGCTATCTCGGCGATCCGTCACACAATAATGCATGATCAGGAAATCTCTAATCTTGTCCATATCGTCAAGAGTCTGATCGTTAAACTCCCGAACGTCAGCAGATGCAATTTCATTAGCAGGCATCATGCGCATGAAGCGCATGATAGACCGCTGGATTAAATGGATGGAGGTCGACTCTAATGGCTCCATGAACCCGCTGGAAAGTCCTAGCGCAATGCAGTTCTTTTCCCATTGTTTACGACGTGCACCGGTCTGAAAGCGAATAAAGTTAGGCTCCGTAATCATTTCGCCTTCTATATTGGATAGGAGACGATCAAGGGCCGTATCTTTGTCTAGATATCGGCTGCAATAAATAAGGCCATTGCCTGTTCTATGCTGAAGAGGAATACGCCACTGCCATCCGGCATCATGAGCGATAGCCCGCGTATAAGGCTTTACAGGTTCAACAGATTTAGTTTGAACGGCAATCGCGCTATCGCAAGGTAGTAAATGGCTCCAATCATCAAATCCTACATGCAAGGCTTGCCCCATCAGTATGGAACGAAAGCCCGTACAATCAAAAAAGAAATCAGCTTCCAAAGTTTCACCGGATTCAAGTTTCAAGGATTTAATATTACCATTTTTCTGATTAAGTTCGACTTGCTCAATCTTTCCTTCTTTTCGTATCGCGCCATTGTCTTCAGCAATTTTCCGCAAGAATTTTGCGTAAGCTGATGAGTCTAAATGATAAGCATAGTTCAAACGATTTTCGGGCAATTGCGCAAATTTACCTTGCAGACCAGCAACGACTTCGAGGCAGTAATCTTCAAACTCTCCCGCTAATCCGCGGGCCTTGCCTGCAAGCCAGAAGTGCTGAAACCCGCTGGTCCAATGATCTTTGCCTGTGTGTCCAAATGAGTGAAAATATTTTTCGCCAACGTTTTTCCAGTTTTCAAAACTGATCCCTAATTTAAACGTTGCTCGGGTTGCCTGCATAAACTCGGCCTCATTGACGCCGAGATATTGATTAAACCTAAGCAGCGGCGGAATGGTAGCTTCGCCGACACCGACGGTCCCGATAGCATCGGACTCAATCAGGGTCAGCTCTATTTCTTCGCCTAGTGTTTTGGCCATCATCGCTGCAGCCATCCAGCCAGCAGTCCCGCCGCCAGCTACAATATATCGGCGTATTTTTCGTTTTCCGTCTTCAGGATTATTCATTGTTCAACATCTTTATAAGAAAGGCCCGAATTTTACCGGCGCTTTGAGCTGTCATAGGCGCGAGAACACCTCGGCCATGTTCAGGGATATGGTCAGTAACTTCAGGGCCATTTGTAAAAACATAATGTTCAAACTGCTCACGCCAATGGGCCTTCTCATCATCAGGTAAGTCTCTGATAGAAAGCATGGCATGATTAAGCGCATTTTGCGGACCGCCTAGAAAGCGCGCCGTGTCTCGCCACCAGTAATTTATCAAAACATTAAATGGCTCAAGCCCCTCTACGTGATGCCACCACATAGACGGAATATGGATAGCATCGCCAGGTTCAAGCTCTGCCACAAATCCGTTCTCGAGAGCCTGTTTAAATTTAGGGTACTGATCAAAGTCTGGTTTATGAAAATCAACCATACTGATGGCTCGGCCAGCCGGAGTATTATCAATAGGCCCGATATAAAGGTTCTTAAACTGATCCGGCGGAAATAGCGTAAAGCGACGGCGACCTACTGCGACGCAGGCCAAATTATCTGGAAAATCATTGTGAGCTGCGATCCTGCTTTTCGTGCCAATCCAAATACTGGGCCGCGCTGCGTGGTCACCCAAGTCTACATTATTTTCTTCATCTAGTCCTTTAAAGTAATTCTTCGTACTGACGGAACTCAGGTAAATAATTGGCGGCTTTTCATCATGCTCAACCTTATCGATGCGCTCAAATATTAGTGGCAATTTTGCCTTACCCATTTGAATATTCATGGACATGTCATCTCGGTAGAATAGACGACCATCAAACTCTTCGGACCCCATATTGACAGCGAAAGGTCGATCTTCTGCCTTGTCTAACAGATAGTCTCGAGCGGCTTTACCAGACTTAAGTCCTGCTTGCACCAGCGGCCAGTCTCGTACTAATCCGCGAACAATAAACGGTCTCTTACTCGAAAAATGCGGCTCTAACTCGGAGGCATGGCTAACTCGAACAACAGGTAGCGGATCTAAACTAGAAAAAATCTCGGACGCCGTATCAAGCATCAGCCACCAGCATACTATCTTTGCGTTCAATCAAGCCTGTCAAATTGGAGAGTGACGCCAACATCATATAAGTCGGGAACAGATAACCGTTCTCCTGCAAGTCTGCCAGCGCCTTGCCATCCAGAGCATTGAACTTATCTTCAGCAATAGTTTGAAATCCTGCTAGGCGATTTTTTGATCCATCTTTCATCGTCACATCGATAGAAAGTGGCTCAAGAAGTTCATACTTTTGAAGAGCTTTAATATAGGCATTTGAGCGTTTAAATCCATCATCAAGATAGCCCAGTTTTTTAGAAACATTTTCCAAATAAGTTGTTGCCATACCACTATCTTCAAATATGCGCGTCCCGTCACCGTCACCAATGCGTGGACTATCTAGGTCAATCACGACCTTTTGATCTTCACCTTCTTTTTGAGCTCGGCCAATCGTGAAGGGCTGAATGTCCATGGCGAGAGGCACATAACGCGCATTCCATTTTCCGTCTTTTAGATAAAGGTTCTCTCCGTTCTCAAAACCCATAACCACGAGACAACGTATTTCATCGCGCTCTTGATTAATTTGAAACAGGATCGGGTAATAAGCTTGTAAACTACGAAACTCTTCTGGGAAGGTTATGCAGCACATCATGCCGTCGCCCATTTCTTCTGAACGTTCAGATAGAACTCGCAAGTCTTTGTGGTCTCTTGGATTTATCGCAACGTGATTAGCCATACTTCAGATTCTCTTTTTATTTAAACTCGTGTAGCTTGTTTCTTTAGACCTGCCAACAAGGCTCGGTTCGTTGGAAGCCCCGCTGCGAAAGCTCGCTGTTTTCGCGTGATCGATTGCATATGTTTTTGAATTTCTGACGTAATCCTAGGCTTGAGCGTTGGATGTGTCGCCGGCTTCATGCCCATGCCATAGACAATGAATTGATAGCTGGCAGCAGGAAAAACCTCACTGGCATGTTCAAAGTCATATTGACTTGGTGGACGATGTTTCCAAACTTCGAGATAATCGGATAATCGTTCTGGTATTGAGGCAGGTTTACGATTATCGCGCCAATAATCTTCTTCGCGCTGGCTGAGCACATAATGCAGCTTTAGGAAATCTACGATCCGGTCCCAACGGTATGAAAATCTATGATTAAACTTCTTCGCCTCAATCTTCATATCCTCTGCGTTGACAGGGAGGTTTTCCGCCAACGCTTCAGCAGATAGCTCGACCAACACAATAGCGGAAGCCTCAAGAGGTTCAAGAAAACCAGCCGACAACCCAATGGCCAAACAGTTTTCATGCCAAAAATGAGTTCGATGACCGGACTGAAATTTCAGGTGCCGGACCGGTAATTCTGGATTTCCCGTATAGTCATGTAAAATCTGTTCGGCTTCATCATCCTTCATATATTTGGAGGAATATACGCAGCCAATGCCCCGGCGATTTTGCAGGCCAATATCCCAAATCCAGCCAGCCTTATGGGCCGTCGAAATAGTTTCAGAATGAATAGGATCAGATTCGCCAACAGGAATGTGAGTAACGATAGCCCGATCATTAAACAGTATGTGGCTTTTGTCGACAAACTCAACGCCGTAATGCCCGCCCAACATGATTGACGCGTTACCGGTGCAGTCTACAAAAAGATCACCTTTAATGTCGCTGTTTTCACGCGTCGTAACGCTTTCAATAGGCGCGTCCGTGGCACCATTAATCTGGGTTACATGATCGGAAATATGGGTGACACCTAATTTTTCCACCACATGTAATCGTAGAAGGTCTGCCATTTTTACAGCGTCTAAGTGATAGGCATAATTTATCGCGCCAACAAAATCCGGCATAGATGTTTGTTTGGGCGCTAAACCCCGCAAGCTTGGCGATGACTGCACACAGACAGCCTGAGCAAAAGTTTTCTCTGGCATGGACGTTTGCCAAGCATGGAGCAAATCATTGGGGATATGAGACACAGGAAGTTCAAATGGGTGATGATAAGTATCACCGTCTTCACCCGTCACCCACCGATCAAATTGCGAGCCCTGCTTAAAAGATGCCTGACACTGAACCAGAAACTCCGCTTCTTTAATACCGATACGGCTCAGTGTCTTACGAATAGTTGGCCATGTGCCCTCGCCGACGCCGACAGACGGAACTTCAGGAGATTCTATCAGCGTTATTGAAATGCCGTTTTCGCCGCGATCCGGATGGCGCGCCGCGAGTAAACCGGCTGTCATCCAGCCAGCGGTGCCGCCGCCAACGATAACAATATGCTTAACTCGTTTATTCATCTCGCCTGTTTAACTAGAATCAACGCTTTTGACAGCGCTATAATCTATTCACCTTCCCCGTCCATACAGCTACGGCCTGTCGTACCATCAAATTCGCACTGATAAACCCGAACCCAGTCTACGAGCATTTCACTAGGGTAATTATCAGAATTGAAACCACGGGCATTGTTATCTTCGGATAGACGGCCACCAACCGCAAAATTCAGCATGAGATAAAAGTCTTGATCAAAAGGAGCATTTAGATTTGTTTCTTTTGAAACATTGCCAGAATGCCACTGATCAGCATCCAGAGTGAAGAACTTTTGACCATCTACAAACCAGTTAATTCGACCTTCCCCCCACTCCGCGGCAAAGACATGATAGTCATCAGCGGCGTTTGAGTTTCCGGGTAGCGTAAGCTTGTCTGTTAGATAAGTATTGTTTGGCCATTCACTGCCAAAATGCAGCGCGCCAGATGATCTGTTCTCACCTACATTGCCGTCGCAGTCATTACAGGAAGCGCCGAGATTGACCGCTTCCATAATATCTATCTCGCCAGACGCGGCCCAATCACCGTAGATATTATCTGCAGGCAGCATCCAAAATGCTGGCCAAGTGCCCTGTCCTTTAGGCAATTTCATCCGCGCCGAAAAACGGCCGTAAGTCCAGTCGGCTAGTTCTCGCGTCCGGATTTTTCCAGATGTGTATTCTTGCTTAATTTGGGATCCGCGGCCGTCGGGCCAGCCTTGTGGAAATTCAGGCCCCGTAAATGTTTCTGGATAAGCTTTTAACCGCAATAATCCGTTGATGATTTCAACGTTATCAGACCTATCTGTATAACATTGACGTTCGTCATTTCCGCCGCCCCAACAACTCTCTTCGACTTCCCATTTAGTACGATCCAATTCTGAACCGTCAAATTCATCCGACCAAATTTGCACCCAACCTTTATCTAGTGGGTGATGATCAACACCTTCTGGCGCTGGGTTTGGCGTAGGCAAAACAACTGGCGGCGTCGGTGCGGGCGCAGGCGGCGGTGTAACGCTAACCGTCGGCGTAGCTGTAGAGCTACTTCCTCCGCCGCATGCAGCAAAAACTAAACAAGACGCCATCGATAATTTCAAACCAAATTTCATCATCATGACCTTAAAGCTATTTTGAACGGAAAAAGCCACCTCTAAGGGGAGAGGTGGCTTAATCTTTTTAGTCGCGTAAGCGGCTAACTAGAATTTGTAACGCGCACCCATAGCGTAACGAGCCTTTTGAGGGTTCGAGAAAAACACGTTATTCTTATGACGGCGATGTCCACGGCGATCAGAACCTGTGACGTTAATGCCTTCAGCAAAGACCGTTAAGCCGTCGCGAATTTCATAACTAATATTCGCATCAATCTGGTCATATGCTTCGATATAGAAAGGGTTATTGCCACTGTCGTCCAAGAATTCATCACGCCAGTTCCAAGCAACACGCGCTTGAAGGCCATTCTTGTCATAAAAACCGACCAAGTTCGCGCTATCACTCACACCTGGCAGCGCAATTTGCGCCGTTCGGAAGGACTGAGTATTATCATAAGCTAGATCAGTGTTGGCAATTGTGTAGTTTGCGATAAAACCAAGGCCAGTGTCACCGAATGTATGCTGAACCGCAAATTCCCAGCCATCAAACCCGTCCGTGCGTTCACTAATAGCTGGTCGCGAAACATCAAAAAGCAGCTCGGGATCGCCCGCCGCGCCAATCACTGCCCCGTCCACTACGAGGGCCGGATAGTTAGCAGCATACCAAAGAACTATGTCCTCGCCAAGTGCATCACTAGGCAGAGCAGCTCTTGCTTCTGCAGCAATGGCACTGAGGCCCGGATGAGTTAAGCCAAAACCGCCTTCGCGATTAGTTCCAAATCCGACAAATCCATTAATGTCTTTCTTGAAATACCCTACCGAGAGATAGCTATTAGCACCATAATACCATTCCGCCGCCACGTCATAATTCTTTGATGTAAAGGGCTCCAACACGGGGTTGCCAGCACTACCAGTCCCTGCCGTAGCGCGGAAAAGGGATTCCAAAGTCAAGCCAGGAGACAAATCGTTATATCGCTGACGTCCGATAGTCTTGTTATACGAAGCGCGGAGTTTAACGCTTTCTGTCACATCCATATCAATATTAACCGATGGAAGGAAAAAATCATAACTGCCTTCATCTAAGGATTCAACGGTAGTCCCATCTGAGGTCAGGAAGAATTCGTTTCCGCCAGGCCAGCTTGTACCAGTGTATTGCTGAATTTCAGCGGGAGCAGTAATATCTGTATGCTCGTAACGAGCCCCAACGGTTACGTTGGTCGGTGCACCAAGCACTTCAAAAGAGTTATTGACCTGCACGTATGCACTCAATGTTTCTTCCGTTAGCTCTTGGCTGTTTGTTCTGTTAGCCAAACATGTGCCCGGGTTATCAGATGTAGAACCCACCCATGGTGAAGAACAAATGCCGTAAAGGCTTTCAGCTAGATCAGCCATTTGAGCAAAATCAAACCTGTAAAGACCTTGCAACATGTTTGGATCATTAGCGCCAGAAACACCTGCAAACTTGTCTGGTAAAGTCACCCATTCAAAGAACTCATCCGGAATATCAGAAGCAGTTCCAAGACCACCCCAAGAGTCAGTTTGAATAAAGCCCGATTCGTTACGGAAACTATTTTCGAGCCAACCAGCACCAAAATCCACGCTTTCAATAATATCGCGATCAACATCATAGCTAGCACGTAGCTGCGCCTGTTGAACTTCAGATTTCATGTAGTCATTGGCAAAAGTGCTACCAGAAACCTGTCGCAGAGCAGCGTCTTCTGGGTCAATACCGTTATTTACAAACGAAATAACCGGAAGATCATTTTCAAAATTGATGGTTTGCTCACCAATTCCAAAGACCGTGGTCCCTAGAGACATGGAAGACCCATAGTCATTGGATGGCTTCGACTCAGCGCTGGAATCATGGAAATCAAGATTTACGTTAAGGCGATCAGTAGCTTGCCAATCTAAATTAAACCCAAGAGCAATATTTTCGCTCTTAGACTGAGCTAATGAACCACTATAAGACAAGTCAGTTCCCTCAAAAAACTCTGTGTAATACTCAGGTCCAGCAACCGGGCCATCTGTCCAAGCACTGTTTGTCCATGCATGATCAAACCAAACGCCCGCGGAGCTAGTGTTGGTCTCAACCTCATTTGAGGAATAAGTAATATCACCCGTAGCGCGCAAATCAGGCGTAATATCATACTGCAAAGTCAACTGACCGTTAATGCGCTCACGTTTTAAGTCTGTAAGAGCATAATCAGCATTTTGCGGGACTTCATATACATCGGTCGCACCAGGGCCATTCGTAACGCCATCAATATGGTTCCAAGAACCTGGGCGAGGTAACCGCCCCCACTCATCTTCGAAGTCATCACTACCAAGATAGCCATCACGCCAACCAACATTGGACTGCGTTACGCCACCTTCACGTAGTTGATAACTACCAGAAACTGCGACGCCAATCGTGTCATTAGCGAATGTATTACTGTAAAGGCCAGAAATTTCCGGTGTAATTTTATTACCGCTAATTTGGCCAGCATCGTAGACACCTTTAACGCCAACAGTTGCTGTCATACCTGGGTTTTCAAGAGGCTTCGTCGTTCTAATATTAATGGTCGCGCCCGCACCGCCACTAGCTATGTCGACTTGCGAAGTCTTATAAAGCTCAACAGCAGAAATACCTTCGGAAGCTAAATTACCAAAATCAAACGACCTTGACCCCAAATCACCAATGTTTGAAGTAGGGACATATCTGCCATTGAAAGTCACTAAGTTGAAGTCTGCGCCCCAACCTCGAACAGTGACTGTAGACCCTTCGCCGTTAGAACGGTCAATAGCCACACCTGGAATCCGCTGAAGTGATTCAGCAAGATTTGTATCTGGGAATTTACCAATATCTTCAGACGTAATCGCATCAACGATACCTTTGGCCTCACGCTTTAGGTTCATCGACTTCTCTAAGGAAGACCGAATACCAGTAACAACGATTTCATCGTCATTTGCATCGGCGTCCTGCGCGTATGCTGTATTACAAGCACCGGCTACGGCCAGAATTGAAGCGCCTATCATTAACTGGCGGATGGCCTTGTTACTACGTCCGTATCGCATAAAAATCTCCTACTGCGAATCCCCTAGACACCCTCAGGCGCTATTTGTCTCGTGCAACATGTACAATTGTCCACCGTTGTCAAGAAAAAGTCATGAATAGGACAATTTTAACAACTCCCGTGACAAAAATAACACACCAGCCACGCCAATACTTGCAGGAAAGAATACAGTTTATTCTGGCGCAGGGCCCGTAGAGGCGCGAATCACAACCTCATGCTCGAGAATCAATGTCTCTGACACAGACAACCCTGTACGCTTCATTGTTCGCATGGACTCAACAGCAGCTTTCGCAATGTCCTCAAAAGGCTGCGCAACAGTTGTTAGCTCAGGCCAAATAGTTTTAGCAATCGGGGTATCATCAAAACCGGCAACTGACAGGTCTTCTGGCACACGAATACCTAATCGGTTAGCCGTCATAACAACAGCCGCCGCCATTTCATCATTTGCCGCCAAAATAGCGGTAGGACGCTCATCTAATTGCAACATTCTATCAGCACACTCGAGCGCGTTACGAAATCTAAATCGACCAGACTCAAGATATTCATCGCGCAGAGGAATCCCCGCCCGGTGCAGCGCCTCTTCATAGCCCTGGCGACGTAAAAGCGTCGCGACATGATCAGGGTGACCACTAATGTGACCAATTCGTATGTGACCTAACTCTATGAAATGATTAATCATTTCACGGGAAGCGCGGCGATCATCCATAGCAATTGAACTGGCCCCAGCTATGGCCCGGGAGGGCGAAATTAAGACAAAATTGACTTGCCGTCGCGTTAAAAGCTCATGTAAATCCGTGGAATCGCACATAGGCGGAACCAGGATCATATTGGTCACTTTTGTTCGATCTAGAAAATCCTCAACTTGCTTTTGCCAGTCCATATTTTTTTCATCAAATAGTTCGACCGCCAAATAACGACGTGCATCGGAACAGGCTTTCAAAACGGCATGATTTAGACGCGACTGATAACCACTACTTGGATCGCCATAGATCATTCCGATACTAAGAGAGTCGCCCATACGCAGCTGGCGCGCAATAGAGCTCGGCGCATAGCTAAGTTCCTGTATCGCGTCCTCAACTTTTTTACGGGTTTTAGGACTGATATGTTCGTAGTTATTCATGACACGAGATACGGTCTTCACCGAAACCCCTGCCAATTTGGCCACTTCTGTAATCGTCGCCATGCTGACCCTTTATAAGTTCCCCACTCTATTATGCGCGATTTTATGTCCACACTGCAAGGAAGATTCTTTAACTTACGAGACAATTAAGCATTGACTTTGTCCAGCACAAGACAATAATCGGACAAAAATTGTCCCTAACCTTCTAGGACAACAACCGTTTGCGGGAATATAATAATGAAAACAGCCGTCTCTACATTAGCCATTTCAGCCATCTTGGCTCTTACCGCCTGCAATAATACCAATGACGTCCCTATGGGGAACGACACGTCGACAGCTATTTCTATTGAAGCCCGCGCAGCCAATATTCTAGCAGCTATGACACTAGAAGAAAAAATCGGTCAAATCCTTCAAGGCGATATCTCTACCGTAAAACCAAAAGACTTAAAGACTTACAACCTTGGCTCAGTTCTGAACGGTGGTAACTCAGCTCCCGGCGGCGGCGTTGTGGCTAAACCCGAAGCATGGGTCGCCTTAGCTGATAAATACTGGCTCGCCTCGACTGATAAATCTGACGGTGGTGTTAGTATTCCCGCCATTTGGGGCACAGATGCGGTTCATGGGCACAACAACCTACAAAATGCGACGATATTCCCTCACAACATCGGCCTTGGCGCCATGCGAAATCCGGCTTTGATTGAAAAAATCGGTGCCGTTACAGCAAAAGAGATCCGGGCGACCGGCATCGACTGGACATTTGCCCCTACTCTCGCCGTTGCCCGCGATGATCGGTGGGGCCGCGCCTATGAAAGCTATTCCGAAAACCCGGAAATTGTAGCCGCTTACTCCAAATCTATGGTCGAAGGCCTTCAAGGTCTTGAAACTGGCAAAGACTTCCTAATAGGCGACCATGTCGTTGCCACAGCCAAACACTTTATTGGAGATGGCGGGACAGAATTTGGAATTGATAAAGGTGACACTATCGGCGATGCCGAAGAACTCATTAAATTGCACGGCGCAGGCTATGGCCCGGCCTTTGATGCTGGCGTCCAAACCGTCATGGCGTCATTTTCCAGTATCAACGGGGAAAAGATGCACGGCTCTAAGGTTTTGCTCAACAATATTCTTCGCGGAGAAATGGGCTTCACTGGTTTTGTGGTCGGTGACTGGAATGGCCATGCCGAAATTCCAGGCTGTACCGCTACAGACTGCCCTGCTTCTCTAGAAGCTGGCGTCGACATGTATATGGCGCCGGATAGTTGGAAGGGATTATATAAATCTCTCCTCATACAAGCCAAATCAGGTGAGCTTAGCCTAGTGCGTCTGGATGAAGCCGTGACACGCATTCTAGAAGTAAAAATTCGCGCGGGCCTATTTGAAGCCGGCCTTCCCTCTAAACGTGCCAGCACAGATTTAAGTGCATTAGGCGCGCCCGAACATTCGGCAATAGCCCGTCAAGCCGTTCGCGAGTCACTCGTGCTGCTCAAAAATGAATATTCGGTACTCCCATTCAAGCCCAATACAAATATCCTCGTCACTGGTAGCGGCGCTGATTCAATGCAGCAACAAACCGGTGGCTGGACCCTTTCTTGGCAAGGTGATTCCAATAAGAACGATGCCTTCGAAACCGGAGAGACAATTTTCTCTGGCATAAAATCAGCTATATCAGAAACAGGTGGATCAGCTACTCATTCGACAGATGGTAAATATGCCAGCCGACCTGACGTCGCTGTCGTTGTTTTTGGTGAACAGCCCTACGCTGAATATAGAGGCGATCGATCCGATCTCGTATTTGAATTTAATGACGGAGAAAACATAGCGCTCGTTAAAGAGCTTAAATCCCAAGGGATTCCGGTCGTCTCCGTATTCCTCACAGGGCGTCCGCTTTGGGTGAACCCGCTGTTAAATGCGTCTGATGCTTTTGTGGTTGCATGGCTTCCGGGAACGGAAGGCGGCGGGGTTGCTGATGTTCTTGTGGGCAGGAATGATGGCAATCCCCGTCACGACTTCAAAGGTAAATTGTCATTTACATGGCCATCCGATGGAACGGGCCGCATTATAAATGATGATGATAAAGAAGGCGTATTATATCCATACGGATATGGCCTATCTTATAAAAACTCCGGCGACTTTAAAACACTCTCCGAGAAATCAGGTATATCTAATATTGCAACTTCATTTGATGGCAAGATCGTGGCGCGCGGCGATGCGGCTAGTCCCTTTATGCTATACCTCGGTGATAGCTCTAACTTAAACACACCAATGACAGCTCTCAAAGGTTCAAGTCTTGGCGGCGGTGTATCAATCCATGGTACGGACTTCAAAGCTCAGGAAGACTCACGGGTTATAACCTGGTCTGGCAATGGCAAAGCCAGTGCCAGCATCAGAACTCGCCGTTCAATCGATCTGACGTCTTTAGGCGAGACAGATAACCTTGCCCTAAAGCTCCAATGGCGAATAGATGAGACACCTGAAGGCGCAATCGCCATTGGCATGGGCTGCGGAGATGGTTGCGGCGCACAGCTAGACATTTCTGATTTGGTCACAGACTTATCCGAGGGTGAATGGACGACATCCAGTGTCCAGTTAAGTTGTTTTACAGGCGCAGGTCTTAAACCTGACACTATCAACACAGCCTTTCAATTAACGAGTGAAAGCAAAGCGACAATCTCGCTGCATTCAGCAACTATCGTAAAATCAATCGAAAAAGGAACTTGCCCAGCTAAGGCTAAATAAAAGGCAAGTTAAAAGGGGAAGACAATGTTTTTAAGCACGCTCGATATGATCGTCGTGGCGGCCTATGCCGTCATATTATTTGCCGTCGCGCAATATGTTTCAAGGGAACCTAAGGGCACCGAGAAAAGCACTGAAGACTACTTTCTGGCGGGCAAATCATTGCCTTGGTGGGCGATCGGTGCCTCTCTTATCGCAGCAAACATCTCTGCTGAGCAAATAATCGGCATGTCCGGCCAAGGTTTTGTAGTTGGACTCGCGATTGCAGCCTATGAATGGCAAGCAGCCATTGTACTGCTAATCGTTGCAGCGTTCTTCCTTCCCGTCTTTATCAAACGGGAAATTTACACAATGCCGCAATTCTTGGACCAAAGATTTGGGCACAATGTTAAAATGACGATGTCCGTTTATTGGATTGCTCTTTATACAGCCGTCAATCTCACCACGGTTTTGTGGCTTGGATCTCTCGCTATCAACTCCCTGACAGGCATGCCTTTATTCTGGGGCATGGCCGCACTTGGCGCGTTCGCTCTGGCTTATTCCATGTATGGCGGGTTAAAAGCCGTAGCCTTAACCGACATTATCCAAGTCGTCATTCTGGTCGCAGGCGGCCTAATCATTGCCTGGATGACAATGGGGATTATCGGTCAAGGGGAAGGGGTTATCGCTGGATTTGAACGCCTTTACACGGAAATTCCTGGCAAATTCGATATGATCCTCGACAAAGACCATCCTGCCTATAGTGACCTTCCCGGCATTTGGACTTTGCTCGGCGGATTATGGGTTCTTCACTTCTCCTATTGGGGATTTAATCAATATATCATCCAAAGAGCTCTTGGGGCTAAAAGCATTCGGGAAGCTCAAAAAGGCTTAGCGTTTGCAGCTGCCCTAAAAATCCTTATGCCAGTTATTATCGTCCTTCCAGGTATCGCTGCAGTCATGCTCGCCATGCCGGAAATGGGCAGCGTTGTTGATGGTGCCGCCCTCGCCGAAAAATCTGATAGGGCTTATCCCGAAGTGATGAAAATCATGCCATCGGGCCTTAAGGGCTTGATATTCGCCGCCTTGATCGCAGCGATTGTTTCTTCCCTTGCCTCGATGATGAATTCCATCTCCACGATCTTCACCATGGATATCTATAGAAGCATGAAGCCTAATCTCGCGG
>JABABK010000065.1:0-5983 GCA_014238285.1 Hellea sp.
CGTTTTTTTTTTTTTTAAAGGTCAGAAATCATCGAGTGAGACGGCGGACTGCCACCGGCTTCACCGATACCAACGCCTATCCGCGCCATGAGCATAGAGGTGAAATTGCCTGCCATACCAGTAAGAGCTGTAAACCCACTCCAAACCGCAAGGGAAACTGCGACAATTTTTGAGCGGCTATATCGATCTGCAAGCCAAGCGATTGGGAGGCCGACAGTTGTGTAAAGTAAGGCAAAGGCCATGCCTTTGAGCCAACCAAGTTGACCATCGGTAAATCCAAGATCTGCCTTTATGGATGGCGATAGAATGCCAATAATCTGCCGATCTATGAAGTTGACCATATAAACAATGGTTAAAAGCCAAAGGACAAGCGTGCGGTTGCTTTTTTTTTCCTGCATTACATTAGTCCCTATACGTTTCCGACTTTATTTTTCAAATCTTGTTTTCCGACTCGATGTTTGCCTCTAGATTTGAAGCTCACCTGATTTTTTCTGTCAGATAACCTACGGATACTGGTCCAATATTCAGCGCGAATGTCTTCATCAACATGGACTGTAACCGCGTATAAGCCATCATTTCCGTCTTTGCGGCAACCTGAAATCCAGTAATGGGTGCCGCTTTCAATTTCGAAATAATTGGCTTTGTAGCCAACACCTTTCAAAGATTGAAACTTCATACCGTCATAGGATATGGTTTTGCCAGTTTTGGAAAAAGTGACGTTACCAATCCAAGCGTTGAGGGATGCCACGCCGTATTTAGGCTCAATATACATTATCTGAGTGCGATGGCCCATTACATTAGTCCGAGTGTTTTAAAGCTCACAATATCGTTGCGGCCAATTATTATATGATCATGCACGATAATACCGATTGTCTTTCCGGCCTCTATGATTTTCTGTGTCATATCGATATCGCTTTGACTGGGAGTCGGATCGCCCGAAGGATGATTATGGGCCAGAATGATGGCTGTGGCGCTTAAGTCAAGCGCTCGCTTGATAACTTCGCGGGGATAAACGGGCGCCCGGTCAACGGTGCCGCGTCCGAGCACTTCATCGGCGATGAGGCGGTTTTTTTTATCGAGGAATAGTACCCGAAACTGTTCCTTGGCTTCAAACTGCATTGCGCTGCGGCAATATTCCATCAGGGCCGTCCATGATGATAGAATAGGCGTCCCCATGACGGTTTCCTGGCCAAGCTTAGTCGCGGCCGCTTTGATGATTTTTAAATCGAGCGCGGTCTTGGGGCCAATGCCTTTGACTTCGGTTAAGTGTTCAATAGGCGCGGCGAGAGTTTCGGCAAAACTACCAAAGCGGTCGATCAAACGTTTGGCGATGGGTTTAACGTCTTGTCGCGGAATAGAATTGAAAAGATAAAGTTCTAGAAGCTCGTAATCGGCGAGGGCGTCTGGCCCTGCGGTTTTAAATCTTTCGCGCAGGCGGTCTCTGTGTTGATGATAATGGGGTTTTTCCGCCATTAGACATAGGGTGGGCGGTGAAGATCTTTGGGCGAGAGCGTAAAAATCTCGCAGCCCTCTTTGGTGACCCCAATAGAATGTTCAAATTGCGCTGTGAGCTTGCGGTCACGCGTTACAGCCGTCCAACCATCAGATAGAATTTTAACCGTTGGTTTTCCCAGATTAATCATGGGCTCGATGGTAAAGAACATGCCTTCTTTGAGGACTTCACCTTGACCCGGGCGGCCGAGGTGCAAAATGTTTGGCGCGTCATGGAATAATTTACCAAGACCATGCCCGCAGAAATCTTGAACCACTGAACAGCGTTCGCCTTCAGCAAATTTCTGAATTGCATGACCGATGTCACCTGTTGTGTTGCCTGGTTTTACGGCCGCAATGCCCAGCATCAAGCTGTCATAAGTAATATTGATGAGTCGTTCAGCGCGTCGGTTGATCACGCCGACCGGATACATGCGCGAAGTATCGCCGTGCCATCCATCTACGATGACGGTGACATCAATATTGACGATATCGCCGTCTTTAAGTGGTTTTGGTGATGGAATGCCGTGGCAGACAACATGATTGACGGATGTACAGGTCGTGTGTTGATAGCCGCGATAACCCAGACAAGCAGGCACACCGCCATTATCGATAACAAATTCAAAAGCGGTACGATCAAGTGTTTCCGTGCTCACGCCCGGTTTGACCATAGGGGCTAACATGTCCAAACATTCAGCAGCCAGACGGCCAGCCTTACGCATGCCTTCAAAGCCTTCGGGGCCATGAAGCTTAATGGAACCATCCCGCTCAAGCGGCGCATCTATCGCATCTACATAATTCATAGGGGGCCTATATCAGGGAGGTTTCAGTTTTCCAACCGCTATTCGCTTTTTGAGGCTCTTTCTATTTCCTGTTCAAGTTCATGGATAATCCCGATTACGGGAAAAGAGTTTCCAGGGAAAAAGAGATTGGCGCGCCTTGCGATATATAGGGCTGTCTCATACTCTTCTTTAGCGACATAATGATTGACCAATGAAAATGCGATCATGGGATGTCGCCGGACAAGTTGAGTCTGCTCAATTTTTTGCAAAGCATTCGTCACTTCGGCGGGCGGCTCGTCGATGTCTCGAACACCTGACACGGCCATTATGACAAGGTATAAAGGGTTTTCAGGTTGTTTGGCCAATTCGCTTCTTAACGCGCTGCGTACTTTCTCGCCGTTTTGAAAATATTGATTATTGAGTTCTTCGAAAAGCGTTTGGATCTTTAATATAGTGGCGTCTTTGACATTGGGATTAATAGCGAGAGCTTGATCGAGTTTTTCAATCGCCAGTGCATTAGCACCTAAAAGTTTTTGCTGCACCGCATCAGACACTAATAGACTAAGCTCCATTTCCGGAGCTGCATCCAAACGCACTCTAAGCTCTTTCATTTTTGAATTAATTGTAGCCCCACGCGCAACAGTAGACATTAGGCGATATTGAAGTGCTGCGAATTCTATTTCAGTTAACTGTTTGATGGGTGTTGCAGGTTGGGTAAATGATGATTTAAGCGCTATGGTTTTTACGGGTAACTTTTCTGCAGTGATGTAATTTTGTAAAATGGCTGGGAATTCCGCTTCGCCAAATCTGTATGCACGGATGAACGCATCCGAAATTTCACGATCCTGAGCGGCGCTGATCACTATGTACTCGTCATGTGTTTTAGCAGATATCTTTTCGGCGTTCCCACTCGTGATTCCAATCAGATATTCATTGTGCCCATCTAGCCTTTCCAGTCCATTTTCCTGGTTCATCATATAATGAACTAGGGCCCAGCTTTGGGCATAGAACAGGTCAACTTTATAGGGGTGCGGGCCCTTCCATTGTGGTATGAATTTTTGGCCTCCCTGACCGCCTTGCTCTATGCTCGCGAATGAAGCTAGGATTCGTTCCATGGATATCCAACCTTCGGTCGGATAGGTCATGATGTATTTTGACACCTCAATATCTTTGCCAAATGTAAATTGACCATCAGGTCTTTTTTCATAAGCGGCATAATACTCTGCCAAGCCTTCATCCATCCATTGAGGAATGACAATCTTTTGATAAAGGGAATTGAAATGATGTACATATTCATGTCGTAAACTATGGCGTAAGTAATCGGGCCGTTCCCTAAGGGTATTTCCGTTGACGATCACTCTAGGTCCAGCGATTGAAGGTGAATAAATGGCGACAAAGGCTTCACCGACGTCCAGAATTTTAAATATTTCAGGGTCCGAAACGATGTAAATATCTAAAACAAAATCTTTTGTTTTGCTGGGAATGTCGTGCAAATCTAGAAGGGCCGCCCGAAATTCTTCTAATTCCATGATTATATCTGCCGCGTCTTGCGTTGGAATCTCTCCCGATAAGACAAAATTTGGAGACGTGGCTTGAATTGCATTTTCAGCAAGCGCTATTGATGGGCAAAGTACACTCAACGTAAAAAAAAGGACGGCAATAAATGGTTTCATAAAATATCCCACAATAGATTGTTGTTATCTTTCAATAACACAGAAATGATTTTTTGAAATTAGAAATTGTTGTTGGTTCTGTTAAATGTCAGGTGCGCCACTTGCGCGAAAGGTGGCTATCTCGTAGTTAGGTGAAAAATTACTAATGTGGGTTGAATAATGACTAGAATTATTATCGTATTTTGGGTCTTAATCTGTTTCTTTGCTTCTGCGAGCGCGGGGCCTATTGAAGCTAGATCGGAAAATTTTGTATTCGCATGGGATACGTCCGAGAAAAATGCAATCTCGTTGATCGAAGGATTAGAAAACTACCGAGCAATCTTATTTACTATCTATAATATGGATCCGGGTCCTGAACTCATTCCGGTCAAAATTTATGGGTTTAAAACACAAAGTCGAATTGAAAAAGTATCTGGTCGTGACAACATTGGTGGTCTTTATACAACAACCCTTGAGGGCCCAGTGTTTCTTTTGACAACAGAGGGCGGCTTTAAGGAAGGCAAACCTGCACGACAGACGGCTTATCACGAATATACTCATCACATCCTCGCCAGTTTTACGCATAAACATTATCCGCGTTGGTATAATGAGGGATATGCGGATTACCTTTCAACATTCACGTTTAATTCAAAGAAAAGGGAGTTTGAAATAGGCCTTCCGACAACAAGAGGTTGGACCTTAGCGAGTTATAAATGGTTGCCGATTGATGTCATCATCAATTCGGTTCGAAAATACCCGTTTAAAAACCAGGGCAATAAATCTAATGATATTACGCAAAGCCTATTTTATGCACAAAGCTGGTTGGCGGCTCATTTTATTCAATCGACAGATGGATATCCCAAAAAAATGCAAAGTTATATTGATTTGATCAATAGGCCGGATGCACCTGCAAACGCATTTGAAATTACTATGGGGGTGACGCATGATGAATTCGCCAAATTGATCAAAGCCTATTACGATAAAAAACGTGTCAGTTATGTCAGGGCTAAAGTCGACGATGATTTTAGAACACCTAAAGTTACTGTACAAAAAATTTCTAAGGCAAAACTCAAATATCATTATGGCGAAGCCGTGAGGCATGTTTTTGATTCTGAAGAGAGTAGAGAATTAGCCAAAGCGTTCTTAGATGAAGCTGAAGAAGATCTTGGTCAAACGGCTGATATTTTAACGTCTCGGGGACTGTTAGCGTTAGATTCTGGTGATTATAAACTAGCGATAAAACTGGCTGAAAAAGTATTAGAGCGAATGCCGGAATCCGGTCCTGCACGACGAACATTAGGCATGGCTCAAATTCAAGCTTATAAAGCTTTAGGAACTCAAGAAGCGTCGGTCGAAGCCGCCCGGAAAAATCTATTTAAGGCCATGAAAGCTAACCCAGATGATGTAACGGCTCATTATTTTTATGCGCGGAGTTTCTCGACGAGCACCCCTTCAAAGCAAGCTATTGCGTCAGCGCGGGGTGTATTGGATTATTTTAGGAGCTTGAATTTCCTTGTAAGTAATTTGGAAATGGCAGAAATTTTATTGACCGCAGGCGCATATGAAGAAGCTAAGTTAGTTTTTGAGAAGGCGTTGGTCTGGTCACAAGATTCGGGGCTAAGACGGTATGCCCGTGAACGTTTAGATGTGATTGAGCGTTATTAAAGCCTATGGTCAGGGCTTAGCAATCAAGTGAGCTTCTATGACAATACCTTCGGGCCGAATATCTGTCCGATAAACTAGGATCTCCACACCCGCATCCTGTGCCTTTGCACACTCCTTCGCATAATTCGGGTCAACGTCATCGGCCAGCTTAAAATTTGTACAATCTGTACGGTTGACCAAATAAAACATCACGGCGCGGTGGCCTTGACGGGCCATATCGGCAAGTTCTCTTAAATGTTTTGTACCGCGCGCCGTTGGGCTATCAGGAAATTCGGCTAGGCCTTGAGTGCGGGATAGGGTGACGTTCTTCACCTCCACATAGCAAAGTGGTTTGGTCTCGTCTCCGAGCAAGATATCAATTCGGCTATTTTGGCCATATTTGACTTCTCGGCG
>JABABK010000065.1:5993-19470 GCA_014238285.1 Hellea sp.
CTCAGGAATTTGACCTGCTAATATGGCCTCTTCGACAATAGGGTTAGCTGTGGCTGTGTTGATGCAGACTCTCGCGCCATTCACTTCAATAACCTGCCAGTCCCATTTGAGTTTTCGGTTCGGGTTTTGAGCTTCCGTTACCCAAACCACCGCGCGTTCATCTTTGACGCCCTTCATCGAGCCGGTATTAGCGCAATGCGCGAGAATGATTTCGTCGCCAAGGATTATATCCGCGAGGAAGCGTTTATAGCGTTTTATGAGAACGCCTTTTTGGATGGGGGCAGGGAATTTCATGAAACCTGCTTGGTTGATGTTTTCGCCGCTATGCACAATCGAACCAACCCATCCTTATTAAATATAAATGTCTCAGCGACATTTTGCTGGCGATCATTTTCGTAAAGAATTGTTAGTCCATCAGAACTGACCAAAACGGATTGGAAAACAAAATTGAGTTCAGGAACTAAATCCAACGCCCTGGTCCAGTAAGCTCTGAGTTCTTTTTTATTTAGGAGGTAGTTTGCGCCAGTATTCATGACCTTGCCTATGTTAGGGGAATGAAATTCGATATCGTCAGAATAGGGTTTCATGATTTTATCAATGTCTTTTAAATTCCATGCATCGATCCATTCTTCGGCAAAGCGCGTGGCAAATTCTGGAGTTAGCAGCATTTTTATGACCCTAGCTTACTATATGACCAGCAACTGTCCGGTGATGTGGGTTATCTCTATGTTCGAACAGGAAGATTCCCTGCCAAGTCCCGAGAACGAGGCAGCCGTCGACGATTGGAATGTTGATTGAGACGGGTGTTAGGGCAGCCTTGATATGGGCGGGCATATCATCAGGCCCTTCGCACGTATGACGGACCCAACTCATAGAAGGCTGATCTGTACTCGGGACCAGACGCGCAAAAAACTCATTCATATCGCGCTTCACATCCGCATCTGCATTTTCAGATATTAAGAGGGAACAAGATGTGTGGCGGACAAAAAGCGTCAATAGACCCGTGTCTTGCGCGTTGGCTCTGACATAATCCTGCACTTGGTTTGTGAATTCATACAGGCCCGGGCCTTTTGTCGGAATTTCGAAAATGATACTCATAGGATTTGAGCTATAAGGGGGTTTAAAAAAAAGGAAACTGTCAATGAACACAGTTTTGGGGTAATATGGGTTAGGGAGAACGTGTTTATGGCTAATTTATCAGGTGGAAAAACGATAAATCGAATGAGCGGAACTATATCAGCAGCGGTCATAGCGGTTTGTGCCAGCTTAGTCCCTTCATCCGCTTTTGCGGACGATAACCCCCAGATGAATTATGTTGAAGCGCCTGCCGCTGGTCGTATCACGCCCTATTGGGGCGCTGTGCCTTCGGGCGAGCCACAAATTAATATTACTGGGCCGATTTTTGACGGTGTTCCACCCCGTGATGGCGGGATATCCAATAGAGGTTTGATGGGATTAGTTGATGCCCATACCCATGTTACAACTCATGAAGCCTTTGGTGGAAATATGCTCTGCGGGGAGAGCTTTTCACATGGCGGCGCCGTTCTGGCATTACAGGATTGCACCTATCATTTTCCAGACGGCGCAGATGCTGTTATAGAAAACTTTACCGTCGGGAAAACACATCATGACCCGGCAGGCTGGCCTATGTTGACCGATTGGCCAAGCTATGACACGGTCACTCACCAGCAAATGTATTACCGATGGATAGAGCGGTCATGGCGTGGTGGTCAAAGGCTGATGGTCAGCTATATGACCAATAATAGCGTGCTCTGTAGCTTGCCACTTCAAAACAATGAAAATGCTTGTGACGATATGGATTCAGTCCGCGTCCAAACTCAAAAAAATTATGACCTCGAGGCCTATATTGATCGTCTTCATGGCGGTCCCGGTACCGGTTGGTTTCGGATTGTTAAATCGCCGGAAGAAGCGCGCGCCGTTATCACCGAGGGCAAGCTTGCCGTTATTCTTGGCGTCGAAGCCAGTGAGCCTTTTGGCTGTTCTTTAACGATTGATACGCCTAATTGTGATGTCGCCGATATTGATGCTGGACTGGACGAGTGGCATGACCTTGGTATTCGCGCGATTTATCTCTGCCATAAATATGACAATGCCCTTTGCGGTATTCGGTTTGACGGCGGCGATGGCGGCACGTTTGTCAATATCGGTAATAAGGTTTTGAACGGAAACTTCTGGGAGGCGGAAGCGTGTCCTGACGAATTTCAAGATAATACTCTGAATGTCGAGGATGTTATATTGCCGGAAATCCTCGCGCTTCTAGCCGGAGAAGACATTGTCCCGGGATATGGCCCAGGACCTCATTGTAATATACGCGGTTTGACGGATTTGGGTGAACATGCGCTGCGCGGCATGGTCGACCGCAAGATGCTGCTCGATATTGATCATATGAGCGTAAAAGGTGCCAAGCAAACGTTTAGTGTTTTAGAAGAGCTTGAATATTCCGGCGTTATTTCTTCCCATGGCTGGATGGATGACAAATTCACAGAGCGTCTCTATCAGCTCGGCGGCTTTAAAACATATTACGCGTCCAGAGCTGAGTCTATGGTTTCAAAAATAGCCAGCGAAGAAGCTTTACGCAAACAATATAAAAAAGGCACAGGTTTTGGCTTTGACTTTAACGGATTTGCGGGCGGTCACTCAGCGCCTTTAGATGAGGGAACACCAGATCGGGTTATCTATCCATTTATAGGAATTGACGGCGAAATTTCTGTCGATAGGCAAGTCTCGGGCGAACGGATCTATGATTTTGCCCGTGATGGTCTCGCTCATTATGGTTTGATCCCGGATTATGTCGAAGACATACGGGTTGTTGCTGGCGACGCTGCGCTTCGGGATTTCATGCACGGGGCAGAAAGTTACATGCGGACTTGGCAGGCTGCATCTGATCATGGTTCAGATGGTAGTGGTTATAGGCTTTTGCCAATAGGATTAACACCTGCGACCCCGGATTTTAAAGTTGCAATTCCGAAGAAAAAGAAGAGACGAAAAAACCGGAAAAAGCATAAATGAAATTAGCTACGGTGGCAGTTCTTTGCCTCGATAATTGATTTGTTAGCTATTAAGTTTTAGCATTTCTTAAGGCTGCTCTCATAGAGTTTCCGAACAATGACATGTGTAACCAGGATGATTCTGGGGGGGATTTTGTCGCTTTCTACGGCGATAAGCGCGCATGCTTGGGAGCTGGAAAGCGGGTTTGCTGCAACCGAAGACGGATTCTCATCACCTGTATTTAAGACCATCAATTTTCAACAAAGTTTTGATACAGCGCCTGTGGTCGTTGTTACGCCAACAAACGAAGGCGGAGATCCTTCAGAGCTTCGGATCAAAAATGTAACGACAACGAGTTTCGATGTCGCTGCTGTGGAAGCCCCCGGCGAAGACGGTCCTCATGTTGTGATGAATTTTCATTACATGGCTATGGAAGCGGGGGTCAGCCTTTTGCCTGATGGAACACAGATCGCGGCTGGTTTTCATTCAACATCGACGCAGCAAGCTAGCGGCGTCGTCGGCGTGCCAACAGGCTGGGATATAGTGAATTTTGGGACATCCCTCGGTAGCTTTGCCAGTGTTGTGGCATCAATTCAAACGATGGCTAGCGAAGAAAATATTGTCCCTGGTACATTTTCTCAGCCTTTTTTGTCTGTAGCCATGTTGGCGCCCGGAACTTCATCCGTCCAAATGGCATTGGAGCGAAGCGAGGCGTCTCCGGGCATTGTCGATCCGGAAGTTATCGGGTGGATTGCTTTTCCGAATGGGTTTTCGGGGCAGTTTTCTGATACCGGCGGAAGTTCTATATTTTGGGATAGCCGAAATTCAGGCGATGATGTGCAAGGCTGGGATAATGGATCAGGTTGTACATTCCATCAGTTTTCTGGACCGAGCTGGGCAAACCCTGTTGTGATTGCCACGAAAAACTCTCGAGACGGCGGCGATGGTGGCTGGGTGCGTCGGTGCGGCTTAACCGGCAATACTGTCGGGCTCAATATTGATGAGGACCAATTTAATGATAATGAACGGTCTCATACCTCTGAAAACGTAGGGATGGTTTCTTTTTCTGATAGTTTTCATGCCGTTTTTGACGGGTTGATCGATGCGGATAAAACAGCTGCCTTATCGGCTGGAAATTACGCGCTGCCAGGCAGTGAAGTAAGATATACCATTAGTGCCCAAAGTATTGGCAATACGGCAGTGGACGCGGATTCAGTCGTGATTACAGACGCTATTCCAGGTGATGTTAGCTTGAAAGTTGCTGATATTGCAACGCCTGGATCAGGTCCTGTCGAGTTTCTTGACGGCAGTCCCAATAGCAATCTGACATATTCTTTTACGTCTCTTTCAAACCTGACGGATGACGTGTCATTTTCAAATGATAATGGATCTAGCTTTACCTATATACCAATAGCTGATGGGACTGGCGGTGATCTGAATGTTACCCATATCCGGATCAACCCTAAAGGCGCGTTTGTCGCCTCAACTGGACTTGGAACGCCTGAGTTTGAAGTCAGCTTTGATGTCATCATAAAATAGTATTCGACAAGGCGTGAGAGAGACCGAAATTACGGATCTGAAGCAAATACCAAAGTCGTCAAGGTGTTAAGTGTAATCCTAGTTGCAAACATTATGGGAGTAAATGACTCCGCTGATGGTCTCGCTGTTACCGTTAGCGTCAATGGCCGTTACTACGACTCGTGGATGTGATCCTAGCTCATCTGCTCGAAAAGCCAAAGTTTGTGTTTCTGGTTGGGTCGAGCCACTATTTACAACCTCCACAGCCCGATGTGCAAATCCTCCGGCCCCTCCCGTATTTGCAATTGTGTAACTGGTTGCGCTTGGAGGATTGAGCTCACTGATAGACACAAGCCCAAAGTCGCCGTCTTGCGTAATTGTCGTATCAGAAAAAACGACCTTAACGCTTGAGATACCGTCTCTATCTGATGCTTCGACGTGAAGCTTAAAGGGAATGTTGCCTTGCCCGCCAAAAAAATAATACGCGCTTGAGAGCGTACCTGCAGCTACAGGTGTGGTAATGCCGTACTGGCTTTGTAAATGATTGTTCACAGCCGTTACATCAGCTGTTGTGCCGGCTGGGCAACCTGTATCTAGATTGGTATTCGTATTCGTTGAGGCAATCATGTTTTGATCAGGATCTAAAATTGATAGATCAATGTTGGTTGCACATGCAGTAAGACTGAATGTGGTAATAAAGAGAATAGTTTTTTTCATTTTGCGCCCCTGAGTAGTATGTTTTAACTATTCAATATAGCATATTTCATACGTTAGGTAAATCTTGTCTGGGCAAAATTTATAACTTGATCAAAAATGCTTTCAAATCCCTATGAATTGATTAGCTTAGCGGAAATAATTGGTTATAAATGATGGGCAACTGTAAATGAAATTAGTCACAGCAGGCGTTCTACTGATCGGGGACGAACTCCTCACTGGACGAACCCAAGATACTAATCTAGGTGATATCGCTCGGTATTTAGGGCCTTTGGGGGTCCAAATCGGGGAAGCCCGTATTCTGCCCGATGATGCCAAGGCGATTTCGGAAACTGTCCGTGATTTTTCTGATAAGTTCGATTATGTTTTTACCACTGGCGGTATCGGCCCGACCCATGATGATATTACAGCAGACTGTATCGCCGATGCTTTTGGTTTGGGTATTTCCGAGCGCCAAGACGCGCTGGATGAGCTGTTAACACGGTATGAGTTAAGTGACCTTAACGCCGCCCGCCGCCGTATGGCACGCATTCCGGATGGCGCCGGCCTAATCAAAAATCCTGTCTCGCTCGCCCCCGGTTTTCAAACCAAAAATGTCTTCACCCTAGCCGGCGTGCCGCAAATCATGCGCGCTATGCTGGACGATATAGGGCATCGCATTGAAGGCGGCGCAGAAGTGATGCAGCGCACGATCCCCGTCGAAAGCATAGGCGAAGGCGATATCGGCGGCCCGCTCGGGGAGCTTGCAGAGCAGCATCCAGATGTTTCATTCGGAAGTTATCCGTTTTTTAAAGACGAAGGTGGCTATGGATTACGGATTGTCATTCGGGGTATTGATGAGAGCGAGTTGGAGGTGGCGGAGACTAGTCTGAAAGCGACGCTGGAAAATCTAACAGGATAATTCAAAAAACCTCTTGTTGAAAACATCGGCGCGGTTTAAAGAGCCGCTTCAATTCGGCTTGAATGCTTTTGCGGGCGTGGTGGAATTGGTAGACACGCAAGACTTAAAATCTTGTTTCCGTAAGGAAGTGCCGGTTCAATTCCGGCCGCCCGCACCACTTTTGTAAATTCATAAATCTATAAGTCGCTGTAAAATAAGGATAAAATATTATCCATATGTGCGGGCTTGAGTTGTGTGCCGATTTTGTGTAACAAAATGTGTAACAATTTGTGTAACAAACCGGGTTCTAGCGTTGAATGTTCCATTGAGATATTTGCAAAAAAGAGGGGAGAACTGGCATTATGTCAGACGGATTCCGCGTGAATATCAGGACATGGATCCGCGCGATACAATTCGGAAGTCTCTGAAAACAAAGTCATTGGCGGTGGCTTGTGCCAGGCGTGATTCTTTGGCCGAGGCAGATGACCTTTACTGGGCGAGTATCTCTACAAACAGTGACAATGATAGCATCGCACTTCGCAATACAAAGTCAGCGATAAACCGATATGAGGCTGCCAAGCGAAGAGCTATGGCAAAGGGGTTTTTATATACACCAAATGAAGAATTATTAGGAAGTGTGGATATAGGAGAGCTTCTTAAAAGAATTGATTCTTTGTCCTCGACTTCTCTGCCACGACAAGATGATGCCGAGGCTATTCTTGGTATACCAAAGAAGCCGAGCGTTCCGATTTCTGTCGCCTTTGAGATTTACTGTAATAAGATTGCAGTCAGCGACCTGATAGGGAAGTCAGAGTCTCAAACTGCCTCATGGAAGAAAATAAAAAAACGCGCTGTGTCAAACTTCGTCAAGCTATGCGGCGATACCCCAATGAGGGAAATTACCCGCGACCATGCCCGTGAGTTTTATAATTGGTGGGCGGAAAAGGTTATGCCTTCGGGAGATGCTAAGCCGCTTTCACCGAATTCAGGCAATCGAGATATTGGAAATTTGCGCAAGCTCTATTCATCCTATTGGGAATATGAAGGTGAAGAGAGCCGAGAAAACCCATTTCGAAATCTGAACTTTACGGAAAATGGCGGAAAAGACGTGCCTCATTTTGAAGACGATTGGGTGCTATCAAAAATCCTGGAGCCCTCTGTATTCGAAGGATTGAATTCACAAGCCATACGTTTGGTTTATGCCTTGATTGAAACAGGTTGCCGCCCCAGTGAAATCGCGAATATCCTTCCTGAGAACATCGTTTTGAATCATGCCGTCCCGCATATAAAGATCCGTAAACAGGGCAATCGGCAGCTTAAGACGATATCGTCCATAAGAGATATTCCGCTCGTCGGCGTTTCATTGTCAGCCATGAAGCAAGCAAAAGAGGGGTTTCCAAAGTACCACGATAAAGGCAATTTGCTGTCCGTGTCTTTGTTGAAAACGTTCCGAAGACGCGGCTTGTTTCCAACTCCCGACCATAGAATATATTCATTCCGGCATTCATTTGAAAAAAGAATGCTTGAAGCTGGCCTGGACTATGACCTCAGATGTCTATTGATGGGGCACAAAAACACTCGTCCCAAATATGGTGACGGCGGTTCACTAGAATATCGCCGAAGCCAGCTTCTTATAATTTGTCACCCCGTTCCATCAGATTTCGAAGGAAACCTTCGGCGGGTTTGCGCGTTAAAGCCCTAGATATATTTGCATTCTCACTAAGTCGCTAAAATCCCCATTGCGGACATAATGGTCTATCCGATATGTTAGTTATTTTGCTTCATTTGATAGGATTTCAGCCAGCTGAGTTTCGCCTTGTGATGTAATAAAATACCGTTTCAAAGCAGATTGGTGAACAAGTCGCTCAGAATTGAGCGCTTGCAAATTAGTTGTAACGGATGGGGCGCTACATTTAGCCATCTTACCCACGTCAGTCCTTGAAAGACCGTCGCTACCAGAATGAGCCAAAAGCAGAAGTATTTCTACGCGAGGCTTAACTCCCCTCCCTACAAAAACTTCGCCATCAATCGACTCAATATAAGGTATTGCACTTCTGCTTAGGGCGGTCATGCAGTGTTCTACCGACTTTTCGTCGGATACGTGATACACGCGTATTAATTCAGCTAGCACCCAACTTGCCGCAGCCACGCTCATCGCAACGTCTATACTGCGAGGATCAATCTCTTTCACATGCACAGCATTTCTCTTGCTGCGGATATTGTATACCATACCGTAAAGAGCGCGCGGAATGAGCAGCCTTAGCGTTTCAGGTAGTGACGTGTCATTTTCTATGGCCTTGTTGGTCGCGGCGACAGACTTAATTTCGGATAAAACTTTATTACTGCGAACATACTCTATTGCTCTAAGTACGTGCTCCACGAAACGCCCTCCCGCAAGCAAAGCCTCATCCAACTTCACCGCACGATGTTTAGCTAGCAACTTAGTGTAGGACTGAAGGATATCGTCGACTATTGAACTATCAATATGCGCTGAAAGATCAGCCTTGATATATTTTAAAAGATCACTCATTTACGATTTTCTATATCCCCAAACAGATCGCCCGTTCTTCTCGACTTTGCTTCTCGTTAGATGTCCGTCACGAACAGCTTTAAGCAACAAACCAGATAGAGATGTCGTTTTAACGATGACTGCATGTTCGTGATATTGAGTTTTGAGTTCCCCAATGGCCTTTGCATCATCAAAGAAACCTTCAGATATCCACTTTTGTAGTAACGGTTGCAGGTCCCCAGAAGCTGATTTTTTACTCTTTTTTTCATCTCCACTCTCCAGTTCAGTAGTATCACTGTTTGTGGACTTAGATTTTCTTGACTTCTTTGCAGCTAGCTTTTCGCCTGAGATAACTTTCTGGATTGCCTCCAAATTTGCGGTTTGAGTCTTGTAATGACCATCATCCACGTAAACTAAATGAGCATCTTTCAAGCTTTTTAATGTTGGCCGCAGAGACCCCCCTGGAATAGCAAGGACGGATTCAAGATTTCCCGGCTTAGTTGAAACGCTTACGGCCTCATCAGTCACATATTGCCAACCCAATACAGCCACTAAATAAGTCAGTACTTTAGCGTTATTTTTAAGCGCCCCACCCTCAGGCGTAAAAATAATTTTCTGAACCTTTGGGTCGTATCGAATGTAGTTAGCGATAATTTTTTCAATCGCCTCTTCATCAATTTTACTTGTGTCAGCAACAAGGTCTTTGAGAGCCATGTTTCTACCTTTCTAATTCCTTGATTTGGATTGACGACCGAAGCCGCTATGTACTTTGCTGCTACCAGTGTTGGTTACATAAAGTTGACCATTTTTATCAGATTCGTCCAACCAACCTGCACCAACGGTTCTACCAATGTCTCGGGTTAAATTTGATGGCATCGGTTCACGAGCACTTTTGAAACCTGCTTCAATATCATCTTTGTTGAAATCATCTTGGGATTTACAATCATGAAGATATACGCCGATGGTTGCTATTTTTTCGTTGATTGTATTCGGACCGACTTTGGTAAGGAATTCTCTAAGAGATATCCTAGACTTATTTGTGTTGATAGCACTCGCGGAACTGGCGGGTATTTTCGATGAGGGGTTTAACTGCGGCTTTATCCCACCGACAGCTAGGGCAACAATCGCAGCAGCTGTCGCAGCGTCCACTTCTTTCTCTACATCAATTCCCGAGCCCGTTAACTTGAGTGAAAATTTTTCGGTTGCATCATCTGGCATTACTGTCTCCTGCTTTAATGCAAAATGGAGATGGATTTATATTTGTCAATAGCTTGTATGAATATTTTTGTGTATGATTGTGAATACAATAAAGAACATTTAGGCAACTTCATTGAAATTATGCGCTAATTTAGAGATTTATATAGTCTTATTCCTATTATAATAATAACATTGTAAGAGGGTAACACACACTGTCTCTGCCGTTATTTTAATTTATCTAAATATATCAAATAGTTATATGTATATTAAGTCCTTTTGCATATTTCTTGTAACGACTGTACAAAGTTATATGTGCAAATAAGATATGACATGAATTATTCAATTTCGCTTTTATAGCTATGAATTCACAGGACTGATATGGTTTTAAGGCAGGTTGCTTTAACCGGAGGCTCACAGGGACTAACCGGATTGCCAGATTTTCGGTAAAATGAATTTATGTTTGGGAGCTTAACTTATGTCCGCTTTGCCCCCAAAGCAGATGCTGGTTTTCGATCGTCATCTATTGAATAGTATTGATAGTTGCGTGCTGCTGCATTGAATTTATTGATGATTGGGATGGCGAGCAGGGGACTTGATTTGAGGCTAATTAAATAATGCGTTGAGCCTACGACGCTCTGGCGCGTGTCGGATAGTTCCAACGTTTATGAAGGAAGGTAACTGGGCTAGAAGCCTGCGCCTTGTAGTATTCGGTCGAGGGCTTCGAATGCTGGGTCCCAATGTTCCGTTTCGTCTAGCATTCCCCGTAGCAATGAGAGGTCATCCTTAATGGCTGTTCTCCCAATATTCCATATTTTGAAAATACGGATTTTTCGGCCCAAGGCTGCTTGCAAAAAATAACGTTCGGCGCTCGCGCTCTTAATATTCCCATGATGAAAATGACTAGAGCGACTTAAAATATATGTAAGCGATTGGCCGAGCTTAGCTCTTTGCCATTCTGGGCGCTCTATACCTGCCGTCAAAGCTTTTTGGATAAGTATGTTATCTTTTTCCGTCATGGTTCTACCTCATTCCATTTTCTTTAAGACTTGCTTGGAATAGATAATTGCTCAGTGGAGCCGCTTGTTTGCACTCTAGAAGCTTCTCTAACGTCTTTAAGGCGCGATGGTCTGTGTGATTGAGACTATCTGGCATTTTAGATATTTCTTCTCTCCAGAGCACTCTGGCGGATTGTGAGATTTGATCGACATAGACGTCCGGTCGTTCAACGTGATTAAACATGATGTATATAGCGGCATATCCGGCTCTCTGTCCGTCTCTGGCTGTCGCTTCGTTCATGATAATGTCTTTCAGGGCAATCTTTACCCTGCGCGTTTGAAAGCTGTGCAGCTCTGTTAAGAAGCCGTGGCAACCGGCAAGAATAGTGGCGACTTCGATGGCGCCACTTTCACCGCTTTTAGACTTTTCCAGCAAAGCGATTGAATAATCCTGCTGCCGTTCTAGATTTGCGCTTTGCTCCGAAGCCAAGCTGGTTATTGGCAAGAGGGCCAAGACGGCGAGTGTGACAGATTTGTATTGTAATCGTTTTATCATAAATAACTCCCTTAATGTTAAACGGTCACCGAGCGACGCTCTGGTGACCGGGGAGTTAGTAAGCTGTAACTACACAGCCGCAGGACCTTTAGGCCGCCCCGAGGGGAGGCCCTGAACATACGTCACTGCCTCCCCGACCATAAGGTGAGGAGGCATCATTTCGGCTGATGCCAGCCGGTAGTTAAGGGTTACTAAGCCCTGGTCGTTCAAAACGACGCAGTTTGAATCGTAGTCTCGATTAATAAAATTAGCAAACAACTTGATGAATTTTCTGCTTAGCTGACGTTAAAAAATAGATGTTTCATAGCAATTTTAATGACGCATTAGCGACCTAAAATGGGGTACACATATAGGACAAGTCCTTATTTAATGTTTTCAATGACTTAGCGGTTACCACAAAGTGGTAACCCTAACCTAGAATCAATAACTTAGCGGTTACCACCGGGTTACCACCACCATTTTTCTTGTAAATTACAGATTTCCTTGGTCCTTTTTTCCGTTGCTAAAAATGCACCGATATATGGCTCCGCCACTATCTCTGTGAGGCCGCTGGAATCATATTAATGATACAAAAAGTGGCACGTGATAAACGAAACTGAATGCAAGACGCTAAAGCACCCATCCTGACGTATTGTGAACGGCTTAAAACTCCTTAGGGCCGAGGTCATTGTAAAGCGCTGCAGCGCCGTAAAGGGGGGCTTCTGGGTTTTTTAAAAGACGAATAGATATGCGTTTCATATAATCGCTACGTGGGCCACGATTGAAAAACCGTTCCATAGCCTTTGGAGTGCTTATATAATCAATGAGACGCTCACTGACGCCGCCTGCGAGCACAACACCGCCTAGGGCTCCGCAGGTTAGGGCCATGTCTCCAACAGCTCCCATAACGGCTGCTGCCCTTACCTCGCAAACGGTTGAGCAGACTAACTCGCCTTCTTCCGCCCGTCTGCGGATGAGTTGCGGGGGGGTCTTGACGTATTTGACGTCATGAATTTCACAAATCGCCTTATGAACTGCGTCCATCCCGCTACCTGAACAGACCAATTCAAGCGATACGAAATCATGATCTTTTTGCAAAATAGATAAGATTTCAAATTCGGTCCTTGTCTGAGGTGCATAGGCTTGGTGGCCACCTTCGCTTGGCAATACAACTGGATGGGGATTGCTGGGTATTACTATTCCCATGCCGAAACCGGTTCCTGGGCCAGCGACGACGATTGGGGCTTTTGCGTTTGTGAGGCCACTATCATATAAGGATTGGAAACTGTCATCATTCATGAGCAAGACGGACCGAGACATGGCTGCGAAATCATTATGCATTTGAACATGCTGAAATTTAAATTGCTCAACTAGCTCTGAGGCAGAAATAGTCCAGTCGCGATTTGTCAATGTGACGCTGCCGTTTTGTATGGGGCCCGCAATCGCTAAGGAGGCGGCAATAGGTTTTAAGCCTTGGCGAGTTAGATAATTTTTTACAATGTCATCAAATGACCTAAATTCATTGGCTCTGAATTTTTCAAACTGTTCGACGTGTATTTTACCGCGATCGCTTTTTGCAAGGGCGAGGCGGGTATTTGTCCCGCCAATGTCGCCTACAAGTATCCAGTCATTGGTCAGCATTTTTATATCCAATTATAGATGTAGAAGGGCAATAGGCGATAAATATTTTGAGCAAGGGGAGTATCTCCTTGCTCGTTTACTGATTTTATAAATGGCCTAGTTTACCAGAACACGGCGTATAAAGCGATGAGAATGACAACCGTTACTGCCGCAGTCATTTTAAAACCACCGCTCGTCGAGAAATCTACTTCACTGAGTTCTACGACCTCATTATCATTTACGATCGGATTAAGCTTAGACACGATCACGCCTGCAGCGATACAAGCTAAGAATACGATCCAAACTCGGTTAACGAAAGCGATGTCACCGGCGCCAAATTTCATGGCGATATTTGCAATTACTGATACAACTAGCATTGTCATCGCTGCGGCTGATGTTGTCGGTTTCCAGAACATGCCCATCAGGAAGACCGCAACGATACCTGGTGCGATATAGCCCGTATATTCTTGTAACGTCTGGAATGCACTCTCTAAGCTGCC
>JABABK010000066.1 GCA_014238285.1 Hellea sp.
ATCTGATCGTGCCGATCGCCATGGAAGAGAAGCTTCGCTTCGCTATCCGTGAAGGTGGCCGCACTGTTGGCGCTGGTGTTGTAGCTACAATCGTAGAGTAAATAAGTATCATAGCGGTCCGGTTTCGGGCCGCATCCTAGTGACCTAGGGGTGTAGCTCAGTTGGTAGAGCATCGGTCTCCAAAACCGAGGGTCGTGGGTTCGAGTCCCTCCGCCCCTGCCAGTCCTTTTAAAGGGCATGCTGGCTCACTATATAATCAACGCGGGAGATGGTTTTCATCCCTCGCGTTTTGGAGTTTAAGAAATGGCTGAAGCAAAGCCCGTAGTAAAAGACAAGGTCAGCCCGGTTAAATATCTGGGCCAGGTCCGCCAAGAAGGCCGTAAGGTCGTCTGGCCAACACGTCAGGAAACAATCACGACCACAATACTGGTCATGATCATGGTTCTGTTGACGGGGGCCTTTTTCTTTGTGGTTGATATGGTCGTTCGCTTTGTTGTCAATTTTGTCTTAGGATTTGGAGGCGGTCTCTAATGGACGCTAAATGGTATATCGTTCAGGCCCACTCAAATTTTGAGAAGCGCGTTAAAGAAAGTCTTGAGCGCGAGTCTGTCGAAAAAGGTCTTGGTGATCTTTTCGAGGAAATTCTCGTGCCGACTGAACAGATTGTTGAAATTCGTAAAGGCCGTAAGGTCGAGAGTGAACGTAAGTTCTTCCCGGGTTATGTCTTGGTCAAAATGAAATTGACGGATGAGGCTTATCACTTGGTGAAAAATACGCCAAAAGTTTCCGGCTTTCTCGGCTCTGCGAGTAAGCCAATGCCTGTTTCTGAAAAAGAAGTTGCTCGGATTGTCGGCCAAATTCGCGAAGGCGCGGATAAGCCAGCTCCAACAATTACCTTTGAGATTGGCGAAAAAGTTAAAGTTATCGACGGGTCGTTCCAGTCCTTTGAGGGGACGGTTGAGGATTCTGATGATGAAAATGCACGTCTTAAAGTGCTGATCAATATTTTTGGCCGGGGTACTCCGGTCGAACTCGATTACACGCAGGTCGAAAAAGCGACCTAGCGCGTAAAGTTTGTGGAAGGCGGGGGTAAAGACCTCCTCTGGCCGTACCACGAACGCCACATAATCACCCGCATGAGGCGGATGGTTTAATTTAACCGGATCTTTGATCCGAAATGGAGTGGAAAATGGCAAAGAAGATTGATGGCTACATCAAGCTTATGATCCCTGCGGGTGCAGCTAACCCGTCACCGCCTCTTGGGCCAGCATTGGGCCAGCGCGGTGTTAATATTATGGAATTCGCTAAAGCGTTTAACGCTAAAACGAGCGAAATGGAAAAAAGTGTTCCAATTCCAACTGTTATTACTGTTTATCAGGACAAGTCTTTCACATTTGTGATCAAGACACCGCCTGCGTCATATTTTCTAAAGAAAATGGCCGGTAAGAAATCTGGTGCTAATCACCCGGGCCGCGAAGTTGGCGGAACTGTGACGATGGACCAATGCCGCGAAATCGCTGAGCTTAAAATGGCTGACCTATCGGCAAATGATGTCGAGCAAGGCGCTTTAATTATTGCAGGTAGTGCCCGCTCTATGGGCTATGAGGTTACAGGGTAAGATCATGGCAAAATTAGGAAAAAGATTAAAAGCCGCTAACGCTGCTTATGATAAAAACAAGCTTCATTCAGTTGAAGAAGCTGTTAAAATTATTAAAGACAATGCCAAAGTTAAGTTTGATGAGACGATAGATATCGCGATCAATCTTGGTGTTGATCCACGTCATGCTGACCAAATGGTTCGTGGCGTGTGTAACCTTCCAAATGGTACAGGCCGCTCAGTGCGTGTTGCTGTTTTTGCTAGAGATGCAAAAGCTGACGAAGCCCGTGCAGCCGGCGCCGATGTTGTTGGTGCTGAAGATTTAATGAAGCAAATTCAAGATGGCGATATGCCATTTGAACGCGTTATCGCAACACCTGATATGATGCCGCTTGTTGGTCGTCTGGGTAAAATCCTTGGTCCAAAAGGCATGATGCCAAATCCTAAAGTCGGAACTGTGACAATGGATGTGGCCAAGGCTGTGAGCGATTCAAAAGGCGGCGCCGTTGAATTCCGGGTTGAAAAAGCTGGTCTTATTCATGCTGGTATCGGTAAAGCTAGTTTTACTGAAGCTAAATTAGCGGAAAACCTCAACGCGTTTTTAGCCGCTATCCAAAAAGCCCGTCCAACCGGTGCTAAAGGTGTATTTATGCGCAAGATCACTGTGAGCTCAACAATGGGCCCTGGTGTGAAAGTGGATCTGGCTGCTGTAAGCAGCTAAAGAATTGGGCTGCGCCCTTAAAGCGCGGCCGAATATCTGTCCGAGACCATTGGTGTTTCATCTCTATTTATAGGGGAGAGACTTAATTTTGCCAATACAGACAGGATGAGACTGATTTAACCCCAGATTTGGGAAGATCAGTTCGAGCCCTGGGACAGGAAATCGCTTTCCAGCTCCAATTATGGGCTGGCGAGCACTTGGAAGGTCTTCACATGGGGTGAAGATCAAAAACAGGGAGACCGCAAATGGATCGTACTGAAAAAGCAGAAATGGTCAAAACGCTGGAAGGCATTTTTGACAACTCTGGATCCGTGGTAATGGCTGAGTACTCAGGCATGACCGTTGCGGAAATGACGGATTTACGTGCTAAACTTCGAGAGAAGGGCGCTACAATCCGTGTCGTTAAAAACCGTCTCGCAAAAATTGCGATGAAGGGTAAGCCATTTGAGGCTGCTGGATCAATGTTAACCGGACCTGTGGCTGTTGCCTATGCCGAAGACATGATCAGCGCGCCAAAAGTGACTGTTGATTTCGCCAAAGATAATAAAGCTTTTAATATCATTGGTGGTTTCATGGGTGAGGAAATCTTTGATACTTCTGGTATCGAGGGACTTTCCAAACTACCTTCACGCGAAGAGCTTATTGGTATGGCTGCTCAACTTCTGTTGGGTCCAGTTACTCAAATTGCTCAGCGTCTTTCATCGCCTGCATCAGCTCTGTCTGGTGCGATCAAGACGATCGAAGAAAAGGCTGCGGCTTAAACGACAATCATTCTCGCAAATATCGAACTGATAAAAGGAAACTAAAATGGCTGATGTAAAAAAGCTAGCTGAATCGTTGGTCGCACTGACCATCTTGGAAGCAAAAGAACTCAATGACATCCTTAAGGATGAATACGGCATTGAAGCTGCAGCTGCAGCGCCTGTCATGATGGCCGGCGGCGGCGGTGGCGAAGCTGCTGCTGAAAAGGAAGACTTTGATGTTGTTATGACATCATTCGGCGGCAACAAAATTGCTGTCATTAAAGAAGTCCGTTCAATAACTGGTCTTGGCCTCAAAGAAGCCAAAGAACTTGTT
This sequence comes from Hellea sp., assembly GCA_014238285.1. Lineage (GTDB taxonomy): Bacteria > Pseudomonadota > Alphaproteobacteria > Caulobacterales > Maricaulaceae > JACOMS01. The sequence continues at coordinate 3,396 of JABABK010000066.1, forward strand.
GAGAGCGCACCTAAAGCTGTCAAAGAAGCTGCGCCTAAGGCGGAAGCTGAAGAAATCAAAGAGAAGCTTGAAGCCGCCGGCGCGACTGTCGAGCTTAAGTAATCTTGGTATCCGGCAGCCCTTTGGGTTGCCGGATATTATCCCTATGCGCAGGGCCCTTTATTTAAGGACAGCGTCTCTGTTTTGAACGCAGAGTATAAAAGTTCAAAAGATTTTTTTAGGGCTGTTCTATTGGCGGCCCGCACAGAGCGGAAAGGTGTCTTTAATGTCGCTTTCATTCACGGGTAAAAAACGCATTCGCAAAAGCTTTGGACGGATTCCAGAAGTTGTTCGGATGCCAAATCTTATCGAAGTTCAAAAGAGCTCCTATAATCAATTCCTACAAAAAGATATTGCGCGCGAAGATCGCGGCGATGAGGGTTTGAATGGCGTTTTTAAATCAGTCTTTCCGGTACGGGACTTTTCTGACCGGGCTGTTTTAGAATATGTGTCTTTTGATTTTGAACCACCAAAATTTGACGAAGAAGAATGCCGGCAACGCGACATTACTTATGCTGCGCCTTTAAAGGTCAAGATGCGCCTCGTCGTATTTGATGTTGATGAAGATACCGGTGCTCGCAGTGTTAAAGACATTAAAGAGCAAGACGTTTATATGGGCGACATTCCGTTTATGACGGAAAAGGGTACATTTATCGTCAATGGTACAGATCGTGTTATCGTCTCTCAAATGCACAGATCTCCAGGCGTGTTCTTTGACCACGATAAGGGTAAAGGCCATTCGTCTGGCAAGTTCTTGTTCTCTGCGCGGATTATCCCGTATCGCGGTTCATGGCTCGATTTCGAATTTGACGCCAAAGACATCCTGCATGCGCGTATTGACCGTCGCCGTAAATTACCAGCGACAACAGTGCTTTATGCTCTTGGTATGAGTAAAGAAGATATTCTGACTCAATTCTATAAGGCCATTAATTATAAGCGTGATAAGAAAAAAGGCGGCTGGACCATGCCGTTTAACGCTGAAGATTATCGCGGCGCTAAGCTAACCGAAGATCTTGTTGATGCTAAAACTGGCGAAGTTGCAGCCCCTGAAGGCCGTAAGCTCACGAAGCGCGGCGCTAAGAAGCTTGCCGATGCTGGATTGAAAAACGCTTTGATCCTCGACGAATCTCTAGCTAGTCGTTATGCGGCTGAAGATATCGTCAATGTCAAGACGGGCGAGATTTACGCTGAAGCCAGCGATGAATTAACCCCTGAGATTATTGAAGCGCTTACAGAAGCGGGTATTAATGAGCTCTCTGTTTTGAATATTGATCACATCAATGTTGGTCCTTATATTCGAACAACGCTTGCGGCTGATAAAAACGATAGCCGCGAAGGCGCTCTCGTTGATATTTACCGGGTTATGCGTCCGGGTGAGCCGCCGACAACAGAAGCGGCTGAAGATTTGTTTAACTCTCTGTTCTTTGATCAAGAGCGTTATGACCTGTCAGATGTTGGCCGTGTAAAAATGAATATTCGTCTTGATCAAGAGACAGAAGATGACGTGCGCGTTCTGCGTAAAGAAGATTTGCTGGCTGTCGTTGACACGCTTGTGAAGCTCAAAGACGGCATTGGCTCTGTTGATGACATTGATAACCTTGGCAACCGACGTGTTCGTTCTGTTGGGGAGCTGATGGAAAATCAATACCGTATTGGACTATTGCGTATGGAGCGCGCCATCAAAGAACGTATGGCGGCTGTCGATATCGAAACAGTCATGCCCCATGATTTGATCAATGCGAAACCTGCTGCAGCGGTTGTGCGTGAATTCTTCGGGTCATCGCAGCTCTCTCAGTTTATGGACCAAACAAATCCACTCTCGGAAATTACGCACAAACGCCGTCTATCAGCGCTTGGACCTGGTGGTCTGACCCGTGAACGTGCTGGCTTTGAAGTTCGAGATGTCCACCCGACACATTATGGCCGTATCTGTCCGATTGAAACACCCGAGGGTCCAAACATTGGTTTGATCAACTCTTTGGCGACACATGCCCGAGTTAATAAATACGGCTTTATCGAAAGCCCATACCGCAAAGTAGAAAACGGCAAGCTTAAAGACGAAGTCGTCTATATTTCTGCTATGGAAGAAGCGCGCTATAAAATTGCGCAGGCCAATGCCGAGATTAACGACAAAGGTGAGCTAGCGGAAGAGTTTGTCACTTGCCGGGTGAGCGGTGATGTGACGCCGATCCCTAGAGAAGACGTGAACTTTATTGACGTTTCTCCAAAACAGCTCGTGTCTGTTGCGGCCGCGCTTATTCCTTTTCTTGAAAATGATGATGCGAACCGCGCCTTGATGGGCTCCAACATGATGCGCCAGGCTGTGCCGCTTCTAAAGGCTGAAGCGCCTTTGGTTGGTACGGGTATGGAATCTGTTGTGGCTCTAGACTCCGGCGCAACCGTTTCGACACGGCGTGAAGGTATCGTTGAGCAAGTTGATGCTCGGCGTATCGTTGTCCGCGCGACTAAAGAAACAGATTTGAAAAAATCTGGCGTCGATATCTATAATCTTCTCAAGTTTCAGCGCTCTAACCAGTCGACCTGTATTAACCAGCGTCCACTTGTTAAGGTTGGGGACATTGTCAAACCTGGCGATATCATTGCTGACGGTCCGTCGACCGACCTCGGTGAATTGGCTCTTGGACGTAACATCCTCGTCGCCTTTATGCCCTGGAATGGCTATAACTTTGAGGATTCGATCCTAATCTCTGAGCGTATCGTGCGCGATGATGTTTATACATCTGTTCACCTTGAAGAGTTTTCTGTCGCGGCCCGCGATACAAAGCTTGGCCCTGAGGAAATTACACGGGACATTCCAAATGTCGGTGAAGAAGCGCTGCGTAATCTCGACGAAGCCGGTATTGTTGCCGTTGGTGCCGAAGTTCACTCTGGTGATATTCTTGTCGGTAAGGTTACGCCAAAGGGCGAAAGCCCGATGACACCGGAAGAAAAGCTCTTGCGGGCTATTTTTGGTGAAAAAGCCTCTGACGTTCGCGATACATCTCTTAAGCTACCGCCTGGGGCTTCTGGTACTGTTGTGGAAGTTCGGGTCTTTAACCGCCACGGCGTTGAAAAAGACGAACGGGCTTTGCAGATCGAACGCGAAGAAATCGAATCTCTTGGTCAAGACCGTGATGATGAGCTGAAAATTCTTGAACGCTCTATTTACAATGCCGTTAAGAAAACTCTTATGGGTAAGACGGCCGTATCTGGTCCTCGCGGTTTCAAAAAAGGTCCTGTGACCGAAGACAATCTTGTGGAAATTCCGCGATCTGATTGGTGGCGCATCGGTCTTGATGACGAAAAGTCTATCGGCGAACTTGAAGCTCTTAAAGAGCAGTATGACACGTCTAAAGCGCGTCTTGATGCTCGTTTTGACGACAAGGTTGACAAGCTACAGCGCGGCGACGAACTACCACCGGGCGTGATGAAAATGGTCAAAGTCTTTGTGGCTGTGAAGCGTAAGCTTCAACCTGGAGATAAAATGGCGGGTCGTCACGGTAACAAAGGTGTTATTTCAAAAATCAACCCGGTCGAAGACATGCCGTTCCTAGCAAATGGTAAGGGCGTCGATATTTGCCTTAATCCTCTGGGTGTTCCGTCGCGAATGAATGTCGGACAAATTCTTGAAACTCATTTGGGCTGGGCTTGCGCCGGTATTGGGGCTCTCATTGATGAAGCTCTGAAATCTTACAGACTTGATGGCAATTTGGATCAGGTCAAAGATGCTCTTACCATCGCTTATGGTGAAGATGCAGAGATGCCGCGTAAGAACGATGAAATTCTGGAGCTTGCCGGCAATTTGACCAATGGTGTTCCGATCGCAACGCCCGTCTTTGATGGCGCGCGTGAACCGGATATTGTTGAGACATTAAAAGCGGCTGGCCTTACGGAATCTGGTCAGGTTGATCTTTATGATGGCCGGACAGGTGAGAAGTTCATTCGCCCTGTGACTGTCGGATATAAGTATCTTCTAAAGCTGCACCACTTGGTGGATGATAAGATCCACGCCCGTTCAATCGGACCATACTCACTTGTCACGCAACAACCCCTTGGCGGTAAAGCCCAGTTCGGTGGTCAGCGCTTTGGTGAGATGGAAGTCTGGGCACTTGAAGCTTATGGCGCGGCTTATACCTTGCAGGAAATGCTGACGGTTAAGTCAGATGATGTTGCGGGCCGGACCAAAGTTTACGAATCAATCGTCCGTGGTGACGATGCGTTCGAAGCGGGTATTCCGGAAAGTTTCAATGTTCTGATCAAAGAGATCCGGTCTCTGGGTCTAAATATCGAGCTGACAAACGGCTAATCGAGGTCATGAAAAGCAGGGCTTGACGGCCCTGTTATAGTGAATGCGAATTTTACGAGTCGTCATTATTTGTTTTGACGAACTCACATTTTGAGGAAAAAGTTATGAACCAAGAGGTCATGAACATTTTCAATCCGGCGCAAGAAGGTCCTACCTTTGACCGTATCCGGGTTTCTCTGGCGAGCCCTGAGAAAATTATGAGCTGGTCATTCGGTGAAATCCGTAAGCCGGAAACCATAAACTACCGGACATTCAAGCCGGAAAAAGACGGTCTATTCTGTGCCCGTATCTTTGGTCCTGTTAAAGATTATGAATGTCTCTGCGGCAAATATAAGCGTATGAAGTATAAAGGCGTTGTTTGCGAAAAATGCGGCGTTGAAGTTACGGTTACGCGGGTTCGTCGCGAGCGTATGGGCCATATTGAACTGGCCGCGCCTGTTGCGCATATCTGGTTTCTAAAATCACTTCCGTCGCGGATTTCCACAATGCTGGATATGACGCTTAAAGAAGTTGAGCGTGTTTTGTATTTTGAGAGCTTTGTTGTCACCGAACCTGGTTTGACATCACTGGCTGAACGTCAAATTCTGTCCGAAGAAGAGCACCACGAAGCTCAGGCTGAATTTGGTGAAGATAGTTTCACAGCCGCGATTGGCGCCGAAGCTGTTCGCGAAATGCTGATGAATTTGGACCTTGATGCCGAGATCGAGCGCGTCCGCTTTGATATGGGCGAAACCGGATCCGTTCTGAAGCTTAAAAAGTTCTCCAAGCGTTTGAAACTTTTAGAAGCGTTTAAAAACTCTGGTAACCGTCCTGAGTGGATGGTTTTGACTATCGTTCCGGTCATTCCGCCAGAACTACGCCCGCTCGTGCCTCTAGATGGTGGCCGTTTTGCGACATCTGATCTGAACGATCTATATCGCCGGGTTATCAACCGTAATAACCGCCTCAAGCGTTTGATCGAACTTCGCGCGCCAGACATTATCATCCGTAACGAAAAGCGGATGCTACAAGAATCTGTTGATGCTCTGTTTGATAATGGTCGTCGTGGCCGCGTTATTACAGGCGCGAATAAGCGTCCTCTGAAATCAATGTCCGACATGCTTAAAGGTAAGCAAGGTCGTTTCCGTCAAAACTTGCTCGGAAAGCGCGTCGATTATTCTGGTCGTTCCGTTATCGTTGTTGGCCCTGAGCTGAAACTCCACGAATGCGGCCTGCCGAAGAAAATGGCGCTTGAGCTGTTCAAGCCGTTTATCTATGCGCGTCTTGACGCCAAAGGTCTTTCCGGCACGGTTAAACAGTCTAAGAAACTGGTTGAAAAAGAACGACCTGAAGTTTGGGATATTCTCGACGAAGTTATTCGCGAGCACCCGGTTCTACTTAACCGCGCGCCGACACTTCACCGTCTTGGTATTCAGGCGTTTGAACCTAAGCTAACTGAAGGTAAGGCTATTCGTCTTCACCCGCTCGTCTGCGCAGCGTTTAATGCTGACTTTGATGGTGACCAAATGGCGGTTCACGTGCCTCTATCTATTGAAGCGCAGCTTGAAGCTCGCGTCTTGATGATGTCCACGAACAACATTCTGTCGCCAGCCAATGGTCGTCCGATCATTGTACCGTCACAGGATATTATTCTGGGTCTGTATTACATGTCGCTGATGCGCGACGGCGAAAAAGGTGAAGGCACGATGCTTGGCTCTATGGCTGAAGTTGAAGCTGCGCTCGACGGCAAGCATGTTACAATTCATGCCAAGGTTAAAGGCCGTTTTGCGGTTAAGCATGAAGATGGCAGTGTCACCCATGAAGTCGCTGAGACCACGCCGGGCCGTTTGAAAATCGCTGAATTCCTACCAAAGCATCACCTCGTACCTTATGATGTCATCAATAGGACAATGACGAAAAAGGAAATCGCTGGATTGATCGATACGGTTTATCGTCACGCCGGCCAAAAGGCGACGGTCATTTTCTGTGATAAGATTATGGGCCTTGGGTTCCGTGAATCCTGTAAAGCGGGTATCTCGTTTGGTAAGGATGATATGATTATCCCAGCCGCCAAATATACTTTGGTCAGCGAAACTCAGGAACTCGTATCTGATTTTGAAAACCAATATGCTGACGGTCTGATTACCAAAGGCGAGAAGTATAACAAAGTTGTTGATGCTTGGTCTAAATGTACGGACAAAGTGGCTGATGCGATGATGGACGAGGCTGCTAAAGACAGACAATTGATCAACTCTGTTTTCATGATGGCCGACTCAGGTGCTCGTGGTTCCAAAAACCAAATGAAACAGCTTGCGGGTATGCGCGGCTTGATGGCTAAACCGTCAGGTGAAATTATTGAAACGCCGATTACGTCTAACTTTAAAGAAGGCCTATCGGTTCTGGAATACTTTAACTCCACCCACGGGGCTCGTAAGGGTCTGGCGGATACCGCTCTTAAAACCGCGAACTCAGGTTATCTAACGCGACGCCTTGTTGATGTTGCTCAGGACTGTATCGTAAATGAACAGGATTGCGGAACCACTCTTGGTATAGAGCTTAGCCCTGTTGTTGATGGCGGTGATGTTGTTGTCTCCCTCGGCGAAAGAATGCTGGGGCGTCACACAGCTGAAGAAATTCACGATCCACGGACAGGTGACCTTCTTTATCCAGCCAATACTTATATTGATGAAGACAGAGCATTGGTTATTGACGAGTCCGGTTTGCAGGGCACACGCCTTCGCTCACCGCTGACCTGTGAAACACGTTATGGTGTTTGCTGTATGTGTTATGGTCGTGACCTAGCGCGCGGTACTAAGGTGAATATGGGCGAAGCTGTCGGTGTTATCGCGGCTCAGTCTATTGGTGAGCCGGGTACACAGTTAACCATGCGGACGTTCCACATTGGCGGTACAGCGTCTGTTTCAGACAAGTCCGTTATCGAAAGCTCTAACGAAGGTAAACTGGTCTACGAAAAAGGCGCTAGCGTTGTTAAAGCAGCGGCTGGTCACTTTATCGCAATGACCCGGAACATGACGGTCCAAGTTGTCGATAGCGAAGGCAAAGACCTTGAAACTCATAAAGTTTCTTATGGTACACGTCTTGCCATGAAAAATGGCGCCAAAGTAAAACGCGGCGATCGTTTGGCGGAATGGGATCCATATGCGACCCCAATCATCACGGAAGTTGGCGGTACCGTTAGACTTCTGGATATTGTCGAAGGCGTGTCTGCGCGTGAAGAGACAGATGAAGAAACCGGAATTTCATCCAAGGTAATCGTTGACTGGCGCGCAAGTGCCAAGGGCGGCGAAATTCAGCCTGTGGCTGTCATCGAAGATGAAAACGGTGAACCTGTTAAGCTCGGCAGTGGTAACATTGCCCGTTACATGCTGGCGGTTGGTGCGATCCTGTCTGTCAATGATGGCGACAAGATAAAACCAGGTGATATCTTGGCGCGTATCGCTAAAGGCGGTGCGACCCAGCGCGATATTACGGGTGGTCTACCCCGTGTTGCTGAGCTTTTCGAAGCCCGTCGTCCAAAAGATGACGCGGTTATTGCTGACCTTGAAGGTAAAATTGAATTTACGCGGGATTACAAAAACAAGCGTAAGATTCAAATCACGCCGGATGACGAAGCGATTTCTCCGTCTGAATTCCTTATTCCTAAGGGTAAACATATGCTCGTCCAAGATGGTGATCGCGTGAAAAAAGGTGACTATCTTCTCGATGGGAACCCTGCGCCTCATGATATTCTTAAAATTATGGGTGTTGCAGCTCTGGCTGAATATCTCGTCGATGAAGTGCAAGGCGTTTATCGTTTGCAAGGTGTTCCGATTAACGACAAACATATCGAAGTTATCGTGCGTCAGATGCTGCAAAAAGTTGAGATTACGGATCCAGGCGATACGGCTTATCTTAAAGAAGATCATATTGACCGTATCGAAGTTATGGAAGCGAATGAACGTTTGCTCGAAGAAAACAAAAATGCTCGTCCAGCAGAGGTCGTACCAATTCTACTCGGCATTACGAAAGCGTCCTTGCAGACTCGTTCCTTTATCTCTGCGGCTTCTTTCCAAGAAACCACTCGGGTTCTGACCGAAGCGTCTGTTATGGGCAAAGAAGACATGCTCGAAGGCTTAAAAGAGAACGTCATCGTGGGCCGTCTTATCCCGGCTGGTACGGGCGCTAATCTTCGTAAATATCAGAAGCTCGCTAACGTTAAGGACCAAGTCCTTCTTGAAGCGCGCGCGGCTGGTAAAGCGGATGAACTTGAAGAGTTCCCAGCGGAAATTGCTGACGATACGTCTGAGTAATTGACGACTGTATATTGAAATTAAAAAGCCGCCTATTTGGGCGGCTTTTTTTATGAGCAAAGAATTGCTAGCGGTTAGATATGAATCATCTTCGATTTTCTCAGTGCGGTCTTGTGGAGCAGATTGATATCGCGTCGGGTGTCTTGAGCGAAACCGATTGGATGCGAGAGTCCTTGGAGTTACTCCAAGACATGAATTTATCAGATGGGTGGATTACAGCGGGCGCTATTTACAATCTTGTCTGGAATAAGCTGACTGACCGCTCCAGTAATTACGGCATCAAAGATATCGATATTGCCTATTATGATGGCGACATGTCTTGGGAGGCCGAAGACAAGGTTATTCAGCGCGGACATGTAAAGTTTGCCAATTCAATTAAGCCCGTTGAAATCCGAAACGAGGCACGGGTTCATTTGTGGTTTCCAAAGCACTTTGGGTTTGAAATTGATCCCCTTAAAAATAGCAGGGAAGGCATTGAACGATATTCGGCCAAGATTCACTGCGTGGCGGCACGGTTGCAACAAGACGGTGATATTGAAATTTTGGCGCCTTATGGACTCAGTGATTTATTCTCTTTCGAATTTAAGCCCAACAAATTTTATGCCGAAAACGAAGCGACTTATCAAAAAAAAGCTATCCGAGCGAAGGCAATGTGGCCAGAGTTACAAATTTACGATTGGGGCTCATAATTGTAACCTTGCGAAATGGTATGCGGAGACATAAAGATATTCGTATGAAAAAACTCCTTCTGACGATCCCTGTTTTTGTATTGTTATCTTGCGGCCAGAATACCAGCGCGCCGAGTTCTGATGCTCCGACAAATGAGCCACTAAAGATCGATGTCGCAAAACTGCACTCGGACACGCTCACACTCGATACCCATGTGGATATCCCGCTCAATTATATGACCGAGATTAACCCTGCGGGCCCTACGGACCTACAGGTGGATTTGGGCAAGTTAGAAACGGGCGGTCTAGATGCGGCCTTTTTTATTGTTTATACTCCGCAAGGTGAGTTGACGGAAAAGGGGTATAGAGAGGCTTGGAAGATCGCGACAACGCGCCTGAAGGCTATTCGCAAAATGGTAAAGGCCAATGACACTCGAATTACACTCGCTAAAAGTGCGAAACAGGTTCGAAAGACCAATTCAAAGGGACAGCTGGCCGCATTGATCGGTATGGAAAACGCTTATCCGTTAGGATATTCATCAATTGCTCTTAAACCCACTGGCCGAATTTCTAAATTTTGTGATGAAGATGGCAAAGTAGGTTTTTGGGCTGCGCGGGGCGTTCGTTATATGGGCATCACACATTTCGGCCATAACCAATTTGGTGACAGTTCTAATCCTCACCCTGAACGAGATAACGGGCCTCGCTACGAAGGCCTTTCTGACAAAGGGCAGGCGCTTATTCGGTCAATGAATGATTGCGGAGTCATGGTGGATGTTTCTCATGCAGGCAAAGCCACCATGATGCAGGCGGCGGATTTATCTCGCGCGCCGATCATCGCCTCTCATTCTGGCGTTAAGGCCTTGGCTGATACCGAGCGGAATTTGGACGATGAGCAGCTTCGTAAACTTAAAGAAGTCGGCGGTGTTGCGCAAATGGTAGCGCTCGATGCTTATGTGAAGCCCTATACGGATGAGCAGGTGACGTTTCGAGAGCAGCTTCGCAAAGATATGGGGCTAGAAGCGTCTGAAGCCCGTAACGCCATGACCGATGATGTAGCCGCAGAGTATGAAACGCGCCTCTTGGGTATGTGGGATATTGAACCTCGGGCAAGTGTAGCTGATTTTGTCGATCATATCGATCACGCCGTGAAAGTTGCGGGCATTGATCATGTCGGTATTGCGTCTGATTTTGACGGCGGCGGAGGCATCACGGGCTGGGAAGATGCTAGCCAAACTCAAAACGTAACGGCTGAACTGGTTAAGCGCGGCTATTCTAAGGATGACATTGGCAAAATATGGGGCGGGAACTTACTTCGCGTCATGGAAGCTGCTGAAGTCGTGGCCGCTGCGCAAAAATAATAGAGAGCTTGATGACCGATCAACTGAATCTATCAAAGACGCGCCAAGAGATAGACGCTTTGTGTGATCTTTATAATCAATCGCCTTGTGATGAAAACGCTCGCCCGATCTACGGAAAGATGTCGGCCATTGCGGCGGCCTACAGGGCTGGCCAGAATCAAGGGACCTTCGTGTCGCCAGAGGATCGCTATCAACAGGATGTATTTGCCGGAGTAATCAAAATTCCTGAAGTGGACGCATTAGAATTTACGGCCGAAAAACTAGCATCGGCTATTTTATTTCACGGGGCATTGATTGTCCGAGGGCTATTTGATTCGGACGCGGTGGACTTTTTGATGGAAGGGGTTCGGTATGCTGAGAAGCTGGAATTATACGATGATAAAGATTCCTATGCACAGCTGCATTTGTTGAAGCTTTATCAGGTCTATAAATCTTCAGGGCTGTTGGGTGTTATGAATGAATATCAAGGCGGGCAGGCGGTTATGATGGCCGAGCGGGCCAGGATAAACCGACGCCTCACGGACCCATCTCTGGTGCATTTTGGTTTACCGTGGCACCAGGACATGCCGTTTTTCGGACGCAAAAGCTTTGCCGTCAATTGCTGGTCAGCTTTAACGGATTGCGGCGGGGATAATATCGGCCTGCGTATTGTGCCAAGGCGGTTGGACCGCGCCATAGGCTGGGACCATGAAGGACCGGCAGCGTTAGATTACGGCGCCGTTTCCCGTGAAGAGATTATGAAAACGGTTCAGCAGGGTAAAAACGTCATCCCTGTCTTTAAGGCAGGCGACGCTATTTTGTTTGATGAGTTGACTTTGCATGGAACAAAGCGCCCAAAATATGATTTTGGTGTGCGGTATACCGCTTCAACTTGGTTTTTCCATTGGTCGAATTCTCCAGAGCGCTCTATTCCGTTAGGTTTTTAGATTTTGTTGGGCTGAAATTCGTTTTAGAATAGCCTTCCAAAAAGCTTCATATTTTTGCTGAATCCCTGTTGACGACTCGCTGAACCGCGCGTATAGGCCCCCCACACCTAAGGGAATGCTGTCTTTGGATTGCCAAAGAAACCTTTTTCGGGGGTGAGAAAATAGAATTTACATAGCTCTAACGGGTTGGAATTTACCAACACGGAGGGGCGTTTTGAGCAAATCGCCGGCACTTTTAAGCTAAAGGGTCGGAATATTTGCTTTTTGTGCAGGATAAAGGCCTTTTTGAGGTCACAATACAGGTAGACGTTTTATGCCAACAATTCAGCAGTTGATCCGGAAGCCCCGGAAAGATAAGCCAAAACGGAACAAGGTGCCGGCCCTTCAGGCTTGCCCGCAAAAACGTGGCGTATGTACGCGCGTTTATACAACCACTCCAAAAAAGCCGAACTCAGCCCTTCGTAAGGTTGCTAAGGTTCGCTTGACGAATGGTTTTGAGGTTTTGTCTTATATTCCAGGTGAAGGTCACAATCTGCAAGAGCACTCAGTTGTTCTTATTCGTGGCGGCCGGGTAAAAGATTTGCCGGGTGTCCGTTATCACGTCCTTCGCGGCGTCCTTGATACTCAGGGCGTTAAAGATCGTAAGCAACGTCGTTCGAAATACGGCGCTAAGCGTCCTAAGTAGGGAATAAGAGATGTCACGTCGTCACCGCGCAGAGAAACGCACAATTCTTCCTGATCCAAAGTTTAATGACTTGGTTCTGTCGAAATTCATGAATGCTATCATGCTTGATGGTAAAAAATCCGCAGCTGAAAGTATTGTTTATGGTGCTCTGGATTTAGTTGAAGGTAAAGCTAAGACCGAGCCTGTTGATGTTTTTCATGAAGCTTTGAAAAATATTAAGCCGTCTGTTGAGGTTCGTTCTCGCCGTGTTGGTGGTGCAACTTATCAGGTGCCTGTCGAGGTTCGTGCCGAGCGCTCTCAAGCTCTAGCCATTCGTTGGTTGGTGATTGCGTCTCGTGGCCGTAATGAAAACACAATGCGCGAGCGCTTAGCTGGTGAGCTTCTTGATGCTTCCAATAATCGTGGCAGCGCTGTTAAGAAACGTGAAGATACGCACCGTATGGCTGAAGCCAACCGCGCATTCTCGCATTATCGCTGGTAGGAATTAGACCGATGGCTCGCGAATACGATCTTAAAGATTACCGTAACTTTGGTATTATGGCGCACATTGATGCGGGTAAAACGACCTGCACTGAGCGGATTTTATATTATACGGGTAAAAATCACAAAATTGCCGAAGTCCATGATGGCGCAGCCACAATGGATTGGATGGAGCAGGAGCAAGAGCGCGGTATTACAATTACCTCAGCGGCTACGACTTGTTTCTGGGCTGGTAAGCGTTTGAATATTATTGACACGCCTGGTCACGTTGACTTCACGATTGAAGTTGAGCGTTCTTTGCGGGTTTTGGATGGCGCGGTTGCGCTTCTTGATGCCAATGCTGGTGTTGAGCCGCAAACAGAGACTGTTTGGCGTCAAGCTGATAAATACAATGTTCCGCGTATGATTTTCATCAATAAGATGGATAAAATCGGCGCTGACTTCTACGCATCTGTTCAGTCTGTTAAGGACCGTCTTGGTGGAAATGCTCTTGAAATGCAGCTGCCTATCGGTGCTGAAACAGAATTTCAGGGTGTTGTCGATCTCGTGAAGAACGTTGCATACACTTGGCCAGAAGATTCAGAGCTAGGCGCGACTTACGATACTGTTGAAGTGCCTGCTGAAATGCTTGAAAAAACACAAGAGTACCGTGAAGCGCTCATCGAAGCTGTTGCTGAGATGGATGATGCTGTCATGGAGGCTTATTTCGAAGGTGACATGCCGGATGTTGAAACGATTCAACGTCTTGTGCGTGAAGCAACGATTGCTGGTAAGGTTGTGCCTGTTTTCTGTGGCACGGCGTTTAAGAACAAGGGTGTTCAGCCATTGCTCGACGCTGTTGTGGCTTATTTGCCAAGCCCGCTTGATATCGAATCTATTAAAGGTATCGATGTTAAGACTGGTGAAGACACAACCCGTGAAGCATCTGATGATTCGCCGCTTTCAATGCTGGCCTTTAAGATCATGAACGACAAGTTCGTTGGTACGCTAACGTTTTGCCGGATTTACTCTGGTAAGCTTGAAACTGGCACGACTCTTCTAAACTCTGTTAAAGAGCGTAAAGAACGTGTTGGCCGGATGATGATGATGCACTCGAATGATCGTGAAGACATTCAAGAGGCGTTCGCGGGCGATATTATCGCTGTTGCGGGTCTTAAGGGTACGACAACAGGTGATACGCTTTGTGATCTAAATAAGCCTGTTATTCTTGAGCGTATGGAATTCCCTGATCCGGTTATCGAGATCGCGGTTGAACCTAAGTCAAAGGCTGACCAGGAAAAATTAGGTATTGGCCTTCAGCGTTTGGCGGCCGAAGATCCATCTTTCCGCGTGTCGACTGACCACGAATCTGGTCAGACTATCATGGCGGGCATGGGTGAATTGCATCTTGATATCTTGGTTGATCGTTTAAGGCGTGAATTCCAGGTTGAAGCGAATATTGGTCAGCCTCAAGTGGCTTACCGTGAGGCGCTCGCGGAGCCTGTGAATATTGATTATACTCACAAGAAGCAATCTGGTGGTTCTGGTCAGTTTGGCCGTGTTAAGATCAAATTTGCACCAGGTGAGCCGGGTTCTGGTTTTGTATTCGAAAGTAAAGTTGTTGGTGGTAATGTTCCTAAGGAATATATCCCGGGTGTTGAAAAAGGTATTCGGACGATGTCTGAAAGCGGATTGCTGGCGGGTTTCCCTGTTATCGATTTCTCAGCAGAGCTTTATGATGGCGCTTATCACGACGTTGACTCATCGGTTATGGCCTTTGAAATCGCGGCGCGCGCAGCGTTCCGTCAAATCAAAGTTGAGGGTCGTCTCAAATTGCTTGAGCCTATGATGAAGGTCGAGGTTGTGACACCTGAAGAATATATGGGTGATGTGATTGGTGACTTGAACTCACGCCGTGGTATGATTGAAGGTACAGAGATGCGCGGAAACGCGAATGTTATCAATTCAATGGTGCCTTTGGCTAACATGTTTGGTTACGTCAATGATTTGCGCTCCAAAACACAGGGCCGCGCACAGTTCACGATGACATTTGATCATTATGCTGCAACACCGCAAGCGGTCGCAGATGAAGTAATTTCGAAGCAGGGTGCATAAGCGCCCCGCTTTTTTTAATTGAAGACTAACGTTTAGATAAACGGAGACGAAAATGGCTAAAGAGAAATTCGAGCGTAATAAGCCGCACGCGAACATTGGTACGATTGGTCACGTTGATCATGGTAAGACCACATTAACGGCTGCGATCACTAAGTATTTTGGTGATTTCAAAGCGTATGACCAGATTGATGGAGCGCCGGAAGAAAAAGCTCGTGGTATCACGATTTCAACGGCACACGTTGAGTATGAGACGGACAACCGTC
>JABABK010000067.1:0-8988 GCA_014238285.1 Hellea sp.
TGAGGTGAAATCCTATATTTTCTATGATTTAAATGGAGATGAAGACGAAGAATAGCATAAACGAATTTTTACATGAGATTTTGAGCATGTATACATCCCGCCAGTGTCCTTAATTCGCCTCAAGTAAGACACTGAGCTAATGTCTTAAACAGGAAGTACCCGTTTAGGCAAAGCATAAGTCACAACCGCTTGGCTCGAAATTTTGTCAGAGTTTGACCCTTTAATTTCCACATTAATAATAGCGAGCGACTTACCAAGCTTCACCATACGAGCATCCGCCGTCACTTTATCACCCTGACAGGGCCGTAAAAAATCAATGTTCAAATTTGATGTCAGCGCCATAGGTGTAATGCCCGTCCGGGTGAAAATAGCAACATAGGCAGCATGGTCGGCAAGACCCATTTGCACGGGTCCTGAAATAAACCCGCCCGGCCGAAGCATATTTCTATCCGTTTTCATTTCAACAACGACGTGGTCAAGCTCCACCAACGTCGTTTCAGGAATTTTCATAGGACGATCGCCAAAAGCTTTTTGGAAAAACTGGTTTATTTCGTCTTTACTGACGACTGATTTGATTTCACTCATACCACCTTATGTCTGCGAAAAATTATAACGTCAAACTGGTTTTCAAACATAATTTTATTGAGTACAGAAGACTATGTTCCCGCGTTTTATATCTCGCCTCTCTGGCAAGCTACTGATTTTAACGATCATTTTCGTTCTGGTCGCCGAAGCCGTTATCTTTATTCCGTCTGCGGCTAGTTTTCGTCAGGATTGGCTCCGTGAACGGGCCGAAAGCGCGGGCCATGTGACGCTCGCCCTTAACGGAGTGCCAGATAGTTATAACCGTATGATGCTCTCCCAAACCTTCATGGAAGACACAAATATTTCAGTGGTTGCAACAAAAACAGATGGCCGAAGCCAGCTTGTCCTGGGAAATCCTCCGGACACAACAGAGTTTCAAATCATTGACCTTAGAGGCGACGTCGCGCCTCGCTTTGACCTTAGGAATACCCTATCAGCCTTTTCCCAAAAAACAGGTTACTTCAGAGTATTGGCGAACCCGCCAGCCGATAATTTTGATACGCTTGAATATCTCGTTCCCAAAGCGGCTCTGCAAAAAGCCATGGAGCGATATTGCCATAATATTCTAAGGCTTTCCATATTGATCGCCCTCATCACAGGCCTGCTCATATACTCGGTTCTGGCTTTTGTGATCATCCGCCCAATTCAGGACCTTAGGGACGAAATCGCTGAGTTTCGGGAAGACCCTGCCGCGCCTATCAAAGTAAAACAAACGGGCAAACGAAAAGACGAAATCGGAGATCTGTCGCGCTCTTTCACCGATATGCAAGAAGGGGTTCAATCGTCCTTTGAGCAAAGACGCAGGCTGGCTGATCTTGGTCTTGCCGTTTCTAAAATCAATCATGACCTACGTAATGTTCTGACATCCGCCCAGCTCGTATCAGACCGGCTTGCCATGGATAAAGACGAGCGCGTTGCCAAAATGGGTGAGCGCCTCGTCCGCGCGGTTGATAGGGGTGTCCGCATAGCCGAAGGCGTTTTGGATTATAGCCAGGACAAGGATGAGGTTCTTAATTTGGAGCGCTGTAATCTGGCCATGATTTCCAATGAAGCTGCTATGGATACGCTAAAGCCTTACCCTCATATAGCGCTTGAAAACGAGATTGATAAAAAGCTTTTCGTGATAGCAGATGCTGACCATACCTACCGCATCTTCCAAAACACGATCCGCAATGCGGCTCAGGCTCTCGATAAACAAGACGATGCTAAAGTCACAATTTCAGCCATCGATAAAGACAAAACCATTATCGCCTACATCAAAGACAATGGTCCCGGCCTTCCCGAAAAAGCCCGCAAAAACCTATTTACGCCTTTTATGGGATCAACCGGCGCCGGCCGAACAGGATTAGGTCTAACGATTTCCAAAGAGCTTGCCCAAGCACAAGGTGGCGACCTGAAGCTCGTGAGCAGCGACGAGGCGGGAACAAACTTTGAGCTTTCTTTTAAATCATCTGAAACTACGAATGCCTAAAACCGACACGTGATGACATTGGGACGGCGACCTTCCCGATGACGGGCCATACAACCCCTCATTAACCATGCGACATCATTACCACTCGTGATGGTTATTATTGCCTTGAATAATACTTGAAAGTTAGTAAACACTACGTTTTTTACATTCGGAGGAACAATAATATGTCGAATAATCGACAATTTTTACTAAAAAGCGCAGCAACATTAATTCTTACTATGCCCCTTTTGGCGGCGCCTGCATTGGCAGAGCGCGTGGTCGTCAAACACGCTGTTGGTGATCATACAGCCCGTCAGGGACAAAAAATATTAGCGAAAGGCCAAGGCTGGTTTGCCGTGGACATGGATACGTCTAGCAAAGGCAGAATGCGTCAACGTCAAGGCTTCAAGAATTTTGAGCCTGATCCAAAACGTTACCCAATGGCTATTTATAATGACGGCTCAGGCAACCCTGCCAGCACGCAAGTAACGCCCTACGGTTACGTTCAAGCACAGGCCGATCAGCTAACGCTACAGTCGGGCCAAAAAGTCTGTGTCATCGATTCAGGTATTGCCGGCTCAACGGGAGAAACAGGCGGCTATCATTCTGATTTTGATTGGAGCGTTATCACAGGCACAAACGATTCTGGTACAGGCAACTGGAATGCTGATGGCGGTGGTCATGGTACTCACGTTGCTGGTACAGTTGGCGCAGCCGATAATGGTTACGGCGTCATTGGTATGGCACCGGGCGTTCCCATGCATATTATTAAAGTGTTCAATAATTCAGGTTGGGGTTACTCCTCTGATCTAGCGCAAGCAGCGGAACAATGTACCAATGCCGGCGCAAATATCATCACAATGAGCCTTGGCGGCGGCGCTGCCAACTCTGTTGAAGAAGCTGCTTTTGATACGTTTACAGCCAATGGCGGTCTCGTCTTGGCGGCCGCTGGTAATGACGGAAATTCTTCACGTTCATTCCCTGCAGGCTATAAATCCATCATGATGGTCGGCGCGAATGATGGCGACAATAATATCGCCTCTTTCTCTCAATATCCAAACTGTACTTATCAAGGCACAGCCGATGACGGTCACTGCGTTGAAATATCAGCGGGCGGTGTTCAGACCTTATCAACTGTCCCGACCGGTTCTGGAACTTCATACCCTGATTTTGATCATTATAGCGGAACGTCAATGGCAACACCGACTGTTGCAGGCGTCGCGGCGCTTGTTTGGTCTAATCACCCAACTTGTACAGGCACGCAAATCCGTAGCGCCTTAAAAGCATCAGCAGAAGATTCCGGTTCTAACGGCAAAGATGTCTATTTTGGATACGGGATTGTTAAAGCGAAAGACGCCAGCGATTACATTACAGCAAATGGTTGTGACGGTAATAGCGGCGGCGGCGGAGGTGGCGACAACACCTTGACAAATGGCGTAACTGAAACAGGCCTCTCCGGTAGTACGGGTAGCGAAACCTTCTATACAATTGAAGTGCCTGCCGGCGCCACTGATCTAAGCTTTGAAATGGCTGGCGGTAGCGGCGATGCGGACATGTATGTTCGTTTTGGCTCTGCCCCGACAACGTCCACTTATGACTGCCGTCCCTATGAAACCGGCAATAATGAAACCTGCACAATTTCGAACATCGAAGCAGGCACATATCATGTCATGGTTCGAGCCTACAGCACGTATTCAAGTGTTAGCCTAACAGCTAATTACACTGAAGACACTGGCGGCGGCGGATCAGGTGACGGAACTCTGACAAACGGCGTAGCTGAAACAAATATGTCAGGCGCGGCTAATTCAGAACAGTTCTACACGATAGATGTACCAGCTGGCGCGACAGACCTGAATTTTGCTATGTCCGGTGGTAGCGGCGATGCAGATATGTATGTCCGTTTTGGATCTGCTCCAACAACATCCAGCTATGATTGTCGCCCGTATAAAACGGGTAATACAGAATCCTGTGACATCACAACCGCTCAGGCCGGAAAATATTATGTCATGGTCCGGGGTTATAGCGCTTATTCAGGGGCGAGCTTAACAGCAAGCTATACTGAGCCAAGCGGCGGAAATGATGGCGGTTCAGCGGCATTGACCAACCTTTCAGGGGCAGCCAATGCATGGGATCGTTACACGTTAGCCATGCCTGCTGGTATGTCGACTTTCACCGTAACGATTACGGGCGGAACCGGCGATGCCGACATGTATGTTCGTGAAGGATCACAATCGACCACAAATGCTTATGATTGTCGTCCATATAAAACTGGCAATGAAGAGACTTGTACCTTCACAAACCCTGGCGAAGGGACTTGGTATATCGATCTTCGTGGATATTCAGCTTATTCAGGCATGAGCTTGAATGCGGTTTGGGAATAATTGCAATTTAATTATTCCAGTTAAAGACTAAAGTCTTTGAAGTAAGTATAGCCTCTCATCTTTGATGAGGGGCTTTTATTAATCTACAGTGGCGTTTTGAACCGGTGGTAATGATGAGTTGTAACCATCGAACTTCATTTTCGCAATTTTTTCAAGATCCGCACAAATTTCACCGGTTTTTTCTTTTTCTGATTGAAGGGTATTTTTACCGGCCGCCAACCACTCATTTATTTGAGTTATTTCTGCCGTGAACCGGTCCATTTCTTTTTTTGACCGCTTTTCACCGTTCTTCATCAAATCGTTGATTTCATTAAGCCGGGTACAATTATCGATAATTGCGCGCAGCGGGAAAGTTTCTGTTAAAAAATGAGTGTGAATGCGGGAACGAAGCTGCATGTTTTGTATCTCAAATAGACGTTCTCGATTGCGCTCATACACGCCGGTTTCTCGTTGCGCAGTTTCAAAAAGACGTAAAGTCGTTTTACCCCATGGCTCACCAATTGTTTGGGATCGAAACGCGAAATCGATAACGCGATCAAATGATGTCAGGATATCTCCAAAAAATCTAGCCGCATCTCTTTCGCGGCGTTTTCGTTGTCGTCTGTCTTGGATTATTTCTGCAAATAACGCCCCAAGCGTTGCCAGGAGAGCCCCGACAACAACAGCTAAGAGCGTGTCTAAATTCCCAACATAATCAAAAACGGTATTCCTCATCAAGCTCTCCGCACAATCGTTTGCCACAAACTTGAACAACGATTTATTGCATTGACCCTAAGCGTAAAAATTTATTGAGACAAGACGTTCGTTAACCTGCCAAAGATTGCAGACTCTGAACCTCATAATCACCTTCGGATAAAGACCTGATCGCCGCGACAGATGCTTTAGCGGCAGCTGCCGTGGTGAAATATGGAATACGCTGGGTCAAAGCTGTACGGCGCAATGAAAAACTATCTTTTAAAGACTGCTTTCCGGAGGTCGTATTGAACACCAATGTGATCTCGCCGTTTTTCATGGCATCGACAATATGCGGACGGCCTTCATGGACTTTTCGGACATATTCGACCTCTAGCCCTTGAGCCCGAAGATATTTCGTCGTGCCGCCTGTGGCTATAATGGTAAAGCCAAGGTCAATCATCTCTTTGGCAAGCTCCGCCATCATAGGTTTGTGATCTTCCCGGACAGAGATAAAGACTTTGCCCTTGTTTGGCAGAACCACGCCGCCGCCAAGTTGACTCTTCGCGAACGCCATACCGAAATTATCGGCAAGACCCATGACCTCACCGGTCGAGCGCATCTCTGGCCCGAGCACAGTATCGACGCCGGGGAAACGGGCAAATGGGAAGACCGCTTCTTTGACCGCGATTTGATTTTGGCCTGTCTTGGTTAGATCAAAGCTGGAGAGCTTTTCGCCGGCCATAACTTTGGCAGCAATATTGGCAATCGGAAGTCCGACCGCTTTGGCGACAAATGGCACCGTCCGAGACGCCCGCGGGTTGACTTCGATCAAATAGACAACGTCGTCTTTAACCGCGAACTGCACATTCATCAGGCCGATAACGCCGAGCTCCATAGCGAGTAATCCACCCTGGCGCTTAAGCTCATCAACGATCTCGTCCGAGAGCGAGTAAGGCGGCAGTGAACAGGCGCTGTCACCGGAGTGGACACCGGCTTCTTCAATGTGTTCCATGACGCCCGCGATAAAAACATCGTCGCCGTCGCAGATCACATCAACGTCTAACTCGATGGCATCACGTAAATATTGGTCAATCAACAGAGGTGATTTACCTGAAACCTTCACGGCCTCATTAACATAGCGGCGCAAATCTTTGGTGTCAGAAACGATTTCCATGCCCCGCCCGCCAAGAACGTTGGACGGTCTTAGAACAACAGGATATCCGACAGCTTCGGCGCCTTTTTCGGCATCAATCGCATTACTGGCAATGGCGTTATTGGGCTGTCTCAAACCAAGCGTATCAACGAGATCTTTAAACCGTTCACGGTCTTCGGCCCGGTCCAGCGCGTCGCGCATAGTGCCGAGCAGCGGAATGTCATTGGCTTCTAAGGCCTCAGCCAGCTTAAGCGGCGTCTGGCCGCCAAATTGAACGATCACGCCTTTAAGGTTTCCAGACTGTCTTTCAGTCTCGATCAACTCCAGCACATCTTCTTCGGTCAAAGGCTCAAAATAAAGACGGTCTGAAGTATCGTAATCCGTCGAAACCGTTTCAGGGTTACAATTGACCATGATGGATTCAATCCCGAGATCCGCCATAGCGAAGGCCGCGTGACAACAGCAATAATCAAATTCAATGCCTTGGCCGATCCGGTTTGGGCCGCCGCCGAGAATAATGACTTTATCGCGGGAGGAAACACGAGATTCGCAATCGACCCGCCCGCCAAAACTTGGCACTTCATAGGTCGAATACATGTAAGGGGTCTTCGCGGCGAACTCTGCGGCGCAAGTATCAACCCGCTTAAAGACAGGACGAACGCCAGCGTTACGGCGAGCGGCGCGAACATCATGTTCGGTAGAGCCAACCAGCTCCGCCATGCGAGCATCGGAAAAGCCTTCAGACTTATAGGCGCGCCAATCGGCGGCAGTGGTCGGTAATCCGTTTGCTTTTAATTGTTCCTCGGCTTTCACCAAAGCTTCGATCTGGCGCAAGAACCATGGGTCGATAGAGGTATATGTATTGACCTTTTCGACGCTAAGCCCATGACGAAAAGCTTGAGCGACGACCAGCAAACGATCAGGCGCTTGGATGGATAGCCGCGCTTTCACCGCTTTGCGTAAATCACCATCGGGGTCGATTTCAATTTCGTTAAGTCCGGTAAGGTCTGTTTCAAGAGATCGCAGCGCTTTTTGGAAACTCTCGGCAAATGTCCGGCCAATAGCCATGGCTTCGCCGACAGATTTCATGGATGTTGTGAGAGTGGCTTCACTACCGGGGAATTTTTCAAAGGCGAAACGAGGGATTTTTGTGACGACATAATCAATGCTCGGCTCAAACGCGGCAGGGGTCGCGCCCGTAATATCGTTATCAAGTTCATCCAGCGTATAACCAATGGCAAGCTTGGCAGCGATTTTAGCAATCGGGAAACCCGTCGCTTTGGACGCGAGTGCTGAGGAGCGTGATACGCGCGGGTTCATTTCAATCACGACCATGCGGCCATCGGCTGGATTAACCGCAAACTGAACATTAGAACCGCCCGTTTCGACGCCGATTTCGCGCAGCACAGCAATCGAGGCGTCGCGCATGATCTGGTATTCTTTGTCGGTCAAAGTCAACGCCGGGGCGACTGTGATAGAATCGCCCGTATGCACGCCCATGGGGTCAATATTTTCAATGGCGCAAATGATGATGCAGTTATCCGCTTTGTCACGAACAACTTCCATCTCATATTCTTTCCATCCCAGCAGGCTTTCATCGATCAGGACTTGATTAGACGGGGACGCGGATAGACCTGAACGGACGAAATGTTCAAACTCTTCTATATTGTAAGCAATGCCGCCGCCTGTGCCGCCAAGGGTAAAGGCTGGGCGAATAATGGCCGGAAGGCCGGTTTCATCAAGGCGCTGCAAAGCATTGGCAACGCCTTGGGCGATATCCCCTTCAGGGGCTGTGATGATCGTGGCGCGCGGGTTTTCAAGACCGATCTTTGTCATGGCTTTAGCAAATCGTTCACGGTTCTCAGCTTTGTCAATAACGTCAGCTTTTGCGCCAATCATTTCAACGCCGTACTTTTCAAGAACGCCTCGCGCCTCAAGCTCAAGCGCCGTATTAAGCGCGGTCTGGCCGCCCATAGTTGGCAGCAACGCGTCAGGTCGTTCTTTGGCGATAATTTTTTCAACGATATCTGCCGTGATAGGTTCGATATAGGTCGCGTCCGCCATGCCGGGGTCGGTCATGATGGTGGCAGGGTTGGAGTTAACCAGAATGACTTTATAGCCCTCATCTTTGAGGGCCTTACAAGCTTGAACGCCAGAATAGTCAAACTCGCAAGCTTGGCCAATAACAATAGGCCCCGCGCCTATAATCAGGATGCTATTAATATCCGTCCGCTTGCCCATAATCTTTTCCTGCTTTGGCCGAGAATCGTCAGCTTAAAACCAAATTGTCCCCCTGTAGAGAAAGTGCAGCGTCGGTTCAAGAAATAACGGGCACAATTATGGAAAAAGCTGCATGAATAGTAACTGTTTATTAACCATGAATATACTGTTTACGGCCTCCAGAGCCACAAACTGTGGACAGAATCCACGACACACGACAACGTCACCTAAAAATCGAATCAACCGATTCATGATTTGGAGGTTAAATGCCGTTTTATTTCGTCAGTAAATTTGCCGGGCCTGAAGGCTATCACGACGTTCATGTGGATGACGGGTCTTGCGATCACGCCCCTGAATTTATTAATAGGCAGCCTATCGGATTTCACCTGAGCGGTCCTCAGGCGGTTCGTTATGCCCGCAAACATTTCTTCGCGCGCGCCGATGGTTGTCACACCTGCGTCAGAGGATGTCATACGAGAGCGGCGCCGTTTCCTAAAACTCGGCGTTATGGATAATCAGTCTTT
>JABABK010000067.1:8998-18274 GCA_014238285.1 Hellea sp.
GACGATCTAAGCGGCTGACCAACGTCATCTTCGAGCAATTTCACAATATGCAAATGCGGCTCATCAAATCCATATTTCGACACAGCCTTCTGATAGCTATCATAAACCTTGTCGCCGAGCGGTAGAGGCACATTTAAATGCTCCCCGAGCTGTGAAATAAGCCGCATGTCTTTTGTGGCAAGTCCAAGACGAAACGATGGGTCATAACTGCCGTCCAAAACCTTGGGGATATAATTATCGACCACATAGCTTTGCGCGCAGCTCGTCATCATAATGCTGTGTAAAACATCCAGATCAAGATTGGCTTTCGCGCCGAGCATAAGCGTTTCGCCAATGCCCTGCGCGACCAGATAATTCAAATGAAGTTGACAAAGCTTGGCAACATACCCCGCGCCTGATGGCCCCATACGCACAGCGCGTGAAGTAAAAGCCCCCAGCAAATTTTTATGCGTCTCGAATACGTCTTCATCAACTCCAAGAAGCATGGTCAGCGTACCCGCCGCCGCACCTTCCGTCCCGCCCGTGACCGGTGCATCGACCAATGTCACATGATCCGGGGCTTGTGCTTTAACAATCTCCCATTCCGGTAATTCATTGGTACTGGTTTCAAACCAGACGGCACCTTTGGCAAAAGCTCCTAAAATCTCCGGCGCTAACAGGTTGATTTCTTTTGCGCTTGGCAGGGAGGTAAAGAGCACATCGGCGTTTCGCGCCGTTTGGTCTGCGCTTTTACATATCAACGCACCTTGTTTTTCAAACCCGTCTAAGACGGCCACATTAATATCGTTGACATATAATCTGTGATTATTGGCACTACAGTATTCGAGCAAATTAGCGGCCATGCCGGAGCCCATATTGCCCAATCCGATAAAACCAATATTCATACCTTCACCCTTAATATGCTCTTTTAATCCGTCAGCCCGTCTAGCCTTGTGCGTTCGCGCTCCACATGGATCGGCATAGCCCGGCCATAAAACGCCTTGGCGTGATGAGGTCTATTCACATGAAACGGGTCCGTCACATAGGTCGGCAAAGCAATAATGCGCGGCCTTGTACCTTTGGTCGGCGTCACCCGGTGCAGGGAATATCGTCCCCGGAAAATTTGCAAATCGCCTTCACGCAGCTTCAGAACTTTGACCTTATCACGGCCGCCTTTAAGGACAGATTTTACATCATCAAAATTTTCTTGTGCGGCGCTGCGAATATTGGGGGCATATTCGAAATCCCCGCCCTCGTCGCTTTCCTGCACTAATAAACTGACGGTAAAATCATTGCCGTCAAAATGCCAGGGAAAGTAATCGTCGTCATGCATAACGCTATAAGGATTGCGTCCTAGCGGGTCGGCCCAGCGATATATGGGCCCGACATTCAGACAATCGCAAATGAAATGCACCATCACATCGCTGTCATAAATCTTACGAAGCCTTGAGTCCGCTTCAAGCTGGTCTGAATTGATAAATGAACTGGTCCGCCGTGAAAATGTTCGCTTCGGGTGATCCTTTACAAGCGCCTCATCATCTGCCGTTAAATATGGATTGATGCGGGCATCTGCTGGAAGCGCCTGATCCATGATCCGCCCTGCTTCCGCGCGCATAGCATTGATCGCGTCTTTGGTTAGAAAGTTGGGAATATGGGCGCAGCCAAACGCCTCTAATCCTTCACGGGCTTGGGCGACCAGTTCGGCCCGTTTTTCACTGCCAAGATCATGAATGGGAAATACGTCCAAATCGATAAATTCGCGTAATTCAATCTCGGCCGCCGCATAGGCGCTTGGGCCAGCGGGCCGGTCATTTGGATCAATCGCAAGACCTGACATCGAGAACCCTTTCCAGACTTAATGCTTATAAGATGGATCAAGGCGATCCGCGACACGCTTGAGCGCTGGCCATTCATATTTACCCGGCGGGAATAAAGCATATTGCTCGGCGGCTTTTTGCCAGACTTCTGCGGGCTGGTTACAGACTTCGCGCCCGCTACTCGTGACCTGAATCGCCACTTCGCACATGCGAATGAGATAATACATATTCATGAAGCACTCACCGGCAGTTTCGCCGACAGTTAAGAAACCATGATTTCGCATGATAAGACAACTATTGCCTTCAAGCTGCTGCGCTATTCTAAAGCGCTCATCCGGGTCAACGGATAAGCCTTCCCAGTCATGATAGCCGACTTTGCCGTAAAGCATGGAGCTGTCCTGAACCAGAAATGGTATTTCCTGAAACGTCGTCGCGGCAATCGCCGTGGGCGGGTGAGCGTGGAAAACAAATTTACTGTCCGGGTGATTTAAATGCACGGCACTGTGAATAATAAAACCCGCCGTGTTCACATCTGACGGCCCTTCGATCACCACGCCTTCTTCATCCACTTTGATCAGATTTGACGCTGAAACTTCGGAATAATGCAGTCCAAAGCGGTGCATATAAAAGTGATGATCGCTCCCCGGCGCGCGCGCCGTTATATGGTTCCAGACCGTATCGTCCCAGCCAAAATGAGCCGTCAGTCTGAACATGGCGGCCAGGTCTAGTTTAACCTGTTCCTGTTGTTCTTCGAGTGTAAGCTTACCCATTTATACCTCCATTAATCCCAGATTTTGATCGGTTGACCTAAAACATCCATATCCGGAGTAACCCCCAGACCGATTTTATCTGACGGGCCTATAAATCCAGTATCACGCGCGGGCGCATGGCTATCCAGTCTTGGCCCGACATAGCTAGATAAATCACAAACATTGAGCAGAAATTTAGGATCGGTAGACGCGCCTAAATGCAGAGCCGCCGCCGTCACAATATCGCTGCCCCACGTATCTTCAACGCACATTTTTACCCCCAAGTGAATGCAAAGGTCCCGCGTTCTTCGCGCCGCGGATAGTCCGCCAAATTTCGAAAGTTTCAGCGCCGTTGCGTCAAGGCAATCCAGTTGATAGGCCTTTAAAAGATCACCAATTGTTTTCGTGCTTTCATCCAGTTTCATCGCAAGACCCGTCGAGCGCTTGACCGAGGCGCAGTCCTCCATTGTTTCGCAGGGCTGCTCAAGCATGACGTCAATATCGGAAACCGCGCGCGCTGTCCGAATAGCGTCCAGCTTACTGGCGCCGCAATTCCAGTCCGCATAAACAAATAAACCTTCGCCCACGGCCTCGCGGACAAGCCGCATACGCGCTATATCAGCCTGCCAATTATTATCGGCACCAAGTTTAACTTGAAACTGGGTAACGCCTGAGTCTTTGGCTTCTATTGCCATGCGCGCCATCTCGTCCGGGTCGACACAGGTCAAAGAATGATAGACGGGCATAGTGTCTGATCGGCGTCCCCCAAGGAGACTATAAAGCGGCAGCTTCGCCGCCTTGGCCGTTAGGTCCCAAAAGGCCATATCCAGAACGGACTTGGCATAATTATGACCAAGCAAATACCCATCCAGCTTGGCCATCAGGCTTTCAGCGCCTGTGGGGTCGGCGCCCAATATTTCCGGCATCATATAATCTATCGCTGGCTCAACCCCCTGCGCATAAGCGGGAAGGTAATGGGGGATAGGGCAGTTTTCGCCCCAGCCGCGCAGGCCCGTATCTGTCTCCACGCACACAATCATACTATCTGTTGTCAGGCAGCTTTTACCCCCGGCCATGTGATAATCTTTATGGCTGGTCAGCGGAAGTTTCCAAAGAGAGACGCGCGTAATTTTCATAACATCATGCCTCTCTTCGATAAGGATAAGGCGGCATTATGCTTTTTTCGAAATCAACGAGTTCTTTAGCAATAATTTGAACCGCCGTATCAGGGTTGGTCGCCCCTGACATATGAGGCGTCACATAGACATTTGGGTGTTGCCAATAAGGTGAGTTTTTCGGAAGCGGCTCTGTCCCGAAGACGTCCAGCGCCGCGCCAGCTATGTGGCCTCTATCAATCAAGCCTAATAGGTCTTCATCATTAATCACTGCGCCTCGGCTGACATTGATGACGTGGCCGCCTTTTTTTAGACCGGATAAAATTTCATGACCCAAATAATGATGTGTCGATTTATTATGGGGTAAACAACAGACGAGCACATCCGTGGTTTCCAAAATTTGCATTAAGCTATCCTTACCAGACACAGCATTTATCCCCGCAATGTCCTTTGGACTACGCGACCAACCGGAAACATTAAATCCGTTTTTCACGAGCACTCTGGCGATATGAGACCCAATCGCGCCCAATCCCAAAACCATGACATTAAAATCAGGAGCTAGCGGCGTCGGGTATCGGTGCCAATAACTTTTCTTTTGCTGCTGAGCGTAAAGACCAAATTGCCTCTGAAAATGGATTGTCCAGTAGAGGGTATAGAGCGCCATATCATCGGCCATAGCCGGATCTATCAGGCGGAATATGGGAACATCCGGCAAACCGTTATCTCTATCCAGGTGATCAACGCCAGAGCCTAAAGAAAACACCGCTTTTAAGTTAGGGTAGTTTTTAAGATCCCCATGGGGATGTTTCCACACCAGCGCATACTCTATCTCGGCGGGGCTTATCCCATCTCCATATTCGATCGTCTTACGATCCGGCATATGTTTGGCCATAGCGGCAAGCCACTGCTCATGCCAAAATCCGTCATTATTAAGCAGGATCGTCATTAGGCCGCCTCTGCCGTGAAGCTTTGAAGACCAACCACGCCGATAATGATCAGAGCCATAAAGAGCGCTTTCATAGGAGACATTTTTTCATCAAACATAACCATGCTGGCCAGTGTGATCAAAATAATTCCCACCCCCGACCAAATCGCATACGCCACGCTTAAATCTATAATTCGGGCGGCACGTGCGATACAAAATAGCGCCACGCCAAAACAGCTGAGCGCGCAGACCGAATAGATCAGATTTGAAAAACCGTCAGAGAGCTTAAGGCAAAGCGTGCCGATGACCTCGACGGCGATACCCAGAAATAAAAATGCCCATGCATTCATTTAGGATGCTCCCTTATTGACTTTTATATATCAAAGCCTTTAAATGAAATAAAGAGAATATTATCGCATATTAATATCGATTTTTTCGAATTAAGGTCTTTAATGAATATCGAAAACATTCGAGCCTTCTTGGAAGTTAGCCAAACCGGGAGCTTTCAACAAGCCGCCAGAAATCTAAATATTACGCAATCGGCGATGAGCGCACGGATAAAGGGGCTAGAGACCGGCCTTAACCGTCAACTCTTTCACAGACGTAGAAACGGCGCTGTTTTAACACCGGGAGGCCAGAGTTTTTTCCGCCATGCAGCGTCCTTGATCAGAACATGGGAACTGGCCCGCCAGGAAAGCGCCCTATCCGAAAATTTTCATTCAGTTGTCGGGCTCGGGGTTCAGCTTAATCACTGGCACTCGATCGTGACGCCCTGGCTTAACTGGATGGGCGACAATCATGCTGATCTTGCCACCCATATTCAATCCGATTATTCGAGCCGCCTGATGGAACGATTACGGGACGGATCCATCGATGTGGCGATTATATATGAGCCCCAACAAATACCCGGCGTAACCATTGAAAGCTTTGCCCATGAAAAATTGGTCATGGCGGCGAGCTCTCCGCGCTCCGCCGAATCCGGCGCGGTCGAAGGCTATATATTTATCGATTGGGGACAAAGCTTTCGGGCGGCACATAGCCGCGCTTTTCCCGGCATCGGCAAACACCGGATCACCGTCGGACTGGCCGATGTCGGGCTCGGCCATATCGAAGAACATGGCGGGTCGGGCTATTTTCTAGAATCCGTCATATCAGATAAATTAAAATCCGGCGCGCTTCATCAGGTTGATGGCGCGCCTGATATCACCATCCCGACCTATATGGTCTATGTGGATGCGCCGGAACGACAAGTCGTCCTTGGCAAAGCGATTGAAGGCCTTCGAAATATTTCCAGCACCAGTAGCAGGGCTGACCGATGAAGATCACAGAGCTTCAAACCCAGTGCGTCAACATTCCTCTAGAACGGCCCATCGCCACAGCGATTCACCATATGAAATCTGTTGGCTGCGTTCTTCTGCGCCTGAAAACCGATACAGAGCTTGAAGGACAAAGCTATATTTTTACGCTCAATGCTGCGCGCCTCAAATCTTTTGAAGAAATGATCAAAGGCTTCAGACATTTGGTCCTTGGCAAAGATCCGCATTTTGTCTCCGCCATATGGCAGTCCGTCTGGCAAGAGATTAACCCCACCGGTCATAAAGGCGTGACGATCTCCGCCCTCTCCGCCATTGATATAGCCCTATGGGACCTCGTCGGCAAAGCTCACAATGCTCCACTTCATCACATCTTTGGCGCGTGCCGGGAGAGCATCGACACCTATGCCAGCGGCGGGCTTTGGCTCTCCCAAGACATTGATGATCTCAAACAAGAGGCCGAAGCATATTTACGCGCTGGCTTTAAATCCATGAAAATTCGGGTCGGCAAAGACAACCTCGAAGAAGACATTGCCCGCGTTGCCGCCGTTCGAAAAACCATCGGCCCAGAACACGGCTTGCTCGCCGATGCCAATCAAGCTTTGACCCCAAAACAGGCCATACGGCTTGGCAAAGCGCTGGACGAATTTAACCTGCTCTGGCTCGAAGAACCTGTCGCCGCCTATGACTTAGATGGTCACGCCGAGGTTCGCGCCAATATCCCTATGCCGCTCGCCTCTGGCGAAACCGAATATACGGCCCTTGGCATGAAAGATATGATCGAGAAAAAAGCCTGCGATATCCTCATGCCGGATCTTCAGCGTATTGGCGGACTGACAGAAATGCGCCGCACCGCCGCCCTTGCCAGTGTCCACCATATGCCGATCTCAACCCATATTTTTACGGAGCACAGCCTATCCGTCGCGGGTTCTGCGCCCAATTGTATCCGTGTGGAACATATGCCTTGGTACGCTCTGCTCTTTAACGAAGAGATGGAACTTGATAAAAACGGGCATATCCTAATCCCGGATCGCCCGGGAACGGGGTTCACCTTCCATGAAGACCGGATTGATAGGTTTATGATTTGAGAGCTTTGATCCGCTTATCTAAAAAGAACATACCGAGGATCAAATAGAAGAAGCACAGGCCCGTCAAAAAAGGGTGGATTTTTGCACGTCCAAAATTGTTCTTTTCCTCATTGGATAAAGCCGTCACGCCAATCCAAATAATTCGGAAAATGGCTATGAAAAATAAGAGAATAGCTAAAAACTGCAATATGCCAACAATCATATATTGCTCTGAATTTGGCCAAAAACTTATAGATACTATAAACAACGAAATTGGAATAAAACCAATCATCCACCAAAAATATATTTTTCGCGTTTCTAAGTCTGAATTTTCAGTATGTCGAAGCATATAGATCACCCACATTCCCTGCAGAGCAAACATGGCAGGAAGTGAAAGAGCAATAAGAAAACTTGTTTGCCCTATCATAAACCCGCGAAACCCTAATTGCTGAAACCCGAGACAAGCAAGCATGTAAACGACTGAAAGTGTTTTCATATATTTCATCATCATGCCTTCCTCCAAGCCATCCAGTAGAACCTTCCACCCAGCAGTATAGACGCGCTGACAAGACCCACCAATAGACCATACCAAATGCCTTTGGCGCCAACATCAGTGTGCAAGCCGAAATACCAAGCGACGGGGAAGCCGAGCACCCAATAGCTGATACCTGTCATCCACATAGGCACGGTGACATCTTTGAGGCCGCGGAGCATTTGATTGGCCGCGACTTGGGTTGCATCAAAGAACATGAAAGCTGCTGCAATCGGTAAAAACATGCCAACTAAAGCCAAAACTTCCTGATTGCCGGGCTCTCCAACATTCAAATAAATCGCGGCAACGCCGTCTGGCCACAGCGCGATCGGAATGGCGAATATCATAATCAAAGCAATACAAACAAGAATATTGGCCAGCCCCGCACGGCGAAGGCCTTGAGCGTTTTTCGCGCCTGCCGCCAGACCGACTCTGACCCCGCCGGCCATGGACATGCCAAAGGGCAGCATAAATGCCAACGCCGCCACATTAAGCGCAATTTGATAGGCCGCCACTTCCATCTTGCCGATAAGACCCATCAACAAAACACAGGCATTAAACAACATGCCTTCAAAAATTGTGGTGACACTGATGGGAAACCCAAGCTGCACGACTTCTTTAAAGCGGTCCCAATGCATGCGGAAAAAGTTTTCAAACAGCTTAAACTCTCGCGCCTCTTTATCGCGCTCAATATAAATCACGAACATCAAGAAGCAGATGAAATAGGACAAAGACGAGGCAATACCCGCCCCGATCAGCTCAAGTCTCGGAAACCCTAATAGTCCGAAAATCAGAAGTGCATTCAGCCCCGTATTGATCAAGACCGTTAGCGTAATCAAGACAAGCGGAATTTTGGTTTTGCCAATGGCCGCTAGGAAATTACGTAGCGCCATGACAAATAAAGCAAAGGGCCACCCAGGCGCGAGCGCCATCATATAAATGGCCGCCTGTTTGGATAAAACAGGGTCTTGCCCCGCAGCCACCAATATTTTTTCTACAAATATTATCAACACTAAAAGCACGGGGAACATAAAGGCGATCACCCAAAGGGCCATGCGGACAGACATGCGAGCATCGCGCTGATTGGTTTGGTCCGCGCCGAGCGCTTGGGAGACTAAAGGGGAGACGGCCATAACAGGTCCTGCGCCGACCATCCATAAAAGGAAATAGACGACCGAACCAAGCGCGGCAGCGGCGAGCGTCTCTGGTCCAACGCGGCCAAGCATAATCGTGTCGACTGTGTAGACAGAAAACTGAATCAGCTGAGCCAGCGCCATAGGTATGCCAAGCCATAAAAGAGCTTTGACTTCACCGCCAAAGGTTTCTGGCATTTCGTATTTTTCGGGTGTCTGAATTTGATCTGGCATATTATCTTCGTATATTTAAAATTTGGGAGACTCGAAGATAAAAAAATACGTCCGAAAGCTTTCGCTCAGGAGGTCGTCATGAAATGTCCTCGTGAGCCTAGAAAGTTGAGCATGAACGGGTCGATCCCGACATGTCGCTATTTAGAAAAATGAAATTATTCATTGGGCTCACTCGAATTTGTTATGTCTCGCCAATAGCAGTCCGCGACATTCTGTCAATGAGGAAAATAGATTTTTGTGTTCGCTCATAGTGGAGAAAGGAGTCTGAGAGGTCAAAGAAAACTATACTGTCATCCCGCACTTGATGCGGGACCTCCCCGATTAAGTTTTAAATTCTCTAAACGGATAAAGCCGTCACTGACGAGGTCCCGCATCAAGTGCGGGATGACAGATGGGCGTATAGGAGCAAAGT
>JABABK010000068.1 GCA_014238285.1 Hellea sp.
TCAGATGATCCTTATCTAATTTTGGGCGTAGATGAAGACATTTCGGACGCACACCTGAAAAAAGCTTATCGCCGTATGGCATCGGCCAATCATCCAGATCGACTGGTTGCTCGGGGCTTGCCGCCCGAATTAATGAAGATCGCCAATCATAAAATGGCCATGGTCAATAAGGCCTATGACGAGATTAAGAAACAGAGGGCGAAAGCCGTTTCTTAATCATTGAAAAGACGTGCGAAGATAATGTTCGCAACTTGCAGTGATTTAGCTCGCCTACAAGCCTAATTTGTGATCACTTTTGCCTTTACGGACGGTAAACACCTCTCGCTATTTATTTCGGCTTCCGATATATCGGATTCACGGGAGTAAATAGCGTGGCAACTGAAGGTAAAAAATTACCGGGTGGGACCCAAAGCGGAATAAAGGGCATGGACGGTTCATCACCGACTGTGTTTTTTAGCTATTCACGGGCTGACCAAGCCAAAGCTATTCCTATCATCCAAGCCATCGAGCAAGCGGGCTATCATGTTTGGTGGGACGGTATGCTGGAAGGCGGCACAGATTTCCTCGAAGAAACAGAAAACGCCCTAGAATCTGCCAAGGCCGTGGTGGTTCTATGGTCGAAAACATCTGTAACATCGCACTGGGTCAGGGATGAAGCCATGAGCGGGCGGGTGAGGGAACGATTAGTCCCTCTATCCCTCGACGGCACCCATGCACCGCTTGGCTTTCGTCAGGTTCAGTTAATTGATTTTCAAAACTGGAAAGAGAATTTTTCTGGCGGCGAAATGGTTGAGCTTTCTAAGGTTTTAGCGATTTATCACGGCGCAGACGTAGCTCAGGCTCGAACGCCGGTTAAAAAGAAGATGACCCGCCGAAAATTATTGGTCGGGTCGATGCTCGGCGGAGCAGGAATTGCCCTAGCTGCCACTGGTTTGTTCCGAAAAGTAGCACCGCAAGGAGCTGGGCTTACTAAGAATAGTATCGTGGTTCTGCCGTTTGAGAACCTGCTAGGTGATCCAAGTAAAGATTATATTTCGCAAGGCCTATCGTCCGAACTTCGGACAAGTTTGGCGCAAAATGAAAGTCTACGGATTGTAGCGCGGTCTTCGTCTAATGCCATTGCCAAAGAAGGGCTGAGTGTCCCGCAAATGGCCAGACGGTTGAACGTTGCCTATTTGTTAGAAGGTCGTGTCCAGCCCATATTGGATAAACTCAAAGTCACCATTGATTTCATTGATGGAAGTAATGGATTTAATATTTGGACCAAAGTCTTTGAATTTACTCAAGAAAATTTGTTATCTCTGCAGTTTAAAATCACACAAGCTGTAGTGCAGTCTTTGGCTGCTGAACTATCACAAACTCAACCAGATAAGATAGAGGGTGGTACAGAAAATGTAGTAGCGTTTGATGAGTATCTAAAAGGCGTCGAAAAACTGCGGGCTAATGCGGGACAAAATAGTTTACTACAAGCTTTAGAGCATCTTGATAGAGCCGTAAAACTAGATATGGGTTTCGGGAATGCACATGCGTTTAGAGCGCAAGTGTTGTTGACGTTAGGAATAACAAATTCTGACGCGACAATTGCAAATAACTACCAAAATGAATCCGTTGAGGCAGCAAAATTAGCAGTTTCGGTCAGTCCTAATCTTGCTTCTGCGCAATCAACTCTTGGTTACGTGTTGTTTGCTGCTAAATTGGATATGGAGGGCGCTCGTGCACCCTATTATAAGGCTAAACAAACTGGGTATGGAGACGCCCTTGTAATGGCTAGATATGCAACGTTTATGTTAGCAAATGGGCATGACGATAAGGCATTGCAAGCAATCAGGCGTGCTATGGAGTTGGATCCGCTGAATCCAACGTTGCAACGTACTTTGGGGATGGTCCATTATTATGGTAGACGTTACAATGAAGCAATAGAGGTGCTAACTGCTTTATTAAAATCGAATCCTGATCATGCAACGGCCAATGCACTTATCGGCTTGTCTCAAATCTATACAGGTCAAATTGAAACGGGGCTTGAAACCTGCCAATCTGAACCGTTTGCGCTTGAGAGGTTGACATGTATGGCCATAGGTAATTTCGCTGCAATGAATCGAAGTGTCGCCCAACAATCATTTGACGAGCTTGTCGGTCTTTACGGTGACGCAGGTGCTTATCAACAAGCTCAAGTGTATAGTCAGTGGGGGGATCACGAAAAAGCGCTTAAGCTATTATATAAAGCGGTCGATCTTAATGACTCCGGGCTAACACTCTTGAAAATCGACCCTGCGCTAGAACCATTACGTGAACATTCTGAATATCATAGGTTGCTTGCAAAGATGGGTTTTGAGAGTTAGTTTCTTTTAAAAAGGGGAAATCATAATGAAAAAATCAACACTTATAACAATAACGGCATTAATCAGTTTTGGCATGGCAAGCTGCGCTACTACGCATGACGACAAAATCACTGATGACGCGATGAAGCCTGTATCAGTAGAGCCGGAAAGTGCGACATGTGTTGAAGGCGATCCATCATATCCTAAATGTAAGACAGGTGGCGGATTAGGTGGACCGATTGCAGGTCAAAATACAGAAGCTACGTGTACGGAAGGCGACCCAGGATACCCTAAATGTACAACTGGCGGAGGGTTGGGTGGTCCAATCGCAGGCCAAGACAACTAACCCACTGCTACCGACAAACAGTACTTGCATCTGCGCGGCTCACTGGGTCGCGGCAGATGGTTAGTTTGATCCAATCCCAATATTTTGAAACCTTGGTGTAGACACCGGGTTTCGAGTCGTTGCCGCATAGGCCCGAGCCCCAGCTAACGATACCGACGACCTTATTATTGCCAATAACGGGACCACCGCTGTCACCGTAACAGGTTTTTCTGTTCGGATCGTGACCGCAAAATACAGTGTCATCTACGAGCGACGTATCGGTTAGGCCTGCCAGTCTCAAACACTCTGAATTTGATACTTTGTTCAGCGCCAGCATTCGTAAAACGGATGAAGGTTCAAATGCCGCGACGGGCCGAGTTTTGCCCCATCCAAATGTTAAGAGCGTTTTTGTAACGGCCAAGTCAGCGTGGCTACGGCTCACCGGGATGATGCTTACCAGAGAAGGCTTGGACGGGCTAGATGATCGACTGTTGCGGCCTATATTATCGCTTGAATGGTGGATGACATGGGTAATTTCTTTGCCGGACTTAACATCCCAAACACGAGCTTTGCCATTATTGCCCCAGCTTAATAAGACTTTATCGCGGTTAAGCAGCTCACTGCCGAGCACGCTTTCTCCGTGAAATACATTTCGGATTAGCTTCCCGGTACTGACGCCCCAAAGGCTAGTAGGCCCATATTTACTGCCCGTTAAAATATGTTTTTCATCCGGTGTTAGCTTGGCGTAATTAATCGGGACGCTGTGATTAATGGCCCTAACTAGCTTACCTGATTTAGCATCCCATATTTTACTAATCCCTGAAACGCTCCAGCCTAATATGTATTTCTCTTTGCCGAAGAACTGTGTTCGAAGAATTCGAAAGTCTTTGCTGTCTATGAGAGAAAACAACTTTTGGCCTGTAACGATATTTCGGACTTCAATGTCACCGCCATATCGTTTTGTCAGAACGATTGTCTCGCTTGAATTCATAATGGCTTCGGAAATGAAGTCATGCTCCGAAGGTGATGTCAAATTATGTTTGCGTAGTCCTGTGTTTAAATCCCAGACCTCAATCGTATTGTCCTTATAAGTGATGGCGGTCTTGCCCTGATCTCCGGTGACTAAGCCATAATAGGGGCCGTAGGGCGTGAATTCGTGAATTATTACGCCTGTGCTCTGATTTATAATGGTGATTTTCCCATCGGATTTCCCCAGAATTTTACCCGTAGCTAACCGCTGCAATTCAGGGTAACCTTGAGATAGGGATTGGGTATCGGATTGAGATTGATCTTCAGTGCCATAAACATTCTTGCCCGTCTGAATGTTCCAAACTTTCGGCACGCCGTAATTATCTGATTTCACAAGGTTTGGGCCAAAAAACTCTACTGTGCTAAGAGAATTGCCTGCTGTAAATTCACGGATTAATTTAGCTTTTCTGGCATCCCAAATTTTAATCTTGCCTTCGAAGCCCCACGTCAAGAATTGTTTATGATCATCCGATATTGCAACACCATCAATCGTGGCGCCGTGAGCATATGTTTTCTTAACATGGCCTGATCGGCTATCCATAAGCCAGGCATCCGTCCCTTCATATCCAAGTATATCAGATTCCCCGACCTGAATGATATTGTGACTGCCCATTTTATCATAGCGGGTTTTAACGACGGGACGTCCGCTACGGCTATCCCAAACTCTAAGCAGATTATCATTGCCAAGCGTGGCGAATTTTTTGCCCTTATCGACTGAGAATGCCCTTTTGACAGGCTTGGCATTTTGTGAAAATCCTTCAACTGTTGAAAACGTTTGTATCACCAAATCTTGATGATCGCCTTTGAGCTCAATCAAAGCGATGTCATTTTCGACTTTTTGCGCGTCAAATTGGGGATGTTTATGGATGGCTTTGATTTTCAGTGTTTTTGCTGTGTTTTGGGACAAAGTTCCTGCATCCAGCTTAATGCCAAAGTTCTCCGGTTTAGTGTTAGCCGGAAAGCAATGAGCGGCTGTCAAAATCCAGTTTTTGTCGATCAGAGCGCCCCCGCAAGCGTGACGAAGTTCCCAAAGCTTGCGCCCAGGATAGGCTTTTTTGAGGTCTTTGTCTGAAATTAAACTTGGCATAGTCACTATTTGTGCCTGAAACGGTGCGGCGATCTTGCTGACTGGGATAGCCGTGAACGAATAGCTGATGTCAGCGCACGGTATAGGGACACCGTCACTTGAGCCACATATCTCAACCTCTGTGGATTCATCCGGGACTACCATGGGGAAAATTTCGTCGGATTCTGTGATGTTTTCCATCTCTGGAAAGTCTTGAACCGCTGGAATGTGAGGAAGCGGGGCCGGGGATTGACCTAACGCGTCTATGCAAGTTCCAAACAGAATTAAGTTGAGAATAATGATTGTTATTTTCAAAAACATGTAAGGCGCCTCCGCGCCTGAAACTAACACGCTTTTTCCGCGCTTGTAAAACTTTTCATCTATGCCTATTCAAAGCTATGGTTTGAAGATTGATATCATTCGGGCTTAAGGGGATAGCATGAAAGTCAATAATCGCGATTTGTTTCCGACGGATGCCGTTATGCAGCATTATGCCAGTGTGGAGCCTTTATTGCGCGTCTCAGAGCTAGAAGATCAATTCCTGCTTCATGATAAAGCCTCGAATTCGGCAAAGAGCAAATTCCATAAGTTGGGTCAGCTCGCCATCGTGTTGGTGGCTTTTAGCGCCATTTATACAATCGCAGAAGCGCTTATTTTGCCTGAGCTTCTGAATAATGTTATATTGAAATTAATAGCCGTGATCTCGGCAGGCCTCGGGATTTGTTTTCAATTATTTTTGATTCTAACGAAACAGAAAAGTAAGTGGCTATTACACAGGTTTGCGACCGAAAGACTTCGGAGTCTAAAGTTTCAGTCCTTCTATTTGGCCCATCAAGCCGAAACAACGCAAGAGCTAGAAACGCTTGTTGACGCATTTGAACATGAACATTTGGCACGGCTCGATAACGAACTTAACGCGGGCATTTCCGTTTTGAAAAATTTCTCGCCGGTAAAAGCTCTGGCTATCCCAAGCGTTTCGGCAAAGCCAAAGAACCCCGAAATGGCTCGCCAAGCTTTTGATGCTTATAAAGAGCTGAGAATAAAGTATCAGCGTAATTTTGCCCAAAGTGAGGTGACGAAATTTAGCGGCCGCCGCCGGCTGTTTAATTCCACGCAAGACATGATTTATTTAGGCGCAGCGTTTTTTGCGTTTTTCTCTCTTGGCCTGAAAATGTTTGGATCTGCCGAAATGCCAACAGCCTGGATTGATTTTGCAGCCGTCACTCTTTTCATTCTCGGGGCGACAGAAGCGATCATGGATAATGCATTGCTAGAAGAGCAGTCTCAGACGCGGTACGAACAATATGTCCGCGAAATCGACGAAGTAAGTTCTGACGGGTATATTAAAGGCAAAAATATGCCGCGCATTATAAAAGACATGGAACGCATTTGCTTGTTTGAACTCGATGTGTTTGCAAGGGCTGCAGATCGCATCAGCTATCGTTACTAGCAACGCGTTCTTTAAAAGAGTGAATATTATTCTTTATTAATTATAAATTGTAGACAATATTGCTTGTTCATTATGAGAATAAATTCGAAACATAAAAGACTGGATTGTTTCGGTCAGGCGATAAACAAGCGTGAGCGCACTAAATATGGTGAGGCGCTATTTGCTTATGACGATGAAGATGTGGATTGGCCCGAACTTGATGGCATCGTTCTATTATTGTTTGCATCAAGAAGTGGTTCAACAGCATTTTCACGCATTTCTGAAAAATACTTTGGGCTAAGCGGTGTTGGCGAGTCTTTGAATATGCCAGCCATTAAAGAGCGCATCAAGCGCCTGAAGACACCAAATGTGACAGCGGAAATTTCTCGATACGTAAATCAGCATTCACCGCATAATTGGTTTATGTTTAAGGCAGGGGGCCCCGGGGTCGTTAATGCAGAACGGGCTGGATTAATTCTTCATTATGAAAATGTCATGCGTCCTGTTTTGCTCTTACGAGAAGATATTGTTGAGCAATCGGTTTCCTATGTAACGGCAAAAATTACAGGTAAATTTCATACAACTCAAACCGCTAACAAGACAGTTGGTGAAAACGATTATGATTTTGAAACTTTACGAACGGCGGTCATGACGATCATGAATAGCAGTCAACGGCTTGCGAGTTATGCCCAGCAGTTTGCCTGTGCGCCATCGATTGTTTTTTATGAGGCGTTTAAAGATGGCGACCAATCCGCAATATTTAACTGCTTGGATGGCATTGGAATTCCAAGGCGAGAAGTTGCAGCAGAAAATGTTGTTCAAGTTCAAAAACTAAAAAAGCAAGCGTCTCTATCGTGGATATCGCGTTTCAAAGAGGACATGCCAAAGGCGTTGTCCGATCAAATTGAAGAATATGGGCGGTTTATTTCGACGTTAAAAAACGCCTCTATCAAAGCGTAATATTTTATTCGCCGATAATATGTCACCTCAGCATATATTTGAGACAGGTGGGAGCGGATTTGTCTGTCTATAGCCAAGCAAAGTGTGCAAGGGCTATTGCTAGCCGCACTCAAAAAGTCGCTCCTCTAAGACGTGACGTTGGACTTTTCCTGTGGTTGAACGCGGGAGGCTCTGAGCATCAATAAAATGTATCTCCTTGGGGCGTTTATAGCCTGAGAGATCTTTTTTGCAGAGGTCCATTAACGCGGCCTTATTTAAGCTATCATCCGAACGAACAATGAAGGCTACTGGAACTTCGCTCCATTTTTCATCAGGTTTCTTGACCACTATAGCTTCGGCAACATGCGGATGGGATTGAAGGACCATCTCGATTTCGGCGGGGTAAATATTTTCACCGCCGGATTTGATCATATATTTAACGCGGTCAACGTAATCGAGTGTTCCATCAGCGTTTCTTCG
Source organism: Hellea sp. (assembly GCA_014238285.1). Lineage (GTDB taxonomy): Bacteria > Pseudomonadota > Alphaproteobacteria > Caulobacterales > Maricaulaceae > JACOMS01. Next base: position 7,587 of record JABABK010000068.1, read on the forward strand.
AAGGACATCACCCATATGGAACCAGCCACCACGAAAATCTTCAAGATTGGCAGCATCATTGTTCCAATAGCCAGAAAATAGCGTTGGGCCTCTGACAGCTAACTCACCGGGCACGCCTACAGGAACATCCTCATCATTCGCGTCAACTAGGCGCAGTTCACAAAACAGGCTTTGTTCTTTTGATAGGGTTTCTGGCATCACACCAATCGGGATGGAATTTCCGGTTGCGGGAACTAACCCCGTTTCCGTGGCACCGAATGTATTAGCAAAAGGCGCATTAAGCGCTTTGGTCGCAGCGGCAATTTCGGCTTTGGGGACAAGGTCAGCCATAGCGCCGCATAGACCAATACCCTTGGGCGTTACGCCGCTTTTGACTATTCTTTGAGCAAAATCGCCCACCATACCTGGCATCAAGATTAAATGCCGGGTTGGCAATTCTTTCACCAACTTAATGATTCTGGCTGGTTGATAGCCATCAACGACATAGACTGATCCGCCTCGCATTAAGGTCGATAAAGCTTGGTCTGTTGCGGCCATATGATACATGGGCGGCCATGCAATAAAGTTATCCATTGGTGGAATCTCAAACTGTGATGATGTTGCCATGGATCTCGCCATCATGGCTCGCTGTGAAATCAACGCGCCCTTAGGCAGTCCCGTCGTTCCGCTTGTATAAAGGATGAGAAGGCCAGTTTCAGGGTCGATATCGAGGGCTAGCGAAGACGCTTCAAACTGTGAGAGATGTTTATCTAAATCAGTTCCAATGAAAATGGTTGGAGTATCGGAAAACCCTATATCTGCAAGGGCTCCTTTAAAACTTGATTGCGCGATAATAAGTTTTGGCTCAACCAAAGAAATACAATGTTTAAGCTCGCGATTTCCAAGCCGCCAGTTAAGGCAAGCTAGTATGAGGCCTGACTTTGCGGCAGCAACTTCAGCTTCCAAATATTCTTGGCAATTTTTCGCAAGTATTGCGACCCGGTCGCCAGTTTCCAGACCGTGAGATAGTAACAGCCTCGCGAATTGATTGGTTCGGTTATCTAATTCTTGGTAGTTGATCTTTCGACTTTCATCAACAATAGCAATTCTGTTTGGGTGAGAAATTGCTATATTAGAAATGAACCCGCCAACAGATGCTTGGCTAGACCTGCGTATTAAGTCGTTTGCTTTGTTCATAGGGATCATGCTTCAGCTATTTCATTGCGTTGGCGCCCCAGATTAATACGGCCATCAGTGGATTTGATTTCGAGTTCGAGAACGTCACCAGGTTTAAGAAAGGCCCGTTTCGCCAACTGCGCCGCCGTAAGTTTTTCACGGCGCTTTCGATCTTTTTTCAAATTCAACACAATGGCGAGGGCGGTCTTGACGTTTAGGTTCATCAATACGCCGCCCGGCGTTCCTGTGATAATACAGTCGCCAACATTTAGGTTCGTGAATGTGGATAATTCAGTCAATGTGGCCGGCGGTTTGTGCAATAACTGGTCCGTCGTCGCATCCTGCATAACCGTTCCGTTTAATGATAGTTTTAACTGTAATGAGTAAATTTGCTTAATGTCATCGCCGTCTAGTAAATATAATACTGGGCCAGCAGGGCAAAATGTTCGAAAACTTTTACCTTTATACCACTGCAACACAGAAGCTCCAAACATCTCGTCCCGGGAAGATACGTCATTGGTAAGGATTAACCCGCCAATGTAATCACCAAGGTTTTTTTCAGTCACTTCTGTGGCCTTTGTGATTGCCTTTTTCATGACGATGCCGAGTTCTATTTCATAGTCGAGTAGTTTGGTGTTTTTTGGCCTCAATATGGTTACATTGGGCTTAGAGATGGTCGAGCTAGCTTTGTAAAATAGCAGGTTTTGATCATCGTCTTGAACTTCTTTTTCTGCGCCTGTGACACGAGATTCGGCCCGGTGGCTTTCATAGTTCATGCCCTGCGCAATGAGCTGAATGTCTTGCGATAAGGGTGAGAGGAACTCTGCGTCCGAACGGCTGATGGACGTCTTTGCAATTGCCGCATCAAACTTAGTCCTGTTTGAATGGTACAAATCCATGACATCCCGGTGATGGTCAAACTTGACCTTGAGCGCGTGAATTTTCTCCTCTTTCAAAACGCCCCAGGATGGCTGTTTTGACTTTGTGGATGTATATCTAACTAATGAGGTTCCCATAGTGGTTTTCCTATTTTGAAATTTTGGCTTGAATTCTGGTGGCGGTCATTCGCTAACTCGCCAGACTATGATGGTTGCAATAATTTGCAGGACGAGGGCGCATGAAAATACGAAAACATTGGCGTCAAAAGACAGAATTTTTATCTGATGATCTGGATCAGCGAGAGCGCCTCCATACGAGCCCAATGTCAACAGCGCGATCATAAAACTCGTCAGGATGATAATACCAATAACGGATGCAAATTTGAGATTGTGGATATGATCAGCAGATTTTCGCCAAATGAAATTAAGACTCAACAGAGAAAGCAGCGCTGTTATAGCTAACAGCCAAACCGTATGGAACCTTGCATGTCCCGGCCAATGATCATTTAGCACATGGCTTTGGCTGATATCCGCTATTAACGGCGCAAGTCCGTAGATGAAGGCAATAACTGTTAGAAGTATTTTCGCAAACTTTAACATGAGCTACGCGGTCTCAAGCATTGTCGGTATTTCGCGTATGACAGCAACAGGCGGAAATAGTTTCGGACGTTTTGGCGCCAATATACCATCGACGCGGGCAACCCAGTTTCGTAATTTCTGATTCTCGAAAAATGATTCATTACCACGCAGCCCGGCAACATAAGGTAAAATAAATTGCGGGTAAGCTGAAAAATCAGCCAGTGATGGCTCGTCACGAGACCCTAGAAAAGGCCCATCTCCGAGATGATCAAGAAATTCGTTGGTGATAGTTTTAATCAATTCATCATCGCTACTTTCGGGGTCAGCCAGCTTGCGCGCATTTTTCAAAAATGCCTGTTGGCTAACTATCACGGGCCATAACCATCGAATGTAAAATGGTAATCCGCCGTGAGCTGTCAAATGCATGACCCTTGCCAAGGCCCAGGCATTGGTAAATCTGCCAAGATTAATACCAGGTTTTTGAGTTAATCTGAATAATGTTGGAATGAGACGATTAGTAACCCAATTATCGATATCCAGAACAGTTTTCCTAGAAAATTCGTCTTCTGGCAATAGGGCAGGATGACCAGGGAATCGTTCTTCCAGCCATAAGCCAATAGGTGTGGAATCGACACGGCTTTCATCATCAATTGTCAGAGCCGGCGCTTGTTGTCCTATGGGGAGTTGTTTTTTTCGAATAAGCGGGTTCACATAAAAGCACTGAAAATCAAGCTCCTTGTAAAGCAGATAGCAATGCACTTTTGCTGAGTAAGGGCTCATAACAAAAGTATAGAATGTGATATTTTCTGTTTGGTCGTTAGCGGGCATTTTTTAACCGTTTAGCTCTTTGTTCGAGTATAAAGTGTTGTTGGTGGTCTCAGTGTCATAATGAATTACTTATTTTTGAATGGCTAAAATCATTCGCGTGATGCGAGAGGCGTGTTCGCGAATGAACTGATCATCTTTTGGATCGATATCAAAAACTTGCTTACATTCTTCTCCTACAGCGAAAACTAGGGTGGCTGCGCCTAAAGCAATATAATAGGCATGAGGATCTTTCACTAAATCTGACAATCCTTCGAGACGTGCCATTCGAGGACGAATGAAATTGTCGACAATAAAATCAAGTCTCCAAGATTTCTGTCTACCTTCTTGAAGCACAAGCCTATTAAGTTCGGGCATTTCAGCGCTAAACCGGACGATAGAAGTAACAATGGCTTGCATGCGGGCTTCTTCGTCCAAGTCATGTAATAATGGCAAGAGGGGGTCAAAAGTATTTGCAAAATTCTCTAGCAAATGCGTGACCGCAGCTTTCCACAATAGCTCTTTATTTTTGAAATGATGGGCGACTGACCCGCGTTGAACTTCGGCAGCAGTTTCCAAACCTCTGATAGATACGCCCTCATATCCAAGCCGTGAAAACATTTCGAGTGCCATCTCAACAATTTTTTGCCGCGTTGAGTCTGCGTGTTGACGTGTTGCCCGTTTTTTGGGAGCGCTGGGAGATTTCATAATACCTACAAACATGTCACTTGACATAATAATAATATATAAATATGTCAAGTGACACATTATAGATGATCGACTCAACATAACATATACACGGATTGTCGATTTGTGAGGGTAGAAATGACGAAGTTACAGAGCACGACAACAAGTAGTTTGGCGCTGATTATATGTTTGGCTTCCTGTGTTTCCTCTGTTTCGGCGCAAACTCTGGAACTTGATGAAATTATTGTGACGGCCACAAAACGGGCACAGGGATTACAAAATGTTCCAATCGCCCTGTCAGTGGTTGACGGAGAAAAAATTGGCGAACAGGGGATTAAATCCCTTGAGGGATTATCGGCCTTTATGCCCAATGTTCTTATCTCTGAATCCCAGGGGGGCGATCAGCTATTTATTCGCGGCATAGGGTCGGGCGACAATCAAGGGTTTGAGCAATCAGTCGGGACATTTATCGACGGAATTTACTTTGGGCGAGGCCAAGCCTCCCGCACAACTTTTCTAGACGTAGAGCGGGTAGAGGTCTTAAAGGGACCGCAAAGCACGCTCTTTGGTAAAAACACCATTGCCGGGGCCATTAACATTACAACGGCTCAGCCCACCCATGAATTTATGGGCAAAATTGAGGGCAATATTGAGCCAGCTTTCAATGCTTTGGGCACGACTTTAACTCTGTCGGGTCCGTTAACTGATAATTTGGCGGCCCGGCTGGTTTTAAAATATGATGAAAGCGATGGACATTTCAAAAATTCATTTCTGGATCGTAACGAACGACAAGACGAAACCTTGGCTGGAAGGTTGACGTTAAACTGGCAACCATCTGATAATCTTGATTTTTTACTTAAATATGAAGCTGGAAAATCAGAGAATTTGGGCCGCCAAAATACTATAACAATCGCAAATGATTTTGTCACCCAAACCTATCAGGCAGTTGATCCAAATTTTGTAGGGTCCTTTGATTACAACCGGTTTGCTCACAATGTGTCAGGCGGGCAATATGACGATGAGTTTAAAGACAGTGATTGGAACATTCTGAGCCTAACCGGTGAAATAGATATCGGAGACTTTACGTTAAAATCCATAACCGGGCATGTGGGGTATGATTTCACATATTATATAGACGCAGATTTCGGCCCGCTCGCATTTTTAGCCCGAAGCCGGGATGAAACCCATGAACAATTTACGCAAGAATTTTTATTATCATCGCCAACCGGGAAAAAAGTCGAATATTTACTCGGCGCTTTTTATCAAGATGAGGACTTGCAAAGCGACAGAATTACCGACGGAGTCTTGGCGGCGCTCGGTATCGGCAATGGCAATTTCGACGCCAGCATTCATGCTGATTTCGGGCAAAAAACAGAAACTGTTTCAGCCTTCACTCAAGTGACTTTTAATGCGTCAGAAAAATTCAAACTTATTGGCGGATTGCGGTATTCAATAGACAATAAGGAAATGCTCAAGTCGCAATATACGGCTCCGTTATTTTCAACAGATCCAAGCACTCAGCTTGGCGGATTCTATGACGGATTTTTGGGTTTGAGCACCGATCATGTATTTGATTCAAATGGTGCCATGAGATGCGTTGGCTTGGCTTATGTCTGCACAACTGACCCGACTTTTGATAACACTATTTCCGACGATCATGTAACGGGTGACCTGACCCTACAATGGGACGCAAGCGATAACGTCATGGCCTATGCCAAATATGGAACCGGTTATAAGGCCGGCGGCTTTGATGAAGATAATGCGCGCGGGTTTGTTGATGTCGAAACCTATGATGACGAAACGGTCAAGAGTTACGAATTTGGGACAAAAATGAAACTATGGGGTGGTCGCGCGCGATTAAATACAGCTGTATTTTTGAGCGATTATAAGGATGTCCAAGTCAGTACATTTGATGGTAATGCCGGGTTTGTCGTTGGTAATGCAGCTGAATCAGAAACAAAAGGCATAGAAATTGACGGGTCAGCCCTGTTAAGCGACGGACTTGTTCTTAGCGGCAGTTTTGCTTATTTGGATGCAACTTACCAAAGTTACGCCGGAGCAGGTTGTACTGAAGATCAAATCCTAGTCTTTATCGCGGGCGGCGGAACCAGAGATGGTTGCACCCAGGAACTGGCAGGCCGCCCTTTGTTGTTTGCCCCTAAAACTTCGGGGACAATCGGACTGAATTACAAGCGCAATATCGCCAAAAATTTAAACCTTAATACCGGCATAGATTTAATGTATTCCGATAATTATCATGTGGTGGGGGACCTGGATCAGAACCTTGCTCAAGGCTCATTTATAAAATTGAATGGCCGCATTGCGATTGGCAATCAAAACCAGGGCTGGAGCATTGCAGCGCTGATTAAAAATATAACAAACGAAAAAACCACGACCTTCGGCACTGATTTACCCCTGGCACCTCTAGGCTATGGAGGGTCCTACGCGCAATTCATCGACCCACCCCGTAGTGTGGAATTCCAGCTTAGTCACAGATTTTGATCGCTAAAAAACGAAAGAACGATTCATGACAATTCAACCTAAAAATCGTAGTGTTCTAGAGGCTCAAAGCGAAGCGCTGAAACAGACATGTCTTATTCGGGAACGCAGTCGCAACCCCGTCATAAAAGCTAATCGTTTGGCCTATGTGATCTTGCAGCGTCCGAATATGGAGGCGGCTGCCAAGTTCTTTGTCGACTTTGGTTTGCTAATTGATCGACTTGAACGAGATACGATTTATTTTCGTGGTAAAATAACTGACGGCATTATTCTGGTGCTTAAGCGTGGTCCTCACAAATATGTCGGCTTTGGTGTTGAGGCGAGCGTAAGCGATCTGAAAACTTTGAGCAAAGCGACAGGACAAGCCATTCAAGAGCGTGACGACCCGCTGGGCGGAAGTTTCGTGGAATTGACTGATCCGGATGGCTTAGAAGTACAAGTCTGCAACGGTCTGAAATCACTTGAAAAGGTCGATGTTGAAATAGAACGACCGCAATGGAATGGGACGGACAATAAACCTAGGCAGGGCGAAACAGTTCGGACGGAAATCACGCCGCATATTGTCAACAAGCTGGGCCATACAGTTATAAGTGCTTCCAAGATCAAAGACACCATTGAATGGTACCAAGACCATCTGGGTATGATTGTTTCGGACTTTCAGTTCGTAAAAGACGATCCATTACCCGTTGTCGGGTTTGCGCGCTTTGATTTAGGCGATGAATTAACGGATCATCATAGCCTAGGGATAGGAGGTGCAATAGAAGTCGGCCATGTCCATACGGCGTTTGAAGTCGAAACAATGGAAGATATCGCCATTGGTGGTGAGTGGCTGCGCCGGCAAGGTTATGCCCATAGCTGGGGCATTGGACGCCACATATTAGGCAGTCAAATATTTGACTATTGGCGAGAACCCGGCGGGGAACATTTCGAACATTATGCCGATGGTGACATATTCGATCAATCCGTACCCGCGGGATATCATTATTTTACTTCAAAAGCACAGCATCAATGGGGCCCAGAGCTCAATAAAGAGTTCACCGGTGAAAATCGATTTGGTCCGATTATCAAATCCTTGTTTAAACGGTTGCCCAGTGACGATGATCTGACAATTGGGCGGATCAAACGTATGATCAAAGCTGTTAAATCTTAACCCGATAGATGAGTATGAAACCCACATATGATGTTGTGATTGTTGGCGCAGGCCCAGTTGGCGCCAATGCGGCAAATCTACTTGGCAAATATGGCGTTTCAACGCTTATCCTAGATCGGGAAGACGATATTCTGCAAATCCCCAGAGCCATAGGGATATGCGAAGAAGGCTCACGGGTCCTAGATGCCGCCGGAATACTAGAAGGCTTCAAGCCTCATACTCGCGAAATAGATAAAATCCGGTTCGATAAAGAGTTTGGCAACACCATGTTTCACACGGATGTCAGTCAAAAAATAAACGGTTATTCAGAGCAAAGCACGTTTTACCAGCCTCATTTGGAGCAGCATCTTAGGGATGGTCTGAAACAATATCCTCATGTGGATTTGTCCACGAGTACAGAATGCCTACAGTTTCTCGATAAGGGAACGTGCGTTGAATTACGCCTGCGTAAAAATGGTAAAATCATTTTTGTTAATTGCCGCTATGTGCTCGCCAGTGACGGGGCTTCAAGCCTTTTTCGGCAAATGTTAGGCCTTTCTTATAAGGGCAGGACCTATGGTCAGTCCTGGTTGATATTTGATGCTCAAAACGATCCGATGCCCGGAAATGTTGTTGTTCCTATTGGTGATCCCAAACGACCGGGTATTACATTGCCGGCCCCCAATGGTCGCCGCCGCTGGGAATTCGTTGTCAAAGCGGATGATGATAAAGAAGCTCTATTTGAAAATGAGGCTATTCGCGAACTATTGAGCCCGTGGGGCGACGTCGATGATATGCAGATTGAGCGCAAAACCATTTATACATTTCATGCCCGCATCGCCAATCAGTTTAGAAAAGGCAATGTATTTTTGCTAGGTGATGCCGCTCATATTACGCCGCCCTTTGCCGGGCAGGGACTGATGGCGGGTTTCCGCGATGGCTATAATATCGCCTGGAAGCTTAGAGATGTCTTAAGCGGGAAAATCGGAACTCATGTTTTAGATAGTTATGAAACAGACCGAAAACCGCAGGTCAAACAAATCATACATTTTGCAGATTTTATCGGATCAATGTTGCTCCCGCAAAAGCGCTGGGCTGTGGCGTTAAGAGGATTCATGGTTAAGCTTACGCGTCTTCTGGGTTTACATTCTCCTACAAAACCTTTGAAGATGCGTAAGCTTTCCAATCACATTAACGGCCCGATTTTCAGGCATAAGTTTATCAGTAATTTTAAAGGCACTGGTTTTGAGCTCCCGCAATATGAAGTCAGCGATCAAAGCGGAAAAACTTGTCTTTTAGATAAATTGCTTGAAGACCGGTTTTGTTTGCTCGGTTTCGATCAAAATCCAAGCGATCAATTGAGAGAACAGACACAGCAGAGCTGGAGAGACTTAGGCGGAATTTTCCTTGAGGTAAATTCCAGTAAAGCGAAGGGAAATGCAAGTCAAGAATCCGGATGTTTATGCGTATCTGAGACTCATAACCGCTATGCAAAGTTTTTCGGTAAAGGCCGTAAGATAAAACTGATCAGGCCAGATAAAATGATCGTGAGGAACTGCCACTCCAGTCAATTAGACAAAGTTGTTTCGGATTATATTTCTAAAATCACAGGTGATACATGAGTAAAGTATTTCTCGTGACCGGAACCTCCAGCGGGATTGGAGAAGCGCTTATTTCGCAGATCAGCGCGTCTGGTCATATCGTTTTTGCAGGCGCAAGAGACCCCAATAAGATCAAAACCGGACTGAATATTATTCCGGTCAAGCTTGACGTTAATACTCCTGCTGACATTGAGCGCGTGCTAACCGCAGTACGCGCTGACTATGGCAAGATAGATGTGCTGATTAACAATGCTGGCTATGGAGCTATGGGGCCGCTGATTGAGATGCCCATAGAAGCTGTTAGGGCGCAGTTTGAAACTAATACATTTGCGCCGCTTAACCTTATTCAAAAGTGCTTTTCGCTTTTGCAAAATAGTAACAAGCCCGTCATTGTAAACATTGGGAGTTCGGCCGGGATATTAATGGTGCCTTTTTCCGGTACTTATTGCGCGTCAAAAGCCGCTATTCATGGATTCTCTGAGGTTTTGCGTATGGAACTGGCGGCGCTTGGCGTTCATGTCATGACCGTTTACCCAGGCGCTGTATCATCCAAATTTGGCGATAATGCGACGTCTAAACTAAGCCAAACGCTTATCAAGAACTCAATCTACGCCCCCATAGCGAAAGCTATCGAAAAACGTGCCAGAATTTCCAGAGACTCGCCCACAACACCTGAGATATTCGCCGCCAACTTATTAGCCGCGATAGCCCGCGATAATCCGCCGGCGATAATGCGTATCGGGAAGGGCAGTACGTCTATGCCGCTGATCAATAAATTTATACCCGTGCAAATGCGGGACAAAATGCTTCGTAAAAAATTTCAACTCAACCAGATGTGAAACAATGACCTTATCTAACAACCAAATCATATTAGCTAAACGACCTGACGGTAAACCGACGCCTGATGTGTTTTCCAAGAGAAGTACCTCTGTCCCTGATTTAAAGGACGGAGAGTATCTGATTAAGGTCACCATATTATCCATGGACCCGGCTCTAGTCGGGC
>JABABK010000069.1 GCA_014238285.1 Hellea sp.
GGTTTAACGACGGAACGGAAGAACAGGGAACGAAAAAAGTCATAATTTTACCTAACTACTAAATTATCCCACCTTAAAAACAGGATCAGCAAAGCAATCTCACGTCCGGGCTGGATAAAAAATCGGGCGAAAACATGATTTTTATTAAAAATTCAGCTATTTACACTGCTGTTATAGGCGTTTTTCCTTGGAGCACTTGCGCGCCAGAACCTGTCATCGGGACAAATACGGCAATGCCACAACCATTCTTACGATTCGCTAACAATCGGATTTTCAATCCGTTATCCAATGCCAATTGTTTGACAATAGCCAAACCGAAACCATTGCCTTCGACACTGTCCAATTCAACTGGCATACCAAGCCGCACAGACCTTTCCTGCGCCCACAAAAACTCGGCCTTAGTCAAGCCTATCCCAGTGTCGTGAACTTGCACCTCAAGACCGCCGCAAACGCGCCTCACACCCAATAAAACTCGTCCAGACGGAGTATATTTAATGGCGTTAGATACCAGGTTCGAAATAATCCTCAAAATGATGAGCGACGGCACGCCTGTTGTTTGAGTTGTTGAAACATACTTAAATTCCAATCCCTTCGCGGCTGCGTCAGGCAAGAACATTTCATAGACATAACGCAGCGTATCATCCAAGGGAAAAGGATTATCATTATTCAGGCAATCCTTCGTTTGGATGCGTTCATCCCGCTCATCATTATCATTGCCAACCACGCCTTTGAGCTCACTTGAAACCAATGCTTCCAAATAGGTCAGCATTCCCCTAGCCCGTCCTTTAGTCTCCTCAGCCTCGCCCTTAAAGGCGCCTTGGCTTAACAAGGTTAGCCTTAATGCCTGTAGCGGCTGTCGAAAGTCGTGGGCAAGGTTTTTCACCTTTCGCTCCCGCACGGCAGAAATTTCGCCCAGAAGATTGTATTTTTCTTCAACAGAAAAAAGATGTTGGTTTAGCCGTAAAATTTCTTGCGCATCCTCAAGCCCTTTTGATTTCAATCGGTAGCTTTCCTTTAGCTTCCCGCGATATCGCCAAGCCAAGCCAAATCCAATACAAATCGCAGCGCCGCTCAGCATTAATCGAAGCAAATCATACCTGATATGTGCCCACATCCGCAGACCAGAAATGGACTCCAGAATAAACAGCAAAGCAACGACAATCATACCCAACCAAGCGATCAAATAAAACCAAGCAACGGCCTTTATTCGGCCAACAGATATAATATTGACGCCCCCCCCCACCAACATCGACAGAAAGAAAAGCCCGGCAATATGCTTCCCAGAAAACGTAGACGGAGCGATAAAAAACAAACCCGCAACAAGGACAAGCAAAGCAAGGATTACTAAATAAATTTTGTCAGCCCGAGGGAAAAATTCTTTCGTTTGCTGCAAATGACGCGCAAAGACTATAAATGCAGCCAAGCTAAGCATTCCGAGAGGTACTGTAAATTTAGCGTTAAATACCGGATGAGAAGGCCACAAATACTTAAAAGTGATGCCATCCATATGCATTAACCAAAACGTGAAAAAACCAACCGCTAGCGCGTAACCCCGGAAAGCCGGAATTTTCAAGACACCAAACCCAAAAATTGACGCCATCAAAAGCGTAAAGAAGATTCCGTACGACAGATAAATTTTTGATAGCTGATTCGCCGCTTCAGTCAAAAAACTTTGATTTGTCTCAATTGAAACAGCAATTTTTGCAGGACCATAGGTTTTATAAGAAATATAAATCTCAATCTGCTCTCCCGGTTTTATATTAACAGAAGTTGACAGGTAGAGGAACGAAGATGCTCGGCTTTCGAAAGCTGAATCTGGATCCTGTGAATCAATGTGCTCAATAACCCCGCTTTCCCGAACCAAATAAACTTCATAATTTGGCAGGTAGCTTTTCCGAACAAAAACCCTCCAACTTGACTGCGTCGAGGCTCCATTTTTTACCCGTGTCCTCAACCAAACATTTTGACCCGCAACGTCTTCATCAAAGAAGCCAGAGGACATCGGCTTAAATACCATATCGGAGCGGTTTCGATCACTAAAACTAAAACCGCCTCGGTCCTGTATCCAATATTCGCTGATCTCGACAAACTGGTCAATCGACACAGGTTCGCTGACAACAAAATGTTTGTCGTGCTCACTCGCTGCAGATGATGGCGCAAAACTAAAAGACAGGACTAGCAACGCCAAGAAATATCTTATATATTTCTTAAAAAAGGCGATTCCAAAATGACCAAAACTATTATTATAGCGGATGACCATCCGCTTGTTACAGTGGGAATGGAAACTGCAATCAACGCTTCCGAAGAGCTCACTCTGGTCGGCAAAGCATCCGATGGGATAGAAGCCATCGCCAAGATTAAATTGACCAAACCCGACTGCGCCGTTTTGGACCTGATGATGCCCGGCGCCACAGGTCTTGAAGTATTTTTGGAGGCTAAAAAATGGTCTCCAAAAACTCGTTTCGTTGTGGTTACGGGGACAGCTACCGCGGCACACTCTTTTAAGAAATTGTACGATTCTGGAATAAACGGCTTGTTGGTCAAAAACTCGGAACCTGACCATCTTTGTAGCCAAATCATCCGAATAATAGACGGGGAACGCATTATTTGCGACGAGGCGATCGTCCTTATTCAAGAAATTGAACAAACGACCGAACTTACCAAAAGAGAGAAACAAGTGCTTTACGCCATTTCGGAGGGAAAAAGCAATAATGTAATCGCCGAAGAGCTCTTTGTAAGTCCGAAAACAATTAACACTCATCGAACAAAACTGCTTAAAAAATTGAACGTCAACTCGACCGCCGCGATGCTTGTCAAAGCGATCAAAACTGGAATAATTCTCCCAGACAAAAAAAATAAATAAATAAACGATCATAGCCAACGACGCCAATTCGGAACGATCGTTCTTAATATCGTTTTTCCAAAGAGTCAACTGGATTTTTGCCGCAGGAAAAACTCATGTCGCAAAAAAATAACTATTGACTTCAAACGACACAGGCCATATCAGAACGTCCGTTCTTAAACATTCGCGTCAGGGTTTTCAATAGTGGGCTTAAATTTGAATCTCTTAAATGCTGTTTTGTGCTTTTCGTATCGTAAATCAGCCGTTAAGAAAAAATTATACCTACGCACATTTTGAGACTTAAGCGGATAATATGAACTTTTTTACTAAGCCTTTTTTGGAACGTTTCCGAATTCATTCCGAATATCATTTAGGAGGTTAATTTGCCACGTAATTTGGAATTTGATCCTGACGAGGCGCTGGCAAAGGCGGTGAAATTGTTTTGGATTCAGGGCGTTGAAGGGACCTCCATTTCGGAACTTGTTGCAGCAACCGGAGTTAATCGCTCTGGTCTTTACAGCGTTTTCGGGAGCAAACAGGGCCTGTACAAACAAAGTATGCAGCATTATCTAGATAATGTTGTCAGGGTAACGTTTAAAAATTCTATTGGTTTTTCAGGTGCGGATATTTCCGATATTCGGCGACATTTTTGTAATTTCGAAGAATATATAAAAGATCCCGAAACCTTTAAGGGATGCCTGATGTGCTTTTCCTCTCTTTCAGTTTGCGAGGATGCCAAGGCCGTTCGCCCCCTTATTGCCGAAGTGTTAGCTGAAATTAGAGATTACTTTTTAAATGCGCTTTGCAGGTCACGGGTGAAAGGCGAACTCTCCCTAGGCGTAAATGAAGAAGAACTAGCGGATTCTTTATTAGCAAATGTTCTTTGCGTCGCTAACCTCTGTCGCGCACCCGAAGGACGACCACTTGTTACCAGCTACGTCCGACAACTTACTCTTTTGATTGATAGCTGGACAACAAAAACTCATTAGATCGGCAATTATTCCAGAGGCGAAAGCACGAAGGCTTCAAGTCTGAATTCTAACGATTATATAAAGAACGTATTTTGATACTCGAAATAGATATGTGGCGCGCAACTTGCGCGCAAGTACGTCCCTTCCGGAGGAGTTTGATGGTTTTTACTCCGATCGACTCCTGAAATATCCAATAATTACAATTGATTAGGTAGCGCCCAATCCCCTCCGAAGGCAGGGGCTACGAAATAATGAAAGTGTGTACAAATTCGTGTACAAAAGCATCGAATTAATTTGCTAGTAATTACACCAAGCACTTGATTTGTTTATACAAAATTGATTTAATGACTTAAAGAAAACATTGAACCCAACATCAGTGTGGGGGCACCATTTTTCATTTATATTTCAATATTTTAGAATAAATCAGACTAAGCATAAATTTGGTCGAGTTGCTTACGCACCCGTTACACACTATGCCGCCATTGACGCATTATTGCGAGAACTGGAAAACAATGATCCATCTTGTTTATTGATTTTTAAGATGCACAGGCCCATCCAAAGCTGCTCTTGCACGGGGATTTACCCTATTGACCCTAACCTACCCAGTCTCTACCCATAAGTTGGGTTTGGGAGACTTTCATGAAAATTTCGCGTAATTTAATTATCGGGCTTGGCCTTTCTTTTGCGGCATGTACCAGCACGCCAAAACCGACCGAGGTCGTTGAAACTCCAACTGAAGTCATTGCAACCGAAGCCACGCCAACCAAATTTGATGCTTTAATTTATGGGCAAGAACTTCCGCTTGTATGCAATACTGAAGTGGCGGCTGAAGGACGGTTTAAGAGCCGACCCAATTTACAGATCATGTGGGAAAATTATCTCTATGATCGTCCCGAAGGTATTTGGGGTGAAATCGGTGGGAAAGTCGAAGTCAATGGCAACCTACCGCTTGATCAAGGCCGCTGGACCAATGCTTGCACGGTGCGCCTGTCGCATATGTTCAACCAAGCGGGTCACAAAATTCCAAACAACGGCAATAAAACGGTCAGCGGCGGTAATGGCGATCAATATTACTATCGTATTCGCGATGCCGAGGAATATCTTACCGAAGTGTTTGGCGCGCCGGATAAGGCGATCAATGACGGATCAGCCGATTCGTTTGCTCTTCCATCTGTTCCTGGCATTGTTATGATGGATTTTCCTGGCAGCACATTTAATGGCCACGTTACCGTTTGGAACGGGGCAGGTTCAGTGGACGGCGCTGATATTGGTGGTCACCGAGTTCTCTTTTGGGAACTGCCCTGCTTTATACCAGAAGATCGAAATTCCGGCACGCCAGTTGCTATGTTGGATAGTCAAACAAAATCTCGCTTGCCATAGACTTTTCTAATTCGGGTTTGTGCTTGACGGCGCAAACCGAAAGTGGCCTGTCATTTTATCGACCCAGAGAATATTATCCTCGACAGGTCCTTGGCCTATATTATGAATAATGAGCGGCGTGCCATCAAACGTCTTTTTGTCGGAAACAATGCCAATATGGGCGAGCCGACCGCCTAATCGCCAACTAACAATATCACCGGGTTGGTAGTCCTCAGGCTTGTTCGTCATCGGCACTGCCGCACCTTGGCGTTTTAGAAATTTTTCAAGATTTGGAACGCGCCGATGGTCAATGTTTTTATCCGCTCGCTTAAGGCCCCAAATTTTCGGATAGGCATTAAAATTCGCCTTCATGTCTTCATGGACCGCTTTTTGAAAATCAAATCCAAAAGCATTACGATAAGTCCTGATCACGACGTCGGTGCACACGCCCGTGTCCGACGAGACATCCCCATTCGGATAGGTCAGCTTCACATATTTCGGGTCATAGCGTACGCTGGCATAGGTCCGCTCTCTAGCCGAAGATACAATTGCTTCTGACGAAGAATCCGCGGACGCGCTAACAGGTAAAAGCAGTAATAATGTCAAAAAATAGCGGGGCATAAGAGCAGATATTTAAGAGACCTAAGTTAATCAAGCACTAAGCGCAGGTTAAAATATTTGTAATCGACCCGTAACTTAGCATCATGGTTTACAAAATCTCTTTTTTACGAGCCCGCCATAACAAGATCGACCGGCGAGTTCTAATAAACAATAGCGTAAGACCCGAAAAGGCAACTAACAACCCCAAGAACGACGCCACTCTTAAAAGGTTATTGTTGAAGTTCTCGCCATCATCATAATCCATAATATGGAGCTTCCAGAAGAAATCATAAAACCGCCATGTGGTAGAACGGCGGCCTCTGACTTCGGCAGAATTTGGATTAACATATAATGTCGTATTATCACGGTCATTAAACTGGGCGATCCAAACTGGCGTTCCCGGCCCATATTCACCGGGTGGATCTTCATTCCATACAACGTCAACTATTTGTCCTTTACCGCTATAATCGGCAGTCGCTATTTTTTGAGCCAGTTCTTTGGTTATGGGAGAAAGAACGGTGCCGTCAAAGGCGTCAATGGTGATTAACTCGTCGGCCATATCAGTCAGCCGCCAAACGGGATTGTCCAATACTGCCCCTAACTTAGCCTCTTTAACGGTTATAAGTCCCGCATTTTCAGCAGCAATTTCAAGGCTAATGATCTTAGTCGGATCAAAGCGGCGCACCATCGGCTCTGCCACTTTATGTTCGCCGCGAACTTTCTCGATCGGGATCACGCTCATGACCACACCGCCAGCGATCCAAATAGCAATTTGCAGCCCTATAATCAGGGCTACCCATTTATGAAACTTTAGAATTTTCCTTAACAAGGTTGGCTCTCTTAATACTGGCTATTGTTCCAATTAAGAACAAAATGGACAAACCGATTACAAAGGAAAACGGCTCGTGTCCAGACGCGGTAAAACAGCTAATGCAATAGGCAAGGCCCAAATAACCTACAATACGAACAGAACGCCCAGTACCATGCAGCTTACCCCAGAGAAGATAGAACAATATAGGTAAGCTAATAAGCCAAAAAACTAGAACCTGATCCAACCTCTCACCCAAAGCCACGAGCGCAACGACCAACAAGGCCGCTAGACTAATAATTACTTTCGATAAGAGAAGTTGAGTTTGGTAAGTCATAAATCAGACTTTAAGGGATCAGACCTAACAAATTTCAAACACTTTAAGAAACTTATCCATAGGGTTAATTAAATCGAAAACACGGCTCTTGCCCCGCGCGCGTCTTTTTCAATCTGGGACTTAAGAATATCAAAACTTTCAAATTTCATTTCTTCGCGAATGAAAGACCGAAACCTGACATCGACATGCTGGCCGTAAATATCTTGATCAAAGTCAAATATATGAGCTTCTATTCGGGCCTCTTCACCGCCAACCGTAGGGCGCGTGCCCGTATTTGCGACAGCGGGTCTCCAAATATTTTCATTTTCTAATCGGAGCTCGACGCAATAAACCCCGTGTTTAGGCCGAACAAAATCACCAAAGGCGACATTAGCCGTTGGAAATCCAATCGTTCGTCCGCGCTGCGCACCCAGAGAT
The DNA here is from genome assembly GCA_014238285.1 of Hellea sp. Taxonomy (GTDB): domain Bacteria; phylum Pseudomonadota; class Alphaproteobacteria; order Caulobacterales; family Maricaulaceae; genus JACOMS01. The sequence goes on from JABABK010000069.1 coordinate 7,335, forward strand.
ACAACGCCGTCAACTTGCCAGGGCCGCGTCAACATATGGGCGGCATGAAACACATTACCATTTCGAAGCGCGTCACGAACTTCAGTCGAGCCATATTTTCCGTAGAGTTTATGAAGGCCAATAGGCTTGATCGGCGTGACACCAATATCGCGCGCGCCGCAATGCTTTTGAAGTGTTTCGATATTGCCGCAGCGCTTTTTGCCATACCCAAAATCATCTCCGACGACGACATGGGAAATACCAAGCCCTTGATGGAGAACCGTTTCGACAAATTCTTCGTCATCCATATTACGAAGCGCATCATCAAATGGAATTTCGTAACAAATATCGATAGTCATCTCGGTGAGTACTTCTTCCCTCACCTTACGGCTCATCAGCAGATATGGTGGTAGGTCAGGTTTAAAATAGCGAGTTGGGTGCGGGTCAAACATGGCCAAAGCTAGCGGCTTACCTGTCTTTGAAGCGATGTCTTTCGCGGCGTCAATGACCGCCTGATGCCCTCGGTGTATTCCATCAAAGTTTCCAAGCGCGATCACCGCGCCTTGATTTGACGTTTTCACATCTGAATATGATTGAATAGTCTTGACCACGAACGGTCAGTCTTCTTTTGGCCGTTTTTGAACAACCACACCAGCATCGCCGCGGCAGATTTGTTTGCCGTTAACCGAGCAATAGCATTTCATCTTAACACGGCCCGTCTTCTCGTTAATCTCGGCGACTTCAGCGCGGCCAATGACATGGTCGCCAATAAAGGCCGGACGACGAAAGCGCAGGTTAAGTTCCACGAATACGGCGCCAGGTCCCGGAAGATCATTGCCCAAAACTGCAGAGATCAAAGAAGCTGACAAAGCGCCATGGGCGATCCGCTGGCCAAACATAGTAGTCTTGGCAAATTCCTCATCCACATGAATAGGATTATGGTCACCGATGATATCGGCAAAAGCGTCAATTTGTTCGCCGGTGATATCCATTGTGGATTCAGCAAACATCCCGACTTCGAGATCTTCAAGATAAAATTTTGGCGTAATGCTCATATGGGAGTCGTCTCTATATTGTTATGAGGTCTTTATTTAGGGATTTCGCGGCGTGAATACTAGCCCGAATTTACCACTCAAGCTCGGACGCCATATAGCGGGCTGTAATACCGTGCTCCGTCAAAAGCGCTTTAAGCTTATCGGCATTACTTTCATGCAGGCCGTCTTGAATAAACAGGCAATCATAGTCTTCTTGCTGGGCTCCCAAAAGATCCGTAAAAATGTTATCTCCAATAGTCAAAATACGGTCTTTTGGTATATCATAACCGGCGATCTCTTCGACCCAGGCCCGCGACAATTCATAAATCGGAGAATGCGGTTTCCCCGCGTAAATCACTTTACCGCCTAGCTGATCATAAAGCTGCGCCAGCGCGCCGCCACAATATATTAGCTTACCATCACGTTTCACCCGGACATCGGGATTGGCACACACCATAGACAAGCCCATATCGGCCGCCTCAGATAACATCCTCTTATAATCATCTGGCGTTTCTTCGTCATCGTTAAAGAGCCCAGTACAAGATATGAACTCCGCGTCTTTAAGTTCACAAAAATTCATCTCAAGACCCGCGTAAATCACATCATCACGATCAGGACCAAGCTTGAACGCTGGGCCAGGCGCGCGGCGCGCGAGCTCATTAATTGTCGCGTCACCTGATGTGACAATCGCATCAAATGGCTCACCCGGAATGCCTATTTCTGCAAATTGAGCGGGTATAGCGGCAGATGGTCTTGGTGAATTTGAGATCAAAATAACCGGGCCACGTTCGGCGCGAAATCGCTCGAGCGCCGCGCAAGCCTGACGAAACGGTTCCCGTCCATTATGCATAACGCCCCAAATGTCGCAAAGCAGCGCATCATAATTCTCAGCAATTTCGCCAAGCCCGGTAATTTCGTGAAAATCTGTCATGGGCCGGAGGTAGTGATGATGGGAAGGAAAGGCAAGACAGAACGCAAGCTAGTTCCAATTATCCTCATTCTTATCCTCACCCTGAGCTTGACGAAGGATTGACGAAAGTTAAGTGCAACGTTTTGCAGTTTAGATTCTTACGCGAAACAATCCTTCGTCAAGCTCAGGATGAGGATATAAAGAAGATTGAAATAATTGTTGCGAAAATCACACACTCGAAAACAAATTGACAGAATGTCGCATATAGTTCTTGCGTTATGGTCGCGCATTATCTACCTCGCGCTCTCAATTAACGCCCAAACTGATGAGGAGGGTTACATGCAAAAACTTTGCATCACATTTTTAAACCCTTCTATTAACTAGGTAGGGCAGACTTAATTTAATCCACTTTTTAGTAAGCTTAACCGCGCGTTGACGCATGGCTTTGGATATCTGCTCGCCTGAATTTCAGGATTTGTCATGGGCAATCTCCAGAGCGGCGAAATTCTTTGCCGCGTCATTAAAATTTCATACAGCGCAGATGCGCGCCTTCAGTTTAATAACGTGGGAGGTCGTCATGCGTGAGGACATGTTTAAAGTCATCGTCGAGCGTCCGCGTTCAGGTCGTAGCCGAGCCACCAAGTCCAAGCTACGCTATCTGGATCAGGATGATGGACGCCCGCGTATCACGGGCCATCGTCTTGTGAACGAGCATACGGGCGCGACTAAACATCTAAATGAGAACCTTGCACCCCTTAGACGCTATTTGTTTAAACAGCGTGGCCGTAAATGGGACGATGTATTTTCAGAGATTTGCGCGCGCCTTGATACCGGCAGCACAGTCAAAATGCATGTACGTGAGCATTTGGATGATTTCGTCATCCGCAATATCCGCGTGGATAAAGACGGCATGTATTGGGGCACTGGTCGTTGGGGGTCTCCTAAAAGCCCGCAAAACTGGTATGCTGACCTGTACGTTTGTCCAATTGATGGGTGCTTAAAAGAAAGCGAAAAGCTACGGCAAAAGCTTGGCATCCATAAGCGTCGATATTCTTTTAGGTGGTATTGCGACAATCAAATAAAAACCAATCAATTACTCAAACTAAGCGATACGAAATACTTGGTGCAAATTCGAAAAATTTGGTTTGAAATTAACACAGACAAAAAACCGGAGAACACAAACCAGGCTCTTTTTGACATATTAAAAAAGGCGCCGCACATTGGATACTATGGATGGAAAATCATTTCCAAAAAACAGCTCTCCTCAAAAGAGCTCAAAAAACACGGCCTTAAGAATGGAGGCGGCTATGAATAAACCAGCTCAAATTACCCCTACTCTGATCGCCACTGAGCAAAGCTGGATGGAAGGCGAAGCTATCCGACAGCTCAAACACGGCGCTAACCTACCTGGCATGGTGCGGGCCGCGGGCTTGCCCGACCTTCATCCCGGCAAAGGCATTCCCGTAGGCGCAGCGTTCCTATCCAAAGACATTATCTATCCGCACCTAGTGGGCAATGATATTGGCTGCGGCATGGGGCTTTGGATGAGCGAAAAATCAGCTCACAGTTTCAAGCTCGACAGATCCGTCAAAAAGCTACACGGCTTTGAACAGCCATGGGACGGCGATAGCGCAGGTGAGCTTGAACGCGCTGATCTCCCGCCAGACCTATGGCCCTATGCCCTTGGAACCATTGGCAGCGGCAATCACTTTGCTGAGTTCCAAGCCGTTCAAGATATACTCAGCCCTGAAGTCTTTGATGATCTGAAACTTGATAAGCGCCAAGTTTATCTCTTAGTGCATTCCGGCTCTCGCGGTCTCGGCGAAAGCATTCTACGCCGTCACATCGACAAATATAAGGGCGGCGGCCTCACTGAAGGTACTGAAGACTTTGACAATTACATCACGCGTCACGACATGGCGGTAAATTGGGGTGTCCTTAACCGCGAAATCATTGCGACCCGTTTCTGTGAAGCTCTGGACCTTAAGGCAAAGCGCCGGCTTGATGTCTGCCATAACAGCGTCACGCCGCACCAGAATGGCTGGCTCCACCGCAAAGGCGCCGCGCCCGCCGATAAAGGTCTCGTCATGATCCCTGGCTCTCGAGGGACATTGTCTTACTTAGTTCGGCCCAAGCTCGAAAATGCTGATATTGCCCTGCACTCCCTCGCACATGGTGCGGGCCGAAAGTGGAAACGCTCTGACGCCAAAGCACGACTATCGCACAAGTTCAAAGTCTCAGACCTAACCCGAACTGATCTAGGCGGCCGCGTTATCTGCGAAGACAAAGCTCTGATCTATGAAGAAGCCCCGCAAAGCTATAAGGATATTGGGCAAGTCATGTCTGACCTTGAGAGCCTTGACTTGGTTGATATCATTGCCAGCTTCCGCCCTCTGATCACTTATAAAACGAGGCGGCGATGACAGATATCACTCTTCTCATATCATCAGGCTCCGGCCCAAGGGAATGTCAATGGGCCGCGCGCCGCATCGCCGAGTGTTTTGTTAAAGAAGCCAAGGCCAATGGGCTCACAGCCGCGATTTTAGATCAAGACAATCCCGCATCTGCGCTGCTACGCCTGTCTGGTAAAAATGTAGACGCCTTTGTCAAAGCGCGTTGCGGCACGATCCGCTGGATCGGTCAAAGCCCGTTTCGTAAATACCATAAACGCAAGAACTGGTTTGTCGGCGTATCGCGCCTTCCGGACCTAACTGACCTGCCAGAGATCGACGAACGGGACATCACCTACACGGCAACCCGCGCCAGCGGCCCCGGCGGGCAGCATGTCAACAAAACCAACTCCGCCGTCCGCGCCGTCCATGGGCCGTCCGGTATAGCTGTCACAGCGCAAGAAGAGCGCTCGCAATACGCCAATAAGAAACTCTGCCGAGCCAAGCTCGCAGCGGTTTTTGCCGAACGGGCAGACACCCAAAAAGCAGACGGGAAACAAAACCAATGGAAAAGCCACAAATCTCTGGAACGCGGAAATGCAGATCGGGTTTATAAAGGTGAGAAGTTTCAACTACAAAAATAATGGCTAAATTATTAACCAATTAGTAAGGCTTTTTACAAAGCTTTATTTATTACTTTTGTCTTAAATTTTGCTCTGGAAGTGATGGATAGGGATATTCCATCAGGAATTGCAGGGCTATGAAGACAACCTTAGAAGCGTATATTACGGACAAACGCGGTCAATTCGCGGTTATTATGTCTATAGCGGCTTTTCCCTTATTGGTGGCCACGAGTTACGTTATTGATGTAACTGCGACTGAATCTGTGCGATCAAATGTTAAGCAATCATTAGATGCGGCAGTTTTAGCAGCCGTATCAAATAATAGTATTGATGAGGCTGGCAAAAAAGATGTCGCAAAACAGGTCTTCAATAATCACTATGTGGGACGCGCTACTCTTGATCTGGAAGTCGACGTTTCAGATGGACAAGTTATGATGTCCGCAACTGGCATGAATGAAGCTACAATTGCGCGTTCAGTCGGCGTGGACGGGTTTAAGATTAACGAAACCAGCATTGCAGAAATGAACCGCGAGAATACAATTTGCGTTTTGGCTTTGGCTGATAAGGGCAATGGCAAACTCAGATTTCTAGATTCCACTGAGTTCAACTCGCCGACATGCTCGGTCCAATCAAATTCCAAGGATACACAAGGCGTTCTATCAAAATCTACATTTCAGCCCGTGGCAAAATCATTTTGTTCAGCTGGCGGTGCGACCGGGGCATTCTCCCCTTCTATTCGTGGACAATGCCGCGAGATTGCTGATCCTTATGTTAGCCGCATAGCTCCGCAGCCTGGCAAATGTATACCCGCCAGGGTTTTTGGCCTAAAAGTCGACAGCGAAGGTAAAGTTATTATCAAAGACCCGAATTCCTCTCATATTTTAAACTGGCATGAACCTCCAATTGTCGTCGTCGACAGTGGCGGCGGAAAACATGAACATGACCATTGCCACTTGCCGGAAGCCGATGGTTTTCAAAACTGTCATTTTGGCCGTCACAATGTCGGAGACATTCACGGTTTATCTCCTGACTCTAGGCTTGAAGATATAGGGTTGTCCCAAACCGATATTGATAGGCTGGTTGGCGATTACGGCGAGGACAAACTCTTAGTTCCCGAATCTTATAATTACACCAAGGAAAACGGAACTTACGGCCCTGGTACTTATTGCGGCGGCCTAACCGTTGACGGTCAAAACGTTACGTTTTTAGCAGGGACGTATATTATTAAAGACGGTCCTTTAACATTCAAGAATGGCGCGACGGCTGTCGCAAAAGATGTATCATTTATTATGCATGGCGAAAACGCCATTGTAACAGTGGAATCAGGATCATTTGTTGACCTGAAAGCCCCGCAAACAGGCCCAATGGCTGGACTTGCTTTTTACCAAGACAAAAATGCTATGACTGGCGGCTTGAAAAAAGACCGAACGCCACCCACAAATGTCAATATAATTTCAAGTGGTGGAGAGCTTAACGTCACCGGAACCATGTATTTTCCAACCGAAGCGCTGGATATACTGGGTGATAGTGTTCTTGGTGCCAAGGCACCAGCAACATCCTTTATCGCTTACCAAGTGACATTTGCAGGTGCAACAAAAGCCGAGGTTAAAGTTGACCATATCGCTGGCAGCATTCCCGCGATGTTGCCGCGTTCAGATGACGGCGCAAGGCTGGTTCAGTAAGGTAAATTTTACCGCTAATCGGCGTTGGCCAAATCAGATGATCCGTCAAACCATCACCGCAAAACCACCGCCACGAAAATTCGTTGGAAACAGCAATGAAAGCAATTAGTTTTCGGCTTATCCGTCAACAATTTATGTGTTAAGCATGAGTTGATTGGGGAAATAATGCGCTTCTTTTTGACACTTGGTTTAAGTCTTTTGGCTCTAACGGCGTGCAATAATAACAATGATGTTTTCGGCAATATTGAATCTTTTGATCCGGAAAACTTCGAAGGTGTATGGGCGTCCAAAGGATATGGACAAGTCTCCGAGTTTTCAAAAGCTGGTCTGCGCAATTTCAGCGTAACAGATAAGACCTGCGTCGCTGAACCCACAGATGAATTCTCCGGTATTGAGTTCATGGATTTGATCCGGCGAAACTCCGACGGCAAAACAATACGGCTCTCGAGTACGCTTGATCCATTTGAATATGAATTCGTCAAAGTCACGAGCCTTAAAGATATTTGTCCAAAGTTCACGCCAGATACGCCGCTGGATAACTTCGATGCCTTTGCGGATTTTTTCCAAACTCACTATGGGTTTTTCGATCTTTACGGCGTTGATTGGGAGGTCCGCCAGACAGAATTTCGCGCCAAAATTACGGATCAAACCACTGATCAAGAATTATTTGATATTATGCAAGAGACCATCGCGCCTTTAGCAGATTCTCACATTGGTATTGATGCCATAATTGACGGCGAGGAAGCCGAATATGATGCAAATCCGGGGAAAACCGAAATTGCCATTTTCCAGCAAGCACAACAGCAATCTATTTCCGAAAGCGAAGCCATAGGAAATTTTCGCCGGGACTATTGGGTCAAGGACATTCACCAATCCTTGCTGGGCGGCGAAGGTCAAATGGCGGCAAATGGCCGTATTCAATATGGAATGGTAGCAGACGAAGTCGGATATATAGCGATCCCAACCATGGGCGGCTTTGTTGACGGCGATCTAGAAACCCTGCCCCAAGAGCTCGAAGTCCTAGGTCAAGTCCTAGATGATGCGCTGACATTATTTGAAGATAAGGCAGCACAAAATATCATTATAGATATTAGCCTCAATACGGGAGGTTATGATTTCGTTGGCCTGGCAATTGCGGATCGCTTTGCCGGAGTTGAAAAAATTACCGCCTTTTCTAAACGTCCTTATGATTGGCCAGAGGCAACGCCCTATAATTATATCCTTGGCGCGCAATCCGAGACGACAAGGTTTTCGGGAAATGTATATGTTCTAACCAGTGACCTGACGGTCAGCGCTGGCGAAATGGTCCCTTTAGCCCTACGCGGCCTACCCCATGCCACAATCGTAGGCCAAAAAACCCGAGGCGCTTTCTCGACTGTCTTAAATAAATATCTACCCAATGGCTGGAAAATCTCTCTATCCAATGAAATATATAATGATCGCGCCGGAAATGTCTGGGAAGGCAAAGGGGTTCCGCCGGATATTGAATTGGTTGTTTTTGATCCAGAAAACCCGAGCAATGGTCACGTTGAAGCCGTTAGAGCTGCTGTGGCCCTGATAAAGAAATGAAACAACTCAAACCTCTCCCCAAGGATAGGCTATTTAAGTAAATTAATTCACTCCCATCGCCTTGACGGTCACGTCCCTCATCCCTAAATGACATCCTGTTAGCACTCGGAAGGCCTGAGTGCTAAAGTGTATTAAACCCTTAACGGAGAGAAGCGACAATGAAATTTCGTCCTCTACATGACCGCGTTGTTGTTGAACGTGTCAAAGAAGAAAGTAAAACAGCTGGAGGGATTATTATTCCTGATACAGCTAAAGAGAAACCATCTGAAGGCAAAGTCGTATCTGTTGGACCTGGCGTCCGCGGTGATGACGGCAAATGGACAGCTCTTGATGTCAAAAAAGGCGATCGCGTCTTGTTCGGCAAATGGGGCGGTACAGAAGTCACGATTGGCGGCAAAGACCTGCTTATCATGAAAGAAAGCGACATTATGGGCGTGATTGGTTAATCCCAAGCGCTCTTTTTTAATACCTGAATAAACCCAACTGGAGAATTTATTATGGCGGCAAAAGACGTCAAATTCGGCTCAGACGCCCGTGATCGCATGCTTCGCGGCGTGGACACTCTGGCCAATGCAGTCAAAATCACTCTCGGCCCTAAGGGTCGTAACGTAGTCATCGAGCGCTCTTTCGGCGCGCCTCGCACAACCAAAGACGGCGTATCTGTCGCTAAAGAGATCGAACTTGAAGATAAGTTTGAAAATCTCGGCGCGCAAATGCTCCGCGAAGTTGCTTCTAAAACCAACGACAAAGCAGGTGACGGAACAACAACTGCGACTGTTTTGGCTCAAGCCATCGTTCGTGAAGGCCTCAAGCGCGTTGCTGCTGGCATGAACCCTATGGATCTAAAACGCGGCATCGACGCGGCGGCGAAAGAAGTTGCAGACGATCTACTGGCTAAAGCAAAGAAGATTTCAAAGTCTTCTGAAATTGCTCAGGTCGGTACGATCTCAGCCAACGGCGAAGCGTCTATCGGTAAGATGATTGCAAGCGCTATGGGAAAAGTCGGCAATGAAGGCGTAATCACAGTTGAAGAAGGCAAAACTGCCGACACTGAACTCGAAGTCGTTGAAGGCATGCAGTTTGACCGTGGTTATCTGTCGCCTTACTTCATCACAGATGCTGAAAAAATGCGCGCTGATATGGACGATCCATACATCCTTCTCAACGAAGGCAAGCTGACATCACTTCAGCCTATGCTGCCGATCCTTGAAGCTGTTGTTCAAACGGGCAAGCCTCTTTTGATCATTGCTGAAGACATTGAAGGCGAAGCGCTCGCGACTCTCGTTGTTAACAAATTACGCGGCGGTCTTAAAATCGCAGCTGTTAAAGCCCCTGGTTTCGGTGATCGCCGTAAAGCCATGTTGCAAGACATTGCGATCCTAACAAACGGCACTGTGATTTCCGAAGACCTCGGTATCAAACTTGAAAATGTTAGCCTGAAAGATCTGGGCCGTGCCAAGCATGTCAACATCACCAAAGACGACACAGTTATCGTTGATGGTTCTGGTAAGAAGAAAGACATCTCAGCCCGCGTTGAGCAAATCCGCGCTCAGGCTGAAGCGACCTCTTCTGACTATGACAAAGAGAAGCTCCAAGAGCGTCTTGCTAAACTTGCCGGCGGCGTTGCTGTTATCAAGGTTGGTGGTTCTACCGAGATTGAAGTTAAAGAACGTAAAGACCGCGTTGATGACGCTCTAAATGCGACACGCGCAGCTGTTGAAGAAGGCATCGTCCCTGGAGGCGGTACGGCTCTTCTACGGGCAGCGCGCTTCATCAACTATAAAGGCAAAAATGACGACGAAAAAGCCGGTGTTGACATTGTTCGCGCGGCTCTAGCTTATCCTGCTCGCCAAATTGCGGATAATGCCGGCGTCGAAGGCGCTGTCATTGTTGGCAAAATCACCTCTGAGAACAAAGCCAATTTCGGCTATGACGCTCAGAACGACAAATATGTCGATATGGTCAAAGCCGGTATCATTGATCCCGTCAAAGTCGTCCGCACAGCTCTACTCGACGCCGCTTCTGTTGCAGGTCTTATCCTGACCACCGAAGCTGCCATCGTCGACGC
>JABABK010000006.1 GCA_014238285.1 Hellea sp.
CATCCAGCGGAATTCGCCAACATCTATACATTTTTTGCTTGAGCGCATCGAGTTGACTCAGCGTCAAAGCATTGGCCTCGCCAACACCCGCTTGAGAGTTATCAGCATAAACATAGAAATTTTCTTCCGATTGTAATGTCACTTGCTGATCTATTTCGGGCTGGGCCTCACGGCTTTTATCGATAATGGAAGCGAATTTATCCAGATCAAATTCGGGTTTAGCAGGCGTAGGCTCTTTGGCTTCAACTTCGGTTTCACCCTTATTATCAAATACTATTTCAGGCTCGGTAATTTCAGCCGTCTTTTCAACAGGATTAACCTCACCCTTTTCATCAGCATTTTCCATGGGGTTTTGCAAGCTCTTGGGAACATCTGGTTTTTTCGATGGTGTAACTTTGCGCTTAACACTGGCACGGATGTTCGTGATATCGGAAATAGAGGCAAGCTCAACCGGAATGATCCGGCTTTCCACATCAACCGCAATCGAGCGGGAAAATACGATCAATCCGACCAAAGCAAATAAACCATGCAGGCCGAGGGATATGGGCCAACCAAATTTCATCACTCGTTCCTGACAGGCTCCGTGACGAGTCCAATATTTGTATAGCCTGCGCCATTGATGCGGGACATAACCAGCATGATATCTTCATGGCGTGTGTCCGCGTCCCCGCGCAAATAAATCCGCTCATCAAACCCATTGCCCGCAATCGCCGTGAGTTTACTGACCAAATCATCTAGGGTAACAGCGTCATCTGATAAAAAGACTTCGCCGTTTCTTTGAACGGTCACCATTAACGGGTCTTTATTGACCGGAAGGGTCGTCGCGTCGGTTTTAGGTAGTTGCACATCCACACCCGATAACAAATCTTTAGCAGTCATCATGAAAATCAATAGCAATACCAACATCACGTCCACTAAAGGCGCGATGTTAATCTCGGCGTTGACCTTTCCGCCTCGGCGGCCTCTACGTCGCGATTTATTCATCGACATCGCCATTTTAGCCGCCTTTGGTTAGCTTGCGCGAAAGAATAGCTGACAGTTCTTCGGAATAGCCTTCAAGACGACCTGCGTAACGATCAAGCTCGCTTGTAAATAAGTTATAGAAGATAACAGCAGGGATCGCAGCAACCAAACCTAAAGCCGTCGCGAATAGCGCCTCGGCCACGCCGGGCGCCACAACTGAAAAATCTGCGCTTTGCATTTCGCCAACGGCGCGGAAAGAGTTCATAATCCCCCAAACCGTCCCAAAAAGCCCGATAAAGACAGATGATGACCCAATCGTCGCCAGAACCGTCATACCGCGTTCGGCTTTAGTGAGTTCTCGGTTCACAACCAGGTTCATAACACCGTTAAGACGTTGCTGGGCATTGATCATAGCTCCGTCGCCGCGAGAGGCAGCAGATTTGCTCTCTTCCCACTCTTTCATGGCAGCGGAAAAAACCCTCGCCATAGGATCGCGAATATCGCCGGCTAGCCCAGCTGAAAGATCTTCTAATGTCCGGCCTGACCAAAACGTGTCTTCGAATTTATCAGCGCGGCTCTTGAGCAGTCGAAAGGTGATGAATTTGTCGATCGCTATGGCCCAAGACCATAGGGACATCACTAATAAAATCACCATAACGGCTTTAACGACCCAGCTTGCTTGGACAAACAGGGATAGGAATGAATAATCGCTTGCCGCAATGATTTTGAAGTTCATTGCGAGGCTAAGCTGACTAACCAGTGTCATCATTGTAATTACCTTTTATGTTTGGTGTCTTGTGCCATGATAAAGTGCTACGAGCTAATTAACAGTATTTAAGGTAAGTTTCTGCAATAAAGTCTTAACTATATTGCCGCCAAACCCCATAATCATGTTAATATTATGGCCTAAGCTGACACAAATAAGACTCAAACAGCTCTTAAACGGTCATGAAACAAGGAAAATACCATGCCAAGCAAATATATAATGATTCTCGGCGCTGCCCTCGTACTCACGGCCTGCAAGACAACTCCGGAACCTGAACCCCCTATTGTTGTTGAAGTACCAGAGCCCATTCAAACCTGTATGCCGATCTCAGCACTCGAAAAAGTTATCATTCCTGAAGAAACCGAAACCTATATCGCCATCACATCAATCGAAAATCCGCCTTACGACCCGATTGAGCGCAAAGAGACCCTCACCCGCGTTGTTAAAGAGGCTCAGGTGACATATGTCGATTCAGAAGGCCGTGAAGTCATCGATATTTGTAGTGAAGACCCGGCGACGGAAGAAATTGTGCCAGCGACTGAAGGGTAGGTAACTACAATTTTCCCAAGAGCGCCCACTGTTGGGTTTAAATCTCTACTCCCAAATCTCCTAAGCAAGCATTGATAATCTGCTTGTTTCATCGTTTAAGAAAAAGATTCAGGCTTTGACGGAGTAAGTCGTAATATACCTATATTATTATCAGATCAAAACTCCGACCAATAATCCGCTAATCGTGGTCGGATACCCATAACGAATAATGTGCATTTTTCTTATCTACCCCGTACGGGTTGACTTACTATATCCTGAATGGCATCACGTTGGTTCAAACTTAGAAAAATTGGGGATTTCATGAAAATCAATAAAATAGCAATACTCACTGGCGCGACCGTATTTATGGCTGGCTGTGCAACGAAACCATATGTTCCAACAGTTTATGACGTGTCGTCATCACAAGTAAAATCCATTGCACTTGTAGATGATGCCGTTGAATCCAGACTAGCGGCGAATGAACTTTCGTCCTCAATGGGAACAGGCTCCGCTGCTGGCGGATTGCTCGGCGTATTAGTCGTCGCAGCCATTGAAGGTTCAGAAACATCGTCGCGCAAAAACAATCTTGCCGAAGTCATGGATCCGATCGGTTTTGATCAGGAAGCCGTATTCCAAGACATGATGCAGAAGAAGTTGGCCATGGCCGGCTATGCTGATACCGTAATCGTTGGCGGAGAGCGCGAGAAACGTAGATCATTGAAAGACGATGAGCTACCCGAAACAACAGCGGATGCGATTCTTGATGTCAACATTACTAATTTCGGCGTTCAAAAAGCCAAAACTGGTGAAGAGTGGCGACCAGCCGCGGGCGTTGTTGTTAGACTTCTATCATCCGCAGATAAATCACTGCTCATGGAAAACCAAATTTCCTATAATTTGGGACTTGTGGGTGCGAAAGAAGGCGTGATTCTGCTTCAACCAGAAGCTCAATCTATTGGTTATATGAAAATCAAGGAAATTGAAGGCCAAGTCATGGCTGATCAAATGAACGCCATGCTGGATGAAATCACCGATACCATCATAACACTTCTAAAGTAATATGAGTATAAATCAAAAAGCATTTGGTTTGGCGGCCTCCTTAATGTTGGTCGCCTGCGCGACTACTCCAGCACCTTTATTGGCACCTGAACTAAAATATGCTGCACCAAGCGAATGCCCTAGTTCATTGGATATGTCTCAAGCCGTTGGATTACCAGACGATGAGAAAAAGGTCCGGAAAATGTATAGAAACCGGACACTCTTAATGACCGGGCAAATGGAAAAAGATAGTCAATGCCTTGTGGAAGACGGCGGTAAATCAAGCCCAGCGATAGTTTTTCTTTTACCGACCGATTTGACAGGAGAAGTCATTTATGCGGGCTCAGTACTTGATCCAAATTCCATTTTTGCGGCAGATGTCTCAACTCTCGATGCGAACGGAAATACGGTGCGAAGCTTTCCTCGTGAATCCTTCCTGTTTCAAGGCACTCAATATGGCGTACAATTCAGGCCCAAAGAGAATGAAACCTTTGTCCTGATTAAAGCGGCTCACGAATTGATTGGTGACGCCAGAGAAACGACTGAACTATCAGTCGGTTCACAAAACGTCAGTTTGGTGGTTGGTAGCTCCTACGGGTCGGGAACAAACCTCGTTGGCTCCCAAACAAGTTATCAGCGTATTTATGCTTATGACGGCGCTGTTTCAGTTCGTGTGGTATTCCCAAAACAAGAAGTCGCTGAATAAATTTATTCAGCGACTTTATATGGAAATTTGTCCGACGATTTTTTCAAAAGCGACGTAGCTAAACTATCTTTGGCGTAAAAGATTCCGGAAGTTCTATTATCATCAAAACTCCATATTAACTTGCCGGAATCCGTATCATAAACCGTCATAACCGTACGAACATTGGATTTTTCTGTTCCGCCAAACAAGGCGGTCGCAAAATCTGTACTTGCCATAACGACACCTGAATATCTGAGCGTCCCATAAATAACGGCATCGACACCTAAAGCTTTACCAACTTCGGACTTTGTAAATTTATTAAGTTCTCCGGCCTGCATATTGTTATTTTGTAGAATAACATTGGTCTTATCCACATCTTGGAAGCTGACCGTGTACTCACCCTTTTCATACCCGTTCAAAAATTGGGTATAAAGCTGCTGTTGAAATAGAATAGCTTCATCATGTTTTTGATCTTCGATAACTGCCCTGTCAGTCCCCGGCGGAAACTCACCGATATCTAACATGACGTAGAAAGGCAGGACCGCCACAGTTTTATGATCATTTTGGTACTCAGAAAATGACTCGTCAGTATAAACGGTCGCGCAACCGCTCAGCATAAATACGCCAGCTGCGATAATTATATTTTTCATGTCAGAAATCTCCCACAAACTATCTCTTAACTACTTTAATTTCTTCAAATGAGTCAACCTTATAGCTTAAATCTCTATTCCCAAATCCTCTAGACAGGCTTTGTAATCTGCCTGAATGGCATCGCGGCGCATATCGATGGCGATGCGCGTTTCTGGATCTGTAAATACATACATTCTATTGGCCTGAATAGATTTCAGACATAATTCCGCCAAGTTATCTGGCGACATACCATTTTCGACAAGACCCTTGACCATTTCATACAGTTGACCGCCAGCGGCGACTCCGCCATCAACCGCGCTGGGTCTTTCTTCGCCCGTATTGTGAATATTAGTCTTCACCCAGGTCGGACACAAAACACTGACGCCTATATTTTCAGGCGCGAGTTCTTGTTTCAAAGCTTCTGAATAACCAACCACCGCAAATTTTGTGGCATGGTAAGGCGCCATGCCCGCCATAGTTACATGGCCCGCCATCGAGGCTGTATTAAAGACATATCCGCCTTCACCGTGCTCGCGCATTAACGGGACAAAAGTTTCGACGCCGTATACGACGCCCATCAAGTTTATATCCACGATCCATTGCCAGTCCCGCGCTTCAATCTCGCCGGGATTACCAGCAAGTGCAACGCCCGCATTATTAAAAACAAGGTGCACTTTACCAAATTCAGCAACGGTTTTTTCGGCGGCGGCCTGCACAGCTTCCAGGCTGCGCACATCGCACACCGCCGTTGAAATTCGGCCGCCATCATTGGGCAGGTCGTTGCTGGCTTTGATGAGGTTATCCCCATCAATATCAGCCATCATAACGTGACAACCCTGCGCTTTAAGTGCTTTGGTAAGAGCCAAACCAATCCCGGAGGCCGCCCCGGTTACGAAGGCGACTTTCCCTGAAAAATCTTGCATAATTTTATCCTATAGGGCCCTATAACGGCATGGGTTTGTCGTGGAATACTTTGTGCATTAACGGCACAAAACTCTCCAGCGTGTCGGGCTGAAAGTCCGGGTCAAAGGCCGGCGCGTCCCATTCATCAACCAGCTTTTCGGCAAGACCATACCAAGGCTCATCGACCCACTGTTTGCGAAGGTCCGTCGGCGCGCCGAGATATTCATAATAATACTCACCCTGAAACGCTTGGTGATTATAGATTGCGTGATAGCCATTTTCTGAAATATAAGGCCGCATCATTTCGGCAGCGATAGGGCCGTGATTAGGGATATTCACGGCTTTACCCATATCGTGACAAAGGGCCAAGACAATTTCTTCGTCGCTAGCATCGGCTTGACGCGCCAGCGTCGCGGTCATCAAACAATGGTGGAGTTGATTTACGGCAAAGCCGACAGTGATCTTTTCCAGATCACGCAAATAACCAATAAACCGGTCAGCTGTGGTCTTAAATTCTTCAGCGTGAGCCCCGGCGATGATCATCCAATCGTCTTTCGTGCCGTCTTGCATTCGCGTAAAAGTAGCTTGCTTGCCCATAATGTCCTCCTGCCTGTATATGCTACTTATTGCATAAAAAGCGATAAATGAATAGTAAAACTCAAACCCGCATGACCACTATACAAATTTACTCCGATCCAAATTGATCCCGCAAAATGAACTTCTGAACTTTACCCGTGGCTGTCCGGGGAAGTTCCTTCACGATTCGCAAATGTCTTGGATGCTTAAACTTGGCAAGCTGCGCCGTAACATGAGTTTGTACAGTCTCAAGCTCCAAAGTTTGATTAGGCTTAAGCGCGGCGTAGACACAGCCCGTCTCACCAAATTTCTCACAAGGCACACCAATCACAGCGACTTCAGCAATCTCAGGCATTTGAAACAGCACATTTTCGACTTCCGCCGGGTATACATTTTCACCGCCGGAAATATACATGTCTTTCACGCGGTCTTCGATATAGATAAAGCCTTCCGCGTCCATACGAGCAATGTCACCGGATTTAAACCAGCCATCGACAAATGCTTCTTTATTGGCATCAGGACGACGCCAATAACCCGGCGTGATGGCCGCGCCTCTAAACCAGATCTCACCGGGTACATTTGGCGCGCAGGTTTTGCCAGCAGCATCAACTATACGGATTTGAGAATGGATCGCCGCTTTGCCCGCAGAACCAACTCGCTCAGGGATATGGTCCTTGGTCAGCATACAACCGACAGCGCAGGTTTCGGTCATGCCATAACCTTCCTGGATGATCACATTTTTTTCCATCCACCACTTAACCAGCCCAACTGGAACTGCAGCCGCGCCGCACAGGGCTGTTTGAATACGGGAAAAGTCAATCTCATCCACATTTGGCATGTTTTTAAGCGCATTATAGGCCGCTGGCACCATAAAGAGCGTCGTTACGCCAAGCTCAGGATCGTTAATTGCGTTCAATGTCATGGTTGGGTCAAACATCCGCAAAATCACACACGTCCCGCCGATACATATGGCGGGTATCGCTGTCACATTGAGACCACCAATATGGAATAAAGGCATATTGGCCAGAGAAACCCCGTCTGATGTTGCCCGTGACGGGCTGATACCTGAGATATTTGAAAAATACATCATGCCATGGGTAATGATGACGCCTTTAGGCGTGCCGGTCGTGCCTGAAGAATACATCAACATGCATTGATCTTCGAGATTTTGATCGACCATGTCATAGATCGGATCCGCCTTTGCCAGCAGAGTTTCATATTCACTCTCACCGCCCATACCATCAGTAATCACCCAGTGTTTGACACAGCAATTACCATCAAGGGCATCTTTCATCGCCGTAAATGGACTATCGACCAGAACCAATGACGTTTCTGAATTCTCCAGAATGAATTTAAGCTCTGGCGGGGTCAGCCGGAAATTCAATGCCACAGAAATGGCGCCAATCCGCCAACAGGCAAATATAAGCTCCATTGTATCCGTCGAATTTAGCGTCAGGAAAGCCACCCGGTCGCCTTTGCCTATGCCATGTGCCCGGAGCATGCCGGCACAACGCGCCACACGTTCATGCATCTGAGCATAAGTAAAGCTGCGTCCGCTCGGGATTTCTCTTAAGGCATATTTATCCGGTGTATTTCCCGCATAATGCGCAACCCAATCTGTGACAGCAAAGCTCATAAATTCATCCCATATGCAATTTTTTTCTTATGCTTAGCAGGGAGAATTAAGTTTGAGTAGGGTGATTAAGCGGATTTTCCAGAAATTAATGAACCTTAGAGAAAAACTCAAACAAACCGCTCACCCTGGACTTGATCCAGGGTCTATTGAAAAGCAGATAGAGATACTGGCGTGCGCCAGTATGAGCGGGTAGGTTTGTTCATCATTTATAGCCACTATACAATGTAAAATCTTTGTTAGATATTATATTTCCTAACTTGCCCAACCGATTTTCTAATATCGCTTACCAAACCATTCTCGATCTTTGCTTCAATCCTTAACCAGCCCAATCAACGCCTCTGTCGATGGATCGTGCTCTGCCGCCTCACCGTCAATTTCTTTCAAAATCGTTTTTGCGAGAATTTTGCCCAGCTCAACACCCCATTGATCAAAGGAGTTCACGCCCCAGATCACGCCTTGGACAAAAACTTTATGCTCATAAAGCGCGATCAAATGCCCGAGCGCTGAGGGGGATAATTCATCAAGCGTGATTGTGGTTGAAGGTCTATTGCCCGGGAAGGTTTTTTGCGGGGCCAGAACATCCATATCCGTATCCGAATAACCTGCCTCGCTCATCTCTTCGCGCACAGCATATTCGGGCTTGCCAATCATCAATGCCTCGGACTGAGCAAAACAATTAGCAAGAAGTGCTTTGTGATGTTCTGGTCTACTTTCATGATCCTTTAACACGGCGACAAAATCAACTGGCGCTCCGGGCGTGCCTTGGTGTAGCCACTGGAAAAAAGCGTGCTGACCATTTGTCCCTTCATCTCCCCACATGATCGGGCAGGTCAGACCCGTATCTTTACCGTCGCGGGTTTTGGACTTGCCATTACTTTCCATTTCAAGCTGCTGCAAAAACGCTGATAATTTTCTAAGGCGCCGCGCATAAGGAATGACCGCCACAGATGTATACCCAAGGACATTGCGGTTCCAGATACCCGTCATCGCCATCATCACAGGTAAGTTTTGATCCAGAGGTGTATCGCGAAAATGTTTATCCATCGCCGCCGCGCCGTCCAGAAACTCATCAAAGGCATCAGACCCAAAAGCGATCTGAAGCGAGAGCCCAACAGCCGACCAAACGGAATAACGTCCACCGACCCAATCCCAGAAATCAAATATCTGATCACTGGCAACGCCAAATTCTTCGGCGCCGGCTCTATTGGCGGTCACAGCAATGAAATTCGCGCCGGCTTTTTTGCCGAGTTTATCCGACAACCAATCTCGCGCGCTCTCGGCATTCATCCGTGTCTCTTGCGTGCTGAATGATTTGGACACAACAATGACCAAAGTCGTTTTAGGGTCAAGTCCGCCCAGCGCGTCGTTGATCGACGCCCCGTCAACATTTTCGGCAAAGCGAAGCTCAAATGGATTATCCGTGCTGGCCGCCAAAGCGTCCGCGATCAAGCGCGGGCCAAGATCTGATCCACCAATCCCGATATGGAGAATGGATTTATATTTACCACCGTTTCTGATTTTCTCGGCAAAGCCGCGCAGTTTTGCGCGCATGTCTTTAACCTGTTTTTGAACGGCTTTATCTCCGCCAACGCCGCGCAGCGCAGGATGCAGCACGGCTCGATCTTCGGTCGTATTGATTTTGTCTCCGTCAAAAAACTTCTTGCGCCAATGCTCTAACTGGCAATCAGCCGCCAAATGAAAGAGTTGTTCTTTGGCCTCTGCAGATATTGCCTGTTTCGAAAAATCAGCCCGTAATGGGCCTTCGCGAAGCACAAATTCGTCCATACGGCCGGGCTCAAGCTTAAACAGCTCAGATATCCCGGCGGCCTTTGCAGCAATGGCTTCTAGTTTTGCGTAACGTTCGGTTGGCATTCAACAAATCCTAATTAATGACAGCGCTGTCAATTACCTTGTAAATATAAAACTACAAGCGAAAAATTAGCGTGTTTTGATTTCAAGTTAATGTCAATCTCTTTAAAATACTGATTATATTCCCATATATAACTAGTAGGTACGCGGACGAGAGAGGAATTATGAGCATTATTATAGGGATAATTTTTGGAATCGCTTTTGGTGGGCTAGCGTTTTTAGTCCTTCGCAAACCCAGTCTTGCAATATTATTTTTTCTGGGCAATCTGTATTATGTTTGGAAATTTCTACCAACCATACAATATGGCTTTACCGACATTCCCAAACTCATCTTAATAAATGCGGTATTCCTCGCGATCATTGCCTTTGAAAAACTAAAAGGCAAAAGTTCTAAACCCAGCCAAAGACGTCTTGTTTACATTACACTCGCAATCGGAATTTTATCATTCTTCATTGTGCCATTTTTAACTTCCTTTCCAGGCTTCCATGCTCAAAAATATTATAATTTAGCGGGTAATGTATCAGTTGGTGAATTCTCGGAAGATGTCGCCGCAATTGACATGTCACAAATTCGCCGCGTCGATCATGCCTTAGCTCGCAACGTCGCAGAAAAACGCCTCGGAGAAGACCGCGGTCTTGGTAGCCGAGTCGATGTGGGACGCATGTCAATCCAAGCGGTTAATGGCGAACTTTTTTGGGTTGGCCCTCTAAATCACTCCAAATTTCGTCGATGGTTGGACAATAAAGATGGTACGCCCGGATATGTTATGGTCTCGGCCAGCAATGAAAATGATGTCCGCCTTGTTCAAGAAATTAACGGCAAAAAAATAACATTGAAATATAATTTTGGTGCGTTTTTCCAAGCCTATCCTAGGCGATATTTGTATGACAATGGTTATGCTACTCACGGCTTGACCGACTGGACGTTTGAAATTGACGATACCGGACGCCCTCATTATGTGGTCACGGACTACAAAAAACGTGTCGGGTTTAAAGGTGCAGATCCGATTGGCGTCATTATTCTTGACGTACAAACGGGCGAAACCAATGCTTATAGCATACCCGACGCGCCGAAATGGGTCGATCGCATTCAGCCCTCTTATATCATCAACCATCAGCTCAACTATTGGGGTAAATATAAGGATGGATGGCTTAACTCTTGGCTTGGGGCCGAAGGCGTCTTACAAACAACTAAAGGCATTTCCTTGGTTTACGGCAATGATGGTAATTCATACTTTTATACGGGCATGCAATCTGTTGGAGCCGATGAAGGCACTGTGGGCTTCGTTCTTGTCAATACGCGAACAAAAGAAGCCCGGTTATACGAGCAAGCTGGCGCAACAGAAACAGCGGCCAAAGGGTCCGGTGAAGATGAATTTCAAGATTTTGGCTATCAAGCAACCAATCCTATATTGTATAACATTGGTGGTGTACCGACCTATTTCATGACCCTAAAAGCCAGCTCGGGATTAGTAAAAGGCGCGGCCTTTGTCTCGGTTGAAGACTACTCAATTGTGGGCTCCAGTAAAACTGTTGAAACGGCTCTTAGAAATTACAATCAAGCCCTGCGCGGCAAAGGTAATTTTATTGCTCCAGATGATGTCGCCAATTTCGAGTCTATCAATGGAATAGTCTCAAGAATTAGACAAGAAGCCGTTGATCAGAATGTGACCTATTACATGCTTTTGGAATCACCTCAAAATCAAGTTTTCGCTGTCGCAGCAGATTTATCCCCTGAAGTCAGAATGACAGAAATTGGCGATGAGGTGACAATATCATTTAATGATGGCGGGAATACATTTGTCGATGCGGTAGCTTTCGATAACACGGCGCTTAACTTTCAACTATCCGATATTCAAATTGCGATAGATGAGCGTTTGCAAAACGAGCCGAAATGACATTGAATTTAATCTAGCTCTACTCAATTTTCCTGCTAAAGCCTCCTCATGACTTATCTCGTCACAGGCACAGCCGGATTTATCGGTAATTATGTGGCGCTTGCTTTGCTAGAGCGCGGCGAGCGCGTTGTCGGTGTGGACAATGTCACGCCATACTATGACGTTTCCTTAAAAAAGGCGCGGCTTGCAAGGCTCTCTGACCATAAAGGTTTCACAGAGGCTCGTATTAATATTGCTGATATGGAAGCTTTGAAATCCGTATTCGACACCCACGAACCCAAGATCGTGATCAATTTGGCAGCCCAAGCTGGCGTCCGCCACTCTATCGATCATCCTCATGACTATTTACATTCGAATATGGCGGGATTCTTAAACATCCTTGAATGTTGCCGCCACGGAGACGTAAAACACCTGCTCTATGCCTCAACCAGCTCGGCATATGGCGCGAATACCAAACAACCGTTTAAAGAAACCCATAGCGCCGATCATCCGCTCACGCTTTACGCTGCCTCCAAGCGCGCCAATGAGCTCATGGCCCATAGCTATTCTCATTTATATCATATTCCAACTTCTGGCCTACGCTTCTTCACGGTTTACGGCCCTTGGGGGCGTCCTGATATGGCCTATTTCAAATTCGCCAAAGCCATCAGTGAAGGCAACTCGATTGACGTTTATAATGACGGCAAAATGTTTCGCGACTTCACTTATATCGATGATGTTGTGGACGGAATATTGAAGCTCGCGAGTGTCATCCCCTCGCCTTATGCTGCGCTTGAATCTCAAGATCTTATCCTTGGAAGCAGTCCCGTAGCCCCCTATGAAGTTTACAATATTGGCAATCGGCAGGTTGTCAGCTTGATGGATTTCATTAAGATCCTTGAAGATAAGTTAGGCATTAAAGCCAAGAAAAACATGATGCCTATGCAAATGGGCGATGTGCACCTCACCCACGCCAATACGGACAAGCTATCGCGTGTGACCGGGTTTAGTCCCGACACATCTATCGAAGATGGCCTCGGCCGGTTCGTGGAATGGTTCAAAGATTATTATGGTTAGTTCTAAACACAAACTTAGGCTCACTCCACCCCTTACCCTCCCCATCAAGGGGAGGGAGTTACACCAGAACATGACACATCGTCTCCCTCCCCCTTTGTGGGGAGGGATTAAGGGTGGGGGTAACCCTGTTGACACTTAAATCTAAAATCATAACCCGTTTTGCGCCGTCACCGACAGGCTATCTACATCTAGGCCATGCATACGCCGCGCAAGAAGCGTTTCATTTTGCTCGTGATCATGAAGGCACTTGCCTCCTTCGCATTGAAGACATTGATCACACGCGCTGCAAACCCGAATATATACGCGCCATTTATGAAGACCTGGACTGGCTTGGTTTTGATTGGCCCCTACCGGCGCGCAAGCAAAGCGAACACAAAGCAGAGTATTGGAAAGTCATCGAAACTCTACGAGAAAAAGGTCTCGTCTACCGCTGTTTTAAAACTCGCAAAGAAATGCCAGAGGGACTATATCGCGGTAAGGCGGTATCTGATGAAGAGGTGCGCATGGCCAATAATGAAAAACCTGCCTGGCGGCTCTCCATTAAGAAGGTCGAGGCATATTTAGGCGAAGCCAACCTGCCCTTCACCGACGAAGTCCTCGCTCGCAAAGACATCGGCACGTCTTACCATGTCGCTTGTTGTCATGATGATGCCCTGCAAGGCGTGACCCATATCGTGCGCGGCATGGATATTCAGCCCCTCACCGCTTTTCAAAATTTACTGCAATGTTTGATGGGTTGGCCCGTGCCGGAATATCATCATCACGCCCTGCGTCTAAACCCCGACGGCGAGAAGCTTTCCAAGCGCAATCACGATACATCCATCCGTTCCCTACGGACTGAGGGCTATACAGCCCAGCAGGTTTTGGATATGGCAAAGCCATGAGCGAATTTGTCTATGATATATGGTATTTTGCAGGACTTTCGAGCGATGTAAAAACGGGCGATCTCATCCGCATTGAAATTGCGAGCGAGCCAATCACGCTGGGCCGAAAGAAAGACGGCTCTATCTTTGCCCTTCGGGATATCTGTCCGCACCGCGCCGCGCTTCTTTCTGCTGGCCGAATTGTTGATGATAGTGTTGAGTGTCCCTACCATGGTTGGCGTTTTGGAACCGATGACGGCACGTGTCAGGAAATCCCATCTCTTTGCGCCGATCAAGACACTGACCCTAGTAAGATAAAAGTACGCAGTTTCCCGGCGCGGGAAAACGGCCAGCTCATCTGGGTGTACCTCTCAAGCGATAAGAAATTCTCCGGCACACCTGAAATCAACCCGCCCGCCTTTCCCTTTGCAACCCGCAAACCCACGATTGATGATCGGCTAACCCTAAACTGCCATGTGGATCATGCCGTCGTCGGTTTGATGGATCCTGCCCACGGCCCATTTGTGCATGAAAATAAATGGTGGCGCTCTCGTCACTCCATACATGAAAAGGCCAAAAAGTTTGAGCCAAGAGAGCGCGGCTTTGCCATGGCAGCCCACAGCCCCTCATCTAATAGTCTTGCCTATAAGCTCCTAGGCGGCAAACCCGTCACCGAGATTACTTTTCGTCTTCCCGGCATTCGCACGGAAGAGATTAAAGTCGGCCATAAAACGCTTTTATCTTTTACGGCCGTAACGCCGCTAGATGAAAACCGGACGCAAATCCGGCAAATATTTTTCACGAATTTCCTATCCGTAAAACTTCTCAAACCGTTTATTGCGGCAGGCGCCCGAAAGTTCTTGCGACAAGATGCTGATATGGTTGATCTGCAGCAAAAAGGTCTAGCCTATAACCCCAAACTCATGCTGATCGAAGACGCCGACGCCCAAGCCAAATGGTATTACGCCATAAAAAAAGAATGGGGCAAATCCCGCAAAGAAAACCGAGAATTTGTGAACCCCATGAAAGCGCGAGTTTTGCGGTATCGCAGTTAATGAAACGGCTCCTGCCTCATGATGATCGGTGGGCGATAATTTTCCAAGACGAAAAAACACGGCTAGAAAACATATTAGGCGACGCTGTTATACGAATTCATCACATAGGCAGCACGGCTATCGCAACGCTTCCCGCCAAACCCATTATTGATATGCTCGCCGAAGTCTCGTCGTTCAAAAACCTCGAAGCCCATAATCAGGCTTTGGAATTGATTGGGTATGAAGCGCGCGGCGAATATGGAATTGTGGGTCGTCGGTACTACAAAAAACACCAAACGCCGAATGATCTAGGATTTCACTTACACGCCTATTTGGAAAATTCGTTTCAGATTAAGAGACACCTAGCTTTTCGAAATTACCTGAGGTTAAAGCCCGAATTCGTGCAAAAATATGCCGAGATTAAAAACCAATACTGTGATGTTAACGGTTTTCTATCGGGCGACTATCAATTGGCTAAAAAGCCATTTGTTGATGCCCTGTCCATTGAGGCAATGGAATATTTTGAAAATCAATGAGCTGCTCCTACCCCAACCCGCTCACTCTGGACTTGATCCAGAGTCCTTAATCCGAACTGAGTCTGGATACTGGACTCCTCATCCTGAGCCTGACGAAGAGGCCAGTATGTGCGGATGGGGGTTGCATTACGTTGGTTAGAACAAGTCACCTTGCCCGATAGTTGGTTTCGCCGTTTTCGATTTTTTCTTAGGCTTGGACATAGGTTTTGAACCGCCGCCCTCTCCATCAATGACCGCGCCGCGATCACCATCTGCAAATGTAAGAGTAACGCGATCACCTGAACTTGGCGAATCTTTGGACCTAACGACCTTACCTTTATCATCCGTCACTAAGGCATAGCCGCGCTGCAAAACCCCTTGATATGAATAGGCTTCTAGAAGCCCTGTAGCGCGGTTTAGTCGATCGGATAATTGCGCAAGCTTTCGGGTTGAGATTTGATCGGCGCGGCGGGATAAATCCGCCAGGCGGCGATCGCCGATATCAAGCTGCCGCTTAAAGTCAGCTGGGCGTAAACGGGTTATTGCAAGGTCAAGCCGTCTTTGAACCGGATCAAACATACGCTGGGCGACTGGCATGCGCGCCGCGATAAGGTCGAGCTTTTGGGTGAGTTGATCTAATATACGAGAGGCTGCCGGAATTTTTGCCGATAAGAGCGAAAGCTTCTGTCGAAGCGGATCGAGCATACGGATCGGGCTTGGGAGCTTTGCCGAAGCAAGATCAAGCCTTTGCTGCGGGGCAGCCAATAGGTTTTCAAGCCTTGGGAAGCGTGAAGCTGAGAGTTTTGATTTTCGTTCATTGACGGAGCGCGTCAGCCCTCGCGTTAAACGCACCCCGTAATCTTCAATCGTGGTCAGCCATTCACTGCGAACAGGCACCGCGACTTCGGCCGCGCCCGTTGGCGTCGGCGCGCGGTAGTCAACGACATAATCCATGATCGTCCAGTCGGTTTCATGTCCGACCGCTGAGATTATCGGGA
The DNA here is from genome assembly GCA_014238285.1 of Hellea sp. Classification (GTDB taxonomy): domain Bacteria; phylum Pseudomonadota; class Alphaproteobacteria; order Caulobacterales; family Maricaulaceae; genus JACOMS01. The sequence continues at coordinate 15,959 of JABABK010000006.1, forward strand.
TGTCAGAATTGGCGGCGGCGCGGACGACTATCTCTTCATTAAAACACCAGAGGTCTTCAAGGGATCCGCCCCCTCGCCCGACGATTAAGACATCGGGGCGCGGAAATCCCCCCGAGTCTTTCGAGACATGATTAAAACCGGTAATGGCCGAGGCTATTTGCTCAGCCGCTTTATCGCCCTGTACTAAAACCGGCCATAAAATAACGTGCGCCGGAAAACGATCCTCAATCCGGTGCAGGATATCGCGAATGACCGCACCAGTTGGCGATGTCACCACGCCAATAGTCTTTGGCATAAAAGGAAGATCGCGTTTACGTCCTTGTTCAAACAAGCCTTCAGCGGCAAACATTTTTTTACGCTTTTCAAACAACGCCATGAGCGCACCCGCACCGGCCAGTTCCATTTTCTCGATGATAAGCTGATAGTTGGAGCGTCCAGGATAGGTCGAGAGACGGCCCTCGACGATGACTTCCATACCTTCTTCAGGGCGCATGGACAGCTTGTTCATCACACCTTTCCAAATAATGGAATTGATCACTGCTTTGTCGTCTTTGATATCCAGATAGCAGTGACCAGACTTTGCTATGGTAACCCGGCCAAGTTCTCCGCGCACACGCACATGACCGAAAGTTTCCTCGACGGTTCGCTTAAGCGACAGAGCGAGTTCAGAGACTGAAAACTCATATGCGTTACTTTGGGCGTTGCTGTCGCCAGATTGATCAAGTGTATCATTCACAGGTCGAGGGCCTGTTAACAATGAAGCATGAGTTAAGACGGGAGCGATTTTGCACGAATTTTAGGAGCCAAGCGCAAGGAAGTGCCTGCACTTTCGAGCATTGGCGACGCGAAAGTCGTGTAAAATCGCCCCGCCGCTTCGCGGTATGACCAAAATTACCCATTTTGTCGTCAAAAGACCTCGCCATGCGAACGCATGCCTTCGCTCCTTTTCCTAAAAATAATCGATTTTGGTTCATATCTTAATCTCATGCTTCATTGTTAACAGGCCCTAGCTCTTTTCCCTCTTGGATTCTCTTCTTCATAAAGCTAACACAGCCGCGAAACTAGAGGATAATCTCATGAACGTTCTTTTAATCGGTAGCGGTGGACGCGAACACGCTCTTGCTTGGAAACTAGATCAAAGCCCCTCCGTCACAGAGCTGACCTGCGCCCCCGGAAATGCTGGTATTGCAGAAATCGCCGCAACAGTTGAGATTGCCGCAGATGATGTCATCGGACTGCTAGGCCTTGTCCAGCGCATGGAGATTGATTTTGTTGTTGTTGGTCCGGAGGTTCCGCTCGCGCTAGGCCTCGTTGACCTTCTCCAAGATCAAGGCATCGCCGTTTTTGGCCCGACCCAAGCCGCCGCGCAGCTTGAAAGTTCCAAAGCTTTTACCAAAGACTTTTGTAAGCGCTATAATATTCCCACAGCCGACTATCAGGTCTTTACGGATAAGGACGAAGCCATCGCCTATATCCATCAAGGCACAGCGCCGTTCGTCATCAAAGCTGACGGGCTCGCCGCTGGTAAAGGCGTGGTTATTCCTGAATCAAAATTTGAAGCCGAAGACGAGATCAAAGAGTTTTTCTCTGGAAAATTTGGCGATGCGGGACAACGCATTATCATTGAAGAGTTTATGACAGGTCAGGAAGCTAGCTTCTTTGCTATTTCTGACGGCAAAACAGCTATGCCGTTGATAGCGGCGCAAGATCACAAACGGGCTCTAGATGGCGATAAAGGCCCCAATACGGGCGGTATGGGCGCCTATTCTCCGGCGCCAATCTTTGACCAAAAGGCGCTTGAAACCGTCATGGAAAAAATCATTCAGCCAACGGTTTACGGCATGAATAAAGACGGCAATCCTTTCGTGGGCGTTTTGTTTGCGGGTATCATGATGACAAAAGATGGCCCAAAACTGATCGAATATAATGCCCGCTTTGGCGATCCTGAATGCCAAGTTATGATGCGCCGCATGTCATCTGATATCATGGAAATATTAGTACCAGCGGCCACAGGAAAGCTCGACAAAGCCGCGCTTCCAGCCTGGTATGATGAAACCGTCGTCAATGTGGTCCTCGCGGCCAATGGCTATCCCGGTAAGTACAAAAAAGGCACAATCATTAAAGGTCTCGACAAAGCCAATGAAATGGACGGTGTTCAAGTTTTCCACGCCGGCACCAAACTTAATGACAAAGGTAATCTCGTTTCTAATGGCGGACGAGTTCTAAACGTCACGGCGTCAGGCGACACCGTCAAAGAGGCCGTCGATCGGGCGTATTTGGCCATTAATGACGCGATTGACTGGAAAGATGGATTCTGTCGCCGCGATATAGCCCATCACGCATTAGGAAAGCCTAGCTAACCGCCAATAGCCGCTACCCAACCTTAGTCGCCGGAACCACATACCGGAATGGGCTGCCAAAGCTAATGGCGTCAAAGGGGTAGCACGTAATCAAAACAAGCCCTGCCGTTTCCGAGCTCGCTGAAAGCGCCTCATAGTTTGTATTTATGATTTGCCCCTCGCCCGCTTGATAAACATGCAATTTGCCATCAATGGTTCGCACAAGAATTTCCATCCCCGGTTCCAGGTTTTTCAAAAAAGCGAAATGCGTGTTTTTGTGAGCGGCAATAGCAGCAACATTATTCCCTCCGATAGGCCCCGTTTCCACAAGATGCGCCGGGGCAAATGCCAAGGCCTGACCACTGGCCTTGTCCAAAACAATTTGCCGAATATCTAAAGCCGCGACCGTTAACTCTGCAATTGGGGCACTATCCAGTCCGGGCCAAGGGGATTGCGGCTGACCGTGACCTATGGATTGAGCCCAACTGCGTTTGAGTAAAACATCTGCCGCAAGAGGTTTGACAGTTAGCCAAAGGCCTTGCGCCATCAAGATCAACCCCGCTGAAATCAGGATCAAGGATATGTAACGACCCGTTTTCAATTCGCCCACCCAAACCGGCGTCTCAACATTTTCCCGAGGCTCATAATTAGAGCACCGAGTAATATCAGGAACATATGCGGACTGGCGGTCTTTGGCATAGTAATCGGCACTGATGAAGGCGTGGATGAGCGTGGCAAAGGCGCAGGACTTGCGGATTTCAAACTTCGTTTAGCTTGACCCGTCAACACCGCAAAATCCCATCCATGAGGTAATTGCGTCTGGATATTTTGCGTCTGAAGTGTTTCGCCCATTGGCCGACTTGGTGTTATATCCACCGCAACCAAAGATGTGAGCCGCGAAATAATATGATATTGAAGCGCAGTCTTTAGAATTTTTGTATCAATTATCGCCGCTTTTGACCGATCAAAACGCTGATCTTCCAAGTCCCTAATTTTACGCCGTGCCCAAAGCACATCCAGTCCCGAACCCGTTTGTCCTGTATCCGTTGAAAATTCCCTATTCCATAACGCATCTGCCCGTTGGCCTGACATAGCCATTGATTTTGGTAGTGTCTCTCCTGGAAGTTTTGTTACCATAATAACAGGCTGCCCATTATAAAGATCAGGCATGTCAGATGGATAGGTTTCAGCTTTCTTTGGTAAATCAATATCAATGTTCGTTAAAAGCGGGTTTTCAATTTTCTTGAACAGGGCCTGCATGCGTTGATTCACTTCAGATACTTTACCAATATTGACAAATGTCCCGCGCCCAAATTTAGCCGCCCGCGTCATGAAGAAATTATTGGGCGCGCTGCCAATAGCGACTGGAAACAAACGGGTTGTTTCAAGATCATCTTTGAGAATCGCAAAAAGCTCCCGCTCATTACCAATAGCCCCGTCCGTAATAAAGATAAGCTGACTGACAAATCCTTCGTCATTGCCAGACATGGAGAGGGCGGTTTCAAGCGCCGGTGCCATCATCGTGCCTCCGCCGGCCGATAACCCACGAACAAATGATTTTGCCTTTCGCAGGTTAGCAGGTGTTGCCAAACGCGTTTTGGAAAACAGATTAGAGTGGCTTGAACTAAAACGTATAATGTTAAATTTGTCTCCAGATTGTAGTTGCTCCAAAGCAAGCAATAAAGCCGATCGGGCCTGCTCTATGGACTGCCCGCCCATTGAGCCGGATGTATCAATAACAAATACGGTTTCTCGGTCTATCCGAGTGTCCTTAGTAGAGGATTTGGGCGTGGCTGGCGTAATCATGGACATCAGAAAATTATCACCATCCTTTTGCTCTTTAAAAATAGCCACATAAGGTTTGTCAGAGGGCACAGCAGACCATTCGAGCACAAAATCCCGGTTGGCAGGGACCTCCCCCTCTTTGAGTGATATGTGCCTTCGCTCTTCACCTAAATCGACCACAGCAATCTCGTGATATGGGCTTTCAACCAGATTAAGATCAAACCCTGAGTTTAGCTGAATATCTATACTCACAGGCAAACGTAGATAATCGGTTGGCTCCATGTTCGGGTGCATAAGCGGCGGACTTATTCGGGCTCGGTCGAAAACTGGATCCAGTATAGCCACGCTTTGAGTTCCATCAGCACTGGCGAGTTTTACCTCTTCTCTTGGCGGTGAAAATCGCGGCGCGACCGTCATCGGAAAGCGCAGTGAAAACACGCCGTCTTCCATCTTAGCAATATCTTGGTATTCAATTTGTATCGCAACGGTTTCACCGGGGCCAATATTGGCGATTGTATTTGTAAAAATATTGGGACGTTCCTGCGTAAGTAGACTGGCCTTTTTACCTTCTCTCTTGGCTTTTTGATAAATGGCTTGGGCCTTTTGCTTTTCCTCTATCTGGCCCTCAATCATCCGGTCTCCGATAACCATCTTAAGGTGGTCCACAGCTGACATTTCAGGTAGTGGAAAAACATAGACTCCCTCGACCCAGTCATTGCTGGTGTTTGTGAAAGTCTGCGAAACAGTTGCTCTTACGATTGGTCCGGTCACTTCAATATCGACATCAGTTTTGATCATCGGCGCTTTTAGGAATTTTCCCGGCGTGTCAGTTCGAAGTAAAAGACTGCCATCCTGAACGTCAGACATTGAGACCAAGCGATCGTTCATGTCTGCTGTACTTGCCCAAGCTAATGACGCGCTTAGCGCCAATCCACTTATCCCTATTACAATGCCTGCCAATAATCTTTTAATCGTCATAACCGTCTCCTTCACAGCTTGAGTAACTGAGGAATATGCCGACATTCCGACGCCTAAATGTCGGGAAACGTAATTTTTGATGTCATTTTTGTGGCGCCGCGAACAATTGATTAACATATCCGTCAGATAATATTCCCCGCTCACACGAAAATTCTGGACACATTCCGTTTTAGCGGCGAGATTGAAATCAAAAGTTCGAGGGAATACCAATGAAAAAAATTATCTGCGTCAGTATATTGACTCTCACGGCTGCAATAGCGTCGAATGCCCATGACGGGCCGCACACCTTTATTCACGCCGGAGACGTTCTTGCTGTGCCTGGACAACCTGCCATGAGCGAACAAACCATCGTTGTCGTTGATGGTAAAATCGAAGACATTCAAGATGGTTTTCTGGCGGGCGGCGACCAAGACACGGTGATTGATCTGTCGGAGAGTTTTGTCATGCCGGGCATGATTGATAGCCACGTTCATCTGCGCGGCGAATGGAACCCTCAAATTCGGCTTCAAGGCGCAACTATGGAATCAGGCGATATCGCCTACGAAGCCGCTGTCAGCGCCCGCAAAACCCTTATGGCAGGCTTCACCGCCGTACAAGATGTTGGCGGACCGCCGCAAATTTTCGCTCTCAAACGCGCGATCAATGCCGGAAAAATACCTGGCCCGCATATCAAAGCAGCTGGCAGCGCCGTATCGGTCACGGGCGGACATGGCGACGCCCATGGCTACCGCGAGGACATATTGGACCTCTTTCATTCCCCGACAGTCTGTGACGGCGTCGCCGATTGCCGCCGCGCCGTTCGCAAGGCTGTGAAAAACGGCGCGGATGTTATTAAAATAACCGCAACCGGCGGCGTGCTCTCCAACACAAATGCGGGGACGGGCCTGCAGTTTTTCGATGATGAGCTAAAAGCCATTGTAGAAACAGCCACAAAAATGGGCCGCAAAGTTACCGCCCATGCCCACGGCAAAGACGGCATCGACGCGGCGCTCCGCGCAGGCGTTTCGTCCATCGAACACGGGACATATCTTGACGTTGAAACTGCGCGCCTATTCAAACGCAATGATGCGGTTTTAGTCCCAACAGTGATAGCAGGAATGACTGTCGTCGATTGGGCCAAAAACTATGATTTCCTACCGCCTAACTCTGCCAAAAAAGCGCTCGAAGTCGGCCCTCAAATGCAAGACATGCTCCGCACCGCCTGGGAAAATGGTGTTACCGTCGCGTTCGGAACAGATACCGGCGTTTCGCCTCACGGCACGAATGCCAAAGAGTTTGAATATATGCTCGCCGCCGGTATGAGCGAGATGGACGCCATCAAAGCCGCGACAGTAGTCGCCTCCAAGCATATCGGCATGGGCGATCAAATCGGCACTTTGGAAACGGGTAAAGATGCTGATATCATCGCCGTTAACGGTAATCCGCTAGAAGATATTACCGAACTTCAAGACATTGATTTCGTCATGAAAGGCGGCGTTGTTTACAAAGATTGATAAGCCGAGGCTCCCCACGAACCTCATCCTGAGGAGCCAGCTTGCTGGCGTCTCAAAGGATCATCCAGTATAAACCAAAGCAACATTGCACTGCTGCAACACCCTTCGAGACGCGGCAACGCCGCTCCTCAGGATGAGGTGTTTTGTTATGCTTGAAGTCGTGACCTTATTTACAAGGGCCAATAATCTGGTCATACTAAAATCATGAGTGTTATTGGAAAACCGTTTGCTTTTATTGTTGTCGCCGGAGCTATTGCCATCGCGGCGCTGACCATGACCCGGCGTGACGAGCCTGCCAAGATTGATCCAGCGGGTATACTAACAACAGCCGAGGCTATGGAAGCCGCAACGGCTGCAGACTGGCGCGATGTCGATCCTGAAAACACTGTCTATATGGAACTTGGCTCAGGCCGCGTCGTGATGGAACTCGCGTCGGGCTTTGCGCCTAATCATGTTGAAAACCTTAGAACGCTGATCCGGCAAAAACATTTTGATAATTCATCAGTTGTAAGGTCGCAAGAGAACTATGTGGCCCAGTGGAGTAATACGGATGAAGCTGCTGACCTTGGCAAAGCCAAACCTAATCTTGATCCTGAATGGGAAATGGATTGGGAGAGCGACCTTCCATTTTTGGAACTTGAAGACGGCGATGTCTACGCGTCGATTGCGGGAATATCATCTGGTTTTCCAGTAGCGGGCAACAAAGCCAAAAGCAGGATTTGGCTGACCCATTGCTACGGCATGCTTGGCGTAGGGCGCGGCGATACACTCGATAGCGGCAATAGCGCAGAGCTATATGTGGTCACAGGGCACGCCCCGCGTCACCTTGATAAAAACGTTACGCTGATCGGACGCGTGATTGAAGGTATGTCGCATTTAACAACGCTGCCACGCGGCACTGGCCCGTTAGGATTTTACGAAACTGAAGATCAATATGTGCCTATCAGTACAATACGCTTAGCGACAGATGTTCCTGAAACGGATCGTTCCAAGTTGCAGATCATGCGGACAGATACCAAAGCCTATGCCAATTTCGTGCAGGCTCGCCGGTACCGTAAAGAAAGCTGGTTTGATGCGCCTACCGGAAGAATTGAGCTTTGCAATGTGCCTATTCCGGTTCGAGTGAAGCAACAGCAATAGCAGACTTAGAAGCTATTCTAGCACAAAATGAATAGCGTGATTTTTCGATTATTGTCCTAAAGAAAAATTCCACATTGACGGGAATAGCCGAGTGCAAACTAAGGGATTGGCCAATCGAGTTTGATCAATCCTTTTCTTATAAAATCAGCATCTTCAAAATTTTCCAAAATCCAGCAAAAAGACTCGATGGTAATTTTTTCTAAAAGCTGCTCCTTATCTTGTTCAGAAAGTTTTACATAATCTTCTGCGCTAAAATCAGGTACTTGTTTGATCGCAACTCCAAGTGGCCCCTCATGATAAAATGGGGAAGCCACGTTCGAAGGTCCTAACTTTAAAACTAGTTTATTTATTTTATGAAATTTGAATGGATATTTTAATGCATCATTGACTTTTTTCTCAAAAGTCCAAGCAACGTTATCCATACGGTACCCGACCCCAATCACATTTCGTTCGTTAGGTGATATTTGAAATTTCCATTGGGACATAGTATCTAACTAGATTTCTAATTTTCTTTTTATTTTAACCCTCACGGCCAAAATCGGGCTTATCCGTATCTTGACCCGCATCCACAATATTGCGGCGAATGTCTCGCGTTTTAGAGAAGTGCTTCATCAGAGTTTCGCCGTCATCCCAGCGTATGGCCCGTTTGAGGGCTGATAGGTCTTCGATGAAACGGTCGACGACTTCCAGTACGCCTTCTTTATTTTGCAGAAATACATCGCGCCACATTTGTGGGTCAGAGGCGGCTATTCTGGTAAAGTCTCTGAACCCACCGGCGGAATATTTGACGACGTCATTACGTGTGACGGTTTCCATATCCATGGCCGTGCCAACCAAAGTATAGGCAATTAAATGGGGAACGTGAGATGTGGTCGCCAGCACAACGTCATGACGCCTTGCATCCATTAGCGCAACTTGGGAGCCCAAAGCTTCCCATAGAGATTTTAGGTTCTCGACAGCATCTTCATCAACATTTTCACTCGGCGTTAAAATACACCAACGCTCTTCAAACAATTCGGCAAAGCCAGCGGCAGGTCCGCTATTTTCCGTGCCTGCAATAGGATGACCCGGTATGAAGTGAATATCGTCTCGCATATAGGGCTCGAACGTTCGCACGATATCCAGCTTGATCGAGGCCACATCAGTCAGGGTCGCCCCGGCTTTCATGCCAGTGACGACCCCCTCCCCGATGTGTTTCATAACGCTAGGCGGCGTTGCCAAAATGACAAGATCAGCCGCTTCGATAAAATCGTCATATTTTTCTGAAACGCCGTCGGCTATATCTAGGGTTCTAAGGACCCCGCAAGCATTTGAAGAGACATCAACAATAAAGAGCTTAACAGTGGCGTCTTTAGCTTTGATAGCTCTGGCCACAGAAGAACCGATAAGCCCGCCGCCTATGATGAGGATGTTATCGTATATGGCCATGTTTATTCTTCCGGGAGCGGGCGCGCCCAATTCCCAACAATTTTAGCATCGCTGCAAAGCTTACGGACAGCCTTAAGCTCGGGGCCATCCGGCGCAAGGAAACCATCAATGCTGACGAGTGTATGATCGCCGGCCTCGGCGCGTAACTTGATTTTTAGTCCCGCTTCCAAAGCCGCTTTAGGGTTGGATAATGTCATCAAAGTCACATCATCACCCGACGGTAAAATATCAGCTGTCGCCACAGCCACCGCAAGAGGCCAATCGTCATTACCAACGCGTGGCAACCCGGCGAGTATATTCATATCTTCAAGTGCCCCGCCCGTGCACAGCGACGTCCACCACCTTTGCATACCGCCCGGCGAAGGAATAACCGCAACACCTTCTTCATCAGCGTAAGCCCCAGCAAGAGCCGCGCTGGTTGTGGGATAAGAGACCGACGGCAGAGCCGCGCCGAAACGATCGCGGACCATGGCCCAAGCCTTAAGGGCGTCGCCCTCAAGAGATAGATGAAGCCGCATAGGTCCTTGGAGCGATAAAGAAACGCTGACAAGCTCGGCCCAAATTCGGGCAACAAGCTGCGCCGGTGTATCGTCGGCAGCATCGGCCAAATCGCGGACTAATGAATGTTCTCGTGAAGGCCGCCAAAGCCGTACTCCGCTTTTGGCTTTACGCACTAGTCCCGCCAGCTCCAAACGCTTGGCGATCAAATCCAGCAAAAGATTATCAACCCGATCAATCTCGGTCCGGAGCTCATTAATATCCGGGATATTTTCATCGCGTTTTGACATGATTATTGTCGGCTCGCACTTTTCCCGATAGGGGCTGGTGTAAATATTGGCCGTTTGATCTTTTCCCTAACGTTACCTGAAGGCTCCGCATAAAGCCGCTTTATGGCTTCGACAAGTACCAATCCCGAAAATCTCGGCCAAACTGTTTCACCGCAAGTTTCCACTACATTTAAAACTGTGTTCCCTGTGAACATTTTTAGCGGCGGGATATATAGCGCGCCCGACCAAATGGTTGGGATGAACCCAGCATCACTCACGACGGACTTAAGTTGGTTGCGGCTAAACGGGCGGCCAGATCCAAAAGGACTACGATCAGAGCGCGCCCAAAGACCACTGCGGCTAGACGCGATAATAATTATCCGGCCTTCAGGCCTGGTTATGCGCCAAAGCTCGGCTAGAAGTTCGGGCAGTAAAGGCGCTTCCTCTGCCCCGTGGGCTACAAGAATAGAGTCAAACTGCGCGTCTTCAAACGGCAAAGCGGTACTTTCAGTCAGGCATGTCATGACCCCGCGAGACGAGCGCTGGGCAATGCCGCCCATAGCGCCGGGCATAGCCAGCACGACTCGTTTGGCGCTATCCAGATAGGGCGTTAAAAAAGGGTAGCAATATCCATAGCCCAGCACATCACGGCCCGACAGGTCTGGCCAGACGGTCGATAGACGCCGCAGCACCATATGCGCCGTAGCCTGTCCAAGCCGGGAGGCATAAAAGCTTTCAAGATGTCTTACGTTCTGGCGCATTATCCCGTAAGAATAGCGCACCAACCAGTATATGAAAGCAAAATCTACTATGGCGTCTGATCTTAAAATCCACATGTTTCCATGTCTTTGGGATAATTACGGCTTTTTGATCCATAATTCCAACACGGGCGAGACGGCCTGTATTGATACGCCCGAAGTAGATAAGATCATCATGGCGCTGGAAGAAAAAAACTGGAAACTCACCCATATCTGGAACACGCACCATCATCCCGACCATGCTGGCGGTAATCTGGAACTTAAAAACCTATTCGGCGTCAAAATCATTGGGAGTGAAGATGATAAAGCCCGCATCCCAGGTTTAGATATCGGCGTCAGAGACGGTGATGTTTTTGATTTTGGCGGTCATGATATCCACGTCATCGACACACCTGGCCATACAATCGGGCATATTATCTACCATATCCCTAGCGCTAAAACTGCCTTTGTCGGCGATACAATTTTTGCTCTGGGGTGTGGGCGTCTGTTCGAAGGCACGGCGGCGCAAATGTTTAACAGCCTCAATGTCATTGCGGCTATGCCCGATGACACGGCGCTTTACTGCGCCCATGAATATACGCTTTCTAATGGGAAATTTGCCCTCACTGTCGAGCCTGACAATCAAGCACTTGTCGACTATATGATTGAGGCAAAGGCCAAGCGGGACAAGAATATTCCAACCGTCCCGACAACAGTTTTGGCCGAAAAAATGGCCAATCCTTTTGTGCGCGCTAAAACCGCTGAACAGTTGGGAGACATCAGAACTCAAAAAGATAGTTTTTAGTGATCACATATTTGACAAGCAAATTTCCTTGCCTTAATCAAATAGCATAGACGATGTCAAAAAACGTCAGCATAATAGACCAAATAGTATATTAGGGGATGGCACAATGAAATCAGCTAAATTTTTCGCGGCGAGCCTTATCGCTTTATCTTTAACAAGTTGCGGGGACGATGAAATAGCTGAATTTGCGTCTGCCATCATCAATGTCGCTCTAGGCGCTGTCAGCGATACAAATACGGCCGATAATCAACTCAGCGAAAACTCAGTCAATGGGGCTGTTGTCGGCATCACAGCAAACGCCAATGACTCTGATCCCGAGGATACGGTTTCCTATGCTCTAAGCGATAACGCTTCGGGACGGTTTGCCATTGATCCTAGCACTGGCGTTGTCACGGTTGCGGACGATACGCAGTTGGATTTCGAAGCGGCCGCTTCCCACGCGATCAGTGTTACGGCCTCCAGTTCTGACGGCACTTCAAGTTCAGCCGGTTTCACTATTAACCTGCTCGACGAGACCTTCACCAGCGGCGGCGATAATGACATGATTGTCCTGATCGAAGCTGGCCCTAATATGCAGCAAGACCTGCAAGAAAAACTCATCACATCGCCATCAGAGTCGATTATTATGTTGCCGCAAGGAACCTTTAGCATAACGGCTGAGCTCAGCACCAGTATCGACAACTTGATTATTCGCGGCCACGGCATGGACGCCGAAACGGGAACAGTTCTGAACTTTAAGGATCAAACTGTTGGCGCACAGAGTCTATTAGTCACCGGCGATAACTTTGTCATTGAAGATGTCGCTTTAGAAGACGGGCCTGGCGATCTCTTAAAAATTGAAGGCACGGACGGAATCATCATTCGCCGCATTCGCGCTGAATGGACAACCGGCGCAGATACAAATAACGGCGCTTACGCCCTTTACCCCGTTCAAACACGAAATGTTTTAATAGAAGACAATATTGTACGCGGCGCCAGCGATGCCGGTGTTTATGTCGGCCAGTCCGAACAAATCATTGTGCGGCGTAATTATGTATATGAAAACGTCGCGGGAATCGAGATTGAAAACTCAAAATTCGCTGATGTTTATGAAAATGAAGCTACGCTCAATACGGGTGGTATATTAGTTTTTGACTTGCCAGGTCCACCTGTTCAAGGCGGCGAAGCTACGCGCGTCTTTAACAATAAGGTCTATGACAATAATACGCCAAACTTCGCTCCCGAAGGTAATATTGTCGGGACGGTCCCCGGCGGAACAGGTATTATGGTCCTGGCCAATGATGACATCGAAGTCTTCGGCAATGAAATCACCAATAACGGCTCCGGTGCTATCCTGATCGTCAGCTATTACATTAATGACGGAAATGTCAGTAAACCGACCTATGATCCGGTGCCGGAAAAAATTTACTTCCACGACAATATTCTGACAGGTAACGCCCAAGCGCCACAAGATTTAGCTGCAATCATTTCTGCTTTTGTTTTTGGAACGCCGGAAATGGTGGATATTTTTTATGATAGCGGAGGCGTTGGAACTGACGAAGGGTTATTGCTCGAATTTCCAAACGGCCTACCGGAAGACCGAAGAATATGCTCAAGAAACAATGGCGATGACGCAACTTTTGGCACATTAAACTCTCCTGTATTACTAGGATTTATCTCTGGCGACCCGGCTATCAGCCAAGATCCTGCACCCTTTGAATGTTCGCACCCTTCCTTACCTCCGATTGTCCTTGATCCACTTATTCCCGGTGAATCCAGCGGCGGCGAAGTTGATACCGATGCTCTTTGCGGCGCCGAAGGCGAAGGTGTGAACGCCCCGGCTTTTGAAGCGAACTGCCCTAGTCTATCAAGCTATCGCTTATTCGCCGATAAAACGGACCCGACACAAAATGCCAATAGCGGCGGCGTTCTCTATGATCTAAGCACGCCTTTATTCACGGATTACACCAATAAATATCGGTTTGTCTTCCTGCCAGACGGCACGCAAGCCGTGTATCGTAATTCGGAAACATTTGATTTCCCAGTGGGGACGATCATTTCAAAAACCTTTGCTATCCAAGATGATCTCGGCAATGCAAATAGCGCCGAGGAACTCATCGAGACACGCCTACTCATCCGGCGCAAAGAGGGCTGGACAGCCCTGCCATATATTTGGAATGATAATAAGTCGGACGCTGTTCTGACCGTTGCCGGCGGAACCCATAATATCAGCTGGACCGACATTAACGGCGATATGCAATCGACCGAATATGTCATCCCGAATACGAATAACTGTTCCAATTGCCACGGTACTGACAGTCTCAAATTGATTGGTCCAAAAGCGCGTTATTTAAACAGCGATCTTGATCGCGGCGACGGTGGCCCGCTTAACCAAATTGAAAACTGGCTCGACGCCGGCATTTTAATTGACGTTCCAGCGGATCACAGCACGATCATGGCGGCACCAAATTACTTGGATACAAGCGCCGTGCTCGATGATCGTGCGCGTGCTTATCTTGATATTAATTGTGCCCATTGCCATTCAGAAGGCGGCGCAGCAGACACATCTGGCCTATATCTAGATTACACCCGTCCATTTGGAACTGAATATGGTGAGTGCAAACCGCCAGTCGCGGCTGGCGACGGTTCAGGCGGTCTTGATTACGATATTGTTCCCGGCGATGCCTCACAGTCAATCCTAGCCTTCCGCATGGACTCTAATGAAAATGCGGTCCGTATGCCAGAGTTAGGACGAAGTGTCATTCACACAGAAAGCGTCGATCTCATCACAGAATGGATCAACGCGATGGATCCCAATAGCTGCGGCGGTTAATTCGAGTTTCGCGAACTTACGTGGTTCGCGAAATCATATTATATACTTGCAATTAGATAGTCTGTTCACTATGTGCGTCAGGCTATTAGGAGAACTCATGTCAAATTGGCAGATAAATTTCGGATAAATAACGCATCTTATTGAAGGTGTGACAGCCTTTTCATTTACCTTGGGATCAAGCTGATTACCGAGGTTTTTTATTGTCAAAAATTTGTGAAAGTAACGAAAATGATAAAACGAATACAAAAATACACTTCTGCTGAGCTAGGCAATGGCCTGAGCACATCAGAATATTATTATCTAGATTAACGCTTTCAGACATGCGTCTGAAAGGGGTTTCCTTTTGGGCTTTTGAACACACAAGCTCGTTGGGTCTCCCCTAACGAGCTTTTTGTTTGGCAACAAACAATCCCAATTTTGACACGCGCGTCAAAAACTTTGAAATCCCTAGCAGTCGGCCATTGCCAAGGGGTTTCTTCATCAGGCAAATTAAAGGAGAAATATCATGCCTATGAAAACACATTTGAATGTCGGAACTATCGGTCACGTTGACCACGGGAAGACAACACTGACAGCCGCCATCACTATGGTTCAGGCCAATCGCATCGGTGGTGAAGCCCTAGCCTTTGACCAAATTGATAACGCACCCGAAGAAAAAACGCGGGGTATCACCATTAATACTTCACATGTGGAGTACGAAAGTGAAACTCGCCACTACGCCCATATCGATTGTCCGGGGCACGCTGATTATGTTAAAAACATGATCACCGGCGCGTCTCAAATGGACGGTGCTATTCTTTTGGTAGACGGGACTGAAGGCGCGGCCAAGCAAACGATTGAGCACATCCTGCTCGCTCGCCAAGTTGATGTTGAGCATATCATCGTCTTTGTAAACAAGATGGATATGCTAGACGTCGATGAGCGTGAAGATATGGCAGAATTGATCGAAATGGAAACGGGTGAACTGCTTGCCTCTCAAGGCTACAAAAGTGTCACTTTCATTTTTGGCAGTGCACTATTGGCACTAGAAGCTGCAGAGAAAGGTAACATGAAAAGTGATGATGTTCAGTGTATTATTGAACTTGTTACTGCATTGGACAGCAATATTCCGGACCCTGTCAGGGATTACAATAGTCCTTTCATGATGCCGATTGAAGGTGTTCACTCTATTCCGGGACGCGGTACTGTTGTTAGCGGTCGGGTTGAACGTGGTGTTTTGAAAGTTGGAGAAACCGTCGAGATTGTCGGCCTATCAAATGCCGAAGAGCAGGTTGTTGTAACTGGCACACAAGCCTTTAGGAAAGACATTCCTGAGGCTCGTGCTGGCATGAATGTCGGCTTGTTACTTCGCGGCTTAAAGCGTGAAGACGTGCAGCGCGGTCAAGTTTTAAGTGCGCCCGGCGCGATCAAACCTTTTTCCAAAGGTACAGCCCAAATTTTTGTGCTGTCCGCAGAGGAAGGTGGTCGTCACACTCCATTTGGAACAGGGTACCAACCGCAGTTCTTTTTTGGAACGACAGATGTAACGGGTGTGATTACCGTGAATACCGATTCCGGGTTGGTAAGCCCTGGTGATCAGGCTGAGATCAGTTTTGATTTGGCCAAAGCAATCGGTATTGAAAAAGGCGTACGCTTTGCAATCCGCGAAGGCGGCCGCACAATTGGCGCTGGTGTTGTTACCGACATCGCTTAAAATAATGATCCGGGCCCTCGTGGCCCGGGTCAGGTCCAATAAACAGTGAGCTTTGCCATCACCTACAACAATGACTATATATAGGTAAATGCAAATACATCTTTCAAATATCCGCGCTTTATCTGATACCGAAAAAACTGCCATACCGACAAGCATTGCAGCCGGTATTGATCTCGATAAAGTTGAAATCCATAATCGAAAATGGATGCCTTTGACGCCGACAAATACGAGTGTGGTGCGCGGATATAAGATATTCTACCCTAATGAACCCGGCCATTGCACCGGTATCCATCACCTGGCTCACCTCGTTCACGAAGTGGTTCACATTTGGCAATATAACTATTTGGGCGTTGGGCTTTATTCACCGCGCTGGCTCGACAGGCGGTATCATTACGATCTCAATGAAGGCGACCATTTTCAAGACTTCGGTCTGGAACAACAAGCATCAATAGTGGAGGATTTATTCCGTATTGAGAGCGGACTACCGAGTTATCGGGCACGCAATAGCCCACCACTCGCCCTATTCACAAAAACAGTAACTCGCTGTTCTAAACGACCAATTTCAGCGTACATTAACAGCTAGAGCGCCGTAAACCTGCCACATTTCTAATGCACTTTTACGTGAAAGATAAGTTACTTGCAGAAACCACGACACCGTATTTATATTACGAATAAATCTGAACCCTATGGAGATAACCCAATGACAAATAAACCCCTCACTCTTATTTTAGCCGCATCAATGATGACATTTACGGTTCCTGCCATGGCGCAAGTTACCGATGAGATCAAAGATCAAGCGGTTGAGATGGCCAAAGATAAAGTCATGGGAAGCTCATCCGTCACAGACATGGCGAAGGATCACGCCGTGGATATGGCTAAAGACAAAGTCATGGGCAGTTCATCCGCCACAGACATGGCAAAGGATCACGCCATGGATATGGCTAAAGACAAAGTCATGGGCAGCTCGTCCGTTACAGATATGGCAAAAGATCACGCCATGGACATGGCCAAGGACAAAGTCATGGGCAGCTCGTCAGTCACAGATATGGCGAAAGATCATGCCATGGATATGGCCAAAGACAAGGTTATGGGGACACAGCCTGCGCCAACAGTGAGTGCTCCCACGCCAGCAGCCCTACCTATTAACTGTCCATCTGGAACGACACCGCAATCAAATGGTACTTGCATGGTAACAGGCGATTTCAACTTTTAGTGTAATCACATTAATTCGAAACCGGAGTGTCGTGCTCCGGTTTTTTGCATTTCATGTCATTTTGGATGGCCCGCTTTTAACTGAGAACGTCAGGCCGCCCCAGATAAAAACCCTGTAAATAATCAACGCCAAGCCGCTCAACGATGCGCATATCCGCTTCATTGTCGATCATTTCTGCAACAGTTTTCATGCCAAAGACCTGAGCCATTTCTGCGATCATCCGGACGAAATTTTGCTTCTGATCAGACAGGGCAATATCGCGAATGTAAGATCCGTCAATTTTAATGATTTGAGCTTCAAGCCCCAACAGGTTTTTGAAGCTCGTATGCCCTGCGCCAAAGTCATCAACGGCAAGCTGACACCCTAGAGCCTGTAATTTGGCGGAAAATTGATTGGCTTTATCAATATTATCAAGCGCCATCGTTTCCGTGAGTTCAATCATTATGTTTGAGGCTTGAGACCCCAAGCTCTTAAGCTCTGATAGATAGGCATCGATCATATTTTTGTCGGATATTGTGCCAACGGATATATTCAAAGATAATTTTAAATCTGAACGCAAGGTCAAAGCTCTACGTGCTAATTGCAAGGCTCGGCGATCCAGCCGTCCAATTTGCCCCAATCTTTCTGCTAGAATGATATATGGAAAAGCGGTTTGCAACTGCCCGTCATTATCTTGATATCGAAGCAGCGCTTCATAATAGGCCACATCATGGCCATTTGCTGTCACAATAGGCTGATAGGCGAGACAAAAGCGATCCTGTTCCATGGCGATCAATAAATCGACTTCAGTTAAGGTTTTCACGTTATTAGAGCTTCGAAAAAGATTTATATCAGCTGATCCCCTGTCTTTCACGTCAGCCGAAATCCTCGGCGGCGTTTCGACAGCCACGCTGCAATTCGGCGAGATCATCCCGTAAGGGCTTTCGATAGGAATTTGACTGAGAATGTATTTGAACTTTTTTGATTTTGCCAAAATATCTTCGGCGCTCAGACCGCTCAGCAATATTTGAAAATGGGACGTTTGATCAAACGCCGTATAATCATCCGGTGATAATTCTCCAGAAATACGTTTGGCCAAAGCTTCGAACACATAATCTAAGGCAAAAGCACCATAAACTTTCGTCAAATCATCTTGATTTTTGATCGTGATGCTTATGATTTGAGGCCGTCCCCCACCAGCCTGTTGATGGGATAGAACTTCGGAGAAGTAAGTCTTATTCAAACACCCTGTTATAGGCTCATATCTGAAATCATATTCGATTTTGGCTTTGGTTCTCTCGGCGCAGGTCACGTCTTGAATAACACAAGCGACATAGCTCGGTGCTCCGGCTTCGCCTTTAAGCCTTTGGCCGCTTTCGCGTACCCAAACATCATGCTCGTCCTTCAACGCCAAAGAATATGTGAGAGAATAACAAGCTCCGTCAAATGTCAGATTTTCCAGAGCCGCCCGGCGGCGACGTTGATATTCGATCGGCAGTCTATCAATCAGCTCACCTTCAGTTCGCGGTAATTGATCAGCCGGACAACGAAATAGACGCGCGGCTAAAACATTCTCGCCCCAATGTATAATCCGCTGTGATTTGGGGCCGCGCATTTTAAACGGGACGGCCCTTAATAGTGAAAAGGCAATGTTGTGATTATCCTGCGCCGCGCCTGAAGGGCCAAAGGAAAATAGGGAATTTTTATCTCGCTTTGCTGTAGCCATAGTTACTCAGCAAATCCTTCAACAACACCGAAATCACGGCGAGCGCTTGCAATTGTTACCATAAATCCAGCCATGACGTCCAATAGGCACATCATCATGATCAGAAAAAACACGGATGTCGCGAAAGCTGGGAACATCAAAAACTCAACCAGGCACACAATAAAAAGCACCATGGAAAAAGCATGATTCACGATAGCGGCGCGGCCAAATCCTGTTGATTTTAAAAGCTCGAAGAACAGCAATAAAACTGTAAACGCTATCAACGCATGGCCCGGCGTAATATGCCAAACCGTATCAGACGCCATTGCGACCGACAAAAAGTCTTCATCCATCCGGCCTCTAACATATTCAGTCGAAGCGAATTCTTTGCCTGAGACGGCAATAATATTATAGAGCGCAACCGGTATTAGCAGCAGCGGAAATACTGTAAAAATACGCATACCAAGCCCTTATTCAGGTCCCTTTGACCCGATCGGGTCATTATCCTTAATAGAGTATAAAGATATAAGGCTTGCAAAAGGTTAACGCCCGAAAAATTACTCGGTGTTTTGAGACTTAAACTTCGTCCCACCCGTCAGGGTTTCGGGCGCGGCGGTTAAGCCACATAACACCGCGTAGGTCGGAAAATGACACCATCAAGCGTCCAAAATTAGTGTATTTGGAGACCCCGAACTCACGGTGACGATGATTGACGTCACAAAACTCAGTGACGTACCCTTCTCGCAGCATAAGCGCGGGAATATAGCGGTGAACATGATCAAAATAAGGCAGGCGTAGAAAAGCTTCGCGCGAGAAAACCTTCAGGCCGCAGCCCGTATCATCGGCATTATCTTTGAGTAGTTTCTTACGGACTCCATTACCGATACGAGAGCCGACACGTTTTGCCCAGCTATCTTTGCGTTTCGCGCGTCGTCCACCGACAAGGCCAAGATTATCCGGCGCTTCGGTGCGTGTAAATTGTTTATAAAGCGCAGGAATATCAGCCGGATCATTTTGCCCATCACCATCAAGCGTCGCAATCAGGGGAGCCGTCGCCGCCAAGATACCCGTACGGACGGCGCGGGATTGGCCTGCATTTTGCCTGTGAGACAACACTCGTAACGCAGGAAATTCTGTTTTTAAACTTTTTAAAACTTCAGCTGTTTCATCCGTCGACGCGTCATTGACGAAATTCATTTCATGCGGCGTGCCCGTTAGCGCCGTATCTATTTCACGAACGAGTTTTTCGACGTTCTCGGCCTCGTTATAAACGGGTACAACAACGCTGATCTTAGGGGTTTTAGTCTTTGGCATATGGCGCTCTTCTTGCTTTGAAGTCTAATGACACGCGGCGCACTGAGAAACAACGCCTGTATACACAGAATAAAGCTCAACATCTATTTCAGTTTCCCCTATAGACATCCCATGACCGAGACGGATCAAAAGCGAAAACCACATAAGTTTTATGTCGTAGTACTCATTCTACTTACTCTCTGGATGAGCGTGCCGGGCATTGCCTCTATGCAGGTTATCGACCGGGACGAAGCGCGTTACGCGCAAGCGACCGTGCAAATGGTTGAGAGCGGAGACTACCTTAATATTCGGTTCCAAGACCGCGCCAGAAATAAAAAACCGGCGGGTATTTACTGGATGCAAGCAGGTTTTGTAAAAGCCTTCACTGAGCCCGGAGAACGTAAAATATGGGCCCATAGGATTGTGTCCGTCCTCGGGGCTCTGCTTGCTGTCCTCGCGACCTATTGGGGAGCAATTTCTGTCCTCGGGCGCAGAGGCGCTTTTTGGAGTGCAGCCATACTGGCCACGAGTCTACTCATGGCTTTTGAGGCCCACATCGCCAAAACCGATGCCATGTTATGTGGCTTCTCCGCTTTGTGTCTGGCCTGTTTATTACGCCTACAAAAACAGCCGAGGAAAAGCACGGCGTTCATTTTTTGGGTCGCCCTTGGCGGCGCCATCATGATCAAGGGCCCTATAACCCCGACAATTATTATCCTTGCCATCATCGCCTATTCCATTTGGCAAAAAGAAACGAGCTGGCTCAAATCACTCATAAATATGCCTGGTATCATCGTCGCTTTATTGATGGTCGTTCCCTGGATGGTCGCCATTGGTTACGCCACAGACGGTGCTTTTTTTAAAGACGCGATTGGCGGGGATTTAGCGCCTAAACTGGCGGGCGGCGCTGAAAAACATGGCGCGCCTCCCGGCTATTACGCTTTAACTCTGCCAGTGTTTTTCTGGCCGGGCATATTGCTTTTACTCCCCGGTATAGCTTTTGCGAAAATGACGGCAGGCCGGAAATCAACTGACATCGCGCTAAAACGCGCCATACGTTTTCTAATCTGCTGGATCGTGCCATTTTGGATAATTCTAGAAATCACACCAACTAAACTGCCTAATTATCCTCTGCCCCTTTACCCGGCAATAGCTATATTTTGCGGCGGCGCCTTTTCAGCGCTATTGGCGATGGATGTATTTATAAAGACCCGCCGTATTTCCAGCATAATATTCTTCATCATTGCCGTTTTGTTGATCTTGGGAATATTTGCGGCAGATGGTCGTTATGCAGAATTGCCAACGCCGTTTATCGGATTATTCCCGATCTTGATTGGATTGGCTTTAGCGGCCTCCATTTTCATGTGGGCGGGGAAAGCCCATAAAGGATTTATGACCGCCCTTGTCCTGACGGGCCTACTTACGCCGTTAACCTATGGACACATTTTTCCTAGGTTAACCGACCTACGGCTCGGAGCACGGACAGCCATGTCCCTAAACGTCCAAAACATCTCTACATCTCGCGCCGAAAAATACAGAGTATTGTCTCCAAATTTTACGGAACCCAGTCTTGTTTACAATCTTGGAACCGACATTTTACTAGGAGATAAAGCCGATAAAATTATCAATGAAGGCCTTAATCTGGATGACCTTATCATTATCGATATTAGAAATTCAGGCGAACATCACACAAGACAATATTTATCATCCAAATTACAGGATCAAGAAAATTGCCTCATTGAAAAATTTGTGACGGCAGGCTTTAATTACTCTCGCGGGGATGAAGTCGAGTTAAAAACTTACCGCGTTGAAGCTTGCAAGAAGTTCAACTCCCCTTAATCGCTTTTCGAAGAACCAGATACCAAGCCCGTCCCATAATCGCGACTGTCATGAAAGGTATGGATAGAAAAGCAAAAAGTTTCCCCCAAAACCCTTTAGCATATTTATTGAAATAATGGATAAAACCTTTGAGCTTCTCCCACTCAACTTTTTGTCGACGGACTTTGCTGGTAGAGCCGTAATGCATAACCGTTGCTTTGGGGTGGAAAACAACTTTTCCGCCTAACTCGCGCGTACGGCGACAAACATCAATATCTTCAACATGTAAGAAAAAGTCTTCATCAAACCCGTCAATTTGATCAAATGTTTCTCGGCACATCATCATAAATGCGCCGCTAACCACAGCAACATCTTCGGGACTTAATGGAACGGGTTGATCATCCATATGGATGGACTTTACGCCTGGTAATTTGTGCAAACCAGAAAAAGATAGAACCGCGCTCAGTGGCGTTAATTCTCGGCGGCGAGCGCCCCTTTGTTCACGTCCATGAATATCACGTAAAAGACCGCCGACGATCCACGGCGCGGGCATAATCATTCCACAATCAGCCAAACGCCGCGCGCTACCCGGCGAAATAATTGCATCAGGGTTTAAAAATAAGAGCAAATCGCCACGCGCAAAACTTGCGCCGTAATTACAGCCTTTAGCGAAACCAATATTGCCTTGCCCTTGCAATATTTTGACCCGGTCATCTCTTGCAATAATATTATGGACACTTTGACGACTGCTTTCAGAGGAACCATTATCAACTAAAATCAACTCGTAAATATCACGATCTTCCAGAACCGCCCGGATAGATTCAAATAAGGCAGGGCCCGTCATATAGCTGACCATTATGACGCTAATTTTAGGCTGTCTTCTTGTCTGCGGTAACGTAACAACGTTGGATTTCACGACTTCCCCACACATTAATTTTCAGCGCCTATGTCAAATAGAGGCCATAATGTAAAGTTCAAATAGTAGTAACTATAGACAAACTTCTATCTAATTTTTTGAAAACGATAAAGCGATAAATGCACTTAACAAGAATAACACACCCCACCACCACTCTTGCCAAATACCGTAAGTGAAGGTGCAAACCATGAGGGCGGCAGCTAAAAACCCAATAACCGCGCTCCCGCGCGCTGATGAGACAGCGACATAAGGCCGTAGTGCCTGTCCGAGTCCAAATAGAAATAAACTCGCCAACGAAGCTCCAATAGCGCCTGTTTCACTCCAGAGATGCAGCCCAACATTATGAGGATGCAATGACACTTTTGTCCACCCTTCATGACCGCGAAAATTAAACGTTTCACCAAAGGTTCTTGCAGCATCAAAGCCGTGGCCGAAGAGAGGCTTTTCAGCCACTTTTTCTGACACATAACCCCACATTTCAACCCGGTGTTCCCAAGAAGCCGGTAAAGAAGCCTTCAATTCAGGGGAAACATAATTCATCAAATGACCGAAAATGGGAGCCGTAAGAATTGTGAAAATGGCCAAGCTGATAGCGAAGAAAAGAGCGTACTTAGCATTTTTTAGCGCGAAATAACTAAACATCAAACCAGCAAACAGCGCAACACCACCGACGAAAATTTTCCCAAGAATTGAGACTGCTAACACACAGAGAACCCAAATCATCGAAGGAAGTTTCCAGTTCTGGAACTCTTCTTTGAAAAGTGTAATCATGAGCGGCGTCAAAATAGCCACAACCGTAATACTATGGCTCAGATTCATATATATTGTGTTGCGGTGATGAATGGGATTTTCGCCCGCATTTTTCGGATCAATAAAATACGTAAGACTATAATTTGTTAAATTATCAAACAGCAGCAAGCCTATGGTTATCCAACCGATCGCCATGATCGCCCGCCGTATAATTTTTTGGTCAAATTTTATGGATTTTGGTAGCAATAATACGCCGGAATATAGTCCGGCTCCAAGCAGTAGTTTCACCGGATTAGTTAAAGTCTGTTTATCCTCATAAGGCGACCAACTCGATGTCATGATCGCCCAAATCACCAAGCCAAATAGAGCCCAAAACACAATCGGGATATTTTGAAACCGAATAGTATTTCCGTTCACGCCTAAATAACCTGCTATGCCAGCAATTACCGCTAATGGCGCAAATCCAAGACCGCCAGCATGAGAGATTGGCGCAAACATGATTAAAACAAACAAAAATGCTGCCGCAATTAACCCTGCGCGCATTTTGCCAATCAAGGATTGTTCAGAGATGGGCACCACTATCCGCGCGCCAAATCCGGCGCTAAGGACTTTTGGGCCAAAGCGATAACGGCTTCATCCAGACTCATAATATCTTGCTGTTTATTGCCTTCGCCAAGCCAGCGAAGAGCTACTTTGCCTTCTTCGGCTTCGCGTTTACCAACAACCGCAATCACCGGAATCTTACCAACGGAATGTTCCCGAATTTTATAATTGATTTTTTCATTGCGAATATCTGTTTTCACGCGAAGGCCTTGGGCCTTTAATCTCGCGCAAACTTCTTCGGCATATTCATCAGCTTCAGATGTAATCGTCGCAACAACAATCTGAGTTGGCGACAACCATAGCGGAAACCTACCGGAATAATTTTCAATCAAAATGCCGATAAAGCGCTCCATGGAGCCAAAAATAGCCCGGTGCAGCATAACCGGTATATGGCGCTGATCATCCTCACCCACATAGCTTGCGCCGAGACGTTCTGGCAAAACATAATCGAGCTGATAAGTTCCGCATTGCCAAGAACGCCCGATAGCGTCCGTCAAATGAAACTCCAGTTTCGGGCCATAAAAAGCCCCCTCTCCCGGAACAATTTCATACTTCAGGCCAGCAATATCCAAAGCATCTGCCAATGATTTTTCAGCATGATCCCAAGTCTCATCTGATCCGGCGCGGACGTCTGGCCGGGTCGCCAATTTATACTTTATTTCAGTCAATCCGAAGTCCGTATAAACACTGGCAAAAAGTTTCAGAAAACTGATCGTTTCATCAAC
Organism: Hellea sp.; assembly: GCA_014238285.1. Classification (GTDB taxonomy): domain Bacteria; phylum Pseudomonadota; class Alphaproteobacteria; order Caulobacterales; family Maricaulaceae; genus JACOMS01. The sequence goes on from JABABK010000006.1 coordinate 40,938, forward strand.
GATTTGTTCTTCTGTACAGAAAATATGAGCATCGTCCTGCGTAAAACCGCGCACCCGCATAATGCCGTGTAGAGCACCTGTTGGCTCGTTGCGGTGACAACAGCCAAATTCCGCCATGCGGAGCGGCAGATCCCGATATGACTTAAGACCCTGGTTAAATATCTGAACATGAGCCGGGCAATTCATTGGCTTAAGCGCATGCACTTCTTCATGGGCGCCGTGCTTCACTTCCGAGACAAACATATTTTCGCGAAATTTGTCCCAGTGACCACTTTCTTGCCAAAGTTTATTATTGATCAGCAAAGGCGTTTTAACTTCTTGGTACTCCGCGCCTTCAAGACGGCGGCGAATATAGTTTTCAATCTGTCGCCAAAGGGTCGCGCCGTTATCATGCCAAAACACCATGCCTTGCGCTTCGCCTTGCATATGGAATAGATCAAGCTCTTTGCCGAGGCGGCGATGATCGCGCTTCTCGGCTTCTTCTAGCCGGTGCAGATGCGCGTCGAGGTCTTCTTGAGAGGCCCAAGCTGTGCCGTAAATCCGTTGCAATTGAACATTATTGGAGTCACCGCGCCAATAGGCTCCGGCAACTTTCATCAGTTTAAACGCCTTACCCACTTTACCTGTACTCGGAAGATGCGGCCCAAGGCAAAGGTCAAACCAATCACCTTGGCGATAGATTGTGATGGTTTCGTCTTCAGGCAGATCCTGGATCAGCTCCGCTTTATAAGTCTCGCCCATATCTGTGAAAAGCTTGATCGCGTCATTGCGGCCCCAAACTTCACGGGTAAATTTATTATTGCGCTCAACGATGAAACGCATTTTCTTTTCAATAGCGGCGAAATCTTCGTCCGAAAACGGCTCATCCCGATGGAAGTCATAGTAAAATCCATTTTCGATAACAGGGCCAATTGTGACCTGAGTACCGGGGAATAGTTCCTGCACAGCTTCGGCCAATACATGGGCGGCATCATGGCGGATAAGCTCAAGCCCTTCAGGGTCGCTAGCTGTCACAAGTTCGATTTTAGCATCGCCTTCGATCTCGCGTGAGGCATCCCGAAGCTCGCCATTTATCTTGGCAGCGAGGACTTTCTTGGCAAGTCCCTTTGAAATTGACTTAGCCACAGCCATAGCCGTGATGCCGTCATCGTAATCGCGGGTGGCTCCATCTGGAAATGTCAAAGTGACCATGTCTTTATCCGTCATTCTTTATACGCCAGACCCCATATCGCCATGGAGCCCAGAAAGGAGGTTTAGTAATACTTTCCGGCACATTATCAACCCCATGTGTCGCGCCAAGCCACTTTATAGGATGACACCGTAAAAGCCTTGCTAACGTCATCCAGCCCCCCGGCCACGGTCCATGTTTTTCTATGGCTTCAATCGCATAGGACGAACAGCTCGGCGTGTGGCGACATTTAACGCCAAAAGCGGAAAGGGTGGGGCTAAGGATTAGTTTGTAACCCTTGATCAGGCCTGTCATGAGATATGTGAATACGGATTTCATATACTCGTCATTACCGCCCTTGTAGCGGTAATCCAATCACAGATTTCAGCGGTAGCTGGATTACCGCTACAAGGGCGGTAATGACGAAGTTAGTTTATTGTATTTGTCGCCATTTCAACCGCCTCAACCGCAGCATCAAAAGCCAACATAGTCGACGTATGACGTGCCGGATATTCCCGAACACCCGCTAACAATGCTAGTTTTTCAAATCGGCCGTTAGGTGGATCTGCACCGTCTTTAAGAATAACGTAAAGCCCATCACGCGCTGCGCGAATATCATCGAGATTAGCGCCTATGATCTTTTCTTTTAAAATAGCCGCGCTCGCCTGCCCAAGCGCGCAAGCCTGAACGCGAAGCGCACAATCCGTCACAACGCCGCCGTCAACTATCACATCAATTTCAAGCCAAGACCCACAAAGCTTGGAAACTTTCCGAGATGTCCCGTCAGGTGTTTCCAGCCCCTCGTTTCGAAGCGTGGCAGATAGCGCTAATATGTCTGTGTTATAGAGGTCGGTGAACATAACTGTTTAAGAATCCATCTTTTAAATAATTCAAATAATACATGGGGATGATTTTGTGAATTAAAAATACAAATTTACAAACACTTGAATTCATTAGATAAAAAATCATTGCATGATGCAATTATGCATCTTATGGTAAGTTGTGAGGCAATATAAAATCAACTTCCTTCACATTGTTCAGACAAAGGGAGAAATTATGAACACCGTAAAAACCATCTCAATATTAATGATAGCGATATCGTTACTATCCACGCAAGCTTTTGCACAAAACAATAAAATGAAGGCTAATGTAAGCAATGATATGATTGAACGTGAAATCGCAAATTTTCACGCCCCCGTAAAATCCCAAATGGATTTACGTAATTTCATGGCATCCAATCGAACGACTGCCCTTGATGCGTTGTCACAAAATAGCAAAAGAGACTTCATAGGTAGTTTAAAATTTACCAAGAAAGGGCTTTCTAGCTTTAACTATAACGTACTGGAAGCCGAGCTAACGCCTACCGAAATCTATGGAATTCTCTCAATGTTTGGATTGCAGCGCGGAACAGGTCAATTTGATAATGCTCGACCGCAAACATCTTTAGACCAAGCTATTTTAAATCTATATGGCGAAAACAACCGAAGCATACAAGCTAACTCTGGTTTTGAATCTCAATTCCATGGCGGAAGTTGGGGAAAAATTGCTGATGAGTTCCTTGAAGGCTATCGATGTCTAAGTCAGGGTACATGTGTCCAAGCTGATGGTCATGCGTGTACATCTAATTGTTAAAAATCTCGGGGGTGTTTTCACCCCCGCATTTTTGAGTCCATAATATGATTAACCGATTATTCAAAACTTTATTAACCTTTTTCGTACTGGTATTCCTGTGTGAAATAAGCGCCAGTGCAAAAATTGTCCCGTCAACTGTCGTCGATAATCAAAAACCCGACTTAAACCCGAAAAACACTCTGCAAGTTTTACATGTTGAAAATCGTCAAATCGCGATCCCGTCAGATAACCCCAATGCCTTTGAGATAAGATCGCTTGATTTCACCAAATATACAGGATTGATTGTTGTAACACACCCGCAATGTCATTTTTTCAAAACCTTTTTAGTCGATATCGCACATGATGTAGAACTGAGGGGCAAAATGGTAAATAGCTCCATTTGGATATCAAATTCTTCGAAGGCTTACACAAACCCGGCGTTCAAAAATTGGAACAAATCAATTCCTGACATCCCAATATCTATTGTTTATGACACAGATCAGTGGCCTGAAATTAATTCTTGGGGGTCGCCCACGTTTTACTTTTTCAAAGATTCAAAGTTACAAAAGAAGGTCGTTGGATGGCCAAAAGACTCTGCCAAAGAAAAGAAGAAATTGCTACGTGAAGGTTTTGAATTAATTGAAATAGAACGCAATAGCCGGCTCAATCCTCTTCGGCGCTAGTGTCGTCAAATTCTGGCGGCAGGTCTTCACTCGGGGCTGTCTCGTCGGCTTCAATCACATCAATGATCACGCGGCTGCCAGCTATATCCACACGCGGCACAGCGAGTTTCGTAAATGGATGATACCAATCCTTTTCGCCCTGCGTTTTAATCTCTAAAATATCGCCGCCGCCAAAATCATGAACGGCTTTGACTTTACCACGAGACGTTCCGTCGAGCAGTTCCACTGACAATCCAATGAGATCCGAATAGTAAAACTCATCCTCACCCGGTTTAGGCAGCGCGCTTCGCGGCACATAAAGTTTGGTCGATTTCATCGCTTCGGCCTGTTCGCGGGTTTTGACTTCTTTGCAAACCACGGCCAGCATTTTCTTTACGGAACGTGAGCGAATGGGCGTTAAAATTACATTTCCGGCCTGATCTGTGAGCGGGCCAAGCGTGAGGCACGTCTTAGCATCCATGGTAAAGGGCTTGATTTTCACCTCGCCTTTAATGCCAAATGCGCCTGCGATTGCGGCTATGCAAATCATCTGTGTTGTTCTGTTGTCGTTCATACCGGGCCCTGTATATTAAAACTCGTAAAATCATAAGGGTTTTTTATTATGCGTCTTCTTTCTTCTTCCATGATTACTTTGGCTCTCTTGGCTATGCCTGCTTTTGCAAGCGCGCACGAGGTCAAAGAAAAACCAAAACCAGAGATTTCCATATCTGACCTAAAACTTCCAACTGAAGCCGAGATTGAAGACATCATCGACCAAATGCCGGATTTAAACGCTTTAATGGGCGGTATGCTGAATGTAGTACAAGACGAAGATATTCAGGACTCGCTTAAAGAGGCGGGTAAGGCTCTTTCCCAAAGCGTCGAAAAATCAGGTATTATGGATATGGATATCGATATTAAAAATGGTGAACTGCCGGATTTGAACAACCTCATGGCAACCATACTTCGTATGACAGGCGATGAAGACGTCATGGGCGAAATGCTCGGCGTCGTGACAGAGCTACAAAAATCCGTCGAAGAAAACTTCGACGAAGACATGCTTAAGCCCAAAAAAGACTAAGTTTCATTTTCAATATTGAAGTGAATTGCCGGAATAAATCCGGCAATGACGGCTGGGGAACTAACCCAAAGCCGCCTTTAGTTCATCCACTAAATCAGTGCGTTCCCACGTAAACCCGCCTTCATTATCGGGCTTACGGCCAAAGTGGCCATAGGCTGATGTCCGGGCGTAAATCGGATTATTCAGATTCAAATGCTGGCGAATACCGCGCGGGGTTAGGTTCATGGATTTCCGGATAGCGTTTTCGATAGCTTCGCCAGAGACGGCGTTTCCATCAGGAACATTAACGTAAATCGAGGTCGGCTGAGCCACGCCAATGGCGTAGGATAGCTGTATATCGACCCAAGGCGCAAAACCAGCCGCTACGATATTCTTAGCGAGGTAGCGCGTCGCGTAGGCCGCTGAGCGGTCAACCTTCGTCGGATCTTTACCAGAAAATGCACCGCCGCCATGCGGGGCCATGCCGCCATAAGTATCAACGATAATTTTGCGTCCGGTTAGGCCAGTATCTCCATCAGGGCCGCCAATGACGAATTTGCCTGTTGGATTAATGTGCCAAGCCGTATCGTCCGTAATCCAGCCTTCGGGCATAACTTCAATAATATACGGCTTAACGAGTTCCGCAACATCAGCAGATGTCATAGAGGCGTCGAGATGCTGGGTCGACAAAACGATTGCGTTGGCGCGCACGGGTTTGCCATTTTCATATTGAATGGTAACCTGAGATTTACTGTCAGGGCCAAGCTGGCTAATGCCTTCATGCTTACGGGCACGCGCCAGACGTTCAAGAATTTTGTGGGACAGATGAACGGGCGCCGGCATGAGATCATAATTATCCGTACAAGCATAACCAAACATAATGCCTTGGTCCCCTGCGCCTTCCTCGGTGTGAAGACCGTCGCCTTGGTCAACGCCCTGCGCGATATCAACTGACTGGGCGTGTAAAAGCACATCTACATCAGCCGTTTCCCAATGGAAGCCATCTTGCTCATAGCCGATATCTTTGACCGCTTCACGGGCGATCGCTTCGATCATGTCTTTGGTGATCTTGTCGCTACCGCGGGTTTCGCCCGCGATTACGATTTTATTGGTTGTCGTCAGTGTTTCAGCCGCCACGCGTACATCCCATGGGGACATACCGTCTTTGATCGACTCTCGAAAGAACAGATCAACAATCTCGTCACTGATACGATCAGAGACTTTATCCGGATGGCCCTCTGAAACTGATTCAGAGGTAAATTCGTATGACTTGCGGCTCATGGCACTTCTCCAAGGTTTTAAGGCTCTACGCTTTTTATTGTTATAGGAGTCTTGGTGGGGTTAAACTAGTATCTGTAATGCTCTGGCTTATACGGACCAGATTTAGCAACACCAATATAATCAGCTTGCTCTTGGGTCATTTCTGTTAGCTTCACACCGATTTTTTCTAGGTGCAAACGTGCTACTTTTTCGTCGAGATGCTTAGGCAGCATATAAACTTTGTTCTCATATTTTTTGGATTTAGCGTGAGCATCTTCCCAAAGTTCTATTTGTGCCAAAACCTGGTTTGTAAACGATGCTGACATCACAAAGGATGGATGCCCTGTGGCATTGCCAAGGTTGAGCAAACGGCCTTGCGAGAGCAAAATCATGCGATTGCCTGTTGGGAAAGTTACCATATCGACCTGATCTTTAATATTGGTCCATTTATGGTTCTTAAGCGCAGCCACTTGGATTTCATTATCAAAGTGGCCGATGTTACCCACAATCGCCATGTCTTTCATTTCGCGCATATGCTCGAGACGGATCACGTCTTTATTGCCGGTTGTAGTTACAAAGATATCCGCGTCTTTGACGGTATCTTCGAGGGTTGTGACCTCAAAACCGTCCATAGCCGCTTGAAGGGCGCAGATCGGGTCAACTTCTGTGACTTTCACGCGAGCGCCGGCGCCGCGAAGTGAAGCTGCAGAGCCTTTACCCACGTCCCCGTAACCCAGAACAACGGCGGTTTTACCGGCCATCATTGTGTCCGTCGCGCGGCGAATACCGTCTACGAGGGATTCTTTACAGCCATATTTATTATCAAATTTAGATTTTGTGACTGAGTCGTTGACGTTAATGGCAGGGAAAGGAAGCTGGCCGCTTTCCATTAATTCATAAAGACGGTGAACACCTGTTGTGGTTTCTTCTGAAACACCAACAATCTGATCACGCATTTTTGTAAACCAACCTGGGCTTGCCGCCATGCGCTTTTTGATCTGCGCAAAAATAGCAGCCTCTTCTTCAGAGCCGGGTTCGCCTTCAATCAGATTTGTTTCGCCAGCTTCAACACGCGCTCCAAGGAGAATGTAAAGCGTTGCATCACCGCCATCATCCAGAATGATGTTCGGGCCTTCATCAAAAAGGAATGATTTATCTAGGTAATCCCAATGCTCTTCAAGGGTTTGTCCTTTAACCGCGAAAACCGGGATATCAGCCGCTGCAATTGCCGCCGCTGCATGATCTTGCGTTGAATAAATATTGCATGACGCCCAGCGAACATCCGCGCCAAGGGCCACAAGTGTTTCAATCAACACGCCCGTTTGAATTGTCATATGAAGCGACCCGACGATACGAGCCCCTGCTAAAGGCTTAGACTCGCCGAACTCTTCGCGGCATGACATAAGTCCCGGCATTTCAGTTTCAGCGATAACGAGTTCTTTACGGCCAAATTCAGCCAGTGATATGTCTTTTACGATATAGTCTTGAGCGCTCATGATAATTCCAGTCGATAATTGGGGTTACGGCCTTAGCCGCATTATAACATTTGAGCGGCTCATAACGGGAATATGCCAAGCGGTCAATCCATATAAAGTATTTGTTATATGTTTATATTAACCCGCAAGCCGCTCATCCCGACGAAAGTCGGGAACGAGTTTGCCAAGAAATTCAGTTTTCGGAAAAGTAACTAGCCAGCCACCTCAGGTCCCTCCGCGATACCGGCTTTACTACTTTGACAAAATATCCCGAACTTCCATCAGTGCAAAACCCAAAAGGTTCTCACCTTTCCATTTTCGTGGGTTTTCAACACGGTCATCTTCTACGGCTAACCCTATTCCCCAGATTTCATCTAAAGGACTAGCCTCTACAATCACCCGTTTTCCCGTTCCAATTAGAAACTCTGTTAGTTTTAAGTTTTGCCCGAATTTATAGCGATTTCCTTCGACTACAATCTCATACTTTTCAGCGTCCCAGATATTTGCATCAAAGCCACTTACTTGACGTCCCAACGCCTTCGCTGCACCGGGTGATCCAGCCGAAAATACCTTTTCATAAATTTCCATATCACCAAATAGGCGAGCTTTTTCTGCCATCATCCAATGTTCAGACGTTGGATATCGCCGCCCGTCAACTGAAAAAGACGCCGAATACCATTGGCTAAAACAAACCTTGGTTACCTGTTCCGGCTTTTCACGATGGCCCCAGAAAAATACGTATTTTTGCTTCTGTCCAGATTCAGCTCGTTTCAGCAACCATGCACGATTATATGTGTATTCATAGTTCACTCCGCCGCGTCAACAACCTCAGGCCTCCACCGCAATACCGGCTTCCTTGCCGCCTGAGTTTCATCCAGTCTCCGCATTGGCGCGTGGACAGGAGCCGCTTGGAAGAACTCGACTTCTTTCGCTTTCGCCTTGATCGCAAGGCCGCGCATGGAAGCGATGAAACGATCGAGCTCCCCTTTACTCTCAGACTCTGTTGGCTCGATCAACATGGCGCCATGAACAACCAGAGGGAAATACATCGTCATCGGGTGATAGCCCTCATCGATCATGGCTTTGGCGAAATCGAGTGTTGTGACACCCGTATCATCCAAAAAGTGATCGTCAAACAAGGCTTCATGCATGCAGACACCGCCAAAGGCCGGGCTCATGACATCGGATAATGACGCCTGAATATAATTGGCGTTGAGGACCGCGTCCTCTGTGGCTTGACGCAAACCGTCAGAGCCGTGGCTCATCATGTAAGTCAGCGCGCGCGAGAACATGCCCATCTGTCCGTGGAAGGCACACATACGGCCAAAGGTGGCTGCGCCGTCGCCCGTATTGTCTTCAACCAAGCGGTACTTATCGCCTTCTTTGACGACAAATGGCAGAGGTGCATACTCTTTTAGCGCGTCAGATAGTACGGTTGGGCCTGCACCCGGGCCGCCGCCGCCATGAGGCGTTGAGAATGTTTTGTGTAAATTTAAGTGCATGGCATCAATGCCAAGATCGCCTGGGCGGACTCGCCCGACCAGCGCATTAAAGTTCGCGCCGTCACAATAGAAATAACCGCCAACAGAGTGGATCAAATCCGCGATCTCGATGATATCCCGTTCAAACAATCCGCATGTATTAGGATTGGTCAGCATGATACCAGCCACGTCGTCGCCGAGCTTCTCTTTCAGCGCCGCGAGATTAACGCGGCCATCGCCACTGGCTGGGATTTCATCAACTGTGAAGCCACATTGCACTGCCGAAGCCGGGTTAGTGCCGTGGGCACTTTCCGGCACGAGCACGCGGCGTTTATGGGTATGACCATCAGCATCAAGACGAGCGCGAATAGCAGCCATGCCTGCCCACTCACCGTGAGCGCCAGCTTTTGGCGTCATAGCGACAGCCGGCATGCCTGTCAGCGTGCATATCCAGTGGGATAATTCATGCATAAGCTCAAGCGCGCCCTGCACTGTGCTTTCCGGCTGAAGCGGGTGTACATCGCCAAAACCCGGCATACGCGCGACTTTTTCATTCAGCCGCGGATTATGTTTCATTGTGCAAGAGCCCAGCGGATAAACGCCAAGATCAATCGCGTAGTTTTTTTGTGAAAGCCTTACATAATGGCGCATGGCTTGCGGTTCGGTCAAACCGGGCAGGCCAATCTCTGATGTCCTTGCATTATTGCCAAGACGAGACTTAACGGCTTTGGCTTCCGCAAAGTCAACGCCCGTTCGGCGAGGCGTCCCAATTTCAAAGATAAGGCTTTCTGCCTGCATAAGGCCTTTATTGCCTGATATTGTTGTCACATCATTCGCGGCTGCATTTGTCATTGTGTCTGAGGGGGCCGTTGGCCGCCCTTGATTATTCATGCTCATGAGCTTGGCTCCTGCTTCGAGAAGAAAACGATGACCGATAGGTCTTCAGTAATATCGTGAAATTTGTGTACGATATGAGCGGCAACAAAAATATTGTCTCCGGCTTTAATATCCCGAGTAACGCCATCAGCTGTGAATTTAGACTGCCCAGATATGATGTAATAGACTTCGTCCCAATCATGAGGTTGTTGAGGGTCTATATGACCGACCGGATATTCTAAATACTCAACCAGCATTGTCTCATTATCTAGGAATGTATGATATTGATGACCATCTTGGCCGATCAGCGGCTTGAGGTCATCAACGTTCCAGACACCCTGTTCTTTGGTATTGAGGTTTTTGGTGTTCATGACATCACCTCTTTCAAGGCGACTTCATAGGCCGAGATATCTTCATCTGTAGCAACTTCCGTCGCCGTGACGAGGAGGAGGTCATCTAGATCCCCGGTTAAGCGAGAGACAGGTACGCCGCCAAGTACACCTTTATCAGCTAATGCTTCAACGACATCTGCAGCGGGCTTTGTTAGTCGAAGCGTAAACTCATTGAAGAAAGTCTCAGTCACCAGTTCAACACCATCAATCGCCGAAAGACGGTCAGCGAGATCACAGGCATTGGCATGATTGACTTCAGCCATCTGGCGAAGACCGGCTTCGCCAAGGAGTGTCATATGTATCGTAAAAGCGAGGCAGCAAAGACCGGAATTGGTACAGATATTTGACGTGGCCTTTTCCCGGCGAATATGCTGTTCGCGCGTTGAAAGCGTCAGAACGAAACCCCGGTCGCCATTGGCATCCACCGTTTCGCCGCAAACCCGGCCCGGCATTTGCCGCACAAGTTTCTGACGGCAAGCAAACAGGCCAACATGGGGACCGCCAAAGTTAAGGCCCACGCCAATGCCCTGACCTTCGCCGACAACGATATCTGCCCCTTGTTCCCCGGGGCTCTTAATCGCGCCGAGGGCGACTGGCTCATTAAAGACAGCAATTAGGAGCGCGCCCGCGGCATGAGCGGCTTCGGCATAGGGTTCCAGATCAATAATTTCGCCAAATACATTAGGAGATTGGACGACGATACAGGCTGTTTGATCATCGATCTGATCGATGGTGGCAGAGTCATTGCCAGGAACGCTGGCATTAGCCACGAGTTCAATGTTCAAATACTGCGCCACTGTCTGGGTCGCCGCCGCGTAATGCGGGTGAAGGCCGGAAGCCAATACGGCTTTTCTTTTCTTACCGCGCGCGACGCGGGTCGCCATAACCACGGCTTCGGCGCAAGCGGTCGAGCCATCATACATAGACGCATTGGCGACATCCATGCCGGTTAAGAGCGCGACCTGTGTTTGGAACTCGAACAAAGTCTGAAGCGTGCCTTGAGAAATCTCAGGCTGATAAGGTGTATAAGCTGTCAGAAACTCCGAGCGCTGAATCAGATGGTCAACCGTTGCCGGAATATGGTGCTTGTAAGCGCCTGCGCCGCAGAAAAACGGAACCGACCCGGCTGAAATAGACTTCCCGGATAGGCGAGACATATAGCGCTCAACGGCGGCTTCGCTTTGATGCTTCGGTAGATCAATCAAACCGTCAAGAACAGCTGATTTTGGTACATCCGTGAATAGATCATCCATGGATTTTACGCCGACTTTGGCGAGCATGGCCGCGCGGTCATTATTATTCAGTGGTAGGTAGCGCATAGCTTATCCCTTATTTTGAAACATGATAAAGGCCGTCATGGCCGCCAAAACAAGGCCGATAATATCGACCATAGCAATTTTTCCGAGAGGCCCGGCCATCTGGCCGCGCATGAAGGCAAAGACAATGAAAGAGCCCATACTGATAGCGCCGCCAATCAAAGCGGGCCAGCGCAGATGCGGCATGTGAGCTGCCGTCGCCAATGCCAGACCGACAAGCCCCAACAGCAAAGCTCTGTGCTGCAATAACGTCATCAACTCCATATTTTCTGGCGCAATCCCGTAAAGAGATTGCATTTTTGACGGCATTACCGCCGAGATCACAGGCACCATATTGATCAGTGCCATAATCCAGAAAAGTATAGGAAGTATTTTATCCACTTGGTCTCTTTTCGGCTTCATCCTTCGTCAGGCTCAGGATGAGGGTTGTTGTTGATCAATTACCATTCCAACCCTGACAAAATGAGGATTAGCGGTTTAGAAAATTCCTCATCCTGAGCCTGACGAAGGACGAGGAATTATGAGCTTAAAGCCCGTCGCAAAACGTCTTATAAGCAGCTTCATCCATGAGAGCTTCTAGCTGGGACGCGTCTGCAATCTTCATCTTGAAAAACCAGCCCGCATCTTCGGAACTTGCATTGACTGTTTCAGGCGCATCTTCGAGAGCGCCGTTGTTTTCTGTGACCTCGCCGCCAACAGGGGCGTAAATGTCAGAGGCGGCTTTTACGGATTCGACTACGGCCGCATCATCGCCTTTTTCAAAGCTAGTCCCGACATCAGGCAGTTCGACAAACACGATGTCGCCAAGGGCTTTTTGCGCGTAATCTGAAATACCCACAGTTCCAATATCTCCATCAACTTTGATGTATTCGTGATCTTCTGAATAATATGTCGTCATGGCGGGGGTCCTCCTATCCGCGTTTATAATTATGGGGCGCAAATGGCATTTTCACGACCTTGGCAGGCCGGGCCTTACCCCGAACAATAAGATTAAGCGGTGTGCCCGCTTTGAAGTTTTTACGGGTGACATAACCCATAGCGATTGGGCCGCCGACGGTTGGGCCAAAACCACCTGATGTAATTTCGCCGATCTTATTTCCGTCCATGTCCTGAATTTCAGTATGCTCGCGTGCTGGCGCTCTACCCTCGGGCAAAATACCGACCAATCGCTTGCTTTGCTTATTGGCAAGATCGGCTTCTATTCGGGCCGCGCCTATATAGTCACAGCCGCTGCGGCGGTGTTTTTGAACAGACCAGATCAGTCCGGCTTCAATCGGCGACACAGTGGTATCAATATCATGGCCGTAAAGACAAAGCCCGGCTTCCATACGAAGACTATCGCGGGCGCCAAGACCGATAAGCTCCACATCGGGATGCTCTAAAAGCTTATCAACAAGCCATTCTGCGTCAGGATGTTTGACAGCGATTTCATAGCCGTCTTCGCCCGTATAGCCAGAGCGCGACACATGACACCAGCAATCGGCCATGGTCTCACCTAAGGGTAAATCCGTATGGGTCATAAAGATCAAATCTTTGACCTTAGCGTTCAAACTTCCTAAAACTTCGGCCGCTTTTGGGCCTTGAAGCGCAATCAAGGACATACTGTCATCCAAAATATCTAATTTGACATTATCAGGTATATGCTTTTGCAAATGTGCATAATCTTGATCTTTACAGCCCGCATTCACAACCAAATAGATTTTATGGGTATGGCCTGCAAATCCAAGGCGGGAGATCATCAGATCATCAAGAATACCGCCTTCTTCATTGAGGAATTGGGAATAGCGCTGCTGACCAGGCTCTAAGCTTTGAATATCAGCGGGGACGAGTTTCTCTAGCGCCTTGGCTGCCGTTGCAAAATCGCCGTCTTCAGGAATGAGGAAACACTGTCCCATATGAGAGACGTCAAACAATCCACATTTTTCGCGGGTGTGTTCATGCTCTTTCATAATACCAAGCGGATATTGCACGGGCATATCATAGCCGGCAAAGGGCACCATTTTTGCGCCCGCAGCCACGTGTATAGCGTGGAGCGTTGTTTTGATTAAGTCTTGTGTATCAGTCATGCAGCACCTTTCAGCGATTGATTCGCTTAGTGCCACCTGCTGTCCTCTTAGGCCTGAGAGATTTACTCCGTCGGCGGGGCCTCACACCTATAGGGCCCTCTTTCCAGCATCTATATATCCGATCGGTCCGTATGCCTGAGCGTTTCCGGTAGCGGTTGCGTCTTCGGCGGCCGTTTTATTATTGCGACTCTCTCCCGATGGATGCGGACTTATAATCGGACACCATGACAGAGGCAAGGGTTTTTAATAGATGACATAAGCGCTATAAATACTTTGTTAGTAAGTTGATTTTTCAACCAAGCTCTAAAAAAACAAGGATAACTAGACCAAGTTCGGTCTTTTAGTAAATTGTTAACCACAAATATTACGCCTTATTAAAACCCTTACGCCTCACACAACTTATAGGATGTGGAATCATGCGTTGGAGGCGCAAGAACATGGCAACAAAAGACATAAAATTCGGACAGGTGCCTGTCCTAATCATTGATTACAACGAGATGAACAGCACAGTGCTGAATATGCAGCTCAAACCAACGGGTTTACGACCGATTTTCGCGCCCAGTGCCGAAAAAGGTCTCTCTATCTTAAAGCTTGCCAAGGAATGTGACATTCCCATCCCGATTGTTATTTGCGATTATCAAATGGCCAGTCTGAATGGATTAGAATTTGTCAAAGCCATTCGGCGTGACCCACTCATCAAAAACACACAGGTCATATTGCTCACATCTGAAAACATCGGCCAAGCGAAACAACATTTCATGGACCTTGATGTCCATCAATTCTTACCGCGCCCTTGCTCCGTCGACACACTCATAAAATCAATCGCGAAATATGTTCCGCCTTTGGAAACGCCTGTTCAGGTGGCCAGCTCGAAAGAGGGCATTCGCATTTTGGCAGCAGATGATGATCCGGTGAACCTTGTCGTCATCAAAGGTTTTTTGAATTTGGCGGGCTATACGGTCGACACGGTGAAAGACGGTGTTGAAGCCGTGAAAGCCTTTCAGAACATCAATTATGACCTGATCCTCATGGATATCTGCATGCCAATAATGGACGGTGTTTTTGCCACTATTCAAATAAGAGAGATCGAGTCTAAACAAAACAAACGACCAGTCCCGATTGTTGCCGTAACCGCCCACTTCACACCTACTCAACGCACTCGCTATCTTGAAGTTGGTATGAATGATGTTATCGCCAAACCCATTAGAAAAGTCACGATTGATAACTGTCTTGAAAAATGGTGTCCGCGCTATCCAGTGGCCAATCAGGCCAATCCACAGCGACTTGCTAGCGGTTAGGCAACTGACAAAAATCCCCCACGAAGTTTTAGGAAATAGGCGACAAGCCTGTTTCCTAAAACTATTAATTACATGCGTTCAGGAACCTCGATCCCTATAATAGACAGACCTAGCTCTAATTGGCGTAATGTCAGCTCTGCAAAAGATAGCCGAGAGGCTTTGATATCATCAGGCACGTCATCCTTTAGCATTGGACATTCCGTATAAAAACGCGAAAAGCTCTGCGCCAAACGATATATATGCTCACACAAAATATGCGGCGCGCGCTTTGCAGCTGCTTGCTCAAGGGCGCGATCAAATGCATCCAGCGAGAGCAAAAGCTGACTCTCTGCCTTTTCGGTAATCTCAATTGAGCCTGCTGAAACGCCTTGTTCATGCGCGCGACGTAATATCGATTTTATCCGAGCCGCGGCATAAAGAAGATAGGGACCTGTCTTGCCTTCAAACGATACAAATCGCTCGATATCAAAAACATAATTGGTTGTCCGCTGGTTCTGTAAGTCTGCAAATTTCAAAGCAGCCATTCCGACCTTGTTCGCGACATCCTCGCGCTCTGCGGCATCAAAATCTTGCATGGATGCATTTTCTTCGAGGCGCTTAGCAGCGGCCGTATGCATCATCTCTGTAAGATCGGCCAAGCGCAACACACCGCCGTCACGGGTCGTGAACGGCTTACCGTCAGCACCGTTGACAGTCCCAAATCCAAGATGCTCTAGCTGATCACGTTCATACCACCCTGCCCGAACGGCGGCGCGAAAGACTTGATCAAAATGCATGGCTTGGCGCTGATCAACGACATATAAAATCAGATCAGGATCGATCTCATTTTTCCGGTCAATCAGGGTCGCGAGATCAGTTGTGTGATAAAGCACCGCGCCAGTACGAGCCCGCAGCATAACCGGCGGAATACCTTTGCGCTTTTCAGCATCATAATTTTCATCAACCTGAATGATCAGCGCGCCGTCGCTTTCTTCGGTAATGCCTTGAGCTGTCATTGCTTCGATCATACCGGGTATTAATGGATCAACAGAGGCTTCGCCCTTCCAAAGATCAAACTCTACGCCTAGCTCGCCATAGCCTGCTTTAAGATATTCAATCGAGATGCGAATGAAGTGATCAAGAAGAGCGCGATATCCAACGCGGCCAGATTGTAGCTCGGCAGTGGCTTGCTGTGATAACTGTAAACGTTCGGGATCAGCTTTAGATTTGCTACTAGCGGCAGGATATAGATGCGCCATATCGTCCATAGTCACAGGACTCTCTTCAGGAAACCTATCCGTAATACCGTTATCAAAATAAGGTAGGTCGGGCTGTTCAAATTCCAGTTCAGAAATCAGATGGCCCATTTGCAGCCCCCAATCACCAAGATGGACATCACCGATAACGTTGTGACCTCGAAAGCGCATGAGACGTTTAAGGCTTTCGCCAATGACGGCCGACCGTAAATGACCAACATGCATAGGTTTGGCAACATTTGCCCCGCCATAATCAATGACGATAGTTTTAGTATCGGCCTTAACCGCGCCCGTACGCTCATCATCCAAGAGAATATTTGCGCGGTCCGCAATAATATTTTCGGACGGAATAATATTGATAAAACCAGGCCCGGCAATTTCCATGCCTGCAATGGCTGGATGGACGCTTAAAGCCTCAACAACTTTGGCGGCTATTTCGCGAGGATTGGACTTCTCGCCCTTCTTTTTCAGAAAGCCTGCGGCTGCCATGGCGCCATTACATTGAAACGGCGCAAGATCAGGTCGGTCGGATTCTCGCACAGCACCATATTGCGCCGGAAAACCCATTTCTTCAAAGACAGCCCGAGTCGCGCCGCCTAATATATCCAAGACTGAATTTGACATGAAAGCCTGCTAGTTTTGGCCAGCTGAGACGCGGAATCGTTTACCTTCAGCATTAAAGGCGCGCTGTTCTGGCGTCACAACAAATCCGACAGCGATTTCAAAGTTAATACCTGACGTGTTTTCACCTAATCGCGGAATGGTTATTCTATTGATTTTTTCCGTAATTGACACGCGGTCCTGCCCCGGAGGGAACTTGACCGTAATCGGGAAAACTTCTTTGTGAATCACAGCAACATTTTTACGTGTAACCGCGATGAAATATTCATAGGTCGCAACATCGCCGCTCGCCGCAGGTCCGCGGCCAAAATCCATATCAATTTCCATATCTGCCACAATAGGTTCAAGATCGTAATAACGGCAAAGACTACGGATATTTCCAATTTCTCCCGTAAAGCCTACACTGGCAAAACTTTCTGGGCCCTTAAGCTCAACAATACGCTGAGCATCATATAGAGAAAAAGCCCGCGGACATGGTCCAGGATTGGATTTGGTAGCAGCATCTCCAAAGGCGAAAACGTCCTTCGTAGATTGACAACCACTTAGAGCCATTAATGCAACCACGGTCAGAGCGGTTAAAGTTTTTGTATTACCCATTATTTTGCCTTAATTCGGGTTGATATCAACTCGGCTATAGCCTGTATATGCGCAGTCTGCTACATCACAGTTCACGCATTGTCTACTATCGGGTTCGGCAATCTGCCGCAACGATATATGACCAGATGAGGATAATTTAATGCAGGTCGCAAATGACAGGCTCTCAAAGACGGTTTTACTCGCGGCGCCCAGGGGATTTTGCGCGGGTGTCGACCGAGCTATCCAGATCGTTGAGCGAACCCTCGAAAAATATGGCGCGCCCGTTTATGTCCGTCACGAAATTGTCCATAACACTCATGTGGTTAGCAAACTTGAAGATATGGGCGCGATCTTCGTTGAAGAGCTCGACGATTGCCCGGATGACAGACCTGTTGTCTTTTCGGCCCACGGCGTCCCAAAGTCAGTCCCCAAAGCGGCTCAGGCGCGGAATATGCATTTTCTTGACGCCACTTGCCCGCTTGTGTCCAAAGTCCACGTCGAGGCCGAAAGACATCAGCGTGAAGGTCGTCATATCTTGCTGATCGGTCATGCCGGACATCCGGAAGTTATTGGCACTATGGGTCAACTTCCTGACCGCGCCATGACCCTGATCGAAGATGAAACCGATGCGGCCAGTTACGACGCAGACGATCCGGACAATTTGGCGTTAGTCACCCAAACGACTTTATCGGTCGATGACACGCAAGGAATCATTAAAGTTTTGCAGCACCGTTTTCCAACTATCGCCCTGCCCTATAAGGAAGACATTTGCTACGCCACAACTAACCGCCAAGCGGCCGTCAAAGAAATTGCCAAGCAGTGCGATTTATTTATGGTCATCGGGTCTCAAACCTCTTCCAATTCCAAACGCCTCGTTGAAGTGGCTGTTAAGGCGGGCGCTAATTCAGCTATGCTCATATCAGGCGCAGGCACAATAGATTGGGGCCTCATCGAGACCTGCGAAACCATTGGTCTATCAGCCGGCGCTAGCGCGCCGGAATATCTCACCGACGGCGTCATCGCGGCGCTTAGATCGCGCTACGAAATCACCCTCAATGAAGTGCGTGTCACCGATGAAAACGTCATCTTCCGCCTCCCCAGAGAATTAAGAGCATAAGCCAGATATGAGCGGTGAATTAGTTATCTACACAGACGGCGCTTGCTCGGGAAACCCTGGCCCCGGCGGCTGGGGCGTATTAATGAAATTTGGTAGCGCCGAAAAAGAGCTCTTTGGCGGTGAAGAGGATACAACCAATAACCGCATGGAGCTTATGGCCGCGATCCAAGCCCTGCGCGCTATCAAACCCGGCTTTAGCGGTGAAATCACGCTTTGGACCGACAGCACTTATGTCCTTAAAGGCATTACAGAATGGATCCATGGCTGGAAAAAACGCGGCTGGAAAAAATCCGACAAAAAACCCGTCGTCAATAAAGACCTTTGGCAAGAACTCGACGCCGAAAACCAAAAACGCGATATCAACTGGCAATGGGTCAAAGGCCATGCCGGCGAAGAAGGCAATGAACGGGCAGATGAGCTCGCAAGACGCGGTATTCCGGGGCGTGAGGAAGACTAGTTAAATGGGCGTTTCGTTTAATGTGTGGCTGCTAATTTTAGGTCCGATGGTTTTCGGTCTCGCAATTAAATGGCCACGCAAAGACAACGATATTATTTATAGCAGCAAAGTTGGTATAATCCGGAGGTTTAGCGCATTTATTATCGATCTATATATCGCTGGGATAGGAATACTGCCAATTATTTGCCTTCCTTCACTACTATTAGAATACATGGCGACTGGAGAATGGCAGTGGAGTTTTCAACGAGGTTTTTTTCGTAAAACCGACATAATCGGGAATATTTTCTTCTTCGTTGGAATTTACGGAATTTACAAATATTTCAACTGGCATTTTAAAAACCATATGCAAACCATTGGGCAATATTTATTGCGATTTACGCTTATACCGACCCAAAATGATTTGGGTTACAAAGGAAATGCAAGAAAAATCAAAATTCGGCAAAAAGAGGACTAGTTAACACTTTCGTGATCGCTACTTGCAAATTCTCGTGCACGACATCACTTAAACACATACCAACAAACAGAGTTCAGTAGGGAGCAAAATATGTCTAACACAACAGAACGAGCCGTCCTCGCCGGTGGATGCTTTTGGGGTATGCAGGATTTGATCCGCAAAAAGCCCGGTGTCCTTAGGACGAATGTTGGCTATACAGGCGGCGATGTTCCAAACGCGACTTATCGCGACCATGGAACTCACGCCGAAGGTATAGAGATCAACTTTGACCCAAGCATCATAAGCTACCGCGAGATTTTAGAACTGTTTTTCCAAATCCACGACCCGACGACAAAAAACCGTCAGGGCGGTGATGTTGGGCTATCTTATAGATCAGAGATTTTCTACACGAGCGACGCTCAAAAAGAAGAAGCCCTTCGCACTATTAAGGATGTCGACGCATCAGGCCTGTGGCCAGGTCCCGTTGTCACGCCGGTTACGGCCGTTTCCGAATTTTGGCCCGCCGAGCCCGAGCACCAAGATTATCTTGAAACTCGCCCGAATGGCTATACGTGCCATTTCGCCCGACCCGGGTGGAAGCTGCCTAGCAGCTCATAATCCTATTTCTGCCGCTTTCTAAGCGGTAGCCTCATTTAATAGGAGAGACATATGTCTATTGGTATCAACCATCAAAAAGCGCCTGAACTTCGTGTTCCGTATTGGATCGACGGTAAAGGCAATAAAACGAAGCCCTTAAGCCTGTCTGATTTAGGCAAAGGATATCAGATCATTTACTGTTTTCAGAGCTGGTGTCCCGGATGTCATTCGCGCGGTTTTCCAACGCTGAAAAAGCTTGTCGACAACCTGTCTGATAAAGGTTTTGGGTTTGCCGTCGTGCAAACAGTATTTGAAGGCGCAGATCAAAACACGCCGGATATGCTCAGAGAAATGCAGATTAAATATGACCTAAATATTCCATTTGGCCATGATCAGAACGACGGCTCTTATCCGAGCGTCATGGAAGATTATAGATCAGGCGGGACGCCGTGGTTCATTTTAATCGATCCAAATGGCGGCGTTGTTTTCAACGATTTTGGCCTAGACGCAGACAAACTCATTGACGCCATATCGAGTGACGATGTTACAATGACGGCCTGAACCGATAAAGGACTAATCAATGTCTGATCTAAACACACATCTGCACTATCGTGACCTCCCGGCGTTTTTCTTTTCCGATGTCGAGCCTGTGGCCGTGTCTGATGTTAAAATTGTCGCGCTCAATACGGCGCTGGCAAATTCCCTTTCACTGGACGAAACATGGCTTCGCTCCGATGAGGGATTATCCATTTTGTCCGGACAATCCGCTATTGGCGGAGTCCCCTCACTGGCAATGGCTTACGGCGGTCATCAATTTGGACATTGGTCTGGATTATTGGGTGATGGCCGCGCCCGCCTTGTCGGAGACTTGCCCAATAAAGACCGGGCCGGGACCTTATATGAACTCCACCTCACAGGCTCTGGCGCAACGCCCTATTCCCGGCGTGGTGACGGCAAAGCAACCCTCGGATCAGCCATCAGAGAATATGTTGTCAGCGAAGCCATGGCCGCACTTGGTGTGCCATCAACGCGCGCGCTCTCAATTATCACAACGGGCGAAACCGTTATTCGAAATGGCGCGGAACCCGGAGCTATTTTATGCCGGACGGCACGCAGCCATATTCGCGTCGGGACGTTCCAACTTGCCGCCGCATCTGGCGAAGGCGAAAATGTAAAAGCTTTGGCAGATTTTACCATTGATAGACTCTATCCAGAAGCTCCCAATTCTGGTCATGATCGCTATCGTCATTTCCTGCGAGCAGTCGTCGCCCGCCAAGCGGATCTGGTCGCTAAATGGATGGGGCTGGGTTTTATTCACGGCGTGATGAATACGGATAATGCCTGCATCTCTGGTGAAACCATAGACTACGGCCCCTGCGCCTTTATGGACGAATTTCATCCCGGTAAGACCTTTAGCTCTATTGATAGAAACGGCCGCTATGCTTGGAACAAACAGGCGGAAATGGCCCATTGGAACCTAACCCGCCTCGCCGAGTCTTTATTGCCGTTATTAGGCGATAGCGAAGATACCCAAATCAAAGCCGCCGAAGAAGACCTCAATAGCTTTGTCGCCAAGTTTGAAACAGCCTTGAACCAAATCATGGCTACCAAATTAGGCGTGGAACAAGCCGAGCTTGAAAAAGATGGCTTCCTCAACGAGACCTTTAAAACCATGACCATCGGCAAAGTCGACTTCACTCTGTTTTTCCGAAACTTAACATTGGTCGCAGCCGGCAAACCGGATTCAAAAATGTTGGAGTTGTTCGCGGATCAAGAGCTTGGCCATGAATGGCTGACGCGCTGGAAAACGGCTGCAAAGCTTGAAAATGTTATGGACGCAGTTCGGCTTAAAACTATGCAAGCGTCTAATCCGATTATCATTCCGCGTAACCATAGGGTCGAGCAGGCTATTGCCGACGCCAATCAGGGTAATTTGAAAACGTTTGAAACACTGATGGACGCCGTGTCACAACCATTTACTGATAGGCCAGAATTTGCTAATTTTGAAACACCGCCCTTAGCAGAGGAAATCGTGCATCAAACTTTTTGCGGAACGTGACTGAAATTCAAGCTAACCGAATATCTAAGCCGATTGAACATTTTACTTTAGTCGCGGGTGAGGTCAGAGTTTTTATTTATTTCAAACCGGTCCCAAGATTTGATTTCTTTTAGTTCTTTATCGGATAAAGTAACGACGAAAGTAGCGGAACTTTTTAGAAGCACAGGCGTTTCACCGAGCATTTCACTCAGCCGTAGGCTTAGTTCATTTAATAATTTTTCATTATCAGGCACTGTGATTTTTGGCGCGCTTCCAGACAAATCCTTATTTGGAGATTTCCTCCACCGCTCCAATCTTTCATTCGGAGCTTTCATCCGGTCTTCAAGAATGGCTTCGTCCAACTCAGAGTTATAGTCTGATATCAAAGATAAAAAATACGATTGCTCATTCGATTGAGAAATATTCGTCTGTTCTTTCATAGAAGACTGATCAGAATTTTTAGGCTTTTCCAGAGATCCTTTTTCAGACGCGCTCACACCATTCCCTTTTTCTGACGGTTGAATGGTCGCATTTTTGTCCCCACACCCCATTACGGTGCAGAGTCCTGTAACGACAATTAAAGACTTTACTCGGCTAAATATATTCACTCGAATATTAATACCCTAATTCTTTAGCTGCGTCGATAGCGCGGTGCACATCTAATAATCCAAACCCGTAACGCTGATCTTTCCCCATTTCGCCGTAAGGGCGAACCGTAGCTTCCAAAATATCCCGTAAAAGAAATGCTCTTTGATCACTTGGAATTCCATTCATATCCATTTCAGCCAATAAAAGAGCTGCACAACCAGCAACATGCGGGGTCGCCATGGATGTCCCATTATAACTATCGTGGCGCTCATTTGGAACGCAAGAGAATATTCCAACACCGGGCGCGGAGAGATCAGGTTTTTGGTAAACAAAGTCGCCTTGTTGATGCACTTTCCCGCCGCTAAAACCTGCACAGCGGAATTCTACATCATGGGCTCCAACGCCTAGAGTATAAATATCTGCACCAGGTTGTCCGCTGGTATTGAGCCCATTATTTCCGATTGCACCGACGACGAGCGTCCCTTGCATCAAAGCCGCCATAAGTTGGCGCCTGTAAGGCGTCAAAAGTTGTGCATCAAACTGCAAATCGCCTAAAGACATATTAATTATGTCGGCTCCATTTTGGATGGCCCAGTCCATTCCAGCCAGAATTTGAGCGACAGTTCCGCTGCCTCTGTTTAGAACCAACCCCCCCATAATTTCACACTCAGGTGCTACACCAACCCATTGACCGCTACTTTTTCCGCCAGCTATTGAACCGGCGACATGAGTGCCATGGGTTGCTGAATCATGGGCGCTTGAGCCAGATACAGTATTTCCGTTACGATCAAATTCTGCCCAAGATGTTACTCGCCCTAGAAGATCAGGATGGGATGCATCTATACCCGTATCAAGAACCGCTACCTTTACCGCTAGGCCTGACGTAATATCTTTTCCCTTTTGTCCATAGGTCCCCCAAACGGCACTGGCACCACAACTGTGGACGCCCCAGGATTGAGATGAATATCTTGAAGAACCGATGCCCATACTTGGCTTAGCAGACTTGGACACCGCGGGTGTCTCAATTTTCTTGTTCTCATAAATTCCGCCAATATCATCACGTTTTTCCGTAACAATTTTGCTCAAATTGTCTCGCGAAACTGTAAACAAAACACTATTCGCATTTCGAAGTTTTGACGGTTGCTTCCGTTTGCTTTGAATAACAGATTTGTTGACGACATCAGAACTTAGAAACGCATCTTGTTTGAATGAAGTATTTTCATCTAAAAATAATTGCCCTTTCTTTCCGACACCAAAAACCTGCGATGCAAAGCTACCTTGGTTTCCACGCGGCGCCCGTGTTCTGGTTTTTACAATCGATTCTTTCTTTGCAGGGAGAAGTTCTCGAGGATCAACAATGGTTGAACGAAAGCGTTCTATCTGTGATGTTTTCGCCGAAAGTTCTTCCATGATTTGCTCTTCGACAGGCGACGCTTTCATTTGAACAATGACATCAAGCGTGTCTTTTCCTTCCGATTTATCCATTATTTCTTGGAACTGAAGCATATTCATTAGAAGTTCTCCTAAAGCGTTTTTTGGGATGATGTTTTGAGTTTTCATCCCTCCTTTGGTCCCAGCCACTATAACAGAATAAAAAAAATGACGCCGTGACGAAAGTCACATCGCTTGAACGAAAAACATGTTAAGTGATCCGAACTACTGGGGGGAAAACAACGGGTAAAGTAGAATATTTGTTGAGGCATTTACATGGGATATGATCAAAATTTCTTAAACGGACATACAATACCTCTGCCTCAACCGAGCCAAAGTACGCTAGAAGCCTCATTCAATGATGGCGAATATGTCGGCCATTCTAGATATTCTCTTCTATTTAATAAAAACCGCGGGTTTGCTTTTTGCTCAGCTCACAATATTGACGGGCAAACACTTCGACCCGCACAATTATCCAACCGAAGATTCAGGCCAGACCCCCTAATCAATCCTAGAGAGCTACAGATAGAAAATGATCGCGGGTATAAATTTAACGATTGGGACCGCGGACATCTTGCACGGCGAAAAAGTTTGTCCTGGGGCTTAGATGACGATGAAACAATAATAGCCGAACAAGAAAGCGATTTTTATTCTAATATTGTCCCACAACATGAAAACTTACATGATGATGCTTGGGGGGAAATCGAAGATTGGATGCTGGAAAAATCCTTGTCAGGCTCGAAAAGAGCCTGTGTTTTCACTGGCCCTGTATTTACAGAAAATGACCCATCACATAAAAATGCAGATGACCAAATTCCTTTTCAAATACCAGCAGGTTTTTGGAAAGTGATTGTTGTCCCAGATGGAAGTGAAATCAAATCTGCCTCATTTCTTGTCTGGCAAAGGGACTATGATAGCCCCACACCCTTACCTTTTGCACCAATTTTGGAACAAGTTCGCCTCACGACAATAGAAGTAATCACAGGATTATCTTTTCACGACCTTAGTCAAAAAGATGTCATATTATTCGCAGCTCAAAGCAGACAAAGAGATGCTATAGCCTCTATAGCTCGAGCCCAGTCTTTTGGCGGTCGCATAAGGAATGCACTTTCTCGGCCAAAACCATCGAGATCGAACGCAATATTATCGTCAGCTGACATCATTTTTTGAAATATGCGCTTTGGTTCTACCCAAACACGCGCCGCAACCTCATGCCTGACCTGCATTCATAAACTTCTTAATATGATCACAGACCATTTTTGGGCTTTCGATTTCCAAATGATGTCCCGTATCAGTAATTAATTTTACCTTGGCTTGCGGAACATATTGCCGAAGGCCGTCTCGCGGAGAATCCCAATGCGAAGGATCTGCATCCCCCCATAAAATTAGCGTAGGTTGAGGCGCTCCGGAAAATTCGCCCTCATGGGACATAAAATAAACCTGCCGCAAAGACGACATGCAATTGCATGCGCCCTTTGCAAACATATGTTGTGATATCTTGATCAATTCCTCAATTAAGTCCGCGTGACGTTCGGGTTTGTAGATAACATGCGGATAAGTTTTTTCACCGAATACAGGTTCCGTTCGCGAAGCTATAAGCTGAGCAACATACGGAATTCTAACAATTATTCCGCCAAGTTTCGGGATACCTGTCACTAATCTCACAAATTTCTCAGCTGTCCGGCCAACCCATTTTCGTTCAGTCTTGATGTCCGTTGCCTGCATAAGAACCAGTTTTGTAATTAAGTCTGGACGTTCACGGGCAGCTCTCATGGCGCCATAGGTTGCAACGCAGGGTGCTGTCAGCGTGTAGGATTTAAACTCTAAGGCTTCGAGCGTTTCAATTATTGCTTTCGCGTGATCCTTGACACCAAAGCCATATCCAGCTTTAGGGAAAGAAAACCCAAAACTTGGTTGTTCAATACAAACAATACTGACGCTATCATCAAATTGCGAAAAAACATCGTCAAAATGTTCAACCAGATTCGGTGGATCACAAAGGAAAACGACAGCATGCGGGGAACTCCGTTTTACTCGAACACGGATATGTGTGTCCGAGAGTTCCAACATTCTCACACCATCTCTTGTGGAGGTAACGTCTTGCCAATTTACCCTTGCATAGCGGCGCATTAAGCGCCAACGGTCATAGGCTGCACCATTCATGGTCAAATCCTTAGCGTGTCCTTCCGCTAGGTTTCCCTACCCAAACACGCGCCGTAAAATCTCGCTCGTGCGTTTGGCCGGATTGTCCCGTATAGCTTTTTCTTCCACCGCAACATATTTGAACAGGCCTTTCAGGCCATAATCGACACCGTGAGAAATCAGATCGTTTTTCGCATCAGCGCCTAGTCTTGGCGCGAAAGGTATACTTCTAAGTTGACCAGATACATCGTCCACGAGCCGTAATGCTCCGGTTTGCCCCAGCGCATTTTCCATAATTGGCGTGAACAGGCTGGCAAGACTAGAGCCCGTTGTTTTATGAAGATATTGTGTCGCTGCATCATCGGGTCCGCGCACTATATTGATGGCATCGCTGATCGACAGAGAGCTAATCGCATCGACAAATATGTTCTTGGCGACCGGGGCGGCTTTTTCAGCGCCGCGGTTAAGCTGCTGATGCAGCTCGTTCATGATCCCGTCCGCTCCGACAACTTTGAGAGCAGATTGTACATCGCGGAGTGTTTTCGGTAGAGGCACTTGAATAGAACCATTTTTCCAAAACCCGTTGAGAATACCAACCGTACCAATGGCGTGACCGACACCATTATTCAGCGCCGCTTTAATACCGCGTGCCGCGTCCGCTTGAGTTAAGCCAAAACTTGGTAGTCCGCCCGGCAGCGTATCCAAGGTCTCACACGCGCTCAACAGCGCCGTTGATGATAAGCCTAATAGAATAAATCGACGATCCAGTTCCATAATGTATTCCTCCTAGTTGGATTATGGCCTGAATTGCCGAGTAATCAAGTTTTTGCTACAGTCATTGTCAGAAATCAGGTTGAAGATGGTTATGAGTAAAGATGAAATATCAGAAGAAAAGCTCGCGCTTTATCGTGCGCTCATCGCTCCTCACCCCGATATCGAGCTTAAAGGCGCGAAAAAATTGTCATACACCTCTATCAATGGCCATATGTTTACAATGATGACCAAAGACGGGCGGCTCGGCATTCGCCTGTCCAAAAACGACCAGAAGGCCTTTATCGAAAAATTTGACACGATTGGCTTTAAAAACCACGGTTACAACATCAAAGATTACGTTCAAGTACCAGAGGCTATGATATCGGACCCGGGTGCGTTTGGGTCTTATCTAGAAATGAGTTTGGCCTATACGAAAACCCTAAAACCGAAATAATTAGGCGTCACTGACATAAGGCTTAATCATCCGGTCCAAAGTCATAGACAGCTTCACCACGCCGCCCGTACGCCATTCAAGCCTTTTCATTTTATCACAGTTCATAATGCTAACCGCATTGCGGTCCGCTGCTTCGGGTAAATCATAAACGCAACCGGTCGCAGCCTTTAGCGGCCCTAAAACATCTCTACGGTCCACGATAAAATCTGCAACGTTAAACGCGCCGCCGGAAACTCTAATGGGATCAGCCCGCAAAAGGGCGGCAACAGCGCGTGCCGCGTCTTCTCCGTGAATTTCAGAGGCGGCAAATGGCTTGATCGGTTTTCCGGTTAGATAGGCTTTGAATAATGGCTGCCATTTATGGGGCCGGCCAGGTCCCGCTGGGCCGTAGACATTCGCGAGCCGTAGACTAAATGTCATGAAGTTTGGCGTGTTCATTTGTTCAAGGACTTTTTCGGCCTCGTATTTTACTTTGCCGTAAAGATTGACCGGCTTGGGCTCATCAGACTCATAAAGGTCAATCCCGCCTTCTTGGTCCCCGTAAACTTCTTGAGATGACAAAAATACAAACCGGGAAATACCCGCCTTTTTCGCTTGTTTGAAAAGCGCGACACTGCCGCCTAAATTTTTAAACGCAAAGGCTTTTGCATCATCGCCCTGGCCGCCAACATAACGTCCCGGCAAGTGATCCAGCGCGGCGTGTACGAAACAATCAGTCCCTTCTAAAACAGGCTGATAATCAAAATTCAGACCCAGCTCAGCCTGCACGAAACGCACTGGCGAAGAGAAGTAATTAGCTTTGTGGGATGTCCGCCCCAATATGGTGACATCATAGCCTTCTGATAAAAGCTCTTCGACAATGAAACGGCCAACATAGCCCGAACCGCCTGATATGACGGCCTTAGGCATATGCGCGCCCGACTCGGATTAATAAACCCGCTTTTTGGGTTTAATATAATCAATATCATCCGACATGGTATAGTCATGAACCGGGCGGTAATTAATCTTCACCTTGTTCTTATCATAGTCATACCAAGCCAAAGTATGCTTCATCCAAGTCTTGTCATTGCGATCCGGATAGTCTTCATGAGCGTGCGCGCCTCGGCTTTCTTTGCGGTTAGCCGCAGACTGGATTGTCACATTGGCTTGTCCCAAAAGATTATCAAGCTCAAGCGTTTCCATGAGGTCAGTATTCCAGACCAGCGTCTTATCAGATACAGAAACATCTTTCATCATATCGGCGATGGCGCCAACCTTGGTTACGCCTTCACTCAGGCTATCTTCGGTTCTGAAAACGGCGCAATGATCTTGCATGGCCTTTTGAAGGGTCAGGCGGATATCGGCTGTTTTGGTTGCGCCATCAGCATTGCGGAATTTTTCTAGGCGGGCGATTGAATTAGCGCCGGCATCTTTTGGCAAAGCCTTTTGTTTTGCATTTGGTTTTAGAATTTCGCCGCAACGAAGACCTGCTGCGCGTCCAAACACCACCAAGTCAATGAGCGAGTTAGAACCTAAACGATTAGCGCCGTGTACAGAGACACAGGCCGCCTCGCCAACAGCCATAAGGCCTGGCACAACACTATCTGGGTTCTTACCTTTTTTAGTGACGACTTCACCGTGATAATTAGTTTGAATACCGCCCATATTATAATGGCAGGTCGGCAGAACCGGAATAGGCTCTTTATTGACATCAACACCCGCAAATATTTTCGCGCTTTCTGAAATGCCGGGCAGACGCGCGGCAAGAATGTCAGGATCAAGGTGATCGAGATGCAAATAAATATGATCTTTATTAGGACCAACACCGCGGCCTTCACGAATTTCTAGGGTCATGGCGCGAGAAACGACGTCGCGCGAAGCCAAGTCTTTGGCCGACGGTGCATAGCGCTCCATAAAGCGCTCGCCTTCGGAGTTGGTGAGATAGCCGCCTTCGCCGCGTGAGCCTTCAGTGATGAGACAACCTGCACCGTAAATGCCTGTTGGGTGGAACTGTACAAATTCCATATCTTGTAGTGGTAAGCCTGCGCGAAGGACCATGGCGTTGCCATCGCCCGTACAAGTGTGGGCGGAGGTACAAGAGAAGAACGTCCGCCCATAGCCACCCGTTGCGAGGATAACCGTTTGCGAGCGGAAACGATGAAGCGTGCCATCATCAAGTTTCCAAGCGGTAATACCGCGGCACACGCCGTCTTCCATGATCAGATCAAGGGCGAAATATTCAATAAAGAACTCGGCTTTCCGGCGCACGGATTGTCCATAAAGCGTGTGAAGCATGGCATGACCTGTGCGGTCAGCGGCGGCGCATGTGCGCTGCGCTTCCGGGCCTTCGCCCATATTTTGCATCATGCCGCCAAAGGGACGCTGATAAATTTTGCCTTCATCGGTTCTAGAAAATGGCATGCCCCAATGTTCGAGCTCGTAAACCGCCTTTGGAGCTTCCTTGCAAAGATACTCGATGGAATCTTGGTCACCGAGCCAGTCTGACCCTTTGACAGTATCGAACATATGCCAGCGCCAATCATCGTCGCTCATATTGCCAAGAGAGGCAGCAATACCGCCCTGGGCCGCAACCGTATGTGAACGGGTCGGGAAAACTTTAGTGACACAGGCGGTTTTGAGGCCTTCCTGCGCTGCGCCCAGAGTTGCGCGCAGGCCAGATCCACCGGCTCCGACGACGACGACGTCGTAAGTATGATCAATCCATTCAGTCTTGTTTGGCTTAGTCATGCTAGGCTCCCAGCCACATCGTCAAAATTACAAATACAGAAATAGCCCAAGCGACAAAACCGACAAGACGGTTAGCCAAGAGGCTGAAAGACTTCATGCCGCCATCCAGATAATCCAGAATGACTTCGTCAAATTCGAGCTTACTGTACCAAATCATACCCGTTAGAAACAAAAGAGCCGAGATTGCGCCAAAGGGCGACGTTAGCCATTCCGTAAAACCACTTACGCGTCCGGATAAAGCGCAGACAAATCCAAAAAGGAAAAACGGCAAAGACAAAATCATCAATGTGCCAGTCCAGCCTTTGAGACGGTGGTGGAATGTTCCTGATCCTTTAGTCATTTTATGCTCCCAGCGCCATATAGGTACAACCGGCCGCGCCTATAACAGATAAAGCGATCATGACCCAAGACATGGTGTTATTGGCGGCTGGTTCTAAATAATTTCCGCGATCCCATATCAAATGACGAAGCTGCGCAAAAGCCGTGAAGATTAACGCGAAGAAACCTACAAAAAATCCAATCCATCCCAAGGGCGAATATAATAGCCCTTCGAGAGGCACATGGCCGGTAGATTTGAAAAACAATAGTCCAAAAGCGAGCTTGATCATGAAAACATAGGAAATGACGGTCGTAATTCGATGCAAAATCGAAGACAACATAGCGGGGTGCCAGCGCCAAATCTGCAAATGCGGCGCCATTGGCCGCTTATCATTCCACTCACTCGACATTAAAGGACTCCTTTAGGGGTGCTAAGGCGTAAATTACAGTTGGCATAGCCAGAGTCAATGATTACAGCAATGCTCTTGGCGTATAGATTGTCGCGCTCTATAAGACTTATTTTTCCGGAGAGGGAAATATGAAGAATTCTATCATTTACGGGGCTGCTTTTGTGGCGCTTACATCATTTTCAGCTCAATTTACGGCTCTGGCCGACCCTGCCGGTTTTTGCGGCGATGGTGATATTATTATATTGGACGGTCAGCAGCAATGCCTTGTCAGAGACGACTTAAGCAAACTTATCCATGATTACGAAACCTATACCCAGCAAAGTAATCCGTACTCGGCCGGACAAGAAGGCGACAAAGAAGCCCTTAGAAAGCTGCCGGATGTATCGCCTGAAAACACCGAAGAGACCCAGAAGACTATTGAAGGTTTCCAAAACAGGTTAAATGCTATTTCAACCCATGGATTTACAGACAGTGACAAACTCAATCATAGTCTGTTGGGTTTTGTGCTGGCTCAAACAAATCGCCGCATGCCCTTTGACGAAGACCGTATCCCTTTCACCAATGACTCCGGTTTTTTCAACGAATTAAGTTATATTTCGAGGCAAACTCAATTTGAAAAACCCGGAGACTATGAAGCCTTTGCAGCCCGTCTTTCTGCGCTGCCTCAATATTTTGGGCAACACAAAGCCAATATGCGACGCGGTATAAAAACAGGTTACACGGCCTCTGTCGAAGTTCTGCCGGGCATTATTGAGGTCATTGAAACGCTTTCAAATTCTGACGCCCAAACCCATCCTTATTTTGCGCCGTTTAAATCTTTCCCTGATTCCATAGACGAGACTGAGCGTAAGCGTCTTAAAGCCCTAGGAGTAGCGGCTTTAGATAATGCCGTATTGCCTGCCTATAAAGACCTTCATGAGTTTATGCAGGACGAGTATTTGCCTAAAGCCCGAACCGTGGTCGGTATTGGCACGACGCCTGAGGGCCGCGCTTATTATGCTTCACTTGTAAGATATTTCACCACCCTCGACGTAACCCCTGACGAAGTTCACGAACTGGGCTTAAAAGAAGTCGCCCGTATTCGCGGCGAAATGGATGAAATTATTAAGAGCGTAGATTTTAAAGGCTCGTTTTCTGAATTCCTCGAATTCCTTCGCACCGATCCACAGTTTTACGCCAAAACAGAAGACGAGCTTCTTAAAGAAGCAGCCTGGCTTGCCAAACAAGTTGACGGTAAAATGCCGGAGTATTTCCGCACCTTGCCAAGGCTCTCTTACGGCGTCATTCCAGTTCCCAAGGAAATCGCGGCTAATTACACGACAGGGCGATATTGGGGCGGCAATCCAGAACACGGTAAAGCCGGCAATTATGTTGTAAATACTTACAATCTGACCCAGCGCCCGCTTTATAACCTACCAGCTCTGACCTTGCATGAAGGCGTGCCCGGCCATCATCACCAAATTAGCTTAGGACAAGAGCTCAAAAACGTCCCTGACTTTCGTAAAAATCTTTATCCAAATGCCTTTGGCGAAGGCTGGGGGCTTTACGCTGAAAAAGTTGGCATGGAGATGGGCATTTATAAAACGCCCTATGAGAACTTTGGCCGTCTTTCCTATGAAATGTGGCGGGCTTGCCGATTGGTGGTTGATACAGGCATGCACTGGAAAGGCTGGACTCGTGAACAAGCCGAAGAGTGTTTTTTCGATAACTCTGCACTCGCGGCCCATAACATTAAAACCGAAGTAGAACGTTATATCAGCTGGCCCGGTCAAGCTCTTGCTTATAAAATT
Organism: Hellea sp.; assembly: GCA_014238285.1. Classification (GTDB taxonomy): domain Bacteria; phylum Pseudomonadota; class Alphaproteobacteria; order Caulobacterales; family Maricaulaceae; genus JACOMS01. Next base: position 73,290 of record JABABK010000006.1, read on the forward strand.
GGAGAACTGAAAATACTGGAACTTCGAAACAAGGCAGAGGCCGCTTTGGGTGACAAATTTTCAATTCGAGATTTTCACGATGCCGTCCTTCTTGAAGGTGGATTGCCGCTCAATATTTTGGACGAACGTGTCACCGCTTGGATCGCCAAACAAAAAAAGCCTAAATCCGCCGCTCAAACCGCACCATAATAAATCCATAAAAAAGGCCGCCTAAATTAGGCGGCCTTAAAAATAGATTATCTATTATTCTTAGAAACGGTAACGACCTCTAAGAGCCACTGGAACAGTCCAGCTTTGGCTACCATTATTGATGCCGCCAAATGGTGCACCGGAACCCAAATCTGTTGTGTCGGTTTTCATAGTGCCCGTATAACGAATACCTGTTTCAAGACCGAGCGTCGCGCGGTTAAAGACAGGCGCTTCAAAACCAACCATGCCCGCAGCTGTTGGAACCCATCCGCTTTCATACAAGCCGATTGTACCGTTATTATAACCATTGCCGCCGAGTTGGGCATTGCTGATCGCAATATCATCAATATGGGCTGCACCCGCTTTACCTTCAACATATGGGCGAATAGAATTGAAAACAGGGGCTCTCATTGGTTTGAAATATTGACGAAGGCCTAGTTCTACACCGTAGCGTTTATAGTCAGACATATCACCTGTTAGTGCGTTTCCGTTGATTGAACCCAAATTGACTTCTTCACCGCTAGCTTGAGCGTAAGAACCCATCAGAGTAACCTTACGGTTTGGATTAAGCGCATAAGAACCACCAAGCTCATACCGCATACCTGGGTCATAAGCATCTTTCATAGAAAGATTATTGGTTGTGATGCTGTTAATGCCTGGGTTTGCAGCGATGACAGCTGCGGCACTGTTTGTTTTATTGCCTGTCAGAGCGTCTCCGCCGACGAAAAATTCCGGGCCGATCGCGCCTTCAAGGTTCCAACGGCTTAATGTTTTGCCGCCAACGCAGCATCCGTCGTTTGATTGACCGGCATAATAACCATTATTCTGGTTATAAGACGAGTGTTTAGAATGATGGCTATTTCCTCCAAGCCATGAACATCCCGATAGTGCGACTGCGGCTGCACCTAAAAGCAAAATACGCATAGTTCCATCCTTTTGTCCTGATTTGGCACAATTGCCAGTTTCATCAGATTTCAGGATGGATGTTGCAAAGATGGGGCCAAGTCTTATTCGGACCATAAAAAAAGCCCGGACAAAGCCGGGCTTGAAATAATTGAATTAGGACTGTTCCTTAGAAGGACACACGTCCTCTTAGTTTAACAGGAACACTCAGACGTGGGTCTGAAGCAAAATTGCTATCCAGATCATCTGTCCAGCGAATACCTGTCTCAACCCCTAGAGCGGCGCGGCCACCGACGGCCCACTCAGCGCCGATGACACCAGAAGCTGTAGGTGCCCATCCGCCATCAACATAGTTTTGTGTATAGATCGCAGGATCTACAAATGTGTCAGATGATTGTGTCAAAGAAATGTCTTTCGTATGGGCGAAACCAGCCGTGGCTCCCACATAAGGACGTAACCCCGTTGGGGCGCCCATATAATGACGTATACCACCTTCAACCGTATACTGTTCTAGATCACTAAATTCAGCATACAAATCTTCGGTAACACCGGCGTCTGTAATAGATCCAACAAGAACTTGATTGCCGCCATCGGCTTTACTGTACCCAACTCGGCCTAGCAAAGTCGTATTCGCATTGACATCGTAAGTCGCCGTTAGGTCCGCTGATTTGGCGTTATCCCAAGCATCGCTATATTTAATTGATGATAGGTCTGATACTGTACCGGTTCCAGTTCCGCCTGCAAAAGTTTTGGAAACTTCACCAGGGAAGATATCGCCGCCCAGATGGAAATCTTGTCCTAATCCGAGTTCTAAGCCGAAAGGTAAACTACCGCCGCCGCCATAATTATAGCCGCCGCCTGAATATCCATAGTTATAACCGCCTGAATATTGGGAACCACCGCCGGCATATTGAGCGCCGCCACCTGCGGCATAATAGGCTGGATATGGCTGTGCTACATAAATAGGCGCGCCCTGAACTGTCGTCACGCCTGCGCCGCCTACAGCGCTACCATAAGGGGCTGCGCCGCCTAATGTCGTTACACCGCTGCTATAGGCTGATGAACCTGCGCCGTACATTCCTGTACCTGCGCCATACATACCTGAACCTCCGGCTCCAGCACCGTATATACCAGCTCCGCCTACTCCGGCACCGTACATGCCTGAACCACCAGCTCCAGCGCCGTACATGCCCGAACCACCGGCTCCAGCGCCATACATACCTGCACCTTGAAATCCTCGAAGTCCGCCTGAGCCAGCACCGTAACCGCCGCCGCCTGCGCCGTAAGCCACATTATAACCAGCGCCCGGGGCGCAACCTTGACCGCCTTGTTGGCCGCCTGAATAACCATAATTCATATTAGAGTATGCTGCGCCCTGCGCGCCCTGCATACATCCTCCGCCATAAGCGCCATTGCTATAAGCGCCATTACTTTCATAGCCGTAGGAGTCGCCGTAGCTGCCTCCAGATCCGAGCCACGAACAACCCGATAATAATACGGCGGATAGTGCACAAGCTGCTAATCGCATTTCGGACTCCTTTTCCCTCTAAATTCTTTTATTACTACTCTTGTTAACCATGTGATGCTTAAGAAATGGTTTTTAAAAAGAAAACAAAACCTTAAGATGGTCGCTTTTTTACTTAAAAGTTGAAGCTGCCTCGTAATGTGACAGGAACCGACACATTATTGTCGCCCTCGTCACCATTAGCGAAGTCACGAGCCTGTTCAAATTTGACACCTGTTTCGAGCGCTAAAGCCCATTTAGGTGTAACTTGCCACTCCATCCCAGCCGTCACAGCGCCATTTAAGAGCCAATCAGATTCATAAAGCGTGTTCACACCACCATTGCCTAAAACGTCGTAAAAGTTTGTATTAGCCCCACTACTGTCAAACGCTTGTGCTAAGAAAAGTTGATCCTGCTCCGTTGTGTAAGTCACATCATTAACATGTGAGATACCAACCGCCCCTGCAACAAAGGGCGTTACAGTGCGGTACCCTTTTTCCTGCATGATAGGCTTAAAATAATGTCTTGCTCCGGCCTCAACATCGAACCGACGTTGATCGTTAAAGTCTAGTATCATATGGGCAACATTCACATTTGGAATAAACTCTGTGTTTGATAGAGGTGGAAGCGCATCCGTGATATCGTCGGTCGTGGTTGTTTTTAGCAATGTGGACTGCACCGTGATTCTGGCGTCGTCCGTACCTTCAGCATGAGAATATCCAGCATTTGCAAAAACGGTAAAACGCGGGCTCGCAATATATTCAAAACCGCCTTTTAAGATTGTTGGCGTATTATAAACATCATCAAAGGATAAACTTGGCGCCACATATCTTTCAAACTGACTTGTATACAGTGTTGATGTTACAATATCGCCATTTTGCTCGACAGACCCTTCTTGAAATGGCGTAGGGTCATATGCGAAACCTGGTGCCAGGGCCCCGGAAAAATCAAGCAAAGTACCTGCAACGCTCTTCTCTGTCCCAAAAGACATAGAACCCCGTAGTTTAGGTTTTTTCAGACGAGGTTGTCCGGATCGTTGAGACGACACATTTCCTGCATTGCTAACATGGCTGCCATAACCGCCTGTGGTATAGGCACCACCTGCGCCTGCTTGGCCATATCCGGTGGCCATTGTCACCATGGCAGGATCACACCCTGTCGGGACGGGTTGCGCAGGCGAATAGACGACACATTGGTTTTGAGACCCGGCATAAGCACCGCGTTGATCATGATAAGATTGCTGGGAATTGCTATTCCCTCCGAACCAAGAACATCCAGACAGCAAAACCGCAGATAAACTTAAAGCTACCAGCCGCATAAAAACTCCATTTTCCGATGCGCAAATCGCGCTATGGTTAATGAAGTGATGCCCTCTTTTGCTTAACAAGCCGTTTATAGGTTGAAAAAATGACGTTTTTTTCTAAAAACGGCTCAATTACCGAGTAAATCAAGAACATTTTCGGGCGGGCGCCCCAAAATGGCACGTTGTCCGTTGACGACAATCGGCCGTTCGATCAAGCGAGGGTGCTTCGCCATGGCCTGAATAAGAACTAATTCGTCATTTTCAGATTTAAGTCCTAATTCCTTATACTCGGCTTCGCCTTTTCTCATCATCTCTCTCGCCGATGAGAGTCCAAGCTTATGAATGAGTCCTCGAATTTCACTCTCATTCAAAAGCGTCTCAAGGTAAAGAATGACTTCCGGCATCTCACCGGCATCTTCTATCAATTTCAAAGTTTGGCGAGATTTAGAACATCTGGGGTTATGAAAAATTTTCAGCATCGACTTCTTCGCGGTTTTTCTCTTTGTTTAGATGTGTGTGCTCAATATAAGCTCTCAAGACTTCTTCTACAGGGCCTTCCTTGGCAACTTTACCGCCATTTAGCCATATAGCGCGATGACAATATTGTTTGACAATGCTGACATTGTGACTCGCTAGAATAAAGCCCCGCGACCCGCCGACCATATCGGCGAGACGTTCTTGAGCTTTTGTCCTGAACCGTTCATCCCCAGCCCCAATCCACTCATCAATCAACAGGATTTCAGGCTCCAAAGATGTTGCGACGGCAAAACTCAGACGCATTGCCATACCCCTAGAATAAGTCCTAACAGGCTGATCAAAAACACTACCGAGTTCACTAAACTCGATAATCTCTGGCAGCATTTCCAAAACCTCTTGTCTTGGCCTTCCGGCAATCATGCCCATAAGGACAGCGTTCTGGCGCCCCGTAAGGTCTTGCTTCATGCCAATACCCATATTGAACAAAGTTTGAATATCGCCATAAGATGCAACACGACCTGAGTTCGGGGGATAGATTTGGGCCAAAACCCTCAAAAGAGTAGATTTGCCAGAACCATTAGCTCCTATCAGAGCCAGGTTTTCGCCTTCAAAAAGCTCAAGGCTCACATTATCGAGTGCCAGAGTTTGACCCATAGCTTCTTGCCGGAACAAGCCGAAACTATTGGTCGTGTCTGGATAGCTGAGCGTAATGTTATCGGCTTTTAAGAGAAGTTTCGACATAACACTAAATCCAGAACGCTATATTTCTGGTTTTATATTTCAATGTATAAATCGCCGCGAACCACCCAACGATTGTAATACAGATTACAACAGTCCAACTCAGTTGTGGAATAATACCATTAACCACAGGTTCCCGGACAATCGCGAGGTAATGTGTAAATGGATTATAATTCAAGACAGCTGCCTTTGGCCCTAATTGTTTTGGAATATAAAGAATGGGTGTCAAGAAAAACATAACATGCATGACGGCCTGTACAAGATGCATAACATCCCTATGGCGCGCGCATAAGGCGCCAAGAACTATATGAACCCACATTGAATTTATGATCAAAAACACAAGACCAAGGAGAACTGTAAAAGTGACGAGCGACTGTTCCCAAGAGTAAAAAAATACGGCAACAATGCAAATGATCGCTACAAAAAACAAACTAATAATGTGACGCATAATGCTTTGGGCAACAAATGTCCCAAGGGACATATTAGTCCCCAATATCCACGAGCGAGAGCCGATGAATACATTACAAGCGTCGACGACAGAAGCGTTTATAAAGTTCCAAACAGCATACCCAATGACAACCCAAAGCGAATAATAGGTCATATCCATTTGAGAGATTGCGCCAAAAATAAAGATTTTAACACCAACAAACATTAGGAATGAGATACTGATCCAAAAAATACCGATCAAACTACGGCGATATATCTGATTCATATCAGCCCAAGCGAGACGCCACCACAAAGGTACATCACCTATACCTTGAAAAAATGCTCTCAACTCCATGACAGGCTTTCGGTCCTACTTTAATAATTTTTCGAATAATGCTGCTACATTATGATAAGCATAATTATCATTGTGGTAATCGACTCCACTAACGGAGGCTTTTTCCCACTTATTTGCGTCAGAATAAAGCTCTGCACATAATTTAGCAAATTCTTTAGGCGTACTAGCTTCAAACTTGATATTCTTCAATCCTTTATCTGCCATACCCTCAAAAGCAATATCGGTCCCTACACAAGGCACGCCAGCGCCAATACTCGAAGCAACCTTGCCCTTAAGACCCGCGCCATAAGTTAGCGGCGCAATCGTTAGTTTGATTCCGCTTAAATACTGTTCAAGATCCGGAATGAAACCATCAATAATTACGCTCTCCGAAGCATAGCCATAAAATTCTTTTGGCATATGAGAGCCGCAAATACGAAGTTTAGCATCTGGAAGTTTTTTGGATACAACAGGCCAAATTTCCTCAATCAACCATTTAACAGCCACCACATTCGGAGGATGTCTATACCCCCCGATAAAGGCGATATCTTGACGGCCTTCATACCCGCCAATCCGTTCAGATTCGTCCCTGATAAGCGGAATGGTATGAATTTTACGAGAACTCACGCCATATTCTTTAGATAATAATTCACGCTCATGCTGGCTAATGACGATGACTTTTTTGGATTTCGCAATGTAATCTAGTTCATGAACTTTCATCTTCTCAGCCGCTTTTTTGTCTTCTGCTTTTTTGGAAAGCTCAGCTTCGCGCGTCATTCTAAGGAAGTGTAAATCAACCGTATTATAAATGATCTGTGCTGAAGGGCATTTCTTACGAATAGTCGCAAGGTAATGCTCGCATGATTCAGCCCGGGCTAGGACGACATATTTAAATGTATCACCGCGCTCCTCTAACAAGGCATTCATGCTGGTATAAAACGGTGCATAAATACATTCAATGCCCATACGTTCTAGGTCATGAGTAGCTTCGCCCCAGTGCGCAAAATTTGACCCGGGTACAAAATGCACGCGGTAACCCAGCATACTTAATATTTTCATGGAATAAAAAGCATCTACCGAGCCGGAATCTTTGTCAGGCTCTGGCGTCACAGCATCAATGTAAAGAATATGGCCTTTCGCCGTTCTATCGCTGGCAATTTCAGGCGTTTGAGCATTTGGAAGATGTTTCTTAAGATCATCAGCCCAAATGCGTTGGAAAATTTCCTTATTCACGGCTTGGTATTTTTTGGCGCCTGAAGTGACATCAGTACCCGAGCTAAGGCCTTCAATATGAATAACCGAAGAGGCTGGCTGATAGACAACCCGTTTGCCCATAGAGCGAACCTTGAAGCAAATATCAGTATCTTCGTAATAAGCCTTCACAAGCTCCGTATTGAATCCGCCGATTTCGTCCCACAAGTCTTTTGTGATCATCAAAGACGCGCCAGATATGTAATCGACGTCTCTAACAAAATTATAACGAGGATGATCAGGGTTTTGTTCACGGCCCCAATTCCAACCAGACGCATCTTCCCAAATAATACCGCCCGCTTCTTGCAGCCTGCCATCAGGAAAAACGAGTTTTGACCCGGCAATACCAACATTATCATGATCAATGAAGGTATTATAGAGAGTCTCAAGCCAGCCGGAATTCACCAAAGTATCGTTATTCAAAAACACGATATAATCACCGCGCGCATGTTTGGCATTTTCGTTACAGTTATTCAAAAACCCAAGATTTTCGGGATTTCGGTGATATTTTAGCCCCGGTATTTTCTGTAGGATCGTGTAGAAAGGATCAGGAGAAGCATCGTCAGCGAGAATGACTTCATAGTCGACCCCAATAAACTGCTGACTAATTGTTCTAAGACAGGCAACGGTCTGTGTGATTTCGTTATACACAGGCACGATAATAGATATAACAGGATCTTCGGATGCGAAGAACTCAAAATCAATATCGTCGTTCATATTTTGAACAAAATGCAGAACTTCCGAACCTGATTTGTAATTCGGGTTATACCCCAAGCGAAGCGCCATTGCTGTCATGCGGCGCGAAATACGAAGCTTCCAGCGTTCAGGCAGTGGCAGCCATCTTCGGGTTGCCACCAATAATGCCAACATCCAATGTTTAAATATGGCCTGCATCGGGTGACGATAATAATAATCAACGATTTGCGTCAGACGCGTATTCTTAAGCGCTAGGTCTTTTTCGACCATTGATGCGCGTTTTCGGCTTGCCTGAAGTTTACGTTCATTATTTTCGCGGATTTTTCTAGCTTGAGCAGAATCTCCGCTAGAGGCTTTAACTTTTTTACGGGTCGCATGGAGCTGCGCGCCCATGGTTTTTAGTTTCGTCTCTTTTTCTGAAACAACCTTTTGGAGCTTTTCTTTTTCTTGAACCACCTTCAGCAACTTATTGCTAGCCCGTGTCGCTTTTGATTTGGCCGAGCGCAGTTCTTTGCTCAGTTGATCTTTTGTCATCTTCGTTGACATGTTGAAGCCTCTAAAATTTTAAGTTTGCGCCCAAAGTTTATTTTTAACAAAATAGTACAATTCCAAATCCACGGAATTCAGTAGCAACAAATTATGATATGCATGCCTGCCAATTTCTCGTTCAAAAGACTTCAGCTTAGCCTCTATGGCCGCTGAAGGATCGCTTAAAGTATTTGATTTAGCACTGATAGACTTAAACTCCGGGAAAGCCGGATGTATGAGCTTTTCAAACGCTTCCATAGATTGGTCAAATCGCTCAACCAGCCCAACAAATGGCAGGACCTTTAAAGCATGAAGCGCTCTTGGCCGAAATAGCTCAACTTGGGTATTGCTAAGAGGCCCTCGAAAGTCTTTGAGGCGCGCCATATGAAAGTTTGAGATTTGCGACATAGCCGGAGATGCAAGTCGCCAGGCCATATAGTGGTTAAAATCGCCCTCTTTAGCAACCCTAGCCCCAGGGGTATCTTCTTCCTGAACCCGTTCAAAGTCATAGGCGGAGCGGATACGGTCAATAGGATGGCGATAGAAAAATATCGGGATTATGTTCACGCCTTTGATTTTTGGCAGGGAAATGATCGCCGTATGAGAAGAAATAGCTTTCTTGTCCGGATTATTGATGATGAAATCCTTCATCATATTCCGGGTTAGCTTTTTTCTATCTGGCCCCTCAATCTCGGCCCACGCATCCCCAAAGTTATGCTGTAAGATCGTATCAACAGAGGACCCAGCATTTTTAAACAAATGATAATGTATAATGACGTTCCGGTCCGCCATATCTTCCACTCCTGCGCCCTAAATTTACAAAGGGCGGAATATAGAAATTCATGATTATGTAAAGCCCTTACACGCATATGATTGTTTTTAAGGCCGCTTGCACCTATGAAGGATTTATGGCTCCTAAAACTCTAGAACAGCAAATCGCGGCTCTCATTGACGTTCATGGTCCCATCACCGGACGTCAATTGACCGAATTATTACCCGGGGCGAGCCCAATTCGTATATGGAAGATCTGTTATCAGTCCAATATTCTAAGCGTCATCAATTTTGCGAGATACTATCTTCGATATGACGTCACGCGGGACGATATGATCAGGCTCAGCCCATCCGTTTTGCGGGATTTTCTGTCATTCACGCTTATTCATCTATCTGGGCAAGGCAGCGACGCCGTTGACCGCGCCGCTATACTGGCCAATAAACACCGCCTTATCAGCCTCAAAAAGCTCAAATTTGCCAGACACACGCTTCTCTCACTCTCGCCAGACATTCTCGAAAAACTTCATTACCAAGCCTGTTGTTTCATCGCCGGCGATATCGCTTATTTCCTCGCCCATGAAGAACCGCGTATTCACGGCCCAACGGGGGCCAAATTATACGGCTCTGACATCGACATTATAGTTGTCCATGAAAACGACATGGATCCAGACCTGATCCAGCGTGCCGAAGAAGAGATTTTGACCTATAAACATCGCTGCATCAAAGACCCGGCCATTGGCCAGGAAATCGACTTCCTGTTTAAACCCGTCCATAAAATGCTCAGCCAGTTTTCCTATGGCGACATCCACCAAAAAATCGCCTGTAAAATCCTCTATGAAAGCTTCTTTCTCTATGGTCGGCTTGACCTGTATGAAAAACTAAAGACGGACCTCGACTTCACTGGAACTGTCAAGAAAATCGAAGATGATTTCACCAAAGCCCTTGCCGGCCGTAAAGAAACCATCCAAAAAATCCTCTCCCTTAAGCCCGACGATCTAGAAAGCATGGACAAGAACACACAGAGCCTGTTTTTCTTCTCTCAGGAAAGACTTGAGTTTCAATAAGCAAACACCCGCTCATACTGGCCCCTTCGAGACGCCGCTTTGCGGCTCCTCAGGATGAGGAGGCCAGTATCTCGTGACGACACAACCAATGCAAAAGATGCTGGATCAAGTCCAGCATGAACGGAGGTTATTGCTGGGAAACAAGGTGCCGATAGTGGCACACGCTCATCGCCGAAAAACGATAAGGAATTTCACGGTGAAATCCTACGAATTTCTCATAATGCCGCGTGAAATCACTCACTATTTCTCATAATATCGGTTTTTCTGTGTTTTGCGCGCCGCCGCGCTGCGGTTTTTCCTAATTTTGAGCCGTATGGGATCGAGAATAGACCCATTTCCGCCCATTTTAGACATCTAAAACATGACATTTCACCTATTTTTGTCCGTTCATACTGGCGCAGGCCAGTATCTCTTGACGTCACAGCCAATGCAAAAAGATGCTGGATCAAGTCCGCATGAGCGGGGAGGTAAAGGCCAATTGAAATAAACCATCAAGAAATCCGTAAGGTTCTTAGTGAGGGAGGGTTGGGATGGACTAGAGTTTACGATCCTCACTCCACCAAGTTCTTTCAAAACTTAATCGGATATTTTCGACCCACTCATTTTTATCTGGAAACTCAAACAAAACATCCGAAGATGAAAGGCCTAACTCATGCAAGGTTCCCCATAACAGGTAGTCATATCCGTGCTTCACGCCAGCATACGCATCGACATAAACATCTGGTCCGCGCCGGTATCCTGGTTCATACAGTCGCATCGTGGGACAAACCCCACAAATACACCATACACACCCACATTTACCCTTTTCAAACCCATTTTTATCCGTTATAGGCGCTCAAATTTCAAATTTGTGGGACATATCCCGCATATTTATCCGAAAAAGGATTAGATGATGGAAATAATGGATTTAGTGACCCGGGCGGAGACATTTGCTGCTGATAGTGGTCAGAGCCTCTCGACAGTGTCTCGCAAACTACTAAACGACGGCAAGGGTCTTGCCCGCCTTAAAGAAGGCGGGCAGTGCACAATCAAGACCCTTGAGAATGCCCTCGCAGCTCTCACCAAGATGGAAACAGAGCACGCGGTTGATAGCAGCGTGAACCTGACCCACCTTCAGCGCCTAGAAGCAGAATCCATCCACATCATGCGCGAAGTTGCGGCCCAGTGTGAAAATCCGGTTATGCTTTACTCTGTTGGTAAAGATAGCTCGGTCATGTTGCACCTGGCCGAAAAAGCGTTCTTCCCATCCCGTCCGCCATTTCCGCTTATGCATGTGGATACGACATGGAAGTTCAAGGAAATGATTGAATTTCGCGATCGCCGCGCCAAAGAAGTTGGCATGGAGCTGATCGTGCACATCAACCAAGACGGTGTCGATGATAATGTAGGGCCGTTCACTCACGGTTCCGCCGTTCATACCGACGTGATGAAAACCCAAGGCCTGAAGCAAGCCCTTGATAAGTATAAGTTCGACGCAGCCTTTGGCGGCGCGCGTCGGGACGAAGAAAAGTCTCGCGCCAAAGAGCGTATTTTCTCATTCCGCAATGAGAACCACCGCTGGGACGCCAAGAACCAACGCCCTGAACTTTGGAATATTTATAATACCCGCGTCCAAAAAGGTGAAAGCATGCGGGTCTTCCCAATGTCCAACTGGACGGAGCTCGATATCTGGCAGTATATCTATAAAGAAAACATCCAGATCCCATCACTTTATCTATCCGCGAAGCGCCCTGTTGTTGAGCGTGACGGCGTACTGATCCTTGTCGATGATGATCGCATCCCGATGAAAGACGGCGAAGTGCCCATGGAAAAAATGGTCCGCTTCAGAACCCTTGGCTGTTACCCGCTAACAGGCGCAGTCGAATCCGAAGCCGCCACCCTGCCCGACGTTATTCAGGAAATGCTCTTGACCACGACATCCGAACGCCAAGGTCGAGTCATCGACTCTGATGCAGGCGCCTCTATGGAACAGAAAAAAGAAGAAGGGTACTTCTAATGGCTCACCACGATGATCTCATTGCAGAAGATATTATTGCCTATCTTGATGCACAAGAAAATAAAAGCTTCCTACGCTTTATCACTTGCGGCTCCGTTGATGACGGTAAGTCTACGCTTATCGGGCGTCTGCTATATGATTCAAAATTGATCTATGAAGATCAGCTCGCCTCTATCGAAAAGGACAGTAAAAAGTCCGGCACGCAGGGTGATGAAATTGATTTGGCTCTACTGGTTGACGGCCTCGCGGCTGAGCGCGAACAAGGCATCACGATTGATGTGGCTTACCGCTTTTTCTCAACCGACAAACGTAAGTTCATTGTTGCCGACACGCCCGGCCACGAACAATATACCCGTAATATGGCAACTGGCGCCTCTACCGCTGATGTAGCTATCCTATTGATTGATTGTCGTTACGGCGTTCAGGTTCAAACCCGCCGTCACGCCTACATCGCATCGCTACTGGGTATTAAACACGTCGTTTGCGCCATCAACAAAATGGACATCGTCGATTTTGACCAAAAGATTTACAACGATATCGAATATGATTTCCGCGAGTTCTCTAAGGACCTCGGCTTTGCTGACATCACTTGTATTCCAATGTCTGCCCTTAACGGCGACAATGTAACTCGCGCTTCAGAAAATGCCGATTGGTATCGTGGTCCGCATTTGCTGGAATTCCTAGAAGACCTAGATGTTGATAGCGCTGATCTTGACCGCCCGTTCCGCTTGCCGGTTCAGTGGGTTAACCGTCCGAACCTCGACTTCCGTGGTTTCTCCGGTACTGTCGCTTCTGGCGTCATTAATGTCGGCGACGAGATTATGGTCGTACCGTCTGGCAAACGCTCCAAAGTTAAATCTATCGTGACCTATGACGGCGAGCTTGAAAAGGCGCGCGAAGACATGGCGATCACACTGACACTGACCGACGAGATTGATATTTCTCGCGGTGATATGATCTGTAAGACAGATAGCCCGTGCGAACAGGCCGATCAGTTTCAAGCGCATGTTCTTTGGATGACGGAAAAGGAACTTTTCCCGGGTCGTCAATACATCATCAAAACAGCCAATAAATCTGTTCCCGCCAGTATCACAAACATCAAACACCGCGTTGATGTTAATGATCTGTCCGAGACAGCTGTCAAAACACTTGGCCTCAATGAAATCGGTGTCTGTACGATCCAAACCGGCGCACCTGTTGCCTTTGATGCTTATCAAGACAACCGTAATACAGGTAACTTCATCATCATCGACCGCGCCACCAACGAAACCGTTGGCGTTGGCATGCTCGACTATGCGCTTCGCCGCGCCAAGAATGTGCACTGGCAAGATCTGGATGTTTCTAAAACGGTTCGCGCCGCTCAGAAAAACCAGAAGCCTGTCATGCTATGGTTCACTGGTCTTTCAGGCTCTGGCAAATCCACTATTGCCAACCTTGTTGAAAAGCGTCTGCTTGATCTAGGCCGTCATACTTATACACTGGACGGGGACAATGTCCGTCACGGCCTTAATAATGACCTTGGCTTTACCAAAGCGGACCGGATTGAAAATATTCGCCGCATTGCTGAAACGGGTAAACTTATGCTTGATGCTGGCTTGATCACTTTGACATCCTTCATCTCGCCTTATGCTCAAGAGCGCCGCATGGCCCGTGAGCTTCAAGGTGAAGGTGAGTTCATCGAGATCTTCGTCGATACACCTCTTGAAGTCGCTGAAGCTCGCGATGTCAAAGGCCTCTACGCCAAAGCCCGCGCCGGTAAGATCAAAAACTTCACTGGTATCGACTCTGAATATCAAGAGCCTGAAACTGCTGAAATTCAGATCAATACAGTGGATATGACCGCTGATGAAGCGGCCGAGCAGATCGTCGCCTATCTATCAGAGCGCGGATACCTGGAAAGCGAAGACTAATGGCGACGTTTGATGTCTTTAACGGCGACGCGGACGGGGTAATTTCCCTCGTCCAGCTTCGCCGGGCTTGCCCGCGCCCTGAAGCCAAATTGGTGACAGGCCGCAAAAGAGACATCAATCTACTTGACCGCGTTGATGTCCAAAAAGGCGACCATGTCACTGTGCTGGATATTTCCATGCGCTCTAACATGGATGACCTAAACCGCATCTTGGACGCTGGCGCTAACGTATTTTACGCCGATCACCATAATGCCGGTGATCAGCCGCAGCATGACAATCTTCACGCCGTGATCGATACCTCACCGGAAATATGCACGGCTCTATTGGTCGATGATTGCTTGTCCGGCGCATATCGCGCTTGGGCCGTTACAGCGACCTTTGGGGACAATTTTCCTAAAATAGCTAGAGCCAAAGCCGCAGGATTTGATCTGCCCGTAGAGCAGCTCGAACGGCTCGGCATGCTGGTCAATTATAATGGTTACGGCGCAGATGTGTCTGACCTACATTTCCATCCGGCTGACCTTTATAAAGCCCTCGCTAAATTCGACACGCCCATGGAGTTTTTAGCCGGCAATAAGACCGTCATTAATAAACTCAATAATGGCTATGAGAGCGATCTCGCCACAGCCCAAAATGCCAAGATACTCGATGAGAGCACAAAAGGACTCGTCATCGAACTTGACGACGCGGCCGCCTCCCGCCGTATCTCAGGCGTCTACGGCAATCAGCTTGCCCAGGAATACCCCAACCGCGCCCACGCCGTGCTAACGCGAAACGGCGATAGCTATGTGGTTTCCGTCCGCGCGCCACTATCAAACCGCAAAGGGGCGGATGATCTTTGCCTCCAGTTTGAAACAGGCGGAGGCCGCTCTGCCGCTGCCGGGATTAATATCCTGCCGGAAGGCGATGTTGACAGATTTATCGATGCCTTTATCGGGGCTTTTTAGGCTGGATAGCCGTAGATTTTCTGATATTCTCGACACCAAATAGATGTAGGATATTATGAAACAATTTCTAAAGCTGACAGTAGGGTCGATTGCAATTATTGGGTTTATAAGTTGTGATCCCATGATAATTTATGACGAGAGCACAATTTCAACAGCGCCGTTAATTAAACCCGACCTAGGCGACAACACTATTCGCGTAAAAATCACCGCAAACAACGAAATACTTTTCAATCAGGATGAGATTGTATTAGCAGATTTGTCCTTATCAATCGACAACTGGAATGAAGTGCACCCCATATCAGGCGCGCTCTTTATTGTGCATGAAGATTCTCGACATGGTTTTTTGGTGGAAATAAAAAACCTATTAAACAGTAAAAAAATTCCCACAGACCTTCAAATAATTACTGACTCAAATTGATTTCTCTACACATTTCAACAATCGTGTAGGAACATGAAGTGGACAGATTTATTGATGCCTTTATCGATCTTTTAAAATCATTTAAATTCCAGATGTTTTCTGCTAACTTGGGTACAAATGTGGAAACCGGGAACCAATACGCAATACATAATTATTAGCCTGATATATTTGGCTGTCGTTATCCCTAGCCTCTTAATCGGATTCAAAGCCTATACCTATTCTTGGAATATTGACCGAGAACGCTATAGAAAACCGATAGAAACCCAACAAAAAACAGAACATCAAACTCAAGAACACTCTATACATATTCCAGACCGCCCCCCCTTAGAAACTACTCAAAACAACGACAAATTAAAACATATTCGCGACCGCCCCGCCTTAGACACTACTCAGAACAACGACAGCTTAAAACATGTTCGCGACCGCGACCCCATATATGAAACTTTTGTACCCAAACCCAATTTTCAAAATCAGGAAAATTATATTCGCGTATCCATTTCTCCGGACAATAGTTACTTCATCGAAGACAAGAATGTTGAAAAAGAAAGTTTTCTTAAAACTATAGCTCAAGCCATTACGGAAAACCCCAATTCCGCGATCTACATTGAAGTCTCGGCCCATTCTTCCCACAAAGAGATGCTTTTCATAGATCGCTCTTTTATGGCCCTTAATTACAACTACAAAATCGCCTATGTTGACGAATAAACAGGTTGATTCTTCCACAAACATGACAGCTCATAATTATCGATAAACGATAATGAATTTCATATGAAATCGTCAAAATTTCTCATAATGTCCCGTGAAATGGCCTATTATTTCTCATAATACTTGATCGTATGTAATATCATTGCATTATATGAGTTATTGTGTTACATTTCTTCTAGGGAGGAAATCATGAGATTACGTAGACGCCATAACAAAATTGACGATAGCGGACCGGATATGACGCCCATGCTCGACATTGTTTTTATCATGTTGATATTCTTCATCGTCACGGCAACCTTTCTAGATGAGAGCGGTTTAAACTTTACGACATATCCAGAAATGTGCGACGGATGTATTGATCATCCGGCTATTCAAATTCATATCGATGCCAAAAACCAGGCGTCCGTCGATCAAAGACCAACAGAACTCTCAAATGTAGCCTCTCTCGTCGAAGCAAGGCTTGCAGATAAACCGAACGCCAATATTAGTTTGACCAGTCATTATCAGGCCAGCCTCGACCCGATTGTTCAAATCAAAGACCAAATGCAAGCGGCAGGACGAAAGACTGTGATCAAGATTGTGAAGGATTGAATCTGATTACCAAATTTGTCATCCCGGCCTCCGAGCCGGGACCTTAAATTTTCCTACAATCATTAAAGGTCCCGCATCAAGTGCGGGATGACAAACAGTGTTTATTTATCCAAATTTGTCCGTTAGACAAAAGACCGCTTGATCGTTTTAAAAGTTCAGTTCGCAAAGTTGCAGCTTTTAACTTACTCTATGGGCTGTGTCAGAAGCCCATATTCAATTATCTCGGCATTCGTCATAGGTATGGACGATAGATGCAAAATGCCCAGCTTCGTGCAGGATATTACCCGCTTGCATGCCGATAGCACTTTTAACTGAATTTGTAGCGTTGCGACGCTTCTCAGGATGAAAATAGGCGAACCCCAAACACAAAAAAACCGCCCTAAAAGGACGGTTTTGAATTTGATTTAAACGTTTAGAGCAATTTGCATAAATGCAAAATGTTCGACCTAGCGATTATTAGTGCGAGGCTTGCGTTTTTTCGATGGGATAAGTCCTTCGATTTGAGCGCGCTTACGGGCCAGCTTACGAGCGCGGCGAATGGCTTCTGCCTTTTCGCGAACGCGTTTTTCAGATGGTTTTTCGTAATGTTTGCGAGCTTTCATCTCACGCAGGACGCCTTCGTTTTGAAGCTTCTTTTTCAGAGCCCGAAGAGCCTGGTCAACATTGTTTTGACGGACGTAAATCTCGATCATTTGAAATCAACTACTTTCTAGTTTGGTTTATAAAAAAATTAAGGCCCCAATAGAGGAGCCCAATCACTGGGCGGCTTGTAGGCAGAGATTCTCGAAAGGTAAAGGGAAAACGAGAGAAAAATAGTCAAACACCCGGCTTTTCCCACCTTTTCTACCTAATATCGCCTTAAAATCGCTTCACGTCCATAATTATGGAGATTCCAGCGGCATGTTAGCTGCCGGAAAATATCTAAAATGGCCCGTTATTTCATAATCGAACAACATGTCATTTTCTTTGGGCCCTGAACCTATATTATGGACAATTAACGGCGTCCCGGACGGAGCTTTTTTATCAGTGACGATACCGATATGAGGCGTGCCGCCTCGATAGAGCCTCCATGACACAATATCTCCGGGCAAATAATCTTTTGCGTCTTGCGTAATTGCTATGTTGGCATCTTGGCGTGTCAAAAACCGCTCAAGATTGGGCACACGCCTATGATCGATATTTTTGTCAGCCCCCTTATGGCCCCATATTTTAGGATAGGCCGAAAAGTTAGCTTTCATGTCTTCATGAACGGCTTTTTGAAAATCAAAATTAAGAGAATTTCTAAAGGTCCGTATAATGACGTCTGTACAAACACCCGTATAGCTCGGCACATCCCCGCCAGGATATTTCAACCGAACATAACCTGACTGATAAGTTACAAAATGAGCCGTTCTTTCACGCGCAGCGTCAACAACATCATTAGCCTGGTCTGCATAGGAAAGCGGAGCGATCAATAAGAGGCATAAAATAAGCGAAACATATTTCATGTCAAAATATTACATTAATTAGGCAGTACTGCCAAGTGATTGGCGCATATCATTACAAAACCTCATACAGAGCTTCAATAATACGCAAAGAGCGCGGATCGCCCATCAGAGAGTTATCCTGCCGCGTCATGACATAAGCTGCGCTGACACCTGCATCCGGATCAGCAAAAACGCAGGAGCCCCCCCAGCCACTATGCCCAACTGTATTTGGGTTAGGACCGTAAAAATAATTCGGATGATTGCGCATAATCCCGGCCGCAAAATTGACATCAAATGGCAGGACCTGATCCGGCCCCAATATTCGTGACGCTGTGAGTTTTTCACGCACATCTTCGGATAAGTACATCTCGCCATCGATGGAACCATCATTGAACACTTGCATAAGCAGGGCGAGGCCCTCGGCTGTTGCATGACAATTAGAACCCGCTAGCTGCGCACTTCTCCACGCCGCTACGCCTCTACGGCCCGGTGATGACCATTTTTCCAAAAAAGCAGCTTTGGTCGCGGCATTAATTTCGCCGAGATCTGCGAGCCGTTTAGGTTTTTGCATCTCGACACAGCGGCCATGTTCACTCTCAGGCAATCCAATCCAGACATCAATACTGTGAGGTTCGCAAATATCCTGACGTAATATTTCGCCAAGATGACGGCCAAATTCATCCATCCGGCGCGCAACTTCGCCCGCTAAAAAACCGAAAGTTACTGGAGAATAGCCGCTGGCCGATCCCGGTTCAAAGATCGGATTTTGAGACGACAATTCAGCGATGGTTTTCTTCCAATCAAACCAATCTTCAGGCGTCCATTCGGGATTTGTAACCCCGGAAAGACCGGCCTGATGCGACATCAGCTGCGCAACCGTTAAGTCACATTGCTGAACAGCCCTAAGCTCTGGCCAAAAAGACGATACAGGCTGATCATATCCTAGCAAATCCTGATCCGCGAGATGCGCTATAATTATTGCCGCGACGGCTTTACCTGAAGAAAAAATTGAAAATAAATGATGATCGGAAATTGCTTCTGTTTTAGCCTTGTTAGCCCAGCCGCCTTTTAGATCAATAATTTTCTCGCCGTCCTGAAAAACACAAAAGCTCGCGCCATGTTCAATGCCCTCTTCGAAATTATTTCGAAACGCGTCAACGACTTCGGCGTATTGGCCGTCGGCCAGAACGGAAAATGGAATATCGCTCATTGGATGTCCTGCAATTTAATAATATCTGCATCGTCAAGTAATGACTGATACTTAATCAAAGGAAGTTCCGGAGATTGATCGGCAAAGGCATGTTTCATAATTGCAAAAATAGATGACACAGATTTTTGCATAGCGCGGGATGTCGTCTCTTCGCTCAAAATGTGGGCTAAAAATGTGCCAGCAAGCGCGTCACCGCCGCCGTGCGGTACAGTTTTAAATATCTCATGCCCAGCAAATGCAAATCCGTCCGATTCAAACAATAACCCGCCGATTTGATTACTATGAATTGCCGAGGTTACTAAAGTTGTCCGTGCCGATGTACGCAAAGCGCGCTTCAATTCATCCAAATCAGACATATCCGTTTTGAGAATGTGACAAAGCTCCCAAACATTTGGCGTTATGATATCGGCCAAGGGCAATAGATTCGCCTCGATGGCTTCTGCGACGTCTACGGGAACATATAGACGCCCATTATCCCCCATAACTGGATCAACGAGGGTATAACAATCAGGATTAGTTTTCTTAATTTGGGCAATAATTGAAACTGCGAGTTCAACGTTTTGAGAAGTCCCCATATAGCCCGTCAACACAGCATCAAACTTTAAATCCTGAGCGTCTATACCGCTCCACATATCTGATAGAATTTCAAAAGGTGTTAGAGCGCCGCCCGGTTGCCCCCAGCCAGGATGGCGCCCAAGTAAAATTGTCGGTAAAACAACGGCTTCAACGCCCAATCGGCGTAAGCAAAATGCGCTCGCATTCGCGCCAACAGTACTCGCGGCAACCTGAGAGGATATAACTAAAGCCCGTTTCATACCGGCCTTGTAGAGCAATTATGCGTCTGGCTGTGATATTTTGAACAAATATTCGCCATATCCGCTTTTCTTAAGTGGCGCTGCAAGGGCATGCAATTCTTCACGGCTCACCCAGCCTTGCTGATAGGCATGGGCTTCTGGACAACAAATACGGCGTCCCTGACGTTCTTCTAAGACACTAACCATCGTCGCGGCTTGTAAAAGCGAACGGTGCGTGCCGGTATCAAGCCATGACGTGCCCTCGCCGAGCATGGCGCACTTAAGCTCATCACGATCAAGATAGATCTGATTTAGCGCGGTGATTTCAAGTTCGCCGCGAGCCGAAGGCGTAATTTTCTTGGCGTATTCAGGGGCGTGCCCGTCATAGAGGTAAAGCCCTGTGACCGCATAATTTGATTTTGGATCTTCAGGCTTCTCTTCAAGAGAAATAACTTTGCCGTTTTTATCAAACTCAGCAACGCCATATTCTTTAGGGTTTTTAACGTGATAGCCAAATACGGTCGCGCCAGACGTATCGTCCTTGGCCGCCAAGAGTGTATTATCGAATTCGGACCCAAAGAACAGATTGTCACCAAGAATAAGCGCGCTCGGCGCCCCGTCCAGAAAGTCCTCTGCGATGATTAAAGCTTGTGCCAGCCCATCAGGACTAGGCTGCATGGCCCACGTTATTTCAATGCCCCACTGTTTTCCGTCACCGAGCAAATTTTGAAAGGCAGCTTGATCTTCCGGCGTGGTGATTATCATAATCTCACGCATACCCGCGCTCATCAAAACAGACAGCGGATAATAAATCATCGGCTTATCATAAACTGGCATCAGCTGTTTAGAAACTGAGATCGTGCTGGGATAAAGGCGCGTGCCGCTACCACCTGCGAGAATAATACCTTTACGGTCCATAACTAGTCCTCAAAATTACCTGAGCGCTCTTACGGAATTTCCATAAAGAAACAAGGGTAGATTTCATATCGGGATATTCCAACGCATAATTGCGACAAGATACGTTCAAATTAAACAATAGAAATAAGATTAAAACTCTCTATTAAATAGTGACACTGGCATATAAACTGCTAGGTCACAATAAAATTGCAACGACTTTAAAAACTGCGTTACCTATATGAAGAGCCCTAAAATAATTTTAGATCTACAATCCAATCAATGGGTCTTAAGAAATCAAGATGGAGATTGGGAAATTCCATTCTCATCCGATGCCACAAGTTTATCAGGGTTCATTCCGGTCGAAGTTCTCGAAAAGCCCGCTCCAGATGAAGAGATAGCGATCCAGGGCAAAGCTTATTTATACTCAACAGAGGGACTTATTTGCACGGTCGAACTATTAAACCATGATGCGAAAAGAACTCAGATCGAAATAAAATTCCGCCTTAATGACGTCGAAGATAAAGGAAAAATCGACTTTTTTGAAGGATTTCATGATGATGGCTGGATTGAAACCGAGACATTTGCAGCCCTTACTAATGTATCTGCGTTGGGACTGCGGTTTTCAATCCCAGCACACGATAGTGCGGGCAGTAAGACGGTTACGTTTCAAGGTGATGGAGCGTTTCTGCGTGTCTGCGATCTTGATCGAAACGAAATACGAGAAGTCTGGCTAAATTTTGACAAAAATGTTCTGCAAAACGAACTTAAAATTAATTCCTCATATGATGAACCTGACCTGCAGGACGAAAGAGCTTTGGGTATTAGCTTAAGAGAAATCAACATTAACCTGACAGATTGGGTGCCTTATGAGAGCTTCTTTAGTGAGGCGCCTCATGATTAAATTTTTAAATTTCATCCTCAGAGTAATCCGGTTTTTTGAACGGAAAACCTTTAACGTAATCCAATCACGGAGGTTAACAACAGGTGACGAAACTCAATCAAGAGATTTAGTCTTGATCATCGGGGCTCATCGATCAGGTACATCCGTTTTCACGCAAATCCTGAGCGTTTTAGGATACGATCTAGGAAAAACCTTGATGCCGCCGTCCTTCGATAATCCTAGAGGTTTTTGGGAAAATCAAAAAATTGTCGGCATCCATGAAAAACTAATCAAGCGCTTTCATAAGAACTGGACCACCGCAGGATTTCTACCGTCAGATTGGCTTCTTTCTGACACGGCTGAAGAAACAGTTGAAGAATTGGAGCAAGTTTTAGTAGAGGATTTTAATAAAAAAGATCCGATTCTTATCAAAGATCCTCGTTTGTGCATGTTATTGCCAATATGGCAGACGATTGCAGAACGACAAAAACTTGTCTTGAAACCTCTAATCATTATTCGTTCGCCCGAAGCTGTGGCGACATCTATAAGCCGGCGCAATGATATATCTCTCACCGACGCCCGTGTCCTTGCTGTCTCTTATTTACAAGCACTCTGCGATTTACCCAAAGACGGGAATACAACGGTTGTAATTTATGAAAGAATCGTCAATTTGAAAGGTGGAGACATTCTGGATATACTGGGTAAAGAAGACGTCTTACCCGTAAGCTTCCCTTACCAAAACACCGTCAATCAAATAGATCAGATCATTAAGTCCGATAAAGTTCTAACAAATAAATTACCGACTCCTGTCTCTGATGCATATCAGCGGCTTATTAATAACATATCGCCCACCATCACATTTGACGAATTACGTAGTTTTGTTAACGAAATCACATCGCAAGACAAGTTAAAAGAACAACTATTAGTCCGCACAGACGTTCCCTCATTTACGTCGGCTCCTGAAGATATTAAAACTGTTCCAAAGGAAAAGTATGATGTGATAGTGGCTGAAAATGAGCGATATGTAGAAAAACTAGATGTGCTAACCGCTTCGAAATTTCAATTAACTCATATGATATCCGACCTTGTCACTATTATTGGAAAAAAAGAGGCTTCTCTCGCGATGCTAGCACCTACGCCTCCATCGGTAGAGGTTGATCCTGTGCCCGATGCGACAGAAACATCCCAAGAAATCGAAACACCAATAGCAGAACCTCAAAAGGATGAGGTTCCGACCGATTTGCCAAAAAACCCTGAAACATCTGAAATTGAAACCAACTCAAACGCGACCATAGAAAAAATATAAATTCCGAGGCCGAACTTTCTAATATTAAAACTGATCTATCGAACATCGACGCCGCATCTGCGGACTTGGAAGTTGTAACAGACCCTGAAATATTAAACACCGAAGTTAACAAGCCAGATTCTAAGTAATTTGAGTCTCCTCAAATTTCAGTAAGAATGGTTGACTCACCTCAAAGCTTAATTATGAAGGCTGAGAAACTGGGGCTCCTAGGACGAAACATGCAATTTACACCAACTAAACTCGAAGGCGTTTTCCTCGTAGAACCCAAGCGGTTTGGCGATGATCGTGGATTTTTTTCCGAAACATTTCGGCAAAACGTCTTTACAGAACAAACGGGTGCTGATGTTCAGTTCATTCAAGATAATTTTTCATACTCCAAACATCGCGGCACGATTAGAGGTCTCCATTATCAAGCACCTCCTTTTGCACAGGGCAAACTTGTTCGATGTACGCGTGGTGAAATCGTTGATGTTGCTGTTGATGTCCGTCCAGGCTCTCCGACCTTTGGCCAACATGTGCGCGCCGTTTTATCAGCCGAAAACGGCCATCAGCTTTGGGTTCCCGCTGGCTTCTTACATGGGTTTGCCACGCTAGTTGACGACACCGAAGTCGCCTATAAAGTGACGAATTACTATTCGGGCGCCCATGACGGGAATGTTCTCTGGAATGACCCTGCCTTTAATATAGATTGGGGCATTACGGACGACGAAGCCGTCCTCTCAGATAAAGATAAAATTGCGCCGCTATTCGCGGACTGGAACAACCCTTTTTAAGGATTAAACAATGAAAATTCTCGTAACAGGCGGCGCTGGCTTTATTGGTTCAGCCGTCGTTAGACAGGCCATCAGTCAAGGCCATGAAGTCGTCAATTTAGACATACTCACTTACGCGGCCAATTTGGCAAATGTGGCCATGCACGCGAGCAGCCCAAATTACGCTTTCGAACAAGTGGACATTAACGATGCTGCAGCCGTCAACGCCGTTTTTGACAAACATAAACCCGAAGCCGTGATGCACCTCGCCGCCGAGAGCCATGTTGACCGCTCTATCGACGGACCGGGTGCTTTCATCCAAACCAACGTCATCGGAACATTTAATATGCTTCAAGCCGCGCGCGGTCTTTGGGACACTCTTGAAGGCGAAGCTAAAGATAATTTCCGCTTTCATCATGTTTCAACCGATGAAGTTTATGGTGATCTCCACGTTGGTGATCCAGCGTTTGAAGAAACAACGCCTTATGATCCAAGTTCGCCTTACTCGGCGTCCAAAGCCGCCTCTGACCATTTGGTCCGAGCCTGGGGCCGAACTTATGGCTTCCCGGTTGTCATCACAAACTGCTCAAACAATTACGGACCTTATCAATTCCCAGAAAAGCTAATCCCTGTCGTCATCCTCAAAGCGCTACATGAACAGGACATTCCGGTTTATGGCACGGGCGAAAACATCCGCGATTGGCTCTATGTTGATGATCATGCCGATGCTCTTCTAACGGTTCTGACCAAAGGCAAATTAGGCGAGACCTATAATGTCGGCGGCAATAATGAGCGGACGAACTTAGAACTGGTCAAAACCATTTGCACACTGATCGACGCGCGCGGCCTCCACAACACACCGTGTGAAAGCCTGATTACCTATGTGACAGACCGCCCCGGCCATGACTATCGCTACGCCATCAACGCGACAAAAATCGAAACTGAACTTGGCTGGAGCCCGGCTATTTCTTGGAATGAAGGTTTTGAGAAAACCATTGACTGGTATCTTGAAAACCAAGATTGGTGGAAACCGCTGATCTCGAAAAGAATCTTTGGTGAGCGCCTCGGAACTAAAGCATAAATTATGAAGAACATCATTGTCATTGGCAAACATGGTCAGCTCTCCAAAGCCCTAGCCGCAAGAGCGGCTAATCACGGCGTGAAGATCATTGGTGCCTATGACATTGAAGATTGTGACCTAACGGCGCCTGAGAATGTAATCCGGGAGTTCGCCAAATCACTCCCAGCGGCTGATGGCCTTGTTATCGCCGCTGCTTATACGGCAGTCGATAATGCCGAGAGCCACATCGATATGGCTCATCAAATCAACGCCGTTGCGCCGGGGATATTCGCGAACGAATGTGCCGCCCGCAACATACCCGTTGTTCATATTTCGACAGATTATGTATTTTCCGGCGAGAATGATCGTCCGTGGTTACCAGACGACGCCACCGACCCAATCAATGTTTACGGAGAAACTAAGCTCGCCGGCGAAGTCACCGTCCGAGCCAGCGGCGCGCGCTCAGCCATTTTGCGCACATCTTGGGTATTTGACGGCACCGGTAAAAACTTTCTGACCACCATGCTCCGCCTTGCGCAAGAGCGGGACAGTCTCAACATCGTATCAGATCAAATCGGACGTCCGACGTACGCTGGTCATCTAGCTGAGGCCAGCCTAGCCTCTATCTACAAACTCATGCATGAACCAAATTTTAATGGCGGCATGTATCATGTCAGCAATACTGGGCCAGCCATTAGCTGGGCCGACTTTGCCGATGCAATATTTACAACAGCTATCGAGCACATTCCGCACACTATGTCTGTTGGCCGTATCCCATCATCCGATTACCCCACGCCCGCCAAACGCCCGGCGTATTCCGTCATGGATACGTCAAGTTTTGAAACGGAAATTGGCTATGCCATTCCGAGCTGGGAAGCGGGTCTGACCGAAGCCTTTTCGGAATGGTCACCCTCATAAAACGACTCATCTACATAGGCGCTTTGATTTTGGCAGCGTTCCTAGCAGCAGCCCAACCCCCTATTCAATCCTCCGTGCCAACATCAGGCCCCCAATGGGATTTGGTTTGGGCTGACGAATTTGACGGCAACAGGCTCAACATGACCAAATGGAGTTATGAAGTTGATTGCTGGGGCGGCGGCAATAATGAGCGCCAATGCTATACGGATAGGCTTCAAAACCTACGCGTTAAAGACGGGATATTATCTATCATAGCCCGCCACGAAGATCATGTAGGACAGGCCTACCCGCCGCGCCTTTGGAGAAAACCGGGCGACATTACGGAACGCGCGGCAAAGCCTTTTACATCCAGCCGTATTCGTACACTTGGCAAAGGCGAATGGCGTTATGGCCGTATCGAAGTTCGCGCTAAACTGCCCGGCGGGCAAGGCGTTTGGCCCGCCATCTGGATGCTGCCCAGCGATTACACCTCTGAAACCGGCGCGACCGCAGGCGAAATTGACATCATGGAAGCTGCCAATATCGGGACCGAGTGCAAAGACTGTGATGACGGCAAGGAAAACCGCATATACGGCACCCTGCACTATAAACGAGATCTACCCAATATTAAGTCATCTGGAACAACCACATCAACATCAAGTCCAGCTGAAGAATTCCACACCTACGCCATTGAATGGAGTTCAAAAGAAATTTCCTGGTTCATCGACGGCGAGACTTACCTGACGCAAACTCTCAGCCCTTGGGCCAAAGATCTGCCAGCAAACGCCGTGCCTCTAACACCCTTTGACCAACGCTTTCACCTGATCATGAATGTGGCCATAGGCGGCAGCTTTGCAGAGAAACGTAATGATGGCGGCGTGAGCCTAGAAGGCTATCCCAAATCCATGGATATTGATTGGGTACGGGTGTATCAGTAGAGCGCAGAGCTAATGCTAGACTTTGGCGCGAATTTCCACATCCTCACAGTTAAGTAAATTAGGCGACTATCGTTCGAAACAGCTCTAAAACGACATATGTCGTATAATTAATTTGCTTCACTAGCTCCCCTATCCTATCTATTCAGGATGTTAAATCGCAGAACAGTCATGACTGGTATAACTGCGGGCGCTCTTTGTAGTTATAGACCATTGGCGCTTACGCAATCCACACATTCAAAACTATTATTATTAAAATCCGGTTCGATTATTCCGCCCATCGGTATGGGAACTTGGCTGACCTTTAATCTTACATCGCCGCCCGAAGCCGTCGCGGAGCGGCAAAAGGTACTCAATGAGTTTTACGCTGCTGGTGGTGGCATGATTGATAGTTCCCCTATGTATGGACAATCCGAAACATTGATTGGGCAGCTGCGAAACCCGCAGACAGAAAAAGACCGCTTGTTTTCAGCGACAAAAATCTGGACCCCTTTATCGGCTCATGGACGCGCGCAACTCAAATCATCGCATGATTTATGGAAAGAACCCGTTTTAGATCTGGTTTATGTTCACAACCTTCTGAACTGGGAAAGTCATCTTAAAACACTGCAGGCAGCAAAAGACGCCCGAAAAGTCCGGTATATCGGTCTGACCACATCCCATGGCCGCCGACACGAGCAAATGGAAAACTTGATTAAAACTCAAAATATCGATGCCGTACAGTTTAGTTATAACATCCTCGACCGCGCGGCGGAGAACCGATTATTACCTGCTGCAAAAGATAACGGACTATCCGTTATCATCAACCGTCCTTTCATGACAGGCGGCCTTTTTCGACAGGTCAAGGATCAACTCATTCCAGAATGGGCAAAGCAGGAGCTTAATATAGAAAGCTGGGCCGCGTTTTTCCTAAAATTCGTGACCTCTCATCCGGCGGTTACAATTGCGATACCTGCCACAAGTCAACCTGCCCATATGAAAGAAAATATGTTAGCGCTAGCGGGACCGATGCCCACGGCGCGTCAACGACAAAAAATGATCAACACATTTGAGCAAATTTGATTGTGATCTAGCTTAGCGTTAACGCGTAAACACCAACGATGCCGTCACTGGAACAACCGGCGTAATCGTATCTAATCCGGCAAGTTTCTGCAGCTTTACAAGACTCTCTGAAAATCCAAAATCATCTGCATGTAATATCAGCGGTGCTTTATTGACAACTACGACTTTGTTGGCGCCGAGCCGCGTTGCAAGAACATAAAATTCTGTCTTCATATTATGGCCATGAAGACCAATATTCATATCAAGTAAGAGTGTATGACTCTCACCTATGCTTAAGCTTTCAAGCTTCTCCATATCGACTTTGGTTGAGACCTTGGCGAGCGGGAAACTCCCCGTTTCAAACAAGATTGTTTTCATACGCCCATCGCGGATTTCATTATTCGTATCAACACTTCCGAGCGAAATTGTGAACTCAACCGCGCCGTCCGGCGTGACAGTCCCATCGATTTTGCGAAACGTATTGATCTCGGCAAGGTCACCATTTTTGACCGTAATATAGGTCATTCCGGACTCTTCAGTGTCGAGCGTCCATGTTGAAGTGTTAGGGGCTAAAACAGCTTCGGCCTCCGTATTAGAAGCCTCATCCAGCCCAGTATCGGAAGTCGGCGTACACGCCCATAACAAACTCGCCGCCATCAAGCTGCCCATTATGGTTTTCGAAAAAATGCCCATCTATACACCTCATTCTTTTGCCGCGACGATAGTTCATAGATTTTCTAGGCTTAAGTCAAGTTTAATGGCAGGAATGAAAAATTACTGATTTTGGGCAAAAATCGCAGATATAAAACAACAAGAAGAGGCGAAAACGCCTCTTCAAATGATTATTCATTTAACTGCGACATAGTTCTAATGCGAAACATTTGCTCTTTAGATAATTCGTCGTGACACCGTAACATATTCCGCCAATATTGAGCTTATATTTGCCGTCTTTTGCGCCGCGGCTAGAGATTACAAACTCTCGCGTAACGCATGAAGCCTCGCCTTTTTCACAAGATTCAATATCGCCAAAACAAAATGGACCAAGCGGTAAAGCCTGAACCGATGGCGTGCCATCAGGTAAAATAGTAACTGGCTTGCCATTGGCATCGGAAATCCAAATATATCCGATCTCAAAATTCGTAAACGTCACATTTGAATAACAATTACAGACCGAAATAGATAGAGTTTCCAGATCGTCTGTCTCCAGATTATCACATTTTCCATCACCCCAACTCACGGATATGCATGGTATAAGATCAGGCATATCAACTTCTTTACATCCCCCACAGGCATTGCAGACAATATCTTGTAGTAAGGTCATATATTGAGCCTCATCACCGAGCCCGCCAATTGTTGCCTTACCGCCAGTTTGCTCGGCCAAGTCTGTGAAATTCTTTATTGTACCGGGGTTGTTATGAAAACCGCCTTGGACCAAATGCGTGAATACAGTCACATTTTGGGACTTACAAACTATAATGGAATTAGCTGTTGCCGCATCATCGGCACCGCTTTGCGGTTCTCCTTGATCCATCGGTTCATCACTAATATAAAATATTGCTCGGCACGCATTTTCTCGCCAGTCAAAATATTTAGCGATATCAGCCGTAGCATCCGCGCCCTCTTCATTCGTGCCGCGACCTGTCGTATCACTATAAAATACAGGCGCTGGACTTAATCCTAATGAATTTATATAATTACGATGGGTTTGCGAAAAATTCGATCCCGAAAACGTGCCCTGAATACCAAACCAGGAAATTCTTAAATCCGTTGGGCATTTACTTTGTGCCGCTTTAATTGCCCTATCCGCAACGCGCGATATAGCGCCGCCTTTAGAACTCATACTTCCACTGGTATCGATCAGCACAACCAAATCAACAACTGGTTTTTGCCCGCCAACAGGTGTGGAACAGGGACAGCTATCTTTTTCTGTTTTACAAGGATCAAGCGCGAAATGGCGATCTTTCTGTTGCCTATTTAAGTAATCATTAATGTCTGAATGTATTCTTTCGCAGACATCTTTTGGCTCGCCGCGCTTGCGGCCCAGCCCCGTTATAGTTTTTTCAAAATCAATTTGTTTGGTCATGTTTAGCTCCTTTATTTGTTGAAGCTGAATAATGCCCGTTCCCAAAGCCCTTCGCTGTGACAGCCATCACGGCAAACACAAAACTGCATTTCGGGGCTTCTCACACGCCCACTTTCTATTGGACTAACGCGAACAACTCCCGTAAAGGGCGCGCGAATAGACTTTAATTAGGCGCCGCCCCAACATTTGCGTGCGCGAAAGACCAAGATGACAGACTTTGCTAACATACACCCGGTTCTAGCCGGCGCTATCACCGCACGTGGCTATGAGACTTTAACCCCCGTCCAAACTGAAGTCAGCGACCCTGCCCATGAAGGCAAAGACATGCTCGTCTCGGCCCAGACGGGTTCAGGCAAAACCGTCGCGTTTGGCCTGGCGCTCGCTACAACTATTCTTGGCGATGAAGACAAACTTCCAAAGGCAGATTCGCCTCTCGTCGTCGCAATCGCCCCCACAAGAGAGCTGGCCCTACAGGTCAAACGTGAACTAGAGTGGCTTTACCGTCCGGCTGGCGCGAATTTCGCCACCTGTGTTGGCGGTATGGACATGCGCGACGAGAGACGCGCGCTTGGCCGCGGCGCACACATCGTTGTCGGCACGCCGGGACGTTTGTGCGACCATATTAAACGCGGCTCTCTTGATATGACAGAAATCCGCGCCATCGTGCTGGATGAAGCAGATGAAATGCTCAAAATGGGTTTCCGTGAAGAGCTCGACCTTATCCTTGGCGCTGCGCCCGAAGACCACCGCTCGCTTATGTTCTCGGCGACTGTCTCAAAGTCAATCGCTCGGCTGACACAACAGTTTCAAAAAGATGCCGTACGCATCAATACCGTTTCATCAGCCCCGCAACATGTCGACATTGAATACCGCGCTTTAACCGTTCACAAAAACGACCAAGAAAACGCCATCATCAATTTACTACAATATTACGATGCCAAAAACGCTATCGTATTTGGCGATACCCGCGTCGCCGTTAACCGAATGACCCAGCGCTTTAACAATCGTGGTTTCTCGGTTGTTACGCTTTCTGGCGAGCTATCTCAAAAAGAACGAAGCCATGCCATACAGGCCATGCGCGATGGTCGTGCCCGTGTGTGTATCGCAACAGATGTTGCCGCACGCGGACTAGACCTACCTGACCTAGAACTGGTTATTCACGCCTCCATCCCGAAAAACCGTGAAGCCCTTTTGCACCGTTCTGGCCGAACAGGCCGCGCGGGCCGTAAAGGTGTCAGCGCAATCATAGTCCCGCATAATGGCCGCCGCCGCACAGAACGGCTTTTAAATGATGCCAGCATCAAAGCAGAATGGGCTGCGCCTCCTTCCGCCGCAGATGTTCTCGCCAAAGATAATGAGCGTCTATTAGAATCTCTGACCCTGACCGAAGAAGTCAGCGAAAGCGAACGCGATCTCGTCGTTCAGCTTCTCAAGGCCAGCACGCCTGAAACCATCGCCACGCTTTTCCTCAGAAATTACCGCGCTGGCCGCGCGGCCCCCGAGGAACTTCTCGGCGTCGCAGCTTATGATCCATCCCGTGAAGGCGGCTCCAAGCGCGGCGAAAGAGGCGAGCGTAAACAACGCAGCCGTAATGACTTTGAAGGCGGCGTCTGGTTCTCCCTTAACCTTGGCCGCAAACAAAAAGCCGAGCCACGCTGGATCCTGCCCATGCTCTGCAAATCAGGTGATCTCAGAAAAGGTGAAATCGGCTCTATTAAAATCAGCGAAACCCGCACATTTGTGGAAATCGCGCCCGGCGGCGTTGGCCGCTTTGTCGAAGCCATCGGCCCAGCCGGTAAAATCGAAAAAGCCATAACGGCCAGCCGCATAGACGGCACGCCGGACTTCTCCAACGCCGACAATCGGCCCGAATATAAACCTCGCGATAAATCTCAATATCCGAATAAAAAACGCGACCGCGAAAGAGCTCGTAGCAATCACCCAAAAGGCAAAGACGGCCACGGGCCAAAAGACCGCTCTAGCGTCAAATCAAAATCCTATGAAGGCCACCAAAACCATGAGGGCAAGAAACCTTATGAAGGCAAAAGAAACGAAACGCCTGGCTATAAAGGCAAGTCGCTCGACAAATATGACAGCGGCGACAAACCCCTCTCCAAAAAAGACCTAGCCCGCCGCGCCGCAAAGGCCGATGGCGGCAAGACCTATGATGACAAGCCAAGAGAAGCGGGTAAAAAACCCCACAAAAAGAAACTCGCCGCAGCCGCCAAACGCGCCGCTGGTGAAGGCGGAAAGCCGAAATCAGGCGGAGCGAAGTTAAAGCGTAAGAAGCGAGAGTAGAGTTTC